>NZ_CP030047.1:6900000-7600000 GCF_015291625.1 Bradyrhizobium sp. CCBAU 53421
TCGATCGTGCTCGACGGCAAGGACTGGGCGAAGCTCGGCCGCGACGAGATCAGGCGCGAGACACGCCACATCCAGATGGTATTCCAGGATCCGTTCGCCTCGCTCAACCCGCGCCGCAAGGCGGCGGAGCTCGTGGCGCAGGGACCGATCGTGCACGGCACCGACCGCGCCATCGCGATCGCGGAGGCGCGAAAACTGTTCGAGCTGGTCGGCCTCGATCCGTCCGCCGGCGATCGCTATCCGCACGAATTCTCCGGCGGCCAGCGCCAGCGCATCGGGCTCGCACGTGCACTGGCGTTGAAGCCCGACGTGCTGGTCGCCGACGAGCCGGTCTCGGCGCTCGACGTCTCGGTGCAGGCGCAAGTCCTGAAGCTGCTTGCCGGGCTGCGTCAACAGCTCGGCCTCTCCATCATCTTCATCACCCATGATCTGCGGGTCGCCGCGCAGATCTGCGATCTCGTCGCCGTGATGAAGGATGGCGCCGTGGTCGAGCAAGGCCTGACCGCCGAGGTGTTCGGCAAGCCCCAGCATCCCTATACGCAAGCGCTACTGTCGGCGATTCCCGGCGGCGCGTTCGCGCGCGAGCACGATACCGCGACCGTGTAGCCGGGCGCGCGCGGTCCCTACTCCGCCGCTTGTGGCTTTGGCTCCTCGCGCAGCCGAAAGCGCTTCAGCAATCCGGATACCGTGTCGCGGAAGCCGCCATATTCCAGCTCGGAATAGGGTAGCATCGCGGCACCGGACCAGCCCTGGCTGCGCATCTCGATCGCCTTGCGCTGCGCCCGCTGGCGGACCTCGTCCCACGCAAGGTTGTCAAAGAAATCGGTATAGGACTCCGAGAACTTCCCGTCCCGGTCGATCGAGAAGCCGACGCAGGAAACGATCGGCAGGCAGTACATCCCCGTCACCGGGGTGTTGAGCGGCACCGGCATCAGCGGCATCACATGCGAGCCGCGCGCATCGCCGCCCACGAAGTGCGCCTTGGCGAAGGGCGAGATGATTTCTTCGGGCGCCGCGAAAATGCCCTGGTTCCTGACGACCGCGACCGGATCATCCTTGCCGGTGTACTTGCCTGCGATGGAGTGAAGGCGCTGCGCCGAAACGGCGACGGCGACCTCGCCATAGGTTTTCGAGACGATGCGGTCAATGCCGAAGCGCTCGTTGTCGCGAAGCAGCGCCGCAATGTGGTAGCCGTCCGCGGGCGCATCGAGTTCGATCACGCTGTCGCCGGCGGTGTTGTCCATATCGATGATATGGAAACGGAAGCCCTTGATCATCGGGGGCAGCATCAGCCCCGCGCAATACATGGGATCGGCAAAAGCCAGATAGAGCGGCAGGTTGTAGGCGCCGGGGCCGCATTTGTCTGCGGCGAACACCATGAAGGACTCCGCGGGTCTCGCGCCCGAGAGGCTGTGGTCGAAGCTGAGTTCGGCGACGGCGGGGCCCGCGCCGCGAACGTTTCCCGAAGGGGCGTCGACGAGAAGATCCTGGCCGGCGCCGTAGAGCCCGGAGGTCTTCGCAACCGCAGTGGCCGCGAGAAACGTCTTCCAGGCGAATTGGTGGACTTCGGAGCTCCCTTCGCCCCGCGTGTGCGTCATGATGATCGCGATGTCGTCGCCGGTATGGCGCACGAAACCGTCGATCAGGAGACCGTTGTCGATCGCTTTCGCGACCTCCCCTTCGACTGCCGCCATCATGCGCGCAGATGGTTTCGTGTGGCCCCCAACGGAGCCAATGTCAGCCTTGATGACCGAAATGGTGAGTTTCATGAGCATCCCTCCGACCGCAGCGCAGCGCCTTCGCCTCGGCGCTCGCTGCGCCGGGGGCGACGGCGCGCTCATTTGCGAAAAAGAACGTCGTGTGGTGCGACAGGTTCCCCGCGCAAATTCGTTGCGGAACTATGGCTCCTCCGTCACCGCGTGTCGATACGGGATATCGACGCATCTGGAATAGCTCGTCATGCTCGATGGGGTTACCACCCGCCCTATGAAGCGCGGTTGAGAAAGATCGGCAGGCCCCGCTTGTTGGAATAGAGAGGACGGTAGCGCTCCGTGTTGTACGCGCTGGCGACGTCCAATTTGCGTGGCCCGAGCTTGGCGTCGGGGATCGGCACGAGGTCGTAGCGGCCCTCGACCAGCGCCGACATGAGGCCGGTTTTGCCTTCCAGGATTGCATCGTAGGCCATATTGCCGAACGTCAGCGCCACCAGCTTGTCGATGAAGTCCGGATCGCCTGACCGAAGGTCGTAGGTGAGGTCAGAGACGATCGTCTCCTCGCCGGTGCGCCGCTTGATCTCGTCCGCGAACGCTTCGGCCACGCTCGCCTTCCTGCGGTGACCGTAGGCGTCAGGCTCGCCGAATTCCTGCACCTTGTAGCCCTCCCACTCGGCGCCCTCGCTGAGCACGATCAGCGCGTAGTTGCTTGGGTTGCCGTGCTTGTCATCGACAAGAAGCTGGATCAGCTTGTCGAGATTGACCTTGTGCTCCGGTATGGCGCATCGGATAGAGGTTGCGTATGCGGTATAGAGTGCCGTAAAGCCGGCATCGCGGCCAAAGACGCGGAAAATGCCGATTCGCTCGTGCGAGCCGACGGTGGTGCGCTGGCGCTGGATGGCATCGCTGGCACGGGTGATCGCGGTCGAGAAGCCGATGCAGTATTCGGTGTTGCGAACGTCGTTGTCCATCGTCTTCGGGATGGCAATGATCTTGACGCCGAGCCCGTTGAGCTTATCCGCATAGCTGAGAGTATCGTCGCCACCGATGGCGATCAGATGCTCGATGCCGAGCCCCGCGAGGTTCGCTAGCACCTGGCTGGTGAGATCGCACGTCGTGGTTGCGATGCCACCCTTAGTGCTCCGGGAAACCGGAAAGTCGCGGCCCGCGAGATGATCGGGCAATTTCTTCATTTTGGAGGGATTGGTGCGGCTCGAGTGCAGCACGGTGCCGCCGCGCCGATCGATGACACGGGTGTTTTCGCGGTTCAGCGGGATGATGTAGTGGGACTTGCTGGCCGGGTCGTCGAGGTTCAGGTGTGTGAGGGCCTCCCAGCCGCGGCGGAGACCGACAACCTCGATGTCGTCCTCGCTGCCGCGATAAGTCACGCTCTTGATCACGGCGTTGAGGCCAGGGACGTCACCGCCGCCCGTGAGAATACCAATGCGCTTCCTCGCCATGCCCACCTCCCAGGACTCGGTATGTGGCAATAACGCCTGCGTCGCGTCGGGGTTTCCACAACACTGTCCGCCAACGGCGGAATCCTCGTGATCGCGGCGCTCCACCGGACCAGTTTGGGCTCCCATTCTTCGAAGCGCAACGTTGGTCCGCGTTCACCTTGACCGGCGCGAGGCGAGGAAATACTCGGCCCAACGCAGCAATTCGAAGCGATCGCCCTTGATCAGCTCCTGTGCATCGCGGCGCCGGTAGAGCAACAGCATCCAGGGCGCGAGCTTGCGCAGCAATCCGTGCGCCATGTACTGCACCGTCTCGGTGAACGGCAGCGCCAGCTCGCTGTCCGGCACGCCCTGCACGGCCCGCGCCAATTCGCGGCCGAGCGGGATCGTCAGTGCGACGGCGCGGCCGTTGCAGCCGGTCCAGCCATAGGCATTCGGTCCGAGGCGATGCATGCGCGGCAGGAAATCCGCCGTCATCCCGACATAGCCGTTCCAGACATAGTCGAAGGAGACGTCGCCGATCTGCGGCCACAGGCGCTGCAGCCGCTCGGTCACCCGCGCCTTCAGCCGCCCGGTCTTGTCGCCGGGGCCGAGCACGGCGCCGCCGGTGACCAGCCGATTGCGGGCGTCGTAGCGCGCGAAATACAGCTCGCCATGGGTGTCGGACATCGCCTGTCGGCCGGGGATGATGGTTTTGCGGACATT
Organism: Bradyrhizobium sp. CCBAU 53421; assembly: GCF_015291625.1. Lineage (NCBI taxonomy): Bacteria > Pseudomonadati > Pseudomonadota > Alphaproteobacteria > Hyphomicrobiales > Nitrobacteraceae > Bradyrhizobium > Bradyrhizobium sp. CCBAU 53421. The sequence continues at coordinate 6,903,875 of NZ_CP030047.1, forward strand.
GTCCGACAGCGGCTGCGTCGCCATCTGCCACGACAGCACCGGCATCACTTCGGTGGCGATCTCAGGCACCAGCGATTTCGCGAACTCGCCGCTATAGGCGTTGGTCGCGACCACCAGCGCGCGACCGGAGATTTCGCCCCTCTCGGTCTTCACCACCCAGCGATCGCCGCGGCGTTCGAAACTGAGCGCAGGCGAACGGGCGTAGATCCGCGCGCCGAGGCCGAGCACGGTGCGCGCAAGTCCCCGCGCCAGCGCCAGCGGGTTGACGTGACCGCCGGTCTTGTTCCAGAAGCCGCCATACCACGCATCCGAGCCGAGCATGTCCCTGGTCTGGTCGCGCGACAGCAATTCGACCGGAGCGCCGAATTTCGACCATTGCTTTACCCGCCGCTCCGCGATCTTGATCCGGCCTGGGGAATGCACCGGCTGCACCCAGCCGGCCTGCTCCTGCTCGGCCTCGATGTTGTAGCGCTTGACGACGTCGAACAGGATTGCCGCACTGTCGCGCAGCATCGCGACGAAGCGCTCGCCGGCCGCGCCATGTCTTTTGATGATGTCGTCGGGATCGGGGCGCGACAGCGTCGGGATCACCTGGCCATTATTGCGACCGGAGGCGCCCCAGCCCGGCTCGGCGGCCTCGACGATCGCGACGTCGACATTGGCCTCGCGCAGGTGCAGCGCGGTCGATAGACCCGTGAAGCCGCCGCCGATGATGACGACATCGGCCTGTTGCGCGCCGGTCAATTCGGGACAATCGGGGCCGGGTGGCGTCACTGCTGCCCAGAGCGAATTGGGCCAGCGTACGGCATTGCTGCTCATCATGATCCTTTCTTGCGGGCGCCCGATCATTCTGGTTAGCTTTATAGCGTTTTCGAGCGAAGGGGATACACCTTCGCGCCAAGAAAACGTCACAGCAAATTCCAGCCGGGAAGACAACAAGTGGCACTCAAGAACGTCATTGGAATCGATCACGCCGTGGTCATGGTGAAGGACCTCGACAAGGCCGCCGAGAATTACAAGCGGCTCGGCTTCACCGTGTCGCCGCGCGGCACCCACAGCGCGCATATGGGATCGGGCAACTACACCATCATGTTCGACCCCGACTACATGGAGTTGCTCGGCGTGCTGACGCCGACAGAGCACAATGCGCCGGCGCGCGCCTTTCTCGAGAAGCGCGGCGAAGGCATCGAACGCATCGCGTTCACCGCGTTGGATTCGGCGCTAGGCGCCGAGGAGACCCGCGCGCGCGGCTATCCGCCGATCGGCCCGACTGATTTCGAACGGCCGGTGACCTTGCCTGATGGCACCGTCTCGGCGGCGAAATTCCGCACCTTCCAGTGGCCGACCGCGGAAGCACCCGGCGGCGTCCGCATCTTCGCCTGCCAGCACAAGACCCGCGAGACGGTGTGGATTCCCGAACTGATGACCCACGCCAATGGGGCAAAGCGCCTCAAGCAGGCGCTGATCGTCTCGCCGGATCCCGCAAGCGATGCCGCGCATCTCTCCAGGATGATCGACATCGCCGTCAGGCGCGATCCCGACGGTGCGGTTGCGGTGCCGTCCGGCGGCGACCGCGCCGATTTCGTGTTCCTGACCCGGGATCAGCTCGGCAAACGCTATCCCGGCGTGTCGCTGGATGGCCTGCCTGAGCGCGGCGGCGCCGGCCTCGTGCTCGCCGCCGACCTCACCGCCACCGAGAAGGCTCTGGGCGCGACCGGTGTGAAGAGCGGTGGCGGCATCACCGTGCCGCCGGCCGCTGCGAACGGCACCCTGCTCGCTTTCGTCAAGGCATAGCCGCCATACCATGCGCGGCGTTATGCAACGGCGCCGCGCATGTGGGGGCTAGGCACGGAAAGTTGAGACGCTAGTATCTCTCCCAAACAAGAACCGTCCAGGGAGAGAAACATGTCGCATCACCTGATCTCGCGCCGGCAGATGCTGGCCGGCACGGCTGCCGCGGGCGCCGTCGGATTGACCGGATTTCCGGCCCGCGCCGAGGTCAACTGGAAGAAATACGCGGGCACCACGCTCGAAGTCAGCCTCGCCAAGGGACCGCGCGGCGACAACTTACAAAAATACATCAAGGAATTCACCGAGCTCACCGGTATCAAGGTCGAATCGGAGCAGGTCCCCGAGCAGCAGCAGCGCCAGAAATGCGTGATCGAGCTGTCCTCGGGCAAGCCGAGCTTCGACGTCGTGCACCTCAGCTATCACGTGCAGAAGCGGCAATTCGAGAAGGCCGGCTGGCTCGCCGACATGTCGGGCTATCTCAAGGATCCGAGCATGACGCTGCCGGATCTCGTTGAGAGCGATTTCTCCGCCGCCGGCCTGCAATATGCGCGCAACGACAAGGGCCAGATGCTGTCGCTGCCGTGGTCGGTCGACTATTTCATCCTCTACTACAACAAGGAGCTGTTCCAGAAGAAGGGCGTCGAGGTCCCGAAGACGCTGGACGAGATGGCGGTCGCCGCCGAGAAGCTCACCGATCCGAAGGAAGGCATCTACGGTTTCGTCGGCCGCGGCTTGCGCAACGCCAACATGGCGATGTGGACCAACTTCTATCTGAACTATGGCGGCGAATTCCTCGATGCGAAGGGCAACATCCTGACCGACGGCCCCGAGGCGGTCGAAGCCACAAAACTCTATCAGCGGCTGTTGACGAAATGCGCGCCGCCCGGCGTCGCCGGCTTCAACTGGATGGAGTCGATGGCCTCGTTCACGCAAGGCCGGTCGGCGATGTGGATCGACGCCGATGGCTGGGCGCCGCCGCTGGAAGACCCCAACGCCTCGCGCGTCGTCGGCAAGGTCGGCTACACGCTGGTGCCCGCCGGCCCCAAGGGCAAATTCTCGTCGACCTATGGCGACGGCGTCGGCATCGCCGCGGCAAGCAAGAACAAGGAAGCCGCGTACCTGCTCTGCCAATGGGTGGTCTCGCGGGGACAGGGCGCCCGCCTGCTGCAGGCCGGCGGCGGCGTGCCGTTCCGCAACTCCATCGTCGACGATGCCGAGGTCGCCAAGGGCGTCAAGACCAAGGAATGGCTGCAGTCGGTGGTCGATTCCGCCAAGATCTCGAAGCTCGGCCTGCCGGTCATCATCCCGGTCGCCGAGTTCCGCGACATCGTCGGTGCGGCGCTGACCGCGACGCTGTCGGGCGCCGATCCCGCCACCGAGCTGAAGAAGGCGCACGAGCAATTCCGCCCCATCCTGGAGCGTAGTGAAAAAGCGTGAGCGCGGTGACAGAAGCTTCGCCGGCGGCGACCGAAAACGAGCCGCCGGCGCGTGAATGGCGTCCGCCGTCCTACTGGCCATTCGTGATTCCGGCGCTCGTCGTGGTGCTGGCGGTGATCATCTTTCCCTGGGTGTTCACGATCTGGATGAGCCTGCAGGAATGGAAGGTCGGCTCGCCGACCGTCTTCGTCGGGCTCGCCAACTATTTGCGGCTGCCGACCGATCCGCGCTTCGTCGAGGCGGTCGGGCATACGCTGTCCTACACCGCGCTGTCGGTGCTGCTGCCGCTGGTGTTCGGCACGCTGGCGGCAGTGGTGTTTCACCAGAAATTCGCCGCGCGCGGCTTCCTGCGCGGCATCTTCATCATGCCGATGATGGCAACCCCGGTGGCGATCGCGCTGGTGTGGACCATGATGTTCCACCCGCAGCTTGGCGTGCTGAACTACCTGCTGTCGCTGGTCGGCCTGCCGCCGCAGCTCTGGGTGTTCAACCCGACAACGGTGATCCCATCGCTGGTGCTGGTCGAGACCTGGCAATGGACGCCGCTGGTGATGCTGATCGTGCTCGGCGGCCTCGCCGCGATCCCGACCGAGCCCTATGAGAGCGCGCAGATCGACGGCGCTAATTTCTGGCAGGTGTTCCGCTTCATCACGCTCCCCCTGATCATGCCGTTCCTGTTCATCGCCGGCATGATCCGGATGATCGACGCGGTGAAAAGCTTCGACATCATCTTCGCGATCACGCAAGGCGGGCCGGGCTCGGCGTCGGAGACCATCAACGTCTATCTCTACAGCGTCGCCTTTGTCTATTACGACCTCGGCTACGGCTCGGCGATCGCGGTGGTGTTCTTTCTGCTGATCGTGGCGCTGGCGGCGCTGCTGCTCTATCTGCGCAAGCGCCTGCTTTGGTCCTCAGAGCTCGGGGGCGAGGCATGAATCAGCGCTATATAGCCTTGAATCAGATTCTGGGCCGGATCGGGCTGTGGCTGTCGGTGTTCGTCATCGTCTCGCCGGCGATCCTGTTCTTCCTCTGGATGGCCTCGCTGTCGCTGAAATTCGAGATCGACAACGCCTCCTATCCGCCGGTGTTCATCCCGGAGCACTTCGCCTGGAAGAACTATGCCGACGTGTTCGCCTCCAACCGCTTCCTGACCTATTTTAGCAACAGCCTCGTCGTCACCGGCTGCGCCACGGCGCTCGCGATGCTGGTCGGCGTGCCTGCCGGTTACGGCATTGCGCGGATGGCCGCGCATAAATCGGCGATCGTGATCCTGATCGCGCGCATCACGCCGGGCCTGTCGTACCTGATCCCGCTGTTCCTGCTGTTTCAGTGGCTCGGCCTGCTCGGCACGCTGGTGCCGCAGATCATCATCCATCTGGTGGTGACGGTGCCGATCGTGATCTGGATCATGATCGGCTATTTCGAGACCACGCCGCTGGAGCTGGAGGAAGCCGCGCTGATCGACGGCGCCACGCGCTGGCAGGTGTTCCGCCATGTCGCGCTGCCGATCGCCAAGCCCGGGCTCGCGGTCGCCTTCATCCTCGCGGTGATCTTCTCCTGGAACAACTTCGTGTTCGGCATCGTGCTGGCCGGGCGCGAGACGCGCACGCTGCCGGTCGCGGTCTACAACATGATCTCGTTCGACCAGCTGAGCTGGGGCCCCCTCGCCGCCGCCGCGCTGATCGTGACGGCGCCGGTGTTGCTGCTCACCGTGCTGGCGCAGCGGCAGATCGTCGCCGGCCTCACCGCGGGCGCGGTGAAAGGCGGCTAGAGCTAGATGGAGCTATGAGGCCGTCGCAGGGGCGCTGCCAAAATATCGAAAACAACCCCATGCAAAGTAGCCGGCGATGGCCGACGTCCGACCTACGACTTGACACGTCGGGCAACTCAGGGATATTCTTCTAATATTCCGAAATTGTGCAAAAGTCCCCGCCCCAAGGCGATCGCATCATTCAGCCGCAATTCCCGCTTCGACCGGGCGCGGAACGACCTTGCGGGCACCGCGACGGCTGAAGCGGTGAAGCGCGAGGTAGACCACCGGCGTGGTGTAGAGCGTCAGGAATTGCGACACCAGCAGGCCACCGACGATCGCGTATCCGAGCGGTTGCCGGATCTCCGATCCGGTCCCGTGCCCGAGCGCAAGCGGAAGGGCACCGAGCAATGCTGCAAACGTCGTCATCATGATCGGGCGGAAGCGCTTCAATGCCGCTTCGAAGATCGCATCCCTGGGCTCCATCGCCTCATCATGTTCTGCATGGATTGCAAAATCGATCATCATGATGGCGTTCTTCTTGACGATGCCGATCAGCAGGATGATGCCGATCAGCGCGATAACGCTGAGCTCGAGGTTGAATGCCATCAGAATGAGAAGTGCGCCGACGCCGGCGGAAGGGATCGTCGAAAGGATCGTGATCGGATGGATCAGGCTCTCATAGAGCGCACCCAGGATGATATAAACCGCGATCAGCGCTGCGAGGATCAGGAGAGGCTGGGTCTTGAGCGAGTCCTGAAATGCCTGAGCGTTGCCCTGGAACGAGGTGATCAGGGTGGCCGGGACGTTGAGGTCTCGCTTTGTTTTCTCGATCACCTCGACGGCCTCTCCGAGCGCGGTACCTGCGGCCAGGTTGAACGACAGCGTGATCGCCGGGAACTGGCTCTGATGGCTGACCGATAGCGACCGCACGGTGTGCTTCTGTTCGACCAGTGCGCTCAGCGGCACCTGCCGCCCGCTGCTGGATGGCACGTAGATCAGATCGAGCGCGTTGGAATCAAGCTGGAATTGCGGGTCGACTTCCAGGATCACCCAGTAACTGTTCTGCTGCGTGAAGTATTGCGCGACCTTACGCTGCCCGAACGCATCGTAGAGCGTGTCGTCGATCGCCTGCGTGGCGACGCCGAGCCGCGATGCGGCATCTCGATTGATCTCGAGTCGCAGGGTCGGACCGGCGATCTGCTGGTCGGTCGCGACGTCGCGCAGCAACGGAATTCCTTGCAAGGATCGAAGCAGGATCGGTGCCCAGTGATCGAGCTCGTCGAGGTCGCTGTCCTGCAGCGTAAATTGATACTGCGTGCGGCTCGCGCGTCCCCCGACATTAATGTCCTGCGACGCCTGCATGAACAGGGCGATGCCCTGCACAGCGGCAAGTTTCGGCCGCAGCCGGTCGATGATCTGGCTGGCGCTGGCATCGCGCTGGTCGCGTGGCTTGAGATTGATGAACAAGCGGGCGTTGTTCACGGTCTGGTTGACTGTGCCGGCGCCGACCGCCGACATCACGCCGTCGATGCCGGGATCGGCCATAAGGACGCGTACCAGTTGCGACTGACGCTCCAGCATGGCTGGATAGGAAATGTCCTGCGAGGATTCCGATACGGCGACGATGAATCCGGTGTCCTGCTGCGGAAAGAAGCCTTTCGGAATCAGGACATAGAGATAGCCGGTCAGGATGATAGTCGCGACGCTCGCAATCAGCGTGAGCCGCTGGTGACGCAGCACCCAGCGCAGACCGGCCTCGTAAGCCGCGAGCATGCCATCGAAGAACCTTTCGCTCAGCGCATAGAGCCGGCCGTGCCGCTTGCCCCTTTCGTCCTGCAACAGTTGCGCACACATCATCGGCGTCAGCGTCAACGAGATGACGGTCGACACCAGGATTGCCACGCTCACCGTGACGGCAAATTCGCGGAACAGCCGCCCGATGATGCCGCCCATCAGCAACACCGGAATGAACACCGCGATCAGCGACAGGCTCATCGAGATGATGGTGAAGCCGATTTCGCGCGACCCCTTCAGCGCGGCCGCGAGCGGCGAATGGCCCTGCTCCAGGTACCGCGCCACATTCTCAACCATCACGATCGCGTCGTCGACGACGAATCCTGTCGCTATCGTCAATGCCATCAGTGAGAGGTTGTCGAGGCTGTAGCCGAGGACATACATCACCGCGAATGTGCCGACCAGCGACAGCGGAACGGTGATGCCGGGGATCACGGTGGCCCAGCCGTTGCGCAGGAACAAGAAGATCACCATCACCACCAGCGCGATGGTGAGCATCAGTGTGAACTGAACCTCTTCGACCGAGGCACGGATGGTCTGGGTGCGGTCGGTAACGATATGGACGTCGACGGCGGACGGGATCGCGGCCTTCAGTCGCGGCAACGCCGCCTTGATGTGCTCGACGGTGTCGATGACGTTGACGCCGGGTTGCCGCTGAATGATCAGGATGGCCGACGGTTGTCCATTGAAGGTGCCGGACCCCCGAATGTTTTCGGCGCCATCCAACACGGAGCTGACGTCGCCGAGCCGGACGGGCGAACCGTTGCGCCAGGCGACGATAACCTGCCGATAGCCGGCGGCGTTGAACAACTGATCGTTGTTCTCAATCGTAACGCCCTGGCGCTCGCCGTTCAGCGTGCCCTTGGGGGCATTGAGCGTGGCGGTCGCGATCGCCGACCGCAGATCCTCCAGGCTCAGGCTGCGGCCAGCGAGCTCGAGCGGATTGGCTTCGACGCGCACGGCAGGCTTCAGCGCGCCGGCGATCAGCACGGTGCCGACCCCGTCGACCTGCGAAAGTTGCTGCGCGAAAATATTGTCGGCAAGGTCGCTTACCGTCGTCATCGGCAGGGTGTCCGATGTCATCGCCAGCACCATCACCGGCGGGTCCGACGGATTGGTTTTCCGATACGTCGGCGGTGACGGCAGATTCTTCGGCAATTGCCCGCCGGCGGCGTTGATCGCGGCCTGCACGTCCTGCCCGGCGGCATCGATATTGCGGTCAAGGTTGAACTGGATCGAGATCACCGATATTCCGATGCCGCTCACGGAGGTGAGCTGGGCTACGCCGGACATCTGCGCCAACTGCCGTTCCAGCGGGCTTGCGACCGAGGAAGCCATCGTTTCCGGGCTCGTGCCTGGCAACTGGGCCGTCACCTGAATGGTGGGAAAGTCGACCTGCGGCAGCGGCGCGACCGGCAAGAGCAAATAAGCAACGAGGCCGACCATTGCGAGGCCTGACATCGCCAGCGCGGTTGCGATCGGACGTCGGATAAAGGGTTCGGAAATATTCATCGTGCGCCGCCTTAGTCCCGGCCTTGTGCGGTTGAGGCGGTGCGTTCTTTCGCGGGAGCCGCCGGCGAGGGAACGGGCGCGATGCGTGTGCCGGGCCGGAGCTTGTAGTGACCGTCCAGCACGATCGTTTCACCGGCAGCAAGGCCGCTCTCGATTAGCGCCTCGCCATTGCGGCTGACGGCGATCCGTACCGGGCGGGTTTCGACCGTGGAGTCCTGTCGGACGACGAACGCATAGCTGCCGTTGGGTCCCGATTGCAGCGCGGATCCCGGCACGACCGGTCCGCGGCGGACGCCGAGCAGCAGGCGAGCGCTGACGAATTGGCCGGGCCAAAGTCGCCCGTCGAGATTCTGAAAGATCGCTTTGAGCCGGATCGAGCCGGTGCCTTGATCGATCTGGTTGTCGATCAGCTCGAGACGGCCGTCGGCAAGCTTGACGCGGTCGTCCTGATCATACGCCGATACAACAAGCGCCCCTCCCCGCATCGCATCGACGATCTCCGGGAGATATTTCTGCGGCAGGGTGAATATCAGGCCGATCGGCGCCAGCTGCGTGACGACGACAAGTCCGCCCGAATCGGAGGCATGAACGATGTTGCCCTGATCGATCAAGCGGATGCCGGTGCGGCCGGCGAGTGGCGAGACGATCGTTGTATACCCGAGCTGCACGCGTGCATTGTCGATCACCGCCTGGTCACGCGCGATCGCAGCTTGATACTGCGCGACCAGCGCCTCCTGGGTATCGACGCTCTGGCGGGTGGCGAACTCCTTGATCACGAGCTTGCTGTAACGCTCCAGATCAAGCCTGGCATTGGCGAGCAGCGCTTCGTCGCGCGCCTTGTCGGCCTCGGCTTGATGCAGTTGTGCCTCATAAGGGCGCGGATCAATTTGCGCTATCAGGTCGCCGACCTGCACGTCCTGGCCTTCGCGAAACGCGATCTTTTGCACCTCGCCATCGACACGCACCTTCACCGTCACGGTGTTGTAGGCCTGGACCGTGCCGAGCCCGACGCGCGAAATCGCGAAGTCCTGATCCTTCACCACACCGGCCGTCACGGGCACGGGCCGCGCAGGCGCGGTATTGGCGGCTGACTTCACGACGCTGGACGGAATGCCTTCGCGCCACAGATAAGTGCCTGATAGCGCAACGGCGGCAGCAGACAGTCCCACAATCCAAAATTTAGGAATTGTCATCCTGTTGTCCTGTCATTTGCTATCCCGGGATAGGGCATTATTTATACGATGTATAACTTATACGACGTTAAAGCAAGCCCATTTGGCGCCGAGGAGCTCGGCTCACAGGATCTTGAAAACGACGTTGCGGAGGCAGCCGATCATGGGGAAGCGGTGACATGCGCGGCATTGGCGCGGTTCGGCACCGAATTGAGGGCCGCGCAAAGCCTCGCTCCGCGCAATCGCGCAGAAGGGTCCACTGCCTCAAAGCCGGGAGTGGCTACACCCCGCTCGACACCGAGTGCAAGGCATGGCCGGTCGGGCTTCCAGAACTAGTCCACTTTGAAAAGAAACGGACTGACCGTAACGAGCGGCCTTCCGTCGGTCGTTTGCTTCACGCTAAATTCTATTTCTTTCTCCGCGCTCGTATCCAAAACGGCAACAGACAGAATCGCAATGCAAGTGACTTCGCGCGCTGCTTTGTCCCTTGACTTCACGAGTATGGTGCCATCCAGGCTGTAGACGGCGCTTTTTCGCGCGGTCTGCAAGATCGCCGACTTTTCAGTTTCCGATTTCGCGGCATCCATCATTGCGTCGAGCGAACTCGAGTATTTGAGGGTAAAGGTCACCAGCTTATTGTTTTCATCGTTCGAGAATACCTTGAGTACCGAACTGCGAGCATCCGGAGCACGGCAGGCGTGCTCCGCCGCTTGGTCCGCTTCTCCTTCTCCGCAGCCGCTCAACAACAGCAGCAGAACGAAGCGTGCCAAAAGCGCCGGCGCTTCCCTAATAGGTCTCATTGAACTGCCTGCGTCCGTAGGTGCGGAGCACCGCGTCAAAACGCCGGGTCCACGTTACTTGAATTCGGCGGCATGAAGTTTCACGAAATCGCGCATGTTCATGGGTGCCTGGCCAGTCAGCTTTCGCACGGTATCCGTCATGCGGTCGTAACGCCCCTCCTTGTTCAACTCGGTCATGGCCGAGAGATGGCTGACGACGTGCTCAGGAAACCCCGCTCGCCGCAGGCCTTCGCTCCAGGCGGAGAGCGGGACGTCGCGATATTGGATCGACCTGCCGAGCGCTTCGGAGAAAGCACGCGCATGATCGTTCAAGTCGGCGGATTCCGGTCCCGTCAGATCGTAGATCTGGCCGATATGCGGCGCGGGATCGTCGAGGATGACGGCAACCGCGCGCGCCACGTCGACAGCCGAGATCGGCGAGGTCTTGCCGTCACCCATCGGCAGCGCCAGCGTGTCGGAGGCCCGCACGCCGCGGGCGGCGATCGTGAGAAAGAAGCCCTCGAGGAAGACCGTCGGCCGCACCGTGACGACCGGCAGGCCCGACCAAGCCAGGGCCTGCTCCGCCAGCCAATGCAGCTTGTGTTGCGGACTGTCGGTGGTCTCGTTGATGCTCATCTGCGAGACCGTCATCTGCGACATGTTCACGAAAGCCTCGACACCGTGGTGGCGGGCCACAGCGGCGACGTTAACGGTGGCCTCCAGGTAGGCCGCCGAGACCGACATTCCGAAATAGATGCGCCTGCAGCCTTCGATGGCGCGGTGCATTGCGGCGAGGTCCGTCAGGTCGCCCTGTACGACCTCGGCGCCGAGTTGCCGCAGAGCTTCGGCGCGGGCGTCCTCGCGCCGAACCAGGGCGCGTACCTTGTGGCCCTTGTCGATCAGGCATTCGGTGAGGCTACGGCCGATGCCGCCCACAGCGCCGGCTGCGCCGGTCACGAGAATTGGGTTATCGTGAAGATGTCTCGTCGTCATGTTGCTGACCCTTCGGTTGCGTCCAAAAGACGAACCGGCGTGATATCTCTGATGCTTGGGACTTGAATTCAGGTGCGGCGCGCATTGTACGGCGACCCGATCTTAGCGGATTGGCAATCCGGCCTGCCGCATGACGAAGCGCTGAATCCGCGGGACGACAATGATCAGCATCGGGACTATCACGAGGTAGCTCGTTGCCGCGGCCTTCAGCCAGCGCAGAGCAAAGTCGGGCTGAAACCCATAGTTCAAGGCGAGACCAACGAACGACATGCTGGACGACGTGATCAGGCCGGTGATCAGGGAAATCGACGGTCCCACCAGTTTCGGGGAAAGGGCCATTTGCTTGCTCCTGGGAGTAGGTCTATTATTTAGACATCGTATAACTTTTACAGTGTAAAAGCAACAGAGCCAATGCCAAGAACTGCCGATCCGGAACTGCCTCACAGAATCTTGAAGGCCGCAGACGCGCTGTGGCAGTCGGGCGGCGAGGAGGCCGTGACGATACGCGGCGTCGCGGCGGAAGCAGCTACCACGACGCCGACGGTCTATAGCTATTACGCCGACCGGGAGGCGTTGCTGATGGCGTTGCGCAAGCTTGCTTTCCAGCGCTTCTCTGCCCACTTGGCAAAATCGCGCGACTTCCACGACATGTGTGCACGACATCTCGAGTTCGGCACCAACCAACCCCGGGATTATGAACTGCTCTACGGGCGCGGCTGGATGGAGCGCGTCACAACGGGTGCGCAAGCCAGCGAGATCGAACGATACACCACCCATATCGTGCGCGCCGGTGTCGATGAAAGCAAAGCCGCGCACGTCGCTTATCCGATCATGATGATGCTGCACGGCGTGGTGATGCATCGGCTCTTGAACAAGAAGCCGGGGCCGCTTGGCCGAACGATTGCTGCAGCCTGTCTCGATGCCTGCATGACGCTGCTCGAAAGTGCGCGGCAGGGGAAATAGCAGTTGCGGCCTGGAACTGTGGAGACAGGATGGGCACGCCATGTCGCGTCCTGTGCCTTGCCCGTCCGCGGCATCAGGATTGTGCGCCTGCGAGTCCATGATGTCAGAGAACCCACGACGCTCCGATTCTCGACCGCCGAATGGCCGGCGCAGCACCGGCTCGCGATACGGCGCGAGGCGATCGGACGCCGCGTGCCTTCGCTCATGGTGATACCCAAGCGCGCCCCTACCGCTTTCGTATTGCGAGGATCACTGCGCGCGCTGATTTCAAAAACCTTTCGACCACAGGCGTGGTCGATCTGTGTTTCAACCGTTGGATTACGATCGGAAGCGTCTGCGAACATTCGAGCGGCAGCGCGTGCAATTGCCACCGGTCGGCGGCATGGTGATAGGCGTGTTCAGATATGACGGTTAAATATTTGCCCGTCGCCACAAGTTGCAGGCGTAGTTGCATCGAGTAGGTCGCGACCGCGGCATCCGGCACCGGCAGTCCTCGTTGCCTGAATTGATCTTCCAGGATGAGACGGGCAATGCTGTCAGTAGCAGCAAGAATCCACGTCTCTCCCGTCAAATCACTCCAGCTGACCTCGTTCCGCCGCGCAAGATGATGGGTCGAACTTGCTACGACCTTAAGTTTCTCCTCGAGCAGATGTTCGACAAACAATTCGCCGTCGATGTTTTCGTGCGGCCGCCGCCCTAGAAGAACGTCTACGCCGCGCTCCATGAGTGAATGGTACTCGGGCGCCGAGACGCGCATGCTGGTCTCAAAGACATGCACAGCAATGCCGGGATAGCGGGTTCGGAGATGCGTGATGATGTCAGCCATCAACCCTCCGGCGATGAAAGCCATGTCGGCGCCGACACGTACGACGCCTCGGCCACCATCGGTCAGGAACGCGATATCGCGCATACCGAGATCGAGTGTATCGAGCGCCTGGCGCCCGCGGGCGACTAAGGCTTCGCCAGCTGCGGTCAGCACCGCCCCGCGCGGACCGCGGTCAAGCAAACGAACGCCGGCGAACCGCTCAAGGTCGGCGATAGCCTGCGATACTGCGGGCTGCGTAACTGCCAAGAACGTGGCAGCTTTCGCCATACTACCAAGTTCGGCGACGATGGTGAGCGTGTAAAGGTCACGCAGCTTCAGTGACCGCCGAAGCCGAACCCTCGCGGCGTCTTCTCGCGTAGCCATAACCATTCCTTATATCGATATTTTAGCTTTGGCAATTCTGCGCGCTGGCTCTCCTGCTCATGTTTGACCCACTGATCGGTGATCCTTAGGACCGCCGACAAGTTTGCAATCGAGACATTTCGCTCCGTCACAGCACACGCGATCCAGGGTGTGTTGGCAGTGACTTTTGGTTTCCAAGGAGGACCTTGTCATGATTACTGTCGCAATCGTCTTTCACTCGGGCAACGGGCACACTCTCAAGCAGGCGAAAGCCGTTGCTGAAGGCGTACAGGGTGTCGATGGAGCTCGCGCCCAGCTCATTTCAGTCGAGAAGTTCGACGACCACTGGGGCGATCTCGAAAAGGCCGAAGCAATCATCTTCGGTGCGCCGACCTACATGGGCAGCGCTTCGGCCGAGTTCAAACGATTCATGGATGCTTCGAGCAAGGTTTGGTACGCCCAAGGTTGGAAGGACAAGATCGCTGCGGGCTTCACCAATTCGGCGAGCCAAAGCGGCGACAAACTCAACACGCTGCTCCAGTTCGTGATATTCGCCGGTCAGCACAGTATGACGTGGATCAACTCCGGCATGTTGCCGGGCAACAACAACTCCAAGGGAAGCATCGAGGATCTGAATCGCCTTGGCGGCTTCATCGGTGCCATGGCGCAGAGCAACTTCGACGAGCCGGCCGACGTCGCCCCTCCTGCGACCGACCTGCGCACGGCGGCCAAATTCGGCGCGCGGGTTGCGGAGGCGACAATACGCTGGACTGACGGCAGGAAGGCCCCCGCGGCACAATCAGCCGTCAGCAAGTTCGAAGCTGTCCACGCGACCTGAAGGAGGCCATCATGGCTCTCAAAGGCAAACCACGCGACATGAAGGAGTGGCGGCAAGTTCTCCTCGACCCGAATGTTCGATTTCCCGGCGAGTCGAGTGACTACCGGCGCGCGCGCAATGAGCTTCTGGAGGCGGAGGCAGAGCTTCGGCTTCTGAACGAGAAGGTCGCCGCCAAGCGGCGAGCACTCCCGGCGGGCGGCCTCATCAAGGAAGACTACGTCTTCGAATCTGCAGCCTACGGCAACAAGGTGAAGTTCTCGGAGTTGTTCGCACCGGGCAAGAACTCGCTGGTCATCTACAACATGATGTTCCCGCGCTGGCCGAAAGATCAACGAGCGGGCGCCGCAGAAGGCAAGACAGCGGAGCTGCCCCTTGTCGAGCAGCCTTGTCCGTCGTGCACCTCCGTGGTCGACGGACTCGAGGGCGCTGCCTTTCACCTCGCTGAGCGCACGAATCTTGTCGTGATCGCGAAGACAAGTCCCGACCGACTCGGCACCTACGCAAATGAGCGCGGGTGGCGCAACATTCGGCTGTTGTCCTCGCGCAACAATAGCTTCAATCGCGACTACCACGCAGAAACACCGGACGGCGTTCAGCTTGCGGTCTTGCACGTGTTTTCTCGCGACCACGACGGCATACGTCACCATTGGGCGAGCGAAGGGGTATTCAAGCGCGGCGACACCAGTCCGATCGATCCGATCTGGCCGATCTATGGAGTTCTGGATTTGACACGCGAGGGGCGTGGAGACAGCGCCGCCTATCCCAATCTGCAGTACTAGAAGGATGTTAAATCCGCGCGTTCGTGCGCCCGGCAATTGGACCGCCGCGGCGGGAGGAGAATCCGACCATGCCGTATCTGCATCTCGACCTGGCCAAAACCTATCCGTCGCAAACCAAGCGCGAACTCGCGGCTCGCCTGTGTCGTCTCTACGCGGACGTGATGCAGACGCAGTTGTGGCGTCCCAATGTGGGCATCGCGGAGCTTGGCGAGGATAACCTGTTCCATCTTGGCGCCGACGGTCTTGAACCGGTCACGATGGTGCTCGTCGAGACTCGGCGGGGCCGCTCGCCCGATCAACGTCTCGAACTCGGGCGGGGTATCGTCGACATCTGTAGCGAAGTACTGGGAGTTCCCAGGAAAACGGTACTCGTCGAATTCACCGCTCATAGCGGCGACGAGATGCTTCGTGATGGCGAGTGGACCAATGACTGGACTGCTGCCGAAGCATGCGCGGCGGGGCCAGCTTCGTCTTCGTAAGATTGCAGGCATCGACATGACACCAACGCCGAAGCACCACACCGTTCGCGTCAACGGGATCCGAATGCATTTCGCGGAGGCTGGGGAAGGCCCGCCCGTCGTCCTGCTCCACGGCTACCCCGAGACGTGGTACGCGTGGCGCAAGCAATGGCCCGATCTGGCCCGCGACTACCGCGTCATCATGCCGGATCTGCGCGGCTACGGCGACACCGACAAGCCCGACATCGGCTATGACAAGCGGACGATGGCGGAAGATATCCGGCAGTTTGTCGCACATCTCGGCTATCACCGGATCGCCCTCGTCGGCCATGATCGCGGCGCCCGGGTCGCGACGCGCTTCGCCAAGGATCATCGGGGCGTGGTCGATCGGCTGGCGGTACTGGACAACATCCCGACTCGCGTAGTCTTCAATGCGACAGACGCGAGGCTCGCCAGGCTTTACTGGTTCTTCCACTTCCAGCAGGTCCCGCATCTGCCCGAAGCGTTGATTCAGGGGCGCGAGGAAATCTTCCTTCGTCATTTCTACAGCACGTGGTGCTACGACCCTCGTGCCATCGAAGACGCCGCGGTCGCCGAGTATGTCCGCGCCTACTCCCAGCCTGGTGCCCTACGCGGAGCGTTCAACGACTATCGGGCGGGACCGGTCGATCTGGAGCAGGACATCGAGGACCAGGGCAGTCTGATCGATTGCCCGGTGTTGGCAATCTGGGGATCCGAGTTTGAACTCGTCGGCAAAGCCTTTGATGTATTGGAGGTTTGGAAGGGGTTGGCGCGCAATGTGCGCGGCGTCGCCATCCCCGAGTGCGGGCATCTCCCTCAGGAGGAACAGCCGGAACGCGTGAATCAGGAACTGCGCGACTTCCTTCGCGGATGGGGCGGGTGAAGCCATCGCGACTCGGCCATCACTTCCACGCGCCCGCCCGACGCGTCAAAGTCGGTCAGAAAGACTTGCGGCCGAAAGGCGTGCTCCAGCGAACGCTGATCGCCGCTGACCGCGCAAAAACGGCAGATTTTGGCGTGCCAGTTCTGTACGGCAAGTAGCGCGCCTCAAGGACGCGAACCGGCCCGAAGACGGCAACGGGTCATTCTCACCGATTTCAACGTGGCTTCGCGATGACCGCTTGTTCTGCGGAAGCGGACATCGCCGCGCGACCACGACGCGTCGGTTTTAGGCCAACACCAGACATTTGACTTCGGGATTTCTGATACCATGACGACCTATGTCCCGGCGCTTGAGCGCCGGTCACGCCTGGGGGGATGAATACATGGATAAAGATACCGCGTTGGTGTGCATCGTTGGCGCTGGTCCCGCTGGGCTAGTGCTCGCCCATATCCTTCACCAGTCGAACATCTCGTTCGTGATCCTGGAACGTGAGCAATCAGGCGAGCTGCGCAGCCGGACGAAAGCCGGACTGATTGAGCAACGCGCAGTCGCCGCACTCCGACCCTTCGGTCTTGCCGACACCATCACGGAGCGCGGAGGCCGCAATGGAATCTGCGAATTCCGTATTGATGGCGAAGTTATCGTCTGCGATTACGGAGCTCCCAGCGATGATGGTCAGGGGCACTACATCTACCCGCAGCAGGAGCTTGTCGGCGACTGGGCTGACGCGCTCGTCGCAAAAGGCGGTCAAATTCGCTTCGGAGTAAAGGTCGTCGATGTCGCGGAGAACGAGACCGATGTGGAGGTGCGGGCGGTTACGGCAGCGAACGATGAACCTTTCACAGTCCGGGCCGAAGCTGTCGTGGCCTGCGACGGCGCTGGAAGCGTGGTCGCGCGGGCGGCCGGGTTCGAGACGTTCGAGGTCGCCCACCCGTTCCGTTGGCTTGCGGTCATTGCTGCAATTGCCCCGCCAAGCCCTCGCACCGTTTACGCGCTGCACCCTAGAGGGTTCGCGGGGCAGTTTCGGCGCTCCGCGACGTCGACAAGGTATTATTTAGAAGTGCCCATTACCGACAAGCTTGCCGACTGGCCTGACGAACGCATTTGGGCGGAGCTGGAAGAGCGCATGGCTATTCCCGACCAGTTACCCCTGGTTCGCGGCAATCTCATCGAGCGGGATTTCCTCGATCTGCGCGTTCGTGTTCGCGAACCGATGCAGCGGGGCCGTATATTCCTCGCCGGTGATGCAGCTCATATGGTGACGCCGGCGGGTGCGAAAGGCATGAATATGGCTATTCAGGATGCGATCGAACTCGCGGCCGGCCTATGTGAACGTTACGGCGGCGCTGCCAATGGCGACCGCCTCGGGAGTTACACCGCTTCGCGGCTCCCGGACATCTGGCGGTATCAGGAGTTCTCAAACTGGATGCTTAGCATTCTTCATGCCGGACCTGCCGGGCAGACGGACAAACAGGACTTTGTTCATCGATTGCGCCGCGCGCGGCTTGATCGAATGATCAATGACCCGGTCTACGCCCGTTGGTTCGGACGCACCTACAGCGGCTCTTGAGCCAAACTCGCGCGTGCCAATCAATGTCCGAGATGGGTCAATCGCGGAAGTCGACCGCCTGAACAGCATGTCCGTTCGATGCTCATGAGCGGACATTCGTGAGTTCGCCCGGCATGTCTGCCAAGGGCCAAAAGCCGACTAGTCAAGTGGTGCGTCAAGGCCGCTCGGCAGCATGACTATGATAGCGTTCTGTCCTTCCTCGGGGTGGCGCGAGATGTGTCCTTTCCCATGCGTATCCTCGACGAGAACAGCTTGTCCCGCCGGAAGGCGCCTCACCTCTCCATCGCTCGTTTCAAATTCCACGTGGCCATCCAGCCATATGGCGAGGAGACGATCCGGCGGGTTGTGAAAGCCCACTTCGCACACCCCGGGGGGGATGTGAGAAAAACGGATGCGTGACGCCGGGTAGAAAGCCGAAATTTCAAACGGCGCTTTGTCGGGAAACGCCGGCTTCATCGTCATCGCGATATCGACTTCTCCAAAATGGGATTCCCCGTCGGGCGTTGCATAGATGCGCAGGCACCTCATCCCCGGCCTCCAATCGCTCCATCTAGCTGAGCACATGGTATGGCCTCTGTGTGTGCAAGGCAATGTCGGGGTTGGGTCATTCTCGACCGATTTCAACGTGGCTTGGCGATGTCCGCTTGTTCTCCGGAAGCGGATATCGAACCGCCGGCGTTCATGCGTACGCGCCCCAGTACTCTTTGCTTTCCGAAGTTCGTGTGAGAGCGAGCCGCACCGACGCACGAACTTCGGAATCGGACCACTAGAATTTCCAGTTGATCTCGCCCTTGGCGGTGTGATCGTGCGAATCACGCGCAAGCTGTCCCGAATACATCAGGCCAACGCTGGCGTTGCGCGCCAGGTTGAAGCCGAGGCCCGATTCGACCAGCAACGCATCGCGCGCGATCGGCACGCCGGCAACCGTGAACGGCGTGCCGCCGCCGGAAAACGCCAGCAGCGTTTCCGGCCTCACATCGCCGAACGCGTGCCGCCAGCCGAGCGTGCCGCGCACCGTCAGCGGCTTGCCGTCAGCCAGCGCTACCGCGCCCTCGCCGCGCAGCCCGAGCGTGGTGAAGGCGGTAGCCAAGGCGTCGCCGCCGCCGCTCAGCGCCGCGCTGCCGGTCTCGGTAAAATGGCCGGTGTCGAGATGCACATAGGCCAGCCCCGCGAACGGCTCGAGCGCGACACGGCCGAGCGCGAAGCCGCGGCCGATCTCGCCGAACACCTGGGCGGTGTGGGCGTCGTAGCTCGCCTTGGCGACGTCGAAGAAGCCGGGAAACGCGATCGCGCGATCGGTATCGATGCTGTGCGCGGTGAAGGCGGCGCCGCCGCGCAGAGCCCAGGCGTCAAGCTGGCCGCCGCCATAGAGCGCGAGGTGATAATTGTTGATGGTGGCGGCGGAGCGGCGGTCATCGACATGCAGCAAGGACTGGGTGTAGCCGCCGGCAAAGCCGGCCCGCCAGCGCGCGTCGAAGGTGGCGTCGACACCGGAGATGACGCCGCCGGTCTCGCGCCTGAGCGCGGCGGCATTGCCGTCGCTGCCTGTGTGTCCCCAATCGCCGACCGCTTGCGCCCAGGCGGTCATCACGCTCTCCTGCGGCAAGAATTTCGGCGCTGCCTTGAAGGCCGGTTCGCCCGCGTAGGCCAAGGCGCCGCCGCCGTCGATCGCGACGGCCTGAGGACCGATGCCGGCGAGCGTCACGGACGGTCTGTCCGCGCTGCCGAAAGACTGCCGCAGCCGGCCGATCACGGCGTCACGGACATCGCGTGACTCATCGAGCATTGCGCCCACCGCGCTCGCGTGTAACTCGCCGGAGAGCTGGTCGAACGCAGAACGCGCCTGCGCCGGCGTCGTACTGAAGGCGAGCGCGTTGAACGCCGGCCCGCGGCCGAGGCCGTCTAAGGCGGCCCCCGTCGCGATCTGGTTGCGCGTTTGCGCTGCGCTCGCAAACCGCACATTGTTGCGCGCAAACGTCAGGAACACGTCGTTTGCATCATAGGTCAGGCTGGGCGCGATGAAGGCGAAGCCGCTGGTGCCGGACATGACGCCCGAGAACATGCCGGTCCTTCCTCCCGCGGCGGTCAGAATCGTGTAGGGCGTGTTGAGGAGGAAACCGTTCACCGACGTCAGTCGCACGGTTCCGCCGGAAAGATTGGCTGCTCCACTCGCAACGATCCTGTCGCTCCGTCCGGCCGCGTTGAGGTCGAGGGCGTAGATGGCGCCCGGCAGCATAGCCATGCTGCCGGCAATATTGAGTGTGCCGATCGCGCCACCCGCGCCACCGCCAGGCGAGACCGTGCCACCGCCGGCGATCGTGGTCGCGCCGACAGTGCCGGCGCCGGCGAGCGTGCCGCCGCCGTTGACGCTCACTGCGGATTGCGCGATCGAGCCGTTGACGGCGAGCGTTCCGGCATTGATCGTGGTGGCGCCCGTGTAGGTGTTAACACCTGACAGCGTCAGCGTGCCGGTGCCGACCTTGGCAAGGCCGCCGCCGGTGCCGCTGATGACGCCGGACACCTCCGTGGAGAGATTGTTGGAGCCGACCGTCAGCGTTTTTGCGCCGAACACGTAAGACCCCGCCCCCTCGATGGAGCCCGCCGTCGTGCCGGCGCTTGTCAAATGCGACATATCGAACACGCCGCCGGCAGCGGTGATGAAACGCGCATTACCCCCCGTGGCTTGAGCACTAAAGAATGTCTGCCCACCGGCGTTGTTGATGATCGTTGCATTGCCGGCGCTGCTGGCATCACCAAAAAAGAGGCTGCCGTTGCTGAAGTTCGTGATATGGGCATTGGCGGCGGTACTGGAAAATTCAAAATTCACAATTCTGTTGTTCGTGATGCTTGCGTTGGCAGCCGTGCTGCTGCCGGCGAAAATCACGTCGCCGCCAGGGTTGGCAATGACCGCGTTAGCCGCCGTGCTGATGTCCTGAAAGGTCAGAGAGAAGCCGTTGGTGATATGGGCGTTGCCAGCCGAGCTGGTGTTGAAAAAAAGTATCTCGGAAACAATAGAATTGAGACTGTTGATGGTGGCGTTGCCGGCCGAGCTGCTGTCCGCAAAGTGAACGGTGCTGCCGTTGTTGATCGTGGCATTGCCCGCGGTGCTGGTGTTGCTGAAGAATGCCCCGCCAGAAGTCGTGTTGATGATGGCGTTGCCGGCCGAACTGGCGTTACTAAAACTAATCCCGCTATCGAAAACCGGAGCAAAGTTTGAATTGTTGACGATTCCCCGGTCGGTAAAATTCAAGCCCACACTGAACCTGTAGGCCGGCGCATCGCTGTTCAACACAATCGTGCCAACCGAGACTATTTGCAGAGCCGTGATCGCGGTCTGGCTGGAGGCACCGAAGGTCGCCGTCCCCGTCGGCGGGAAGTTGGAACTCCAGTTGGCGGAATCGGTCCAGTCGTTCGAGACAGGATGGGCGCTCCACGTCGCGTCCTGCGCCTGGCCCGTCCGCGGCATCAGGATTGCGCCGAGCAGCAACGCCCAGAGCATGACGCGGGCCATCGAACCCGCGCGCGCGCCTATCCGGCATGGAACAATCGCGCCGGCCGGCGTCCTGTCCTGTTCTGAGACCTGCACCCCAAAGACCTGCACCCCAAACTCCCTCGTCGACTCCTGGGGATACGACGTGTAGGGATGGCCGATTGAGCCTGCTTGGGTTGGCGCGACACGGACCTGGACAGGAGCGACAGCCCCAGCTTTTTGAACCTGGTGTGGCGGATTTGACGATCCAATCAGGATCGCAGCGAGTCATTCGCAGGCGGGACACTCGTGCCACAAATGCGGCAAACAGATCAGGACACATACGCCTACGAGCCCATGATGTCAGAGTCCCCAGAGCCCACGACGCTCCGATTCTCGACCGCCGACTGGCCGGCGCAGCACCGGCTGGCGATATGGCGAGAAGCGATCGGACGCCGCGTCTTTCAATTCGACACGATGCCGTTGCATGACGGGCCGTTCCACGCCGAGGCGACGGCGCAGGCCCTGCCCGAGCTGTGCTTTGGATCCTGGACCCTCGGCAATCTGCGCACTGCCGTGACGCACGAACTGCTCGACGGCACCGACCACCTCATGCTCCGCATCTCGCTGGGCGGCGCGCCCGTCATATCGCACCGGGGCCGCGAGGTCACCGGCGCTGCCGGCGATGCCATCTTGATATCGACCGCGGAGCCGTGGGTGAGCATCTCTCCGTCGCTGACGCGCTTCCTCAGCCTGCGGCTGCGGCGCGACGCGCTGACCCCGCTCGTGTCGTATCCCGAAGATGCGCTCATGCGCCCGGTGCCGCGCGATACCGAAGCCGTAAAACTGCTTACCTTCTATCTCCAAAAGCTGATCCGCATGGATCCGATGTCGACGCCCGAACTACGGCAAGCCGTCGTCACCCATATCTACGACCTCGCGGCGTTGGTGATCGGCGCCACCCGCGACGGGGCAGCTATCGCGAAGGACCGGGGCTTGCGCGCCGCGCGGCTTGCCGCCGCCAAGGCCGACATCCACGCGCATTTCTCCGATCCCGACCTCACGCTGATCACCGTCGCGGCGCGTCGGAAACTCTCGCCGCGCAGCCTTCAGCGCCTGTTCGCCGACGAGGGAACGAGCTTCACCGAATTCGTCCTCAACGCCCGCCTGACACAGAGCCATCGGCTGCTGACCGATCCGCGCTGGGGCAATCGCAGCATCAGCAGCATCGCGTTCGAAGCCGGCTTCGGCGACCTGTCCTATTTCAACCGCACGTTCCGCCGCCGCTACGGCGCGTCACCCTCCGACATCCGCGCCACGATGCGGCGTCGAACGCATTAGGCACATGCGTGCACGCTCTTAAACGAACTTCGGAATCAAGCAGCACGAACTAGCCAGCGAGCGCCTTCAACACCGCGGCTGAATCGGCGACCCAGCCAAAGATGCCGCCCTGGGCCTTGATCATCTTGAGGCCCATCTCGTGGAATTCCGGGAAGTAGGACGCGCAGCCGTCGGAGATCACGACACATCGGTAGCCGCGGTCGTTGGCCTCGCGCACCGTGGTGTTGACGCAGACCTCGGTGGTGACGCCGCAGACCAAAAGATTCTCGATACCGTATTTCTGCAGGATGTCGCCGAATTCGGTGGCGTAGAACGCGCCCTTGCCCGGCTTGTCGATCACGACCTCGCTGCCGAGCGGATAGAGCTCGGGGATGATGTCGTGGCCGGCCTCGCCGCGGATCAGGATCCGTCCCATCGGCCCGGGATCGCCGATCCGGAGCGACGGCGCGCCGCGCTCGAGCTTGGCCGGCGGCGCGTCGGAGAGATCGGGCAGATGGCCCTCGCGGGTATGGACCACGAGCAGCCCGGCGTCGCGCACAGCCTCAAGCACTGCGGCGATCGGCTGCACCGCGCGGGCAAGCCGGCTGACGTCATTGCCGAGCGTCTCGCCGAAGCCGCCCGGCTCCATGAAATCGCGCTGCATGTCGATGATGACGAGCGCGGTCTTGCTCCAGTCGAGCGTGATCGGCTCCGGCTCCGCCGCGATTGTCCCGCTTGAATTCGCCATGACGCACGCCCCCAATGCGAGAAGACCCGCCATGATTAAGCAAACCGCGTGCCATTGCGCAATGATGCGGCTCGCACCCTCAAACGCCCGAAACGTCCGGCATCTCAATCTGTTGAGACACGCTCGGCCGTTCTCCCCGTCGTCTTCCAGGTTCTCACCGGCACCCGATTTGCCGGCCGTTCGATCTTGCTGGCATGATCGTTGCTAGCTGGGAGCCCGACCGAACGGCGATCGTTCGCGAAATTCGAAGAAGCGGGAGGACAGGCATGAATGGACTTGGCGGTCTCAACAAGTCACCCAATGGCGTCGTGATCGGACTGGTGCAGCTGCAGCTGCCCGTGGTCGCGACCAAGGCCGATCTGGCGCGACAGACCGAGCGGATCGTCTGGATGGTCGGCAAGGCGCGGCGCAATCTCGCCACCATGGACCTTGTCGTCTTCCCGGAATATTCGCTGCACGGTCTGTCGATGGACACCAATCCGGAGATCATGTGCCGGCTCGACGGCCCCGAAGTCGCGGCCTTCAAGAAGGCCTGCATCGACAACAAGATCTGGGGCTGCTTCTCCATCATGGAGTTCAACCCGCACGGCAATCCCTACAATTCCGGGCTGATCATCAACGATCACGGCGAGATCAAGCTCTATTACCGCAAATTCCATCCCTGGATTCCGGTCGAGCCGTGGGAGCCGGGCGACGTCGGCATTCCCGTGATCGAGGGACCGAAAGGCGCGAAGATCGCGCTGATCATCTGCCATGACGGCATGTTCCCGGAAATGGCGCGCGAATGTGCCTACAAGGGCGCGGAGATCATGATCCGCACCGCAGGCTACACCGCGCCGATCCGCGACAGCTGGCGCTTCACCAACCAGGCCAACGCGTTCCAGAACCTGATGGTGACGGCCAATGTCTGCATGTGCGGCTCGGACGGCTCGTTCGACTCGATGGGCGAAGGCATGATCGTCAATTTCGACGGCAGCATCATCGCGCACGGGACCACGGGACGGGCGGACGAGATCATCACCGCCGAGGTGCGGCCCGACCTCGTACGCGAGGCGCGGATCAACTGGGGCGTCGAGAACAACATCTACCAGCTCTGGCATCGCGGCTATGTCGCGGTGAAGGGCGGCGCGATGGATTGCCCCTACACCTTCATGCAGGACATGGTGTCCGGCCGCTTCCGCCTGCCCTGGGAAGACCAGGTCAAGGTCACCGACGGCACGTCCTGCGGCTTCCCGGCGCCGACCCGGATGTTCGGCAAGACCGCGAAGGCCGCCGAGTAGCTGCCAGGACGGTATGAGATCTGGTTGAGTTGGAGCCCGCCTGGGATCACCTCTCCCTTGGGAGAGGTCGGCGCGCAGCGCCGGGTGAGGGGTTACGGTCCCTCGTTGGCGGTGCGGCCCCTCACCCGATTTGCTGCGCAAATCGACCTCTCCCCACTGGGGAGAGGTGAACGTCCGACGCCGTTCCAGCTCATCTCATCACGCTCTACTTGAAGAAATGCACGAGGCCGATGCTGAGGCCCAGCAGAAGCATCAGCGACAGCGTGACCGCTGCCGTCACGCGGCCGCCGACGGTCGAGAGCACGCGGACATCGACGCCGAGCCCAAGTGCCGCCATCGAGACGACGGTGAGGATCGCCGCCGTCTTGGTCACCGGCGCGATCGCGATGTCGGGCACGAGCTGGAACGAGCGCAGCGCGGCCAGCACCAGGAAGCCGATGATAAACCAGGGCACCAGCTTGAACGGGCTGATCGAGGCGGCCTTTGCGGGCCCCTCCCCGGCCGTGCCGGCCTCGGTGCTTGCCTTGCGCCGCCGCGCCACCAACAGCGAGAGTCCGACCACGATCGGGCCCAGCATCAGGACGCGCACCAGCTTGACCAGCGTGCCGATCTGGGTCGACACGATGCCGGCGGGCACGGTCGCCGCCAGCACCTGCGGCACGGCATAGACCGTGAGGCCGGCGAGGATGCCGTATTGCGTCGCGGTCAGCTTCAGTAGCGGGATCAGCAGCGGCAGGCCGAGCACCATCAGCACGCCGAGAATGGCGGTGAACGAGATCGACGAGGCGATGTCGTCGCCGTCGGCCTCGATGACAGGCGCCACCGCCGCAATCGCGGAATTGCCGCAGATCGAATTGCCGCAAGCGATCAGGATCGCGAGCTTGGCCTTGAGTCCGAGCAGGCGGGCGAGGCCATAGCTCACCGCCAGCATGATCACGACGGTCAGCGCGATGGCGCCGATCAGGAGCCAGCCCGACGCCAGGATCGCGGCGAAGCTGATGGACGCGCCGAGCAGCATCACCGCGACCTCGAGCAGTTGCTTGGCGCTGAAGGCAATGCCCGAGCGCCAGCGCTCCGGCGGCTCCCAGGCGGTCCGCACCGCCATGCCGAGCAGGATCGCGACCACCAGAGCCTCGATATAGGGATGATCGAAAGCCCGCTCTTCGGCGGCCTGGATGCCGAGCGAGATGATCGTGACCACCCCACAGAGCAGAATGCCCGGAATGAGCAGGAATGTGCGCTTCAGCGCCCCCTGCGTCTGCCCCTGGTCTTGTTCTTGTTGCGGCACGAAAACCTCTCTTCGGAGAAGATTTTATGCGCCAGGGCGCGCTAATTGGCTAATATCTTTTCGGACTGCCCCGATAGAGAGAAGTTATGTCCCTCAACCTGCATCTGCTCCGCCTGTTCGCGGCGGTGGCGAGAACCGGAAGCTTCTCCCGCGCCGCCGACCTCCTGCACATCAGCCAGCCGGCGATCTCCAAGGGCGTGCGGGATTTCGAGCTACAGGTCGGCTGCCGGCTGCTCGACCGGACGCCGAAAGGGGTGCGGCCGACCCGGGAGGGCGCCGCGCTGGCCCGCCATGCCGAGACGCTGTTCGCGGCCGAGCGAGCCGCCGAGGACGAGTTGCAGGCGCTGCGCAACCTCGACAGCGGCTCGCTCCGGATCGGCGCCAGCACCACGATCGCGACCTACATGATCCCGGAATATCTCGGCGTGTTCCACCGCGCCTTTCCCGGCATCGACCTGCATGTCGTGAGCGCCAACACCAGCGATATCGCCGCGCTGATGCTGGGCCATGAGGTCGAAATCGCCCTGGTCGAGGGGCCAGTCGAGGACGAGAACCTGACCAGCGAAGCCTGGCGCACCGACGTGATGGTGCTGATCGCAGGCCCCGATCACCGCTTCGCGGCCGCCGCAGGCCCGATCGACGTCCGCCTGCTCAACGACGAGATCCTGATCGTGCGCGAACCCGGCTCAGGCACCCGCGAGGTGGTCGCGCAGGCGCTGGCCGCCCACCGCGTCGAGCCGCAGCGGACGCTCGAAATCGGCAGCACCGAGGCGATCAAGCAGGCGGTGGCGGCTGGCGTCGGCGTCGCCATCGTGTCGGTGGCAACGATCGACGATCAGGTGAAGCTCGGAAAGCTCAAGGTGATCCCGATCAAGGGCGTCCGTATCGAGCGCACGCTGTGGCAACTGAAATCGCCCGGCCGGCTGGACGTGCCGGCGGCGGTCGCGTTCGAGGGGATCATTCGGGAGACAAAGGGCGCGAAGGCGGCGCCGCGGATGCCGGCGGCTAAAGCGCGGCGAACAGACCCTGCGCCCACGCAACGGCATGCTCGAAGCTGAACACGCCGGGCTCGAAATACACCGCGCGCGCCAGCACGATGCCGACCACCAGCACCCAGAACACGCCGGTGCCCGCGGTCTTCAGCCATTTCGACACGCCCTCGCTCGGGGCCGAAGAATCGACTGCGGGGACCGGCTCACCGAAGGGATCGAATGCGGATTGGCTCATCGTCGTAACCATCAGGGAATACCGTGACAATGTCGCGACGACGGGGGCAGAAGCAAGGGTCGCGGTATGCCTTTTGCGCCGGTACCTTGGAAGGACGTTTCCCGGCCCCATGGCCGGGGAGTATTTCCTTCTCGGCACCCCAATCCGGCATCAACCATCGGTTCCGCGCTGCGGCGCCAGGCGCGGCAGTGTGATCCGCACGCCGGTCCCGATGCCCGGGGCGCTGTCGAGATGGAGCTCGCCGCCCAGCCGGTTCGTGACGATGTTGTGCACGATGTGGAGGCCGAGCCCGATGCGGCCGACGTCGCGGCGCGTGGTGAAGAACGGATCGAAGGCCTGCCGCAGCACATCGCGGCTCATTCCGCAGCCATCGTCGGCGAACAGGATTTCCACCTGGTCCGCGCCCAACGCGCGCAGCCGGATCGTGATGGTGCCGCCCTTGCCGTCCGGAAAGGCGTGCACGACCGAATTGACGAACAGGTTTGTCAGCGCCTGGCCGTAGGGGCCGGGATAGCTGTTCATCGCAAGACCCGACGGGCAATCGACCTCAAGCGCCAGGTTGTTCTTCGGCAGCGCCGGGCGCAGGTTCGAGAGCACCTGCTCGGTCACCTCGCCGAGATCGAACTGGCTGCGATCGAAATAGCTGCGATCGACCGCCACCTGCTTGAAGGATTGCACCAGATCCGCCGCGCGCTTGAGGTTGCCGACCAATAGCGAGGAGGCGCTTTCGACGACCTCGATGAAATCGCTGAGGCTCGAGCGCTTCAGCTTGCCGCGCGCCGCCTCGGCGGCGAAGTCGGCGCATTTCTGCTCCAGCACCGAGGCGACCGTGAGGCTGGTGCCGACCGGGCTGTTGATCTCATGCGCGACGCCGGCCACCAGACGGCCCAGCGCCGCGAGCTTTTCCGCCTCGATCAGCGACGCCTGGGTCTCCTGCAGATGATGCAGGGCCTTCTCGGCCGCATCGCGCGCGGCCCGGATCTCGCGTTCGCTGCGCTTGCGATCGGTGATCTCTTCGGCGGCGACGTTGACGCCGACGATACTGCCGTTCGGCTCGCGCTGCGGATGCCAATGTGTGATCCAGCATCGCTCGTCATTGTGGCCCGGGCGCTGGCCGTACACCTCCACGTCGGTGACGGGTTCGCCGGTCTCCATGATCGAACGAACGATGCCTTCGACGGCGGTCGCCAGCGCGGGCACGCAATCGTGCACGGTGCGTCCGAGATGACCTTCGACCGAGATGCCGCAGATCTCGGTGAGCCGCTGGTTGATCTGGAGATACCGACAATCGGGAGAGAGGTAGGCAAGACCGATCGGTGCAGTGTCATAGATCAGCTGCAGCGCCGGTTGTTTTGGGAACTGAACGTCCTGGACGACGGACGACCTCATGCCCTTCCCCCCGTTGCGCCAAGTCTAGCGCTTCGGGGCCGCGCCGCAAATAGGCTCGGCCGAGCCGGAAACGACGGCCGGATCTGTCCGGATTCGGCACGGGTTAGCAGCCGGAGGTCTGCGATATTGCGGCCCATCTCCGCCAACAGACTGTAGTCCGCCCGCATTGGGATGCGCAGCAACTCCAACACCGTCACCCTGAGGAGCCGCGAAGCGGCGTCTCGAAGGGCGACGGCCCAACTGTGGCCGTGCATCCTTCGAGGCTCGCTCCGCTCGCACCTCAGGATGACGGTCCAGATGGCGTTCGTGGGCGCGCAGCCTCAGCTATTCACTGTACCGTGCGCACGGAAATTCTCGATGAAGCGCAGCAGCACCCGCCCGCCGGTGTCGGCATCGGCGAGCTCGACATGTTCGGCCGGATTGTGGCTGATGCCGCCGCGGCAGCGCACGAAGATCATGCCGATATCGGCGACGTCGACCATCGCCATGCCGTCATGCCCGGCGCCGCTCGGCAGCTCGAACACGGCATGGCCCTCCGCCGCGACCGCTTCGGCGATCTGCGTCTTCAGCCACGGCGCGCAGGGCACGCTGCGGTTCTCGTGGGTGACGTCGATCTGCAAGGCGAGGTCGCGGCGTTTCGCGATCGCCTCGATCTGCCGCACGATGTCGGCGACGGCACGCTTGCGATGCATGTCGCTCTGCGAGCGGATGTCCATCGTGAACGACACCTTGCCCGGGATCACGTTGGTGGCGCCGGGCATGGCATTGATATAGCCGACGGTGCCGACCAGGCCTGCTTCATCGCTCCTGCAGAATTGCTCGATTGCGACGATGCACTCGGCGGCGCCCGTCAGCGCATCGCGCCGCAGCTTCATCGGCACGGTGCCGGCATGGCCGGCGACGCCGGTGAGATTGGCGGCAAGCCGAGTCGCCCCCGATATCGCGGTGACGACGCCGACCGGCAGCGCCTTCTCTTCCAGCACCGGGCCCTGCTCGATGTGCAGCTCGACATAGCCGAGCAGTTCGCGGCGGGCGCGCGCCGCCTTGCCGATATGATCGGGATCAAGCCCGAATTGAACCAGCGCATCACGCATCGACGTGCCGGCGCGATCGCGGGTGTTGAGCACGCTCTCGTCGAACGTACCGGCCACCGCGCGGCTGCCGAGCAGGGTCGAGGCAAAGCGCACACCCTCCTCGTCCGCGAAGCCCACGATCTCGATCGCGAACGGCAGCCGCCTGCCGCGCCGGTGCAGATCGGCGACGCAGGCGATCGCGGTGATGACGCCGAGCGGGCCGTCCCATCTGCCGGCGTCGCGCACGGTGTCGTAATGCGAGCCGAGCATCAGCGCCGGCAGGCCCGGCCGCGCGCCCTCGTAGCGGCCGCAGACATTGCCGATGGCGTCGAGGTGCGCGCTCATGCCGGCCTCGCGCATCCAGGCCAGGATGAGATCGGCCGCCTTGCGATGCTCATCGGTGAGGAAGACGCGCGCGAGATGCTCCGGCGTCTCCGAGATCGCCGCGAGCTGGTTGATCCGCGCCACGATCTCCTCGCCAAGCGACGACGGATTCGAGGACGGTGTCTTCTCGCTCATGCTGTTTCCCATCAGTCCAACCCGGCACCGGAGCCGGCTCCACTGGTAGCAGGCCCACCCCGATTCACCAGCCAGCAAATCGCGACTGGTCCGCCGTCACCAACCGAGTCCGCACCGGCCGTCCGGCGGTTAGCGACTGCTTAACGGCATTGCATACAACAACAATCGATCGCTTATAAAATAGGCAACCGAATCTCGCCCAGCTTCCGATGCCAGCCATTTCGGCATTCGTTCCCTTTCATATTCATACACTTAGGGAATAGCGACCGCGAAACGTGCTCTGGCACGAAGCTTGCGACACTCCGTCAAGCGCCGCCGTTACGGCGGCTGCGGCAAGGACAGGCGGGCCGGCCCGCCGGAGGGAGCAGGCGATGGATTTTGGCAGGATTTCAAGAAGGCATTTATTGCAGGGAAGCGCGGCATTGGCGCTCGGCAGCACGCTCGGCATTCGCGGCGCGGCGGCAGCCGAAACCACGGTCGGCTTCATCTATGTCGGGTCGCGCGACGACTACGGTTACAACCAGGCCCACGCCCAGGGCGCCGCGGCGCTGAAGAAGCTGCCCGGCATCAAGGTGGTCGAGGAAGAGAAGGTGCCGGAGACCGATGCGGTCGAGAAGACCATCGAGTCCATGATCAACCTCGACGCCGCCACGCTCTTGTTCCCAACCTCGTTCGGCTACTACAACCCGCACGTCGTCAAGATGGCGGGCAAGTTTCCGAAGATGCATTTCGAGCATTGCGGCGGCCTGTGGTCGGACAAGGACCCGAAGAACGCCGGCAGCTATTTCGGCTACATCGACGAGGCGCAATACATCTCCGGCATCGTCGCCGGCTACTCGACCAAGAGCGGCAAGCTCGGCTTCGTCGCGGCCAAGCCGATCCCGCAGGTGCTGCGGAACATCAACGCGTTCACGCTCGGCGCCCGGCTCGCCAATCCGAAGGCGACGACGCAGGTGATCTTCACCGGCGACTGGTCGATGCCGGTCAAAGAGGCCGAGGCGACCAACAGCCTGATCGACCAGGGCGTCGACGTGCTGACCTGCCATGTCGACGGACCGAAGACGATGGTCGAGAACGCCGCGCGCCGCGGCGCGATGGTGTGCGGCTATCACGTCAACCAGTCGCCGCTGGCGCCGAAGGCCTATCTCACCGGCGCCGAATGGAACTGGGAAGCGCTGTATCCGAAATTCGTCAAGATGATCACCGCGGGTGAAGCGATCCCGAACTTCTATCGCGGCGGCCTCAAGGAAGAGATCGTCAAGGTCTCGCCCTATGGCGAGATGGTGTCGGCCGAAGCGCGTAAAGCTGCCGACGACGTCAAGGCCAAGTTCATGTCCGGCGAGTACGCGATCTTCAAGGGCCCGCTGGTCGACAACAAGGGCAAGACGGTGATCGCTTCCGGCACCGACCGCGGCCAGCAGGATCCCGAGCTCGAGAAGATGGATTATCTGGTCGAAGGCGTGATCGGAGCCACCGCGTGACGACCGAGGCGGCGGAATCGGTGGAGGCGGCCGGCGGCGTTGCTCCGGCCGCCGATCCCGGCTTCCTCCAGCGCTACGGCGCGAGCATCGAATACATCCTGATCCCGGGCGCGGCGCTGGTCGGCGCGCTCGCAGTGTTCGGCGGCTTCATCGCGCTTTACGGCAAGAACCCGCTCGACCTTTATTTCTACATGTATTACGGCGCGTTCGGCACCG
Organism: Bradyrhizobium sp. CCBAU 53421; assembly: GCF_015291625.1. Lineage (NCBI taxonomy): Bacteria > Pseudomonadati > Pseudomonadota > Alphaproteobacteria > Hyphomicrobiales > Nitrobacteraceae > Bradyrhizobium > Bradyrhizobium sp. CCBAU 53421. The sequence continues at coordinate 6,935,796 of NZ_CP030047.1, forward strand.
CCTTCTCGTGGCAGAACACGCTGACCCGCGCCGCGCCCTTGATCCTGACCGCGCTGTGCACGGCGCTGCCGGCGCAGCTCGGCATGGTGATCATCGGCGGCGAAGGCGCGCTTCTGATCGGCGCGCTGGCGGCGACATCGGCGGCGCTGGCGCTGCAGGGCGCGGCACCGATCGTGGTGCAGATCGCGATGGTGATCGCGGGCATGATCGGCGGCGGCCTCTGGATCACGCTGTCCGGCGGCTTGCGGCAATATCGCGGGGTCAACGAGACGATCTCGAGCCTGCTGCTGGTCTATATCGCGCTTGCGATCCTCAACCATCTGGTCGAGGGGCCGATGCGCGATCCGGCGAGCCTCAACAAGCCGTCGACGCGCGAGATCGGCGCCGCCAACATGATCGGCACCATTCCCGGCACCGACGTGCATTGGGGCCTGGTGTTCGGCCTCGTCGCGGCGGTTGCCGCCTACATCCTGATCTATCACACGACCTTCGGCTTTGCCGCGCGCGTTGCCGGCGGCAACATCCGCGCCGCCAAGATCGTGGGGCTTTCCGTCGGCAAGCTGATCCTGACCGTGTGCTTCCTCGCCGGCAGCAGCGCCGGGCTTGCCGGCATGATCGAGGTCGCAGCGGTGCAGGGCCGCACCAACGCCAACCTCGCCGCGGGCTACGGCTTCACCGGCATCCTCGTCGCGTTTCTGGCGCGGCAGAATCCGCTTGCGATCATTCCGGTCGCGATCCTGCTCGGCGGCATCTCGGCCTCCGGCGGCCTGTTGCAGCGGCGGCTCGGCCTGCCCGATGCGTCGGTGCTGGTGCTGCAAGGCATCATCTTCGTGTTCGTGCTGGCGAGCGACGCGCTGTACGGACGGATCGGCTTCCTGAAGGGAAAGGCCTGACATGGCGGATGCATCGCTCGGGCTCTGGACCGTCCCGCTCGCCGTGTTCGGCGGCGCCATCCGCGTCTCGACGCCGTTTTTGTTCGTCAGCCTCGGCGAATGCATCACCGAACGAAGTGGCCGCATCAATCTCGGCCTCGAGGGCACACTGGTGATGGGCGCGATGAGCGCCTACGGCATCTCATATCTCTCCGGCTCGCCATGGCTCGGGGTGCTCGCGGCCGGTATCACCGGCGCCCTGTTCGGCGCGCTGCATGCCGGGATCTGCTCGCTGCCGCGGGTCAACGACATCGCGGTCGGCATCGCGCTGATGCTGCTCGGAACCGGTTTGGCCTTCTTCCTCGGCAAGCCGCTGATCGAGCCGACGGCGGCAAGGCTGCCGGCGATCGATTTCGGCTGGTGGAGCGACATCCCGCAGGTGCGTGCGGCGCTGCGCATCAACGTGCTGTTCCTGATCGGTGTCGCCATCGCGCCGCTGCTCTATTGGGCGTTCAGGACCACGCGCTGGGGCCTGTTGATCCGCACCGCTGGCGAGAGCGCGGACGCCGCGCGGGCGATGGGCCATTCGGTGCTGTTGATCCGGCTGCGCGCCACCATGGTCGGCGGCTTCCTCGCCGGCATCGGCGGCTCGTTCCTGTCGCTGTTCTATCCCGGCAGCTGGAACGAAGGCCTCTCTTCGGGACAGGGCATCACTGCGGTCGCGCTGGTGATCTTCGCGCGCTGGGATCCGATGCTCTGCCTGTGGGCCTCGCTCGCGTTCGGCGGCGCCGCCGCGCTCGGGCCGGCGCTGCAATCGGTCGGCATCACCTCCGGCTACCACCTTTTCAACGCCGCGCCCTACATCCTGACCCTGGCGATCATGACCATCACCTGCTCGCCGAAGCGCACGCTGACCGGCGCGCCCGCCGAATTGTCCATCACCCGATAGACCGCGAGATCATTCCATGCCCGAGCGCTTCGTCAAATCCGAGCCCTACGCCTGGCCCTACAATGGCGACCTGCGGCCAGAGAATACCGCGCTCATCATCATCGACATGCAGACCGATTTCTGCGGCGTCGGCGGCTATGTCGACAAGATGGGCTACGACCTCTCGCTGACCCGCGCCCCGATCGAACCGATCAAGAAGCTGCTCGCGGTGATGCGCGCGCAGGGTTTTCACATCATCCACACCCGCGAAGGCCACCGCCCTGACCTCGCCGACCTGCCCGCCAACAAGCGCTGGCGCTCGCGCCAGATCGGCGCCGGCATCGGCGATCCCGGGCCCTGCGGCCGCATCCTGGTGCGCGGCGAGCCGGGTTGGGAGATCATTCCCGATCTCGCACCGCTGCCGGGCGAGCCCATCATCGACAAGCCCGGCAAGGGTTCGTTCTGCGCCACCGACCTCGAGCTGATGCTGCGGTTGCGCGGCATCGAGAACATCGTGCTGACCGGCATCACCACCGACGTCTGCGTCCACACCACGATGCGCGAGGCCAACGACCGCGGCTTCGAATGCGTGCTGGTCGAGGATTGCTGCGGCGCGACCGACAAAGGCAATCACGACCACGCGCTGAAGATGATCAAGATGCAGGGCGGCGTGTTCGGCGCGGTAACCAAATCCGCCGACCTGATCGGGGCGCTGTCGTGATCATCGGCGAACCGCCCGCGCCTTCAGGCGCTTTCGGCGTCGACGCCATCGCCATGACGATGCGGTTCGGCGACTTCGCAGCGCTCGACAATGTCGAGCTCAAGGTGCGGCCCGGCTCGTTTCATGCCTTGCTTGGTGAAAATGGCGCCGGCAAGAGCACGCTCGTCAAATGCATCATGGGCTACTACCACGCCACCGAAGGCGACATCCTGGTCGGTGGCCGCCAGCAGGCGATCGCCAATCCGAAGGACGCGCATGCGCTCGGGCTCGGCATGGTCTACCAGCACTTTACCCTGGTGCCCGCGATGACCGTCGCCGAGAACCTGGTGCTGGCGCGCGACGACGTGCCGGCCGTGGTCGACTGGCGCAAAGAGAAGAAGGAGCTCGAGGCCTTCCTGGCGCGGATGCCGTTCAAGGTGCCGCTCGACGCCAAAGTTTCCGACATCTCCGCCGGCGAGCGGCAAAAATGCGAGATCCTCAAGCAGCTCTATCTGAAGCGGCGCTTCCTGATCCTGGACGAGCCGACCTCGGTGCTGACGCCGGGCGAAGCCGACGAAGTGCTCGGCATGCTGCGCGCCATGGTGGTCGCGGGCGAGCTGACCATCCTGATGATCACCCACAAGTTCCGCGAGGTGATGGCGTTTGCCGATGACGTCACGATCCTGCGCCGCGGCAAGCTCGCCGGCAGCGGCCGGGTCGCCGATCTCACGCCGGACGAGATGGCCCGCACCATGATCGGCGCCGAGCAGTTGACGGTGCAGCCGCCGCGCACCGGCGAGACCGGCGCGCCGCGGCTCGAGCTCGACAAGCTCACCGCGCTCGACGATGCCGGCGCGATCGCCGTGCATGGCGTGTCGCTGACGGTGAAGAGCGGCGAGATCGTCGGCATCGCCGGCGTCTCCGGCAACGGCCAGCGCCAGCTGGTCGAGGTGCTGGCCGGCCAGCGCGAGGCCGAGAGCGGCGTGATCCGCGTCCAGGGCGAGGCCTATGCGGCGAGCCGAGAGGAGATGCGCCGCCACAAGATGTCGCTGCTGCCGGAGGAGCCGCTGAAGAATGCCTGCGTCGGCGGCATGAGCGTCGCCGACAACATCGCGTTCCGCGAGTTCGACCGCGCCCCGTTCGCGCGCGGCGGCTGGTGGCTCAATCGCTCGGCCTTCCGCGAAGACGCTACGCGCAAGATCAACCGCTACAAGATCAAGACCCGCACGCCGGAGACGCCGATCGCGGCGCTGTCCGGCGGCAATGTGCAGCGCGCGGTGCTGGCGCGCGAGCTTTCGGGCGACGTCGAGGTGCTGATCGCCGCCAACCCCTGCTTCGGGCTCGACTTCGCGGCGGTGGCGCAGATCCACGCCGAGATCATGGCCGCGCGCAACCGCGGCGCGGCGGTGCTGCTGGTCAGCGAAGACCTCGACGAACTGCTGGAATTGTCGGACCGGCTGGTCGTGATGTTCCACGGCGCCTTCGTCCACGAGGCCCGCGCCAGCGAGGCCGACCTCACGGAAATCGGCCGGCACATGGCCGGGCATTAGGATCTGAAGAGAACAGCAACCGCGACGGAACTGCACTCCCTCGCCCCGTTCTTACGGGGAGAGGGTTGGGGTGAGTGGCTGTCTCCGCATACACGGTGATAGCTGCGCTCGCGGAGACTCCCCCTCACCCGGATCGCATTTCATGCGATCCGACCTCTCCCCGCAAGCGGGGCGAGGTAAGAAGGAGCCTCACGCTCGAACCCGAACTCAGCCGATCTCGAATGCGTCCGCGGCGAGATATTTTAGATTGGCGTGCCAGTGTTCGGCGATCGCGAGCCGGGTCGGCACCCAGACGTGGTCGTGCTTCTGGATGTAGTCGAGGAAGCGCATCAGCGCGGCGGCGCGGCCGGGGCGGCCGACGACGCGGCAATGCAGGCCGACCGACATCATCTTCGGTCGCGTCGCGCCCTCGGCATAGAGCACGTCAAAACTGTCCTTCAGATAGGTGTAGAACTCGTCGCCGCCGCCAAAGCCCTGCGGGTTGATCAAGCGCATGTCGTTGGCATCGAGCGTGTAAGGGATCACGAGATGCGGCTCGGTGCCGGCGGCCTTGATCCAGTACGGCAGATCGTCGGCATAGGAATCGCAGAGATAGCGCAGCTCGCCCGCCTCCATCAGAAGCCGCAGCGTATTGATCGAGGAGCGTCCGGTGTACCAGCCGAGCGGCCGCGCGCCGGTCGCTTCGGTATGCACGGCGATAGCGCGGGTGATCTCCGCGCGCTCCTCGTCCTCCGACATGTCCTTGTGCTCGATCCAGCGCAGGCTGTGGCTTGCGATGTCCCAGCCTGCTTCCTGCATCGCTGCCACGACGTCCGGATTGCGCTTCAGCGCCATCGCGACGCCGAACACCGTCGTCGGCAGCTTGCGCTCGGTGAACATCCGCCACAGCCGCCAGAAGCCGGCGCGCGAGCCGTATTCGAACATCGTCTCGATATTGGCGTGACGCTGCCCGACCCAGGGCTGTGCACCCAGCACGTCGGACAGGAACGCTTCCGACGCGCGATCTCCGTGCAGGATGTTGTTCTCGCCGCCCTCCTCGAAATTGACCACGAACTGCACGGCGACGCGCGCAGCGTCGGGCCATTTCGGATCCGGCGGGTTGCGGCCGTAGCCGCGGAGATCGCGCGGATAGCGGGCCTCGGTCACATCAGATTTCCTCGAAGCGGACGTTCTGCGCGCCCTTCCACAACACGGTCTTGCCGAAGGCGGTGAGGTTTTCCAGCCCCGAGGTCAGCGTGATGAAATGATTGCCGGCGAGCTGGCCCATCTTGCTGGCAAAATGCACGCCGCCATAGGCGAGCAGGATCTCGGTCTCGCTGATGCCGCCCGGATAGAGGATGATCTGGCCCGGCGCCGGATAGCTGGTGTGGTTCTCGTAGGAGACGCCGAAGTCGAGATCGCCGAGCGGCATCCAGACGCCCTCGCCGCTCCAGCGCACATGGATCGCCTGGCTCTCGAACGGCATCGCCTCGCGGAAGGCGGCGACCGTCTTCGGCGCGAGCTGCTCCTCGAAACGGGCGTCAAAGGTGAACTCGCCGGCGCGGACAATCAGTTTGCTCATCGAACTCTCGTGGGTGGGCTGGACGGAATGATGCCCCAACCTTTGACGCCGGCCCGCGCCGGACGCAAGGCCGATTCCGGCTCCCGATGCCGGTTTTTTGCCGCAATGGCGCCTGCGGCAACGCAGATTTGAGCAGGGTTGCGTTGCACCTCGCCTCCCCGTTTGCGAACCTCTCCGCACTCGCAAAGGAGGACGGCCGATGACAACAGACAGTCTGCACGGACATGTGGCGCTGGTGACCGGCGGCTCGCGCGGCATTGGTGCTGCCATCGTCAAGATGCTGGCGGAAGCGGGCGCTGCCGTCGCCATCAACTACCGCGAACGGTCGGCTGAAGCGGAAACGCTGGCAAAGGGCATCGTCGCCGCCGGCGGACGGGCTGTCGCCTTTGCCGCCGATGTCTCGGAAGCGGCGGCTGTCACGGGGCTGGTCGAGCGCGCCAAATCCGAGCTCGGTCCGGTCGACATCCTCGTCAACAATGCGGGGATCGCGATCGTCAGGGGTGTCGATGACCTCACGGAGGAGGATTTCGACCGCACCATCACGGTCAATCTCAAATCGGCATTTCTCTGCACGCAGGCGGTGCTGCCGATGATGCGCACCCGGAAATGGGGCCGCATCGTCAACATCTCTTCGGGTGCGGCGCGCGGCGCCGGCGCGATCGGCCCGCATTACAACGCGTCGAAGGCGGCGATGGAGGGCATGACCCGCGGCTATGCCGCGCGCCTCGTCAAGGAGGGCATCACGGTCAACGCCGTCGCGCCATCCCTGATCGAGACCGACATGATGAAGGGACAGAGCGGCCTCGTCAGCCGGATCCCGATCGGCCGCTTCGGCACCGCCGAGGAGGTCGCGCAGGCCGTGATGCTGCTGGTCAACAATCCCTACATGACCGGCCAGACCATCGCGATGAGCGGCGGCATGGCGTTCAACTAGAGCGTTTTCGAGCGAAGTGGCTACCGGTTCGCGTGAAGAAAACGCGTCAGAACAGGAATCCAGAGTCCCGTTCCGATTCCATCGGAACGGGACTCTAGGGTTCCCGAGCAGCCTCGACGGCATCGAACGTTGGACCTGCGGCACATCACCGGCGCTGTCATCAAACCATGGCAGGAACTGTGCTTGCCTGTAACAGTTGTCCGCTTGGCGAAACCGGATTTGGAGCTTGTCGTGATCGATCCGAAAACGCTTCTCGAACGCGCCGCGCAACTGGCTGATCAGGCCAAGGGCGAGGAAGATGCCGGCGTCCGCGAGCGGCTGCTACGCATGGCCGACCATTATCGCGATCTCGCCGCGCACGAGGCCTGGGCGCACGAAAATCCGCCATCGGTGAGCGCGATCACCAGCGCACTCACCCCCCGCGCACATTGATCTGATTTTCTATCAGCTCACGCGAATACGATAGCTCAGCGACTGACGTGCGCCCGGCGCGATGTGCATCAAGCCAGGCTTGTCGGCGAACTCGCCATCGAACTCCGCCGGGCTCGCATATCCGTGCCACGGCTCGATGCAGAGGAACGGCGCGCCGCCGACCTTCGACCAGATGCCGAGTTCGCGGAAGCCGCGCCAGGAAATTTCGATCGCCGGGCCTTGCGTGGCTGCTGCCGGGCCTAGTGTCGCCGTGAAGAGGATCGATGTACTTGCGACCTGATCGAAGACCATCGCGTCGTCATCGAACAGCTCCTCCGACAGCGCAAGCGTTCTGCCCTTGGCCGGATTGGGTTCAGGCTGCCGCCGCATCAATCCACCCTTCAACCGCCGGATCGGCGCGGGTTCAGTCTTGTCGAAAGTCAGCGTGTAAGCCTCCTTCGGCAGCCCCGGCACCAGCGGCCAGTTGAAAGCGGGATGACCGCCGAGCGAAGCGGGCAGCATGTCGTCGCCGGTGTTGATGATGTCGAAGGCCACGTCGAGGTCGCCATCACCGACGGTGTAGGTAATCTCGAGCCTGAACGCGAAGGGGTAGCGCGCACGGGTTTCCGCATCGTCGGTGAGCGCGAGCTTGCACGATCGCGCGCCCTGCTCCAGCCAGTTGAAGCGACGATCCCGCGCAAAGCCGTGCTGCGTCATCGGATAGGTCTTGCCACGACAGCGCAGCGCGTCGTTCTTCAACCGGCCGACGATCGGGAACAGGATCGGCGCATGGCGCGGCCATTGCGGGCGGGCCTGCCACAGCAACTCGGCTCCTTCGGCATTCCTGAGCGATGACAGCTCCGCGCCCTGCGCCAATATGGTCGCGGTGATCCCATCACCGCGCAGCGTGTGACTGTCGCTCATGCCTCGCCTCGCCGGTTGCACCGTCCTTGACACGAGATGTTCGATGCCGGCGACGCCGTCAACCCCAAAGCGATGGGGCCGCCCACGCCGGCGGCCCCATCTTGGCTACCCGGTGATCTTCGAGAAATCAGGCTGGCGCCGCTCGGCGAAGGCGGCAAAGGCCTCGCGCGCTTCCGCGCTCATCAGCCGTTGCTGGAAGATTTCGCCCTCACGCGCCATCTGCGCGCTGATCCCAGCGGGATCGCGCATCAACGCCTTGGTGTGCTGGAGTGAGCCGAACGGCCGCTTCGCCAGCGCGTCCGCCGCCGCACGTGCCCTGGCTCGGAGGTCCGCGAGCGGCACCACGGCGTTGGCGAGGCCGATGGAAACCGCAGTCTCCGCCTCGACCGGTTCGCCGAGCGCGAACATCGCATAGGCCCGCGCGTAGCCGATGCGCTGCGGCAGCAGATAGGTCGACGCCGCCTCCGGCACCAGCGCAAGATTGACGAACGGCGTGATCAGCCGCGCGGTCGGTGCGAGGTAGACGAGATCGCAATGCAGCAGCATGGTGGTGCCGATGCCGACCGCATTGCCCTGCACGGCGGCAACCAGCGGCCGCGTCGCCTTGGCGAGGCCGGCGAGGAAGCGCGACACGTGGCGCTCGCCCTGCACGCCGCGCGACACCGCCGCGAAATCGGCAAGGTCATTGCCTGCGGTAAAGCTGTCGCCGTCGCCCTGCAGCAGCACGGCGCGGATCGCGGAATCGCCTTCCGCGCGTTCGAGCGCATCGGCCATCGCGCCATACATCGCGTTGGTGATCGCATTCTTCTTGTCCGGACGCGCCATCGTCACGGTGAGAACGCCACCGTCCAGCGTCACGACCACTTCACTCATGTCTCACTCCTGTTGCTTTCATGTTGTTCGACGCGTTTTCTCGACGCGAATGGGTACCGGATTCGTTTGAAAATGCTCTAGCCGTCCTTGTCCTTTGGAAACTTGTCTTGCAGGCTGGTCAGCCAGCGCGACACCACGTCGATCTCCGCTTCCGAAAATCCGTCCATCAGGCGATTGTTGATCACCCGGGTTCGCGTCGCGGCGCGCTTGCCGAGCTCCTGCCCCGCCGCGGTTAGATGCAGCCGCTGGCTGCGTCCGTCCTCGCCGTCGCGCCGGCGCCTGACGAGGCCCGCACGCTCCATCCGGTCGGCGAGACCGGACATCGCCGAGGGCACGATGTCGAGCGCCTGCGAGACGTCGCCGATCAGCGCGCCGTCATTGCGCCCGAGGAAGAACAGCACACCCGCCTGCGCCGACGACAGATCATGCGCAGCCGTCTCCTGATCGATGGCGCGCTGCAGTCGCCGATAGGCCACGGTCAGAAGAAAGATCAGCCGGTGTTCCGCTCTCATGCCTCCGTTATATATTTCGTACGCGAAATATCAAGGTATTTCGTGCACGAAATATCTTGATATCTGGCGCGCGCAGACCGAGCCTCACGGACTGACCTGATTGAGCCCCGCGACCGCGTTGATTGCGACATTTTGAACGCGTCACTGGATCGCTGCACTGCGTTCAAGCAGAAAACCCTTGATCGACAACGGTCAAACGGGAAATCTTGCGCCCGGGAGCCCAAGTGTCGCGCTTGCGGATCGGCCGGGGTCACGAGAGTGTCATGACGTCAGCGGCAAGTTCGGACAGGGAGCGCGTTGTCCGCCCGAAGCGGCCGCGCCATCTCAGCGAAGCCATGCGTTGTGAGACCGCGTTTCGCCTGATCCTGTCCGAATGTCTCGAGGAAGTCGCGACCAACCACGAGGCGTTGAGCTCCGGCGATCCGGCCGCGCTCCACCAGACCCGCATTGCACTGACGCGGCTGAAGGCGGCGGTCGCCTTCTACGGCCCGATGGTGGCGGACACCGAATGGACGCGACTGAAGTCCGAGTTGAAATGGCTGAGCGCTCATCTCGGCGCAACGCGCGACCTCGACGTCGCGATCGGGAACAGCAAGGGGCTGCCGGAAGAGCACATGCTCCAGACGGCGCGAACCGACGCGTTCGAAGCGCTCAAGGACGCCTTGCAAAGCGACCGTTACTGGCAATGGTTCGACGGCATGTGGGACTGGGTCGGTAGCGGCCCCTGGGCCGCGCGGCAGGACCGCCGCGCCGCGCAACGGCGCGCCGTACCGGTGTCGGTCTTTCACGCGCGCCGGCTGGCGCGGTGGCATGGCAAACTGTGCCAGAAGAGCCGCGGGCTGCAGGGCATGGGCAAGAACAAGCGCCACCGCGTCCGGCTCGCCAGCAAGCGGCTGCGCTACGCCATCGAGTTCTCGGAAGGCGGATTGCCGCCCGACGAATACGCGTCATGGCGGACCGTGCTGAAGCATCTGCGCAAGGGACAACAACTGCTCGGCGAATTGAACGATGACGAGGTGCGCCGCGCGCTGCTCGAAAGTGCCGATGCCCTCGCGCAGCGCGCTCACGAGCGCAAGGCCAAGCATCAGCGCGTGCACGAGCGCAAGCGCAAGAGCCGGCTGCTGCGCCGCGCCGCAGACGTCTACCGGAAGATCGCCGACTGAGCGCGCATCAGCGCATCGGAGACGGCGCGGATGCGGCCCGAGCCTGCGTTCAAAAATGATGTATGAAACATCATTTATTACTCTTGTAGCATTACTACTTGTTGTGCATAAATGACATTCAAATAGACCCGACTCTCAATCGACGGCCCCAATCGATGATCACCGCGGCGCAGCTCCGGGCTGCCAGAGCCTTGCTTGGCATCGACCAACGGCAGCTCGCCGAGCTGTCCGGACTTTCGGTGCCGACCATCCAGCGCATGGAGGCGAGCGAGGGCACCATCCGCGGCAATGTCGACTCGCTGGTGAAACTGATCGACGCGCTCGGCACCGCCGGCGTCGAAGTCATCAACGAGGGCGCCGTCAGTGGCGGCGGCGGCGGCCGCGGCGTGCGATTGAAGGCCGGATCCGGCTCGCCGAAGGTGCAGACATGAACCCGGGGGTCGCTCAGCAGATCTGGTGTGTCGCCGCGCTGCTGGGAACGACCGCTCTCGCGATCGCAGCGAGCAGATCGCGCCGATCGACTGCCATCGTCTACGGCGCGACCTTTGCGATTTCGTTGGTGGCATTGGCCGGGGCCCTGTTCGCGCTCGTCACCCAGGCCAGCGCGACGGAACTGGTATTGCCGGTCGGCTTGCCGTGGCTGGGATCGCATTTCCGCCTCGATGCGCTCGCAGCCTTCTTCCTCGCCGTGGTCAATCTCGGCGGCGCCGCTGCAAGTCTTTATGGCCTCGGCTACGGCAGCCACGAATCCGCACCGCAGCGCATTCTTCCCTTCTTTCCGGCATTCCTGGCCGGGATGAATCTCGTCGTGCTTGCCGACGACGCGTTCACCTACCTGCTGTGCTGGGAATTCATGTCGCTCGCGTCCTGGGCGCTCGTCATGGCGCACCACCGTGACCCGGACAATGCCCGGGCGGGCTATGTCTATCTCGTGATGGCGAGCTTCGGAACGCTGGCTTTGTTGCTCGCCTTCGGCCTGCTGTCGGGAGCCGCTGGCGGCTACAATTTTGCGGCCATCCGCGGCGTCCAGCACACGCCGTCCGAAGCCGCGCTGGTGCTCGCGCTGATGCTGCTCGGCGCCGGATCGAAAGCCGGCCTGGTCCCGCTGCACGTATGGCTGCCGCTGGCGCATCCCGCGGCACCGAGCCATGTCTCGGCGCTCATGAGCGGCGTGATGACGAAGGTCGCCATCTACGGATTCATCCGGGTCGCGTTCGATCTGCTCGGGCCGCCAAGCTGGTCGGCGGGTGTCGTCGTGCTCATCCTGGGCGGTGCGACCGCCGTCATCGGAATTCTCTACGCGCTGATGGAGAACGATCTCAAGCGTCTGCTCGCCTACAGCACGATCGAGAACATCGGCGTCATCTTCGCAAGCCTCGGCCTGGCGCTGGCATTTCAGGCGAACGGCCTCGGTCTGGCAGCCGCCCTCGCCTTCACGGCGGCGCTGTTCCACGTCCTCAACCATTCGTTCTTCAAGAGCCTGCTGTTCTTCGGAGCCGGCGCCGTGCTGACGTCGACCGGCGAACGCGACATGGAGAAGCTGGGCGGCCTGATCCACCGCATGCCGCTCACGAGCTTCGTCTTTCTCGTCGGCTGCGTTGCGATCTCGGCGCTTCCGCCATTCAACGGATTCGTATCGGAATGGCTGATGTTTCAGGCCGTCCTGCAGAGCCCCGACCTGCCGCAATGGCTGCTGAAGATCATGGTGCCGGCGGTCGGCGCCTTGCTGGCGCTGGCGGCGGCACTCGCCGCCGCATGCTTCGTCAAGGCCTTCGGAATCACGTTCCTCGGTCGCGCGCGGAGCCCGGCCGCGGAAGCCGCCGGCGAGGTCGATCGCTATTCGCTCGCTGCGATGTTCAGTCTCGCTGCGCTCTGCTTCCTCGCGGGCGTTCTGCCGGGCGTTGTGATCGACGCGCTCTCGCCGGTCGCGCAGGCCATGATCGGCCACCGGATGCCGGTTCAGGCGAACGACCCCTGGCTCTCGATCGTGCCGATCGAGGAGAGCCGCAGTTCCTACAACGGATTGCTCGTCTTTGTCTTCATCAGCGCTGCGGCCTCGCTTGCGGTGTATTTCATCCATCGCTTTGCCTCGCGCGCGATCCGGCGCGGACCCGCCTGGGGCTGCGGCTTCGACGATCCGACACCGGCGGCGCAGTATTCCGGAGCGAGCTTCGTGCAGCCGATCCGCCGCGTCTTCGGCACGCTGGTCTTCCAGGCCCGCGAGCATGTCGACATGCCCGCACCCGGCGACATGCGGCCAGCCCGTTTCAAGGTTGATATGCACGATCTGGTCTGGGAGCGCCTGTACACGCCCGTGACCGAAGCGGTGTGGTTTTTCGCCGATCGGCTGAACCAGCTCCAGTTCCTGACCATCCGCCGCTATCTCAGTCTGGTGTTCGCAACCCTCGTCACACTGCTGCTGGTGCTCGCGATATGGTCGTGATCTCGGACATCTTCGTTCAGCTTGGCCAGATGGCGCTTGTGCTGCTGCTCGCGCCGCTCCTGACCGGCGTCGTGCGCAAGATCAAGGCCCGCTTGCTCCGCCGAAGGGGACCGTCGATCTTTCAACCCTACCGCGACCTGCTACGGCTGCTGCGCAAGGAGGTCGTCCTCGCCGAAAACGCGTCCTGGCTGTTCCGTGTCACGCCCTATGTGACGTTCGCGGCCATCTGGGTCGCCGCAGCGCTGGTCCCGACATTTGCGTCCGGCCTGCAATTCAGCTGGAATGCCGACCTGATCGCGATCGTCGCCCTGCTCGGCAGCGCGCGCTTCTTCCTCGCGCTTGCCGGCATGGACGTCGGCATCAGCTTCGGCGGCATCGGCTCCAGCCGCGAGGTGATGATCGCCGCGCTCGCTGAGCCGGCCATGTTGTTGATGGTGTTCTGCGTCGCGCTGATTGCCGGCTCGACCCAGCTATCGACGGTCGCGACCTTCATGGCGTCATCCGAAGTGGGACTGCGCGTTTCGCTCGGCATGGCGATGATCGCACTGATCATGGTAGCGCTCGCCGAGAATGCCCGCATTCCGGTCGACAACCCGGCGACGCATCTGGAGCTGACCATGGTGCACGAGGCGATGATCCTCGAGTATTCCGGGCGTCACCTCGCCATGATCGAGTTCGGCGCCTTCCTCAAGCTGCTGCTCTACATCTCCCTGATCATCTGCGTGTTCTTCCCCTGGCAGATCACCACCGAAGGCGCGGGTCCGCTGTCCTATCTGGTGAGCGTCGCCGCCTATATCCTCAAGCTTGCGGTCGCAAGCTTCCTGCTTGCCGTGTTCGAGACCGCGACCGCGAAGGTGCGGGTCTTCCGTGTCCCCGAGTTCCTCGGCGCCGCACTGATGCTCGGCCTGCTCGGCACGCTGCTTCGGTTCGTGTCACGGGGCTTCTGATGCACAACCTCGCCTTCGACATCGCCCATCTGCTCGCCGGCGGGCTCGTCCTGATCAGCTTCATGATGCTCTACCAGGACCGCCTGTATGCGCTGCTGAACATCTTCGCCCTTCATGCGGTGGTGCTCGCAGCTTCGGTCGCCTGGCAGGCCTTCATCCAGAATGCGCCGCATCTCTACGTGACGGCGGTGATCGCGCTGGTCTTCAAGGCGACCATCATCCCGGTGGCGCTGCACCGGATCGTCAGGCAGCTCGGCATCCATCGCGATATCGAGACCTCGGTAGGTATCGGCTTGACCATGCTGGCAGGCATGGGGCTCGTCGCCCTTTCCATGATGGTGATGTTGCGCGTGACCGGCGGCGCCGATCCGCTGGCGAGGGAAGACCTCGCCTTCGCGCTGTCGGTGGTGCTGCTGGGATTGCTCGTCATGGTGACGCGGCGCAACGCCGTCAGCCAGGTCGTCGGCTTCATGTCGCTGGAGAACGGCCTGGTGCTGGCCGCGACCGGCGCCAAGGGTATGCCGCTCGTCGTGGAAATCAGCGTCGCGTTTTCGATCCTGATCGCATTTATCGTGATCGGCGTGTTCCTGTTCCGGATTCGGGAGCGGTTCGACACCGTCGACGTCGGTGCGCTCGATGAATTCAGGGGAGAGCGTCGATGACTGCTGCATCCGATGCCGTCGCCTGGGTTCTGCTGATACCGATCTGTGCCGCGGCGGTGCTGGCGGTGCTGCCTGGCTACCGGCTGACCGCGGGGATCAATATCCTGGCCAGTCTTGGCACCTTGCTGGCCGCGCTTTCGCTGCTCGTCATCGAGCGCCCGCAGCCCGGCCAATACCTGCTGATCGACGATCTCAACATCGTCTTCATCGTGCTCAACACCTTCGTGGGATTCACGACCAGCGTGTTCAGTGCGAGCTACATCGCCCATGAACTCGAAACCGGACGGCTGACGCCCGGCTACCTGCGATTCTACCATGCCATGTATCAGGTCATGATGTTCGGCATGAACCTCGCATTCGTGTCGAACAATATCGGCCTGATGTGGGTTGCAGTCGAGATCGCCACGCTGACCACCGTCCTGATGGTCGGCATCTACCGGACCCATGCGGCGCTGGAGGCGGCCTGGAAGTATTTCATACTCGGCAGCGTCGGTATCGCGCTCGCGCTGTTCGGCACGATCCTGGTCTACATGGCCGCGCTGCCGGTCATCGGCGAGGGTCAGGACGCCATGGTGTGGACGGTGTTGATCAGCCGCGCGGCGACGTTCGACCCGGCATTGCTCAACGTCGCCTTCATCTTCCTGCTGCTCGGATATGGGACCAAGGTTGGCCTGGCGCCGCTGCACGCCTGGCTTCCGGATGCGCATGCCGAAGGCCCGACGCCGATCTCCGCCGTGCTGTCCGGCCTGCTACTCAACGTCGCGCTCTATGCGGTGCTTCGCTTCAAGATCCTACTCGCCGCCAATCCTGACGCGATATCGCCGGGCCCGCTGATGGTGACGATGGGGCTGACCTCGCTGATGTTCGCGGCCTTCATGCTTTACCGCCGTCGCGACATCAAGCGGCTGTTTGCCTATTCCTCGATCGAGCACATGGGCATCATCGTGTTTGCGTTCGGCATGGGCGGACCGCTCGCCAACTTTGCCGGCCTGCTGCACATGGTGATGCACAGCCTCACCAAGTCGGGAATCTTCTACGCAGTCGGTCACATCGCGCAGGTGAAGGGCACGCAGCGGATCGCCAACATTCGCGGCCTGACTGAAACCCATCCCGCACTCGGCTGGAGCCTCGTGATCGGCGTGGTCGCGATCGCCGGTCTGCCGCCGCTCGGCATCTTCATGAGCGAATTCCTCATCGTCAGCTCCACCTTCGCGCGCCAGCCGCTGCTCGCCATACCGCTGGTGTTCGGCCTGCTGCTCGCTTTCGGCGCGCTGATCCTGCGCCTGACCAGCCTCGCGTTCGGCGAGCCGCGCGGCAATGCCGCGCCGGCGGATGCGTCCTATTTGCCGATGTTCGCGCATTTCGCGCTGGTGCTGACCGCGGGCATCTACCTTCCGGGACCGCTGGTTGTCTGGTTCCAGCACGTCGCCAACCTTCTGGGTTAGCGAGGGAGAGCGGGATATGGCGACATTGATCGATCTGATCCGGGCAGGCCACAAGGTCGAACGGCATCGTCCATGGCCGCGCGCAGTGGTGGACGCGGAAGTCTGGCGCTCCTCCGCCAGCGCCCTCGCCGACGGCGGCTTCAGCCTGCTCGGACTGTGGGGCGAGCCATCCTGCGTGCATATGGCGATTCTCGACAACCGCACATCCGATGTCGGTGTGCTCAGCCTGGATTGTCCCGATCGCCAATTCCCTTCGGTCGCGGCCCATCATCCTCCGGCGCTTCGATTGGAGCGCACCATCCACGACCTGTTCGGGCTGGTGCCCACGGGGACACCGGATCCCCGGCCATGGCTCGATCATGGTCGATGGCAATTGCGCTTCCCGCTGGGCGAGCGTCTCGATGCGTCAACGGATACGGCGCCCTATCGTTTCCTTCCGGCCGAGGGAGACGGCCTGCACCAGATTGCGGTCGGCCCGGTCCATGCCGGCATCATCGAGCCCGGACATTTCCGCTTTACCGCGAGCGGAGAGACGGTGGTCCGCCTCGAGCAGCGGCTCGGCTACACCCACAAGGGCGTCGAAGGGCTGATGGCCGGAAGTACTGTCGAGCAGGCCGCGCGGCTCGCCGGCCGGATCTCCGGCGACAGCACTGTTGCCTATGCACTGGCGTTCGCGCAGGCCGTCGAGGCCGCGCAGCGAATGGCCGTGCCGCCGCGCGCGCTGTTGCTGCGGGCGCTGATGGCCGAACTCGAGCGGCTGGCCAACCATCTCGGCGACATCGGCGCGATCTGCAACGACGCGTCATTTGCGCTGATGCAGGCGCATTGCGCCGTGCTGCGCGAGTCCGTGCTGCGCGCTGCCGACGCTGCTTTCGGCCACCGCCTGATGCGCGACCTTGTCGTTCCCGGCGGCGTGGCGCGCGACATCGCCGGCGATGGATCCAGCGCAATCCGCGCCGCGCTCGACCAGATCCGCCGGCATTTCCCGGCGCTGATCGAACTCTACGACAACACCGCCTCATTGCAGGATCGCACGGTCACCACCGGGGTCGTGACCGCGGCACTCGCCCGGCAATTCGCCGCCGGCGGCTATGTCGGACGTGCAAGCGGCCGCGACCATGACGCTCGACGCGCGCCCGGCTATCCTCCCTATGACGGTCTGCGTTTCGAAGTGCCCGTGCTCAGTGATGGCGACGTCAACGCGCGAGTCTGGATCAGGATCCGCGAAGTCGAGCAGAGCCTTGCGCTGGCGGACCAGATCCTCGCTGGCCTCGAGGCGGGCCCGATCAGAGTGTCGCTGCAAGCTGCGACGGAACCTTGCGAAGGCATGGCGCTGGTCGAAGGTTTCCGCGGCGATATCCTGGCCTGGCTACGCCTGAGCGGCGATCGGATCGAGCGATGTCATCTGCGTGATCCGTCATGGTTTCAGTGGCCCCTGCTCGAGGCAGCCATCGAAGCCAACATCGTGGCGGACTTCCCACTCTGCAACAAGTCGTTCAACTGCTCCTATTCAGGGCAGGACCTCTGAGGACCGGGGGCGATGCGCAAACTTCTATTCCAGAGCCTGTTTCGTCAACCATTGACCGAGCAAGCGCCGCGGCCGGACGATGCCGCGCTTGCAGAGCTCGCGGCCATGGTCGGCCATACCGCAAGGCGGCGTCTCGGCCGCAGCCTTTCGATCCGCGAAGTTGATGCAGGCTCGTGCAACGGATGCGAGCTGGAAATTCACGCACTGAGCAATGCGTATTACGACGTCGAACGGTTCGGCATCCGGTTCGTCGCCTCGCCCCGTCACGCCGACGTCCTGCTCGTCACCGGTCCCGTCACGAAGAACATGCGCGAGGCGCTCGAGCGCACCTATCGTGCGACCCCCGATCCCAAATGGGTCGTCGCTGCGGGCGATTGCGCCAAAGACGGCGGATGCTTCGCCGGCAGCTACGCAGTGGTGGGCGGGGTCTCCGCGGTCGTTCCCGTCGATCTCCACATTCCGGGTTGCCCTCCTTCTCCGATGGCCATTCTGCGTGGCCTGGTCGCCTTGCTCGAGGCGGTGGACTCTGGCGTCGCGGCGAGGTGAGAGCACGGAGAGAGACGAGTTGGCTGCGCCCGCAATGTCGCGGCGATGATCGCTAAAGCGCGATGAGATTGGGTTGAATCGTCATCGCGCTTTAGCTCCTTGTTTGAGCATGATCTTTTCGGAAAACCGCTTCACACTTTTCCGGATCATGCTCTAGCCGCTGTCGCGCAGCACCAGCTCGAAGCCGAGATCGATCCGGCGCTCGCCGCCGCGCTCCAGCGTCAGCGTCGCCGCGGTGCGGCCGATCGCATCGCCATGCACGCTGATCGTGCTCAATGTCGGCGAGATCAACTGGCCCATTTCGAGATCGCCGAGCCCGATCACGGCAACCGGCTGCGCCGCTGCGGGCCCGTCGCGCAGCAGGCCGGCCTTGCGCAGGCCCGACATGAAGCCGATCGCATGCGCATCGTTGGCGGCGAACACCGCATCGACACCGGGCAGGCGCGCGTGCGCCGCCACACTGCCGGAATCCTTGCGGTCCAGGATCAGCCGCCGCGGCTCGGCAAGACCGCTGGCCAGCGCCTCGTCCCTGAAGCCGAGCCAGCGCCGCGTGCCGCGCGGATCGTCGCCGCCGATGAAGGCGAGTTGCTTGCGCCCTTGCGCAACCAGATGTTTCGCGACGGCGACGCCGGCCTTGTAATTGTTGAAGCCTGCGACCGCATCGATCGGGTTGGCCGGCAGGTCCCAGGTCTCGACGATCGGAATCCGCGCATTGCGCAGCAGGCGGCTGCCCTCCTCCGTCGCGGGCGAGCCGACCATGATGATCGCCTCCGGCCGCCGCGACAGCAGCGCCGCCAGCATGCGGTCCTCGCGCATCGCATCATAGCGCGACTGCGCCAGGATCACGGAGAAGCCGAGCGGTTCGAGCTTGTCGGACAGGCCCTGCACGGTGTCGGCGAAGATCGCGTTGGCGATGGTCGGCACCAGCACGCCAACCGAATTGGTCCGCGCGCTCGCCAGCGCGCCTGCCACGAGGTTCGGGACATAACCGAGATCGCGCATCGCCCGCTCGACCCGCGCCCTTGTCTCCGGCGCGACCAAATCGGGCATCCGCACCACCCGGCTCACCGTGATCGAGGAGACGCCGGCACGCTTGGCCACCTCTGAAAGGGTGGGCGCGGCACCGGTCGGGCCGGTCTCGGGGTCGGTGAGGTCGGAGCTCATGGGCCGGACCCTGCACGATTCCAGGTTGCCAAGCCACGATGTTAGCGCTAGCATCGCCTTATGTTAGCGCTAACATGAAACAAATCGGGAGAAACGGTATGATTTCGGACGAGCAGGCCCAGGCCTACAAGCGCGACGGGGTGATCGTGGTCCCCGAGGTGCTCAACCAGGAGACCCTCGGCGAAGTGCGCACGGTGCTCGCAGAGCTCGTGGCCGGCGCGGCCAGTGTGAGCGAGCACACCGATGTCTACGACCTCGAGCCGGGCCATACGCCGGAGACCCCGCGGGTCCGCCGCATCAAGGCGCCGCACAAGGTGCATCCGATCTTCGACAAGATCGTCCGCAGCCCCGCCGTGATCTCGATCCTGACCAAGCTGATCGGCCCCGGGCTTCGCCTGCACGGCTCCAAGCTCAACATGAAGTCGGCGCAATACGGCTCGCCGGTCGAGTGGCATCAGGACTGGGCGTTCTATCCGCACACCAATGACGACATCCTCGCGATCGGTGTGCTGCTCGACGACTGCGACATCGAGAACGGCCCGATGCTGGTGACCCCCGGATCGCACACCGGCGCCACGATGTGGGACCACCACGGCGAGGACGGCTGCTTCGCTGGCCTGATCGATCCGGACCAGATCCAGGACGACATCAAGCGCGCGGTGCCCTGCATGGGCAAGGCCGGCAGCATGTCGTTCCACCACGTGCGCGCGCTGCACGGCTCGGCGACCAACACGTCGAACCGGCCGCGCAACCTCTTGCTCTATGAAGTCGCCGCGAGCGACGCCTGGCCGCTGATGGGTGTGAAGGATTTTGACGAGTTCAACAGCCGCCTGCTGGCGGGCCCACCGGTGGTTGCCCCGCGGTTGACCGACGTGCCGGTGCGCATGCCGCTGCCGCCGGCCAAGCGACAAGGATCGATCTACGAGACCCAGTCGGCGTCGAAGAAATCCTACTTCACGCGCGCGGCCTGAGAACTGACGACAATGCCCGCGGCGAGCCGCGGGCATTGCTGCTTTCAATACATAAAAACAGATAACGGGGAAACGAATGACCGAGATGGCAAGAGATGGCGCGCGCACATCGCGCCTGCGTGTGATCCTGGCCGCAAGCATCGGCTCCGCGCTCGAATGGTACGATTTCTTCCTCTATGGCACCGCCGCCGCGCTGGTGTTCGGCGAGCTGTTCTTTCCGAAGAGCGATCCGGTGGTCGGCACGCTGCTGTCGTTCCTGACCTTCGGCGTCGGCTTCGTGGTGCGGCCGTTCGGCGGCCTGTTGTTCGGCATCCTCGGCGATCGCTATGGCCGCAAGCCGGTGCTGGTCGCAACGCTGCTGATGATCGGCATCGGCACCACCGCGATCGGCTTCCTGCCGACCTATGCGCAGATCGGCGTCTGGGCGCCGGTCCTCCTGGTCGCGATGCGCGTCATCCAGGGTCTCGGCGCCGGCGCCGAGTATGGCGGCGCGGTGATCTACCTGGTGGAGAACGCGCCGCCGAGGCATCGCGGCTTCTGGGGCGGCTTCGCGCCGCTCGGCGTTTCCGTCGGCAATCTGCTCGCGGCCGGCGCCTTTGCGCTGGTGACGATGCTGCCGCGCGAGCAACTGATGAGCTGGGGCTGGCGGCTTCCCTTCCTGGCGAGCCTCCTCTTGATCGTCGTCGGCATCTTCGTTCGCATGCGCATCACCGAGACGCCCGTCTATACCGAGGCGGTGGTCGCGCGCGGCAAGGTCGAGAGCAACCCGGCGATGGAGGCGTTGCGCCAGCACCCGCGCAACTTCTTCGTCGTGCTCGGCGCGCGGATGGCCGAGAACGGGCTCGGCTATTTCTTCCCGGTGTTTGGACTGAGCTACGTCATCACCACGCTCGGCGTGCCGAAAGCAGAGGCGCTCAGCGCGCTGATGCTGGCCTTCACGGTCGAGCTGTTCGCGATCCTCGGCTTTGCGGCGTTGTCCGACCGGATCGGACGGCGGCCGGTCTACATGTTCGGCGCGTTGGCCGGCGTCGCGCTCGCCTTCCCGTTCTTCTGGATGGTCGGCACCAAGGAGTGGATCATGATCGCGCTCGCCTTCATCCTGGCGCGCGCCGTGGTGACGGCGGCGATGTTCGGGCCGCAGGCGGCGTATTTCGCCGAGCTGTTCCCGCCGCAACGCCGCTTCGCCGGCTTCGCCTTCGCCCGCGAGCTCGGCTCGCTGTTATCTGGCGGCCCGGCGCCGTTCGTCGCCACTGCACTGGTGGCGGCTTACGGCACCTGGTGGCCGGTCGCCTGCTACGCGATGTTCCTGTCGGCCTGCACCGTGGTCGCGATCTGGATCGGGCCGGAGACCTATCAGGAGAATATCGCCGCCGACGCGAGCGAGCAGGCCGAGCTGCCCGCGGCGATCCCGGCGCGGGCCTGATCGGTGGCGCAGCAGCTGCGGGTCCTGCAGTCGCTCTGGGCGATGGAGCGACGGCTGGCCGACGAGGCCGAATGGCCGCTGCAAACCCAGCTCGCGATGATCCGCGATGCCGGGTTTGACGGCGCCGGTGTGCGTTTCATCGATCCCGCCTTTGCGCGCGAGGTGACGAGCTTCCTCCGCGCCCATGGCATGATCTGGCAGGCGCAATGCTATCCGAAGAGCGTCGACGACCTGAAGCCGGTGCTCGATCTGGTCGCGCAGCTCGGCGCCGACCACGTCAATTTGCAGCCGGACGTTCGGCCGCGCCGGCTCGCCGGTTGCATTCCCCTGCTCGAAGGCTGGCGAAGGCTCGCCAACGAGGCCGGCGTCGCCGTGCATGTCGAGACCCATCGCGACCGCATGACGACCGACCTGTTCTTCATGCTCGATCTGCTCGACTGCTTTCCCGATCTGCGGCTGACCGCCGATCTCTCGCATTATCTGGTCGGCCGCGAATTCGCCTGGCCGGTCGACGACGTCAACCACGCGATGATCCACCGCATCCTCGACCATGCCTGGGGTATCCACGGCCGCATCGCGAGCCGCGAGCAGGTGCAGATCTCGTCCGGCTTTCCGCAGCACCAGGGCTGGGTGTCGCTGTTCACAGACTGGTGGGACTACGGCATCCGTTCCTGGCGCAAGCGCGCCGGGCGTGACGCGACCCTCACCTTCCTGTGCGAACTCGGTCCCCCGCCTTATGCCATCACCGGAGCCGACGGCAGGGAATTGTCCGACCGCTGGCAGGACGCGCTGGCCATGAAGGACATGATCCGCGCGCTGTGGGATCGCATCGTGAACGCGCCAGACGGCGGGCCACAGCGTTGATTCAAAGATGCCGCGGCGGCATTCTGAGCCACCGCAACTCGGAACGCCGCGAGGACCCTTGCGCGTCGCCAGCGCATACCCGTGTCGCCGCATCGCATGCGCCGCCTGGGCCGCCGTCCTCGTCTGCACCAGGGCGGCCGCGGCAGACCTGACGCTTGACGTCGCGACGATGCCGCGCGTCGGAACGATCGACCCGCGCTTCCAGTCCTACAACATCGAGATGGTCGAGGTGACCGGCGGGCGATTTTGGAAACCTTATGCCGCCCGCGCACGGACGAGTGCGAACGCCGAACGGTTCGCGGCGCGCACGCCGATCGATCTGCACGACGACCGGCTGCGCAGGCTCGCAGCGGCACTCGCGCCTGCATACCTTCGCGTCAGCGGAACCTGGGCCAACAGCACGTTCTTTGCGGATACCGAAACGCCACCGGCTGCACCGCCGGCCGGCTTCAAGGGCGTGCTGACACGACAGCAGTGGCGGGACGTGATCGACTTCTCGCACATTGTCGACGCACCCATCGTCGCATCCTTTGCGATCAGCGCCGGCACGCGTGACGCCGAGGGGCGATGGACCTCCGAACAGGCCGGCCAGCTTCTCGCTTTCACCCGATCGGCCGGCGGCCGGATCGCCGCAGCCGAGTTCATGAACGAGCCCGATCTGCCGGCGATCGGCGGCGCCCCCGACCGCTACGATGCCGCAGCCTACGGCCGCGATTTTGCAACCTTCCGCACATTCATGAAGGACGCCGCGCCCAACGTCACGATCCTCGGCCCGGGCACGATCGGCACCGGCGCGGATGCGCAAGCGCGCTTCACGGTTTCGGCGGCCGGCGTCGACGTCGTCTCCTACCATCATTACGGCGGGCTCTCGGCGCGATGCTCTGGCGATCGCACGGCGAAGCAGGCACTGTCGGACCAATGGCTGGCCCGAACTGGCAAGACATTCGCTCTCTACCGGGCGCTGCGCGACCGGCTTGCGCCGGGCAAGCCGATCTGGCTGACCGAGACCGCGGAGAGCGCCTGCGGCGGCAACCGCTGGGCCACGACCTTCACCGATACGTTCCGCTATCTCGATCAGCTTGGGCGGCTCGCCAAGATCGGCGCTCAGGTGGTGATGCACAACACCCTTGCGGCAAGCGACTACGGGCTGCTCGACGAGCGGACCCATCTGCCGCGGCCGAACTACTGGGCCGCACTGCTGTGGCGGCGGCTGATGGGAACCACCGTGCTCGATGCCCGCGTCGGCGAACACTCCGGCTTCCATGTCTACGCGCATTGCGCACATGACGTGCCCGGTGGAGTGGCCCTGCTCGTGATCAACAACGATCGGCGGATGCGGCGCAAGCTCACGCTCTCGGCCGCCTCGCAACGCTACACATTGGCGAGCGCAACGCCCGACGATGGCAATGTGCAGCTCAATGGCAGCACGCTTGCACTTGGCGCGTCCGACCAGCTTCCCACTCTGAGTGGTGATGCCACCGCGGCGGGAGTGATCGCCTTCGCTCCCGCAACGATCACGTTCCTGACCGTTGCCGATGCGGGCAACGCCAATTGCCGGTAACGACCTGGCCTCGCTTACGCCGCGTCGCGGCCGGCGTCGGATGTCTCCGGCGGGCGCGCCACCAGATGGCCGAGCATGATCGCGGTCATCAGCCGCTCCATCTCCAGCCACGCGGTGACGTGCGACATGGTCGGCCGGCCACCGAGCGCCAGCCGATTGACGTCATCGACCGCAGTCAATCCGCGCGGATAGAATTCGCGGAAGATCACCCGCTCGGCCAGGCCATCGACCAGGCGGAAATTCAGCGTTTTCGACAATTCGCTCAGCGCCTCGCCGACCAGCCGCTTGTTGCGCGAACCGAGCGTGGAGAGGCGATTGCGCAGCACCACCCATTCGAATGCCGGCTGATCGTTCGCGCTGCGCTGGCGCCGCGCCTCCTCCACCATCTTCGAATAGTGGCTGATGCCGGTCACCTTGAAGTCGTTTGGATCGACCGTGCCGAGCACGTCGAAGTCGACGAAGCTGTCGTTCAGCGGCGTAATCAGCGTGTTCGCCAGCGAATGCGTGAACGTCGTCAGATAGGTGTCGTGGCCGGGGCAGTCGATGACGACGAAATCGTGCGACCGGCTGAGCCGCTCGACGATCTCGGCAAGCGCGCTGCGGCCGAGCGTCTCGACCTCGCTGCCCCTGCCGCTCACCGTCTCGAAGCACATATGCGTGGGGGCGCCGAGCTCGAGCGAGGTCTCCCGCGCCCAGTCCCGCCGGTTATCGACGTAGTGCGTCAGCGACTTCTGCTTGTTGTCGAGATCGATGGTGGCGACCCGCTGACCCGCCTTGATCAGCGCGATGGCGACGTGCATGGCAATTGTCGACTTGCCAGAGCCGCCCTTGTTATTTCCGACAACAATTACTCGTGCGTTTGTCATGGGAATCCATACCGGACGCTTGAGTGAAAGCAGGACGAAATTGAATTTAATGAATGGCTCGAATCTCCCTGATTCGACGAATCTCGACAAGAGTCGTCGCGCGATCGCCGTGATCGAAATTGATGCGGCTGCGACAACATTGTCACAACCGCAAGCCATGCACGTATCGTGAACGCAGCGAGTGCCGCTCGGGCTTGCGCCCCTGGGATTAGCGTCCCTGGAACACCGCGGCGCGGCGCTCCACGAACGACTTGATGCCCTCGGCCGCGTCAGCCGTGTTGAGCACGCGCTCGCGGATCTGCGGAATGATCGCAATCGCCGCCTGCTCGCCGGCTTCGATGAACTTGCGGCCCGCCTCCTTCGTCACCTGGATTCCGAGCGGCGCATTGCGCGCGATGATCTCGGCAAGCGCCATTGCGCGCTCGATCTGCTGACCGGCCGGCACGACTTCCTGCACGAGGCCGATCCGATGCGCTTCCGCGGCAGTGAACTCGTCGCACAGCAGGAGGTGATACATCGCATCGCCCCACCCGGCTCGGCTGATGTAGCGGAAGTGCGCGCCGGCCAGCGGCGCGATGCCGCGCTTGGCCTCCATCTGGCAGAACCGGCTGTCGTCCGCGGCAATGACGATATCGCCGGCCAGCATCATCTCGATGCCGACGGTGAACACGATGCCCTGCACCGCGGTGATGATCGGCTTCCGGCACCGCTTCGACAATCCAAAGGGATCGACATTGCCTTCCGGCAGCGGCTTGCGGCTCGCGGTCGGGCCGAAGAATTTCGGCATGTCGAGCCCGGCGGTGAAACTGCCGCCGGCGGCGCACAGCACGCCGACCCAGAGGCCGTCATCATTGTCGAGCAGCGTCAGCGCGTCGGACAGCTCGGCCATCATCTCCGGACTGAAGGCGTTCTTCTTCGCGGGATTGTCGATGATGATCTTCAGGATGTGGTCATGCCGCTCGTGGCGGACCCGCCCTTCGCTCGCGCTGCCGGACATCTGTTCCTCCCTGCTTTGTGACTGAACATTTTCTGGATGATACTTGTCATCCAGATGCATGATGGTCATAATCCAGAACGAGAGTCAAACAGGGGCACTGCGAAAATGGGCCATTCCCAGGCCGACAAGGCCAGGAGCCGTGAGCGCATACTGAACGAGGCGGCGACGCAGATCCGCGACAAGGGGCTGGATGCGCTCAGCATCGGCAGCCTGATGCAGCAGGTGAAGCTGACCCATGGCGGCTTCTATGGGCACTTTGCCTCGCGTTCCGAGCTGATCGCCGCGGCGCTGCAACAGGCGCTGAATTCGGGCGAAGCGTCGGCGCACGCAGCGCGCGATCCCGACAAGCCGGTCAGCGTCAACGCCCTGGTACGAAGCTATCTCAGCCGCGCCCATCGCGACTCGCCGAAATCGGGCTGCGCGATCGGCGCGCTGATCTCGGATGTCGGCCGTGCCGATGCGCGGTGCCGCGCGGTGATGGAACCGCACATCGAATCCTTCATCGCCAAGGTCGTCGAGACGCTCGGCGACGATGACGACAGCAGCGCGATCGTCGCAGTGAGCGCGATGGTCGGCGCGCTCGCGATCTCGCGCGTCATCATCGATCCGAAGCGGTCCGACGCCATTCTGCGCACGGTGCGCGATGCCATCGTCGCGATGGCGTCCGACGAATGATTTCACCCGCGCCGCGGGCACCTTGATGGAGCAAGCCATGAACGACCGATCCGGCCACGGGCCGACCGCTGTAGAGGGAAGCGTGCTGATCGCCGGCGTCGGCGCCTCCAACGGCCTTGGCGCTGCGATCGCGCGCCGCTTTGCGGCCGGCGGTTACCCCGTGGCGATCGCCGGGCGCAACGCCGAGAAGCTCGCCGCAACGGCGGCCGAACTCGCGGCAAGCGGCGCCAAGGTCGCCCATGTCGTCGGCGATGCCTCCACCGCCGCGGATGTCGCCCGCTTCGTCGAGGCCGCCGGGAAGCTCGCGCCGCTGGCGATGGCCGTGCACAATGCCGGCTCCAACCGGCCCGCACCGTTTCTCAAGGTCAGCGAGCAGCGCTTCGAGGAGCACTGGCGCGAACATGCGCTCGGCGGCTTCCAACTCGCGCAGGCTGCGATCCCTGCCCTGCTGGCGCGTGGCGGCGGCACGCTGGTGTTCACCGGCGCCAGCGGCTCGCTGCGCGGCAAGGCCAACTACGCGCCGTTCGCCTCTGCCAAGGCGGCGCTGCGCGCGCTGGCGCAGAGCGTGGCGCGGGAATTCGGGCCGCAAGGCATCCATGTCGGCCATGTCGTGGTCGACGGTGGCATCGAGGGCGATCGCCTGCTGAGCCTGCGCCCGCAACTGAAGGATGACCGCGGGCCGGATGGACTGCTCAACATCGCGGCGATCGCGGACGCCTATTGGGTGCTGCATCACCAGCATCGCAGTGCATGGACGCTGGAGCTCGACCTGCGGCCATGGGCGGAACAGTTCTGACGGCACGGCGCCGTCGTCGTTCTCCCGTGGAAATGGGTTGCGATCCGCCGAAATCTTGTCAGGCTACGCGACAAGGTCCGAGGAGATCGCACCCCTGTCCCGGGAGGAGGCCATGTCGCAGCCCACGCCGATCCTGCATCATTTCGATCAGTCGCCGTTCTCCGAGAAGATCCGCGTCATCTTCGGATTCAAGAAGCTGGCCTGGACCTCGGTGCGGATTTCCCGGATCATGCCGCGGCCGGATTTGATGCCAATGACCGGCGGCTATCGCCGCACGCCCACGATGCAGATCGGTGCCGACATCTATTGCGACACCCAGATCATCATCCGCGAGCTGGAGCGGCGCTATCCGACGCCGACGCTGTTTCCCGCCGGCAATGCCGGGATGCCCTGGGCGCTCGGCATGTGGAGCGACCGGCTGTTTTTCCAGAACACCGTGAACCTCGTGTTCGGCTTCATCGGCGACAAGGTCCCGCAAGAATTCATCGCGGATCGCGAGAAGCTGCGCGGCGCCAAGTTCGACGTCGCCGCCATGACCGCAGCGCTGCCGCAGATGCGCGACCAGTTCCGCGCCAACATCGACTGGATCGAGGCGCAACTCGCCGACGGCCGATCGTGGCTGTCCGGCGAGTTCAGCCTCGCCGACGTCAACGCCTACATGAACGTGTGGTACGCACGGCAGAGCCTCGCCCCGATGGACCAGATCATGAAGCACTTCCCACGCGTTGCGGCATGGGAAGAGCGCATCCGCGCCATCGGCCACGGCACGCGCACCGAGATGTCGTCGGCCGACGCGCTCGAGATCGCGGCGAAGGCGCAGCCGGAGTCGCCCGTTTTCGGCGACCCCGCGGATCCGAACGGCCGCAAGCCCGGCGATATCGTCAGCGTGATGCCGGATGATTACGGCAAGGTCCCGGTCCGCGGTGAGATCGTCTCGCTGTCGGCACAGCACATCGCGATTCGCCGGTCAGACGAACGGACAGGCGAGGTGGTGGTGCATTTCCCGCGGGCCGGCTTCCTGGTCAGCCCGGGCTGATCGCCGCAGCCTCGACCACGGCTGGATACAAGCGACCTGGAAACGCTGCGTTTCGCGGCGTGACCTTGCCGGTCGGCGAACAGGCCATAGGTTTATTGGAATTCCAACCAAAGGCTCCACAGCGCAGGCTCGCGGACATCTCCGCAGCACCACGACCCTTCGGCCTGCGTGCGATGGGTGGCCCGTGGCGGATGCTCCGCCACGCCGACAACTGGACTATGTGATGACGACCTCTCTCGAATTCGGGCTCGACACGTTCGGCGATGTCACCAAGGACGCCGCCGGCGCGCCGCTGTCGCACGCCCAGGTGATCCGCAACGTCGTCGACGAGGCGGTGCTGGCCGATCAGCTCGGGATCGATTTCATCGGGCTCGGCGAGCACCACCGGGCCGACTTCGCGATCTCCTCGCCCGAGACCGTGCTGGCGGCCATCGCCGCGCGCACCCAGAACATCCGGCTCGGCTCGGCGGTGACCGTGCTGAGCTCGGACGATCCGATCCGCGTCTTCCAGCGCTTCGCCACCGTCGACGCGGTCTCGAACGGCCGCGCCGAGGTGATCCTCGGCCGCGGCTCCTTCACCGAGTCGTTCCCGCTGTTCGGCTTCGACCTCAAGCAATACAACGAGCTGTTCGAGGAGAAGCTCGATCTGTTCACCGAGCTCCTGAAACAGGAGCCGGTGAACTGGGAAGGCAAGCTGCGGCCGCCGCTCAAGAGCCAATCGGTCTATCCGCCGGTCGAGCACGGCCGGTTGAAGACCTGGATCGGCGTCGGCGGCAGCCCCGAATCGGTGGTTCGCGCGGCGCATTACGATCTGCCGCTGATGCTCGCCATCATCGGCGGCGATCCCAAGCGCTTCGCACCCTATGTCGATCTGCACCAGCGCGCCTACCAGCAGTTCGGCCGGACGCCGAAGCCGATCGGCGTTCATTCGCCGGGCTACGTCGCCGAGACCGACGCGCAGGCGCGCGAGGAGCTGTGGCCGGACTACAAGCTGATGCGTGACCGGATCGGCAAGGAGCGCGGCTGGCCGCCGATGGGCCGCGACGAGTTCGTGGCCGAGGCCGAGCACGGTTCGCTCTATGTCGGCGCCCCCGAAACCGTCGCCCGCAAGATCGCGTCGACCGTCAAGGCGCTCGGCGCTGCGCGCTTCCAGCTGAAATATTCGGCCGGTCCGATGCCGCACGAGAAGCTGATGAAAAGCATCGAGCTCTATGGCCGTAAGGTGGTGCCGATGGTGCGCGACATGCTCGCCGCCTGATACGCGAGCGAGCCGACCAAAGCAAAACCCCCGGCGTTTTGGCGCCGGGGGCAAGTTGAAGATAGACCATGCGAAGCCCGGCTGCCCGGGACAATCGGATCAGTGCCAGTCTTGGCTCAGAGATCGGGCTTTGCTGCGTGATACGTGAACGGGTCCGCCGCCCATCCTCGACCGTGCCGCTCCAGCCAGCCCGCTGCCACCAACTTTCGGCACGTTGGATTGACGCGCTGTATGGAGCCTTCCTCGCCGAAGATGCGCTCGGCAATCTGGCGTTCGGTAAGACCTGGTCGCTCGCGAATGAGCCGAATTATTTGTTGAGCTACCGTCATCGGTGCCAAACGATCCATCGGTGGGCGGGTAAGCATTAATGAACAGAATATGACATCGTGCAAAAAGATGGCGCTCTTGTGAGAGCTGCCGCTGACTGAACAAAGCAAAACCCCCGGCGTTTCCACCGGGGGCTCTGTTAACTTGCAGTCAGATCAACCGGTATTACCAGTTGCGCTGAGCGCGAAGCAGCAGGGTCACAGTATTCTGGTCCTTCAGCTCGTAGAGAGCGGCAGGCTTGCCGATGGCGGCGCTGGGCGCCGAGACCGTACCAGCATACTTCTGATCCAGATGGGTGTAGGTCAGGTCTGCCGTGAAGGTCAGGTTCTTGACCGGGGTCCACTGGGTCTGGGTACCAATCTGCGCGATGTTGTAGTCGGGGTTGCAGGTGGTGATCGCGCCGCCCAGAGCATTGAGGGTGGTACGAACCGAGCCGCCCACGCCACCGATGCCGCAGAGGAGGGTCTTAGCCGTATCGTTGTAGGTGATGCCGGCATAAGCACCGTAGATCGAGGTGTTCCAGTAGGGGCTCCAGTTGTGCACGTATGCACCGCGGAAACCCCAGGTCGTGACGAGCTGCTGCCCAGTGTTCACGCCGCCGATGGCACCGAACACGCTGTCAGGAGCAACGCCGATACCAATGCTCTGGTACGCGCCGGGCAGACCGGTTCCACCATAAATGGTGTTGGCACCAGCCGAACCAGCGAGGTCCTGGATGTTGTAGCGCGTCGCACCGTTGGTGTAGACGCCCTGGACGTTGATGGTGTCGCCAGGTCCGGTCGGGATGTTCTTGATCGACAAGGCCAACTGACCAGCCCAGCCCCACTTGTCGTCCGGATGACCGGTCAACTCAGTGCCGCCGTAGTAGGCCGCGTGGTTGTCATGCGCCGCGAACGACGCCTGGAACAGACCCCAAGCCTGGTCGACGCGCAGCATCGCGACGAGGTCCGGAGCGATCGTGCCAGCGTAGTCGCTGGTGCCGTACGCGCCGCCTGCGAGGATGTTGTTCACGCCAGCCTGATAGTAGGCCGTCTGGTCCTGAGCCGACAGAGACAGCGACACGCCGTTGCCGAACTGCGCGGTGTAGGTGAACTGGTTCACACCAGTGATCGTACCGCCGCCGCCGACGAGACCGTCGAAGTTGTTGCCCGGATAGTTGGCCCACGGAGCCGAGAACTGCGAGACCGCCTTACCCATGGTGAAGCCGGCGAACTGGATGAAGGCGTAGTAGACGCCGACCGTACCGCCAGCAACCGCACCGGAGTTCGCGTTGTTCGGAGCCTGAGTCGTGCCGATCGGCGAGTAAACGGTCGCGCCGTTACCCTGGCCGGCGTAGGTGTCCGACGTCCACGAGAACGTCGCATCGAAGAACGTACGAACGACGCCGTACTCGGTCGCCGTGCGCGTATCGATGTTCAGGTCTTCACGAGAGCGCCAGGTGTAGCCGTTGGTGAACCGGTTGTTCGCACCGCCGGCACCCGAGGTGTTGCCGGTGTGATCCGAGTTCGAGTTCACGACGACGTCAGCGCGCAGGTAACCGCCCAGCTTGATACAGGTATCGGTGCCCGGGATGTAATAGAAACCGGGACCATACAGGGAGCAAATCTTCACGTACTCGACCGCTTTGGCCTTGACGGGAAGATCGGCCGCCTGAGCTCCGCCGACCGCGACGAGTGCCGCCGCCGAGCCGAGGATAAGGCTCTTAACCATCTTCATGTTAAACCTCCAAGTTGCTCTATCTCAGGGAAGGTTCCGGTTCCGCCGGGTAAAACACCCTCAGGTTGGTTCCCTTTGTCCCTTAAATCCCCGCTTAGTCGCTTCGCGCCTTCGGACACACCCGCATGAACGCGAGGGACTTAAGCGAACCACCTAGAACGGGACGACCTTGGGATGCCCCCCTCCGTCGCAGTTCCATATGAGACAGAAGGCCCCCGATCACGCAACAAAAGACCGCTGGCGCCGAGCCGCGTTGCGGCTGTTTTCGGGCAAATGTTGCACAAATATCACGGGCATTTGAACTGCGGCGCTTCGTCAAGCCATTGAAATACAAAGGTAATATTTGAGATACCGCTAGCGGGCACAAGTCTGGGCAACACCGGGCGGAACGGTGTGCAAAACGCGTAGTCCTACGGAGAAAGCGAAAATCGGAGCCCGTCCTGGTGCCGCTGATTCCGGCTCGATGCCCAAAATTTCGGCTCAAAAACAACGGTATCTGAACGAGATAACCCGCCCCGATTACCGTCGACTCGCGCCTTGAAGGGGGCATTCCGATTGCTCGGAGCAGGCCGGAAGACGGCGGACAGACCACCTCATACGTGCTCTATCGGCGCTACATGTCACCGCGATGTCAGTGCGCGGAATCAATCGATTTGTTCTCCGCAGCCGCCGCGCGATGAAAGATCTCCACTGCACGCGTGACGTCCTCACACGACGCGATGCAGCTCGATGCAGCCACAAGACGCGTCGTTGGCGAGAGCCCGCAGGCGCCGCGAAGCGGCGCCGTGACCGTTCGTATCGGGCAACGGCGGCGACGGGACTCCGCCGGGAGCAGCCTCGTACTCACTCGTCCAGAATGTCGAGCAGATCATTGATCCGCTCGAACGGCGGTTCGTCGGTGTTGTCTGAGTAGAAGACGCGATCGCCGTCGCGTTGGAGCGATCGTGCTCTGGATTTCGGAAGCCTCCCCGGGAGGAATGTAGCTGCGACGGCTTCCGGCCCGACGTCGAGCCTCACGATACCTCGCCGCTTGCAATCGATCCTGAGCCTCGCCGCCGCGAAGAAATCCTGAGCCGCCGACGGCAGCCTGCCGAAGCGGCGAGAGGTCTCTTCCTCCAGATCTTCCAGATCGTCTTCGCTCCGGCACCTCGCGACGCGGCCATAGATTTCAAGGCGCATGGATTCCGATTGCACGTAACTCCTGGGCAGCAGATCCGCGAGTGGCAGGTTGAGATCCGGCACCCAAAGATCCGCAGCCCGGTCGTTGGTCTTCTCCGATGCCTGTTTCAGAAGGTGGCTATAGAGCACCGGCCCGAAAACCTGCACGTGTCCCGATTGCCGCTCGGAAAGCAGATCTCCGGCACCTCTGAGGTCCAGATCGCGCTCGCTGATCGCGAAACCGGCGCCCGGTCTGCTGAACTCCTCGAGAACGGCCAAGCGCTTGCCGGATTGCTCCGAGCTCGATTCCGTCAGCATGTACGCGAAGGCGCGCGTGCCACCGCGCCCCACCCGCCCTCTGAGCTGGTGAAGCTGTGCCAGACCGAACTTTTCCGGCCAGCAGACCACGATGGTGTTCGCGCGGGGAATGTCGAGACCGCTTTCCACGATATTGGTCGCCAGCAGCACGTCGGCCCCGCCTTCGACGAAGCTCATCATGCGGTCGTCGAGCTCATCGGCGGGCAGCTTGCCGTGCAGGCAGACGATGCGGAGCTCCGGGGCCACCGTCTGCACGCGCGCCAGCAGCGGATCCAGATCCTGGATGCGCGGGCAGATCAGGAAGCTCTGTCCGTGACGCCGCTGCTCGCGCAGCAGCGCAGCGGCAATGGCGGCGTCCGAAAGCGGCGCGATCTTGGTCACGACCGGAAGCCGATGCACCGGCGGGGTTGCGATCACGCTCAGCTCCCTGAATCCGGCAAGACCCGCCGCAAGCGTGCGCGGGATCGGCGTGGCACTCATCCAAAGCGTATGGACGCCCTTCGCCAGGCCCGAAAGCTTCGCCTTCTCCGCCGCTCCGAAGTGCTGCTCCTCGTCGACGATGACCAGGCTCAGCTTGGCGAATTTCACGTCCTTCGAGGCGATCGCCTGCGTACCGACCACGACCTTCATCTTTCCGCTTCGCAGAGCTTCCTTCGTCCGCTTCATCTCCGCAGCCGACGTCGCGCGCGACAGGCTGCCGACTTCGATGCCGAACGGAGCAAACCGCTTGCGGAACGTTGCGACGTGCTGCCTTGCCAGAACGGTCGTCGGCACGACGACGGCAACCTGCTTGCCCGACAGGGCAACGGCCGCCGCCGCGCGCAAGGCAACCTCGGTCTTGCCGAATCCGACGTCGCCGCACACCACCCGGTCCATCGGATGACCCGACGCAAGATCATCCAGCACGTCCCGGATCGCCTTGGCCTGGTCGACCGTCGTGAAATAGGGAAAGCGCGCGACGAACCGCTCGTATGCGGGACCGGGAGCCACCAGCCTGGGCGCGCGCCGGCGCCGCCGCTGCGCGATGTGCTTGGCGAGCGCCTTGGCGGCAAGTTGAATTTCCTGCTCCGCTTTGGTCCGCCGCGCCCACCACGTGCTTCCGTCCGCCCTGTCCAATGTCAGCTTGCCGCGCTCCGCCGCATACGGCCAGATCAACGCAAGATCGGCGGGCGGAGCGAGCACGGCATCATCCCCGGCAAATGCCAGCCTTACCATCTCGCGGGACGATCCCTTACCCATGTCGAGGGTTTGCAAGCCATCGAGCACGGCCAGCCCGCGCTGCAGATGGACGACGACCGCGCCGCGCTCCGGCACGTCGGGATGATCGAAGGCCGCGCTCCAGGCTCTGGCCATCGGCTGCGGATGATGCGCCCGGCTGCCGAGCACGTCGGTCGCCGTGACGACGACGAGCGGCTTGCGGCCCGAACCGATGAAGCCGGTGTCGAAGTCGGCCAGCAGCGCCGCCTCGCCGCCCCGCCCCTTCGCCGCCTCGTCCCAATCGGCGACGCGCTCCGCCTTGATCCCGCTCATGCGCTCGATCGCGCGCAGGTCGTCCTCGACCGCCGCAACGAACACCAGCCGCGATCCGGCGCGCTCGGTGTCGGCGACAAATGCGCGGAGCGCCTTTCGCGACGAGGCGACCTTCGAGAAATCAGGCGTCGGGATGAACGCCGCCTTGCGGGGCAGCGCGCTCATAGATTTGTTCAGCCGCTTCCAGTCGCCAGGCCCCAGATACTCGCGGTCTGCCTCTCTGCGCCCGGCCGCCTCCTTGATCGTGCTCAGCCAGCTATCGGCGTGACCGGCAACGCCCGCGTCCGCGATCCAGCGGGCACGTTGACAATAATCCGGCAGCGCCGCGCGCTGTGCCCGCTTGCCTCCCAAGGCGATCTGTTCCGACATCGGATCGATCAGCAATTCCTGGGTGTCGAAGACGACGTCGTGCTCGTTGGGATCGACGCCGGCGATCCTGCGGATCACTCCATTGGAATGCTCGATCCTGAACGGCCCGAGGGCACCGGCAGGAAACACTTCGAACGTCATGCCGTGGAACAGGACGCTTCCGGGATAATCCGCCTCTTCGTCGAGATCGTATCCGAGCGCTTCCAGGCGATCCTTGAGATCCTGCTCGGAATAGCGCGCACCGACCTTCAGGCTGATGCTGAAGCGCCCCCAGCTGGCGGGCAACGGCAACCGTTCCATGATCGCCTCGGCCGTCGACACCAGGAAGACGGGCTTCCTGCTCTTGGCAAGACGCCGCAGCACCGAACTCCGCCTGCCGGCGATCTCGCGCGACGGCTCCAGCCCGTCGAACGGCAAGGTGTTCAGCCGCGGAAACACCAGCACCTCGAGCGAAGGGTCTAGCGAATGCAGCACGCTGCCGAGGCGCTCAGCCCGGTTCTCGTTGTCCGCAAGGAAGACGATGCCGTCACGCCCGGACGTCTTCCATTGCTCGAGAAGATGCAGCGCCAGCATGCCAAGTGGCGAGGAGGATGAGATCCCGGAGCGCGTCAATCCCTTGCTGTTCTTCTTCGCGCCAGCAGCCGCGCGGGCCTTCTTGGTATTCGCCACGTCAAATCCATCGTTATTGCGCAAGTTCGATCGCCCGGAGACAAGCATCCCAGGTCGATCGCGGGCCGCCGGCGCCCCCCGACGCACGCGGCCAGCGCTCTCATTACAGTCTCGCAATCGCGTTGAATAGCGGCGGGTTCAAGATCAATTGCGGCATCGGGGGTGTCTTGCTCCGCGCCGCCGTCGTCATTGTAATCCAGCCTTCGTAATCCAGCCTTCGCATCGAGTCGCGCGATCCGGAGGCATCCGAGAATTCATCGGTCGGAAAAATCACCACAAGCCAGCTGCGGTTGCAGCCGACTATCCGATGACCGGCGCGAGCTTTCTAAACATGTCTGGCTGGCTGCTATACCGACACGACCGCAACGCGCGTGCCCGCCCGTGAAGAACTCGCTCGCCCGGTTCTTCGGTGGATCGGTCACCGGACTGCCGAGCTACGATCCTGCAACATCGAAGGCCAGCAATCCCGGTTATGATCCGAATGTCGTCGGGGTCATCCGCGACCATGGCTAGCAGGAGTTCGATGGCGCGTGGGCCAGCGACATCCCCATTCTTCATCTTGCCTCAAGCCGCGGCCGGCAGGCCTCGGAGCGCTGCCGCGGCCTACAGCGCCTCGGACACGCGGGTCGACGGCTGCTTGGGTGTCACCAGCCCGGCAACACAGCGCCCTTGAACTTGGTCAGAACGAATTCCTTGACCTCCGGCGAGTGATAGCTGTCGACCAGGATCTTGACCCAGGGCTTGTCCTTGTCGGCGGCGCGAACCGCAATCAGATTGACGTAGGGGCCTTTCGGGTCTTCGCGCAGGATCGGATCCTTGACCGGATCGAGCCCGGCCTGGGTCGCATAATTGGTGTTGATGGCTGCGGCGTCGACATCGTCGAGCGCGCGCGGCGCCTGCGCCGCATCGACCTCGACGAACTTCAGCTTCTTGGGATTCTCGGTGACATCGAGGACCGTCGGCTTGAAGCCGACGCCGTCCTTGAGCTTGATCACACCCTTGTCGCGCAGCAGAAGCAGGACCCGGCCGCCGTTCGTCGGGTCGTTCGGTATCGAGACCTTCGCGCCATCCGGAACATCGGTCCAGCTCTTGTGCTTCTTCGAATAGACCCCGATCGGGAAGTTGACCGTCAGGCCCACCGCTTCGATCTTGTAGCCGCGGTCCGCCTTCTGATTGTCGAGGTACGGCTGGTTCTGAAATGAGTTGGCCTGGATGTCACCGGCATCGAGCGCTGCATTCGGCACGACATAGTCGGAGAACTCGATCAGCTGAATGTCGAGCCCTCCCTTGGCCGCGATCGGCTTCACGGCTTCGAGGATTTGCGCATGCGGTCCCGGCGTCACGCCGATCTTGATCGTCTCGGCTGCGACGTGTGTCGACCAGGCGGCGAGCAAGGTTGCGAGGATCAGGACGGGACGAAATGACATTGTAATCTCCGTGGAATCGATGTTGCCGTTCATCGCCTGCGCGGCCGGCGAAATCAATGAAATGGAAATTCAAAATTGCCGCTGCTACGGAACATGGCTCCTTCGGTCACAATGATAAGAGAACGGAACCGGCGACGGACCTGCCTCGGCAGTCCACCACGGACGGAGATCGCGGGGAAGGACCTTTCCTTGCTGCGCTCGATGAGGAAATGACCCCGCTGCCGCCAGCCATCGAGACAGGTCGCCGATTGCAAAGTTGCGGTCGTGGCAGATATTCGCACGCGGCCGAAGAAAAGCCATGCTATCTTTAACGCGTGTCGCATGCGCAGGAGGTTTGAAGCGGATGGCTTCTTCCTGGTTTACCAAACTTGGCCGGATCACCCGGCGCCTGCAGCGTTGGCAACGAAGACTGGCGCGCGCCGCGACGTCTGACGGCCAGGACAACCTTCACGAGATATTCCTGTTCGGGCCGCACGGCTGATCGACGGCCGCTTCCTCGCTAGGTCGGTTCGAACGCCGCGCAGCGGAAACATGCGACGGCCTCATTGAGGCTGCGCTTCAACTTGCGTCCAGATGCCATCCCTGATGCCGCGCGTCGCGCGGCCAACTGATCGGTGGGCAACAGCATGGCGAGTTCCGGCGGCCGTCACGTCATCATCATCGGCGGAGGCGCCAGCGGCGTGTTGCTGGCTTATCAGGTACTGCAACAGCCGACGGGGACGCTTCGCGTCACGCTGGTGGAGCAGCGGCCGGAGATCGGCCGCGGCATTGCCTATCATACCGGAAATCCCGATCACCTGCTGAATGTGCGCGTCGCGAACATGAGCGCGCTGCCCGACCAGCCGGATCACTTCTGGCGTTGGCTGGCCTCGCGTGAGCTCGACGCTCCGCTCTGCCCCGATCCCTACTGCTTCGTGCCCCGGCGGATTTACGGCGACTACATCGCCAGCCTGCTCGAGCAGCGCACATCCGATCCGGCGGACGTGGAGCGGCTGTCGATCGTACGTGGTACGTGCGTCGACATCCACGAGCACCCGGCCGGTGTGTCGGTGATCCTGGGCGACGGCCAGTCGCTGCTCGGCGATGCCGTCGTTCTGGCAACCGGGCATGACATGCGGGCCAGCCGTTCGGGCTACGCCGATCCGTGGGCCCCGCCATCGGCCGCGCCGATTGATCCGGACGCCGCGGTCCTCCTCCTCGGCACGGGACTGACGATGGCGGACTACGTGCTGTCGCTGCTTCGCGACGGACACCGTGGACCGGTCATCGCGATGTCGCGGCGCGGCCTGCTGGCGAAGGCGCATCGTCGCGTCGACGCCCAGCGCATCGAAGCCGCTGACGTTCCATTCGGCACCGGCATCACCGAGTTGCTTCGCTGGCTTCGCGCCCGCATTGAGCGCAACGCGGCCGATGGCGGCGACTGGCGCAGCGTGATCGACGGCCTGCGGCCCTATACCCAGCGGCTGTGGCAGGAGCTGCCGCAAGCCTCCAAGCGCCGCTTTCTCGAGCACGCACGCGCCTGGTGGGACGTGCATCGGCATCGGATGGCGCCGGAAGTCGAAGCCCGCATCACGCAGGCGATCTACGCAGGGCAACTCACCCTGATGGCGGCCAAGGTGATCAGCGTCGCATCGGACGACGATGGGGCGCTGATCAACTATCGCAGGCGCGGCGATACGCGGATCCTCAACATGCGGGTCGGCGCCGTCGTCGATTGCACCGGCATTGTCAAGGATCCACGCGCGACGCCCAATCCGGCGGTGCGCAGGTTGTTCGAGCGCGGCCTCGCCCGCGTCGACCCGCTCTGCATCGGGATCGAGACGACCCCGGACTGCGCGATCGTTAACCGGGACGGCACGACCTCGCGGCGCCTGTTTGCGGTCGGCCCGCTCACGCGCGCCGCGTTCTGGGAGATCGTCGCCATTCCCGACATCCGCCACCAATGCGTCGCCCTCGCCGTCCTGCTCGCCGACACCGTTGGCGAGGAGCAGGTCGAGCGGCGCTATGAGCCCATCGGAGTCTAGAGCGCGGTGAGATCTGGATGAATCGTCACCGCGCCCTATCTCCTAACTGCTGAAGCCGGCCGGAATGAACGCCGGTATCTTCTGCTCGATGAACTGCTTGACCTCGGGCGAATTGAAGACCTGGATGAAGGCCTTCAGGCGCGGATCGTCCTTCTTGTCCGGCCGTGCCGTGAAGCGCAGCACCAGGCCGTCATCGACCGTGCGGTCGATCACCAGCGCCGACTTGGGGTCACCGCCCGCGGGTATCAGATAGGTGATGTTGACGAGCGCGAGGGTGACATCGTCGAGCGAGCGGTAGGTCTGCGCCGGATCGAGCTCGACGATCCTGAGGTTCTTCGGGTTGTCGATGATATCGAACCGGCTCACCGAAAAGCCCTTGCCGGGTGCCAGCTTGATCAGCCCGGCACGCTCGAGCAGGATCAGCCCGCGCGCGCCGTTCAGCGGCTCGTTCGGGATCGCGACGCTGTCTCCGGACTTGATCTCGTCAAGCGACTTGATCTTCCTGGAGAACAATCCGACCGGCGCGATCACGCCGACCTTGTCGACCTGAACGAGGTTGAAGCCGCGCTGCTTGTTCTGCAGTGCGAGGTAGGTCGCATGCTGGAACAGATTGGCATCGACGTCGCCGCTGTTGACCACCTCGTTCAACGCGACCCAGTCCGACAGCTCGACGATCTTGACGTCCTGCCCCTTGTCTTTGGCGAGTTTGGCCGCGAACGCCGCCAACTGTCCGACCGGCCCGGCGCTGGTCGCGATCTTCAATGGTTCGCCGGCCCAGGCAGAGCCGGCCAAAGCCACAGCCAGACCTACGGCCTGCGCCAGGCGAAAGAGAGTTTTCATTGTCATCCATCCGTTTCTTGTTGAAGCCTTGATCACGCCGCCTTGCGCGCACTGCCGCCAGCTTCCGCCTGCGCGAGCGCCTGGGTAAGATCGGCGAGGATGTCGTCGGGATGCTCGATCCCGACCGAAAGCCGGACGTAGCCGGGTGTGACGCCGGCTGCGAGCTGCTCGGCGGCCGAGAGCTGCTGGTGAGTGGTCGACGCCGGGTGGATCGCCAGCGATCGGGCGTCACCGATATTGGCGACGTGATAGAACAGCTTCAGCGCGTCGATGAAGCGGCGCCCCGCTTCGACGCCGCCTTGCAACTCGAAGCCGACCAGCGCGCCATAGCCGCCCTTCAGATAGGCGTCCGCACGGCGGCGGTTCTCGCCGCTCTGCAAGCCCGGGAAGATCACATGGGAGACGGCCGGATGCCCGGCCAGGAAATCCGCGACCTTGATCGCATTCTCATTGTGCTGGCGCAGCCGCAGCGGCAGCGTCTCGAGTCCCTGGATGAACTGGAAGGCGTTCTGCGGCGCGATCGCGGCGCCGAGATCGCGCAGCAGCTTCACCCGGGCGCGCAGGATGTAGGCGATCGGGCCGAGCGGCTTTGCGGCCTCGGTCCAGATCGCGCCGTGATAGGCGTCGTCCGGCCGGGTCAGCAGCGGAAACCGGTCCGCATGCGCCGCCCAGTCGAAATTGCCGCCGTCGATGATCGCGCCGCCGATCGAGGTGCCGTGGCCGCCGATATACTTCGTCGTGGAGTAGACCACGATCGCGGCGCCATGCTCGAACGGGCGCGCGATGATCGGCGTTGCCGTATTGTCGAGGATGAGCGGGACGCCCAGCGAACGGCCGATATCCGCGACCTCCCTGATCGGAAACACGTTGAGCTTGGGGTTCGGCAGGGTCTCGGCGAAATAGGCGCGGGTCCTGGCGTCGGTGGCGCGCCAGAAATTCTCCGGATCGGCCGGATCGACGAAGCGGACCTCGATGCCGAACTGCTTCAGCGTCTGCGACAGCAAGGTCCAGGTGCCCCCGTAGAGATCGGTCGAGGAGACGATATTGTCGCCGGCCTGTGCGATATTGAAGATCGCGAACGCCGAAGCGGTCTGGCCGGACGCGACGGCAAGCGCCCCGACTCCGCCCTCCAGCGCCGCCAGCCGCTCCTCGAATGCGTCAGCCGTCGGGTTCTTGATCCTGGTGTAGATCTGCCCGATCGCCTCCAGCGCGAACAGGCGCGAGGCATGATCGGTGTTCTCGAACTGAAATGACGTCGTCTGATAGATCGGAACGGCCACCGCCCCGGTTGCCGGATCCGACCGGTAGGAACCCCCATGCAAGGCTAGCGTCTCGACATTCTTGGTTTCGACCGGCATCTCGATGTCTCCTGCAGTCGGTGAATTCGGCGTTGCGGATCGGCAAATGATGCGCAGCCCGCATTGCGCTGTCGAGACGTCCGGGAAAATAGCGATGCACGTGCTGTCGCACCGAGACGAAACACCGCGAATGTTTCAGCAGACACGTCAATCGCAAACGGTTTGTTTTTGCCGGGATCGCGCACATGGCGAGAGCGCAGACGGCTGACGCCGACATCGGCAGCGTGCAGCTCCACAGTGGATCATCAGCAGGCAGCAGACGCGCCGATCAAAACATTTCCGCATTCGACTACCCTGCAGCAGGATTTTCACCACCGTGATCCGAATAGAAAATCAAGCACTGTCGACCCGATGATAGGCTGCTCGAGACCATTCAGTGTCGGGACAGATCGATGGCGAGACCGAGAGAACTTCGTTTCAACGCGTTCAACATGATGGCGCCGAGCCACAACTGGGCGGGCCTCTGGTCGCATCCGCGCGATACCTCGCTCAACTACAATTCGCTGGATTACTGGGTCGACCATGCGCGGACCGCCGAGCGCGGCCTGCTCGACGGCATCTTCCTCGCCGACGTCTTCGGCGTCTACGACGTCTATGGCAGCGGTCCGGATACGGCTCTGAGCCACGCCGTCCAGCTGCCCAACGCCGAGCCGACCTTGCTCGTCTCCGCCATGGCGCTGGTGACGAAGCATCTCGGCTTCGGCATCACCTCCAACCTAACCTTCGAGCATCCGTATCAGTTCGCCCGCCGGTTCTCGACGCTCGATCACCTCACCGGCGGGCGGATCGGCTGGAACATCGTCACCGGTTATCTCGACAGCGGCGCGCGCGGGATGGGCCTCGATGCGAACCGCGCGCATGACGACCGCTACGAGGCGGCCGAGGAGTTTCTCGCCGCGACCTATAAACTGTGGGAAGGCAGTTGGAAGGATGACGCGGTTCGACGCGACCGATCATCTCGCATTTTCACCGACCCTGCCAAAATCCATCGCATCCGGCACGAGGGCCGCCATTACAAGGTGGACGGCATCCATCTCGCCGAGCCCTCTCCACAACGCACGCCGCTGCTTTACCAGGCCGGAACCTCGAAGCGCGGCCGCGCCTTCGCCGCAAGACATGCGGAGGCGATCTTCCTCAACGGCCAGACCAGGCCGATCCTCGCCCGTACCGTTCGCGACATCCGCGATGCTGCCAAGGAGTTCGGTCGCGATCCCTACGATATTCGCCTGTTTGCCGGCGCGACGGTGATCGTGGCGCCGACCCGCGCGGAAGCCAACGACTTGCTGACTGAATATGCCGCACACGTTGATCAGGCCGGCCAACTCGCCCTGCTCTCCGGCTGGACCGGCATCGATTTCTCGACCTATCGACCGGATCAGGCGGTGCAATATGTCGAGAGCAACGCGATCCAGTCGATGGTCGAGAATTTCACGTTGCGCAGCGATCGCCCCGTCCGCGTCGGCGATCTTGCAACGCTCAGCCGCGTCGGTGCGCGCTCGCCCTTCGTGGTCGGCTCGCCCCAGGATGTCGCGGACGAGCTGATTGCCTGGGCGGATGAAACCGACGTCGATGGCTTCAACCTGTTCCGCCTCGTCGCGCCGGAATCGCTGAACGCTTTCGTCGATCTCGTGGTGCCTGAACTGCAATCACGCGGTGTCTACAAGACGGCCTATGCCGAAGGCACGCTGCGGGAGAAGCTGTTTCCGGGACGCGGGGCCCGCCTGCATGTCACGCATCCCGGCGCCGGCTACCGCCACGCGGCCTCCGCTGCGGTTCGTCCCGACGCCGCTGAGTAACGAAGCCCCGTTTCAGCGGTGACGCAGGCGGCGATTGACGCGGCGGGCGAGATAATCGCCCGCGGTCTGGACCGTCTGCACCAGCGCGATCAGCACGACAACGACAGCCAGCATCATCTCCGGCATGAAGCGCTGGTAGCCGTAACGGATGCCGAGATCGCCGAGGCCTCCGCCGCCGACGGCGCCGACCATCGCGGAATAACCGAGCAAGCTGACGATCGCGAGCGTCAAGGCGAGCAGCAGTCCGGGCAAGGCTTCCGGGATCAGCACCTTGAAGACGATCTGCAGCGGGCTGGCGCCGAATGAGGACGCGGTCTCGATCAATCCGGCGTCGACTTCGCGTATCGCCGCCTCCACCAGGCGGGCGATGAAGGGCGTTGCCGCGATGGTCAGCGGCACGATCGCAGCGCCCGAGCCGATCGAGGTGCCGGCAATCAGTCGCGTGAACGGGATGATGGCCACGACCAGGATGATGAACGGCGTCGAGCGGGCCGCATTGACGATCACGGCGAGCACGCCATTGACGGCGGGCGCCGCGAACAGCTCACCCTTGCGGCTGGTTGCCAGGAACACGCCGAGCGGAAGCCCGAACAGGGTCGCGACCAGGGCGGCGACCGACACCATGAACAGGCTTTCGCCGGTGGCCTGGATGATCAGATTGATGAGCTCACGCGACATAGCCGAGGCGCTCCACGCGGAATGTGTTGTGTGAAAGATAGGCGGCGGCCTGCTTGGCCGCGGCTTCGCCGCCGGGAATTCCTATCGTCAGCGAGCCGACATGCTGGCCGCCGATCTCGTCGATGCGGGCCGACAGCAGCGCCACATCGATCCCGAGCTCGCGCGCGAGCCGCGCCAGGATCGTGTCGCCGGCGCCGGCACCGCGCACCTGTATGCGGATGACGGCCTGCCCGCCCGCAACGGGCTGTCGCAGCAGGCGGCTGGTCAGCGACACCGGGAGGCTGTCGCCGACGGCCTCCGACAGGAAGGCCTGC
This sequence comes from Bradyrhizobium sp. CCBAU 53421, assembly GCF_015291625.1. Classification (NCBI taxonomy): domain Bacteria; kingdom Pseudomonadati; phylum Pseudomonadota; class Alphaproteobacteria; order Hyphomicrobiales; family Nitrobacteraceae; genus Bradyrhizobium; species Bradyrhizobium sp. CCBAU 53421. The sequence goes on from NZ_CP030047.1 coordinate 6,979,930, forward strand.
GTGACCGGATGCCTCGGATGCGTGAAGATGTCGGCAACATGGCCGCGTTCGACGATCTGGCCGCCGTCGACCACCACGATTTCCCTGGCGAGCTGGCGGACCACCGACATCTCGTGGGTGATCAACACGATCGTGACGCCGAGCTCGCGATTGATGCTTGCCAACAGATCCAGGATCGCCCGCATGGTCTGCGGATCGAGCGCCGAGGTCGCCTCGTCGGACAACAGGACGTTCGGACGGGTCGCGAGCGCGCGGGCGATGCCGATGCGCTGCTTCTGGCCGCCGGACAGCTCGGACGGATACCGATCGAACTTGTCGGCGATGCCGACCAGCTCGAGCAACTCCGCCACCCGGACCGCAATGTCGGCCTTCGACCAGCCGGCGATCTCCAGCGGCAGCGCGATGTTATCAGCGGCGGTGCGCGACGACAGCAGGTTGAAATGCTGGAAGATCATGCCGATCGAGCGCTGTGCCAGGCGCAGCTCCCGGCCGGCGAGCGCGGAGATGTCGCGGCCATCGACGACGACACGTCCCGTCGACGGCTTCTCCAGGCCGTTGATGAGCCGCACCAGGCTCGATTTGCCGGCGCCGGAGCGGCCGATCACACCGGTGATCGAGCCACGCGGGATCGCGAAATCGATATCCTGCAGCGCGCGTACGCTCGGCTTGTCACGGTAGGCGGGATAGATCTTCGAGACCGTCTCGAACCGCACCATGGCGTCGCTCGCGGCGGGCTGCGGCACCGGCGACGGATGCGGTTCGACGGGCCGCGCCGTCGTCAGGGATTGATGCACGTTCATCCAGTTGGTCCAATTGGCAATGCTTCGGTCGGTCCGGGATCGCCCGGAACTCAATGACCAAAGAGCAGGTAGCTGCGGTCGACGGCGCGGCGGTCCCGCGTGTCGTCGGTCCAGCCGACGGCGCGGCGGTAGCTCCCCATCGCATTGGTCTGCTTGAGGGCGATCACGTCGATCGCCTGCGCGTCGTCCGCGAACGGAGAGACATAGAGCGCATCCTCGGGACAGTAAAGCTCGCAAAGGAAGCAGGTCTGGCAATCGCTCTGCCGGGCGATGACCGGAATTCCGTCCGTCTTGTCGAAAACGTTGGTCGGGCACACATTCACGCAGATGTCGCAGGACGTGCAGCGCTCGGCGTCGATGACCTCGATCATTCCGCGGCCTCCGCAAACGACGCCTCGGCATGCGGCCGGATATCGGTCCAGACCTCGTCAAGGCCGCCGGTCGTCACGTAGTGGCGCTGCCGCTCGTCCTGATCGGGGAAATCGTCGCGGCGATGCATGCCGCGGCTTTCCTGGCGGTCAAGCGCGCTGCGATACATCCACCGCGCGGTCGCGAGCATCGCCGCGCTTTCGCGGGCGCGCAGGATATCGGCCTTGCCGGCGGCGTCTGCATCGGACGCGTCGCGCCAGGCTGCGTCGAGACGCGCCAGCGACCCTTGCAGCCGTGTCGCTTCACGGAAGTAGTTCAGCTCGTATGGAAATACTTCGGCCTGGACGTCCTTCGCCAGCGCGGCCGGCTCGAATGCACGTTGGGAGCGGCTGCGGAAAGCGATGGTTCCGGCGGATGACAATTGTCGCCGGGCCGGCGCGGCAAGCTGGCTGGCATAGGTTGCGGCACCCTGCCCGGCCCAGGTCCCCGACGAGATCGCCCAGGCCGCATTGTGGCTCCCGCCACCGGTGAAGCCGCCACAGATCAATTCGCGCGTGGCCGCATCGCCGGCGGCATAGAGGCCCGCGACGCTGGTCGCACAGCTGTCGTCGACGATGCGCAGGCCGCCGGTGCCACGCACCGTGCCCTCCAGGCGCAAGGTGATCGGAAAGCGATCCGTGAACGGGTCGATCCCGGTCCGGTCGAACGGCAGGAAGAAGTTCGGCTGCGACGCGCGCATGTGACGCTGCACGTCATCGTCGGCCTTGTCGAGCCGCGCATAGACCGGGCCCCGCAGCAGCGCGCGGGCGATCGCCGACCGGCCGCCCTTCGACGCCGCGCCCGGGACGACGCTGCCGTCCTCGTGGCTGAAGGTCGCCCAACCGAAGAACAGCGTCTTGGTCACCGAGCCGAAGGCCGCGGATATCGCGTAAGGGTTGGAAAACTCCATGCTGCTGAAATCGGCACCGGCCTCGGCGGCCATCAGATACCCGTCGCCGGTCAGCACGTTCGAGCCCAGCGTCTTGCTCAGGAACGCGCATCCGCCGGTCGCGATCACCACGGCCTTGGCGCGCACGATCCAGCGGTCATGCTTTTGCCGGCGCACGCCGCTGGCGCCGGCGACCGCACCGTCGCCATCCACCAGCAGCTCCAGGGCCGGGCTGTGATCGAGGATGGTGACGCCCGCCTGCTTGGTGCGCTTGCGCATCAGCCGCATGTATTCCGGTCCTTGCAGCGAATTGCGCTGCGACCTGCCGCGATCGTCGACGGGATAGGGATAGCCCCAATCCGCGAGCCGGTTGCTCTGCTGATAGGTCCGGTCGAGGACGCGCGCCATCCAGCGGCGATCCTGCAAATGGCCGCCCAGCTTCTCGCGGTTGGCCATCGCGGCCTCGCGCTGTGCCGGATCCGGATCGACGTACCAGACGCCGGTGCCGGCCGCGGCCGTCGCGCCCGACGTGCCGCAGAATCCCTTGTCGGCCAACACCACGCGCGCCCCGCGTTCCGCCGCGCTGACCGCAGCCCAGGTGCCTGCCGGCCCGCCGCCGAGCACCAGCACGTCGGCATCGAACTCGACGGATCCGGTCGGCGCGAATACGCGCTCCGCGCGATGGGCTTTGCTCGTCATGGGTTCGCGCCTCCGGCCGAAATCGAATGCGACCGCAGATCGCGCCGCAGCGGTATCGTTGCGCGACCGGTTAGCGCTGGCAATTTCAGATATTTGCGCAGAATTGGACGAAGCTTTCATCGTCATAACCGGACGAAGAAGATTCCTGTTGCGGCATGGCGGATGTTTCGTTCCCGCCGGACGGCACGGTATGGATCGCGCGCGCAGTGCTTCCGTGAAGGCGGATATTTCTTTTTGCACGCGAATGCCCGCGGCGCGTTTTCTTGCAGGCATCGCGGCGATATGTCGTTGGTCCATCCACTCAGCGCACACGGCCGCCATGTCGCAACGTCAGCTTCATCTCAACGTCAATCTGCTGCACTCGGGCGTCTATGCGTCGGCCTGGCGGCTGCCGGAAAGCGATCCGCGCGCCTGCTTTGACGTCGGGCACTACGTTCGGGTGGCGAAGATCGCCGAGCGCGGCAAGCTTGATGCGATCTTCCTGGCCGATACGCCGGCGATCACGGACCGGATCGACTATCGCTCATTCATGTCGATGGAGCCGACCATCGTGCTGGCGACCGTCGCCGCCGCGACCAGCCATATCGGGTTGATCGCAACGGCGTCGACGACCTACAACGAGCCCTACAACATCGCGCGCCGCTTCGCGACGCTGGATTTGGCGAGCGGCGGCCGGGCCGGCTGGAATGCCGTCACCACGGCGGACGCCGCCGCCAGCCGCAATTTCGGCCTATCCAGCGTGCTCGAGCACAAGGCGCGCTACGAGCGCGCCAAGGAATTCGCCGAGGTCGTGCACGCATTGTGGGACAGCTGGGAAGACAACGCCTTCATCGGCGACAAGGCGACCGCACGATTCGTCGACACCTCGAAAGTGCATCCGATCGCGCATCGCGGTTCGCATTACACGGTCGCCGGACCGCTCAATGTTCCGCGTTCGCCGCAAGGGCGTCCCGTGACCGTGCAGGCCGGCGGATCAAGCGATGGCCGCGATCTCGCAGCCGCGCAGGCCGAGGCGGTGTTCACGCTTGCGCAGAACATCGATGAGGGTGTCGCCTACGCGCGCGATCTGCGTGCTCGCGCCACGGCCTACCGCCGCGCTGGCGACTCCATCGTCATCCTGCCGGGGCTTGCAACCGTGATCGGAAGCACTGAGGCCGAAGCCAGGCGGCGGCAGGATGATCTCTGGGAGCTGGTCCCAATCGAATACAGCCTCGCTCGCCTTGCCAGCACGCTGCAAGTCGACCCGGAGATCCTCGCACTCGACGCGCCCCTGCCCGATCCGTTGCCGCTGCCGGCCAATGCGAACCACACCATGTTCCAGGGCACGGTGAATCTCGCCCGCCGCGGCAATCTCACGGTCCGTCAGCTGCTGCGTGCGCTTGGCGGCGGCGTCGGGCACCGGATCATCGTCGGCACGCCCGAGCAGATCGCTGACGACATCGAGGCCTGGTTCAGAGCCGGCGCAGCCGACGGATTCAACCTGATGCCGGACGTCTTGCCGACGGGGCTCGAGGTCTTCGTCGACACGGTGGTGCCGATCCTGCAGCGCCGCGGCCTGTTCCGCAGCGACTATGCCGGGACCACGCTGCGCGATCATCTCGGCCTGCCGCGACCGGCCAGCCGCTTTGCGCGGCAGGCGACGGCCGCAGCGGGCGCCTGATCTCGTCAGCGCCCGCTAGCCGACAATGGCGGCTTTTCGCCGACCGCAGACGCGGCGCGCGCGCGCGGGATGACCTCTCTGGCGAAACGCTCCATCTCTGCCTCGAACGGCTGGAACTGCAGCATGAACAGTTCGATGCCCGCGGCATGGAACGCCTTGATCCGGTCCGCCACCGCGTCGTAGCTGCCGACGAGGCCGGCCGCGGTACCGCCATTGCTGCCGACCCGCGCCGATTTCTGCATCGTCTGCATCATCACAACCTTCGGATCGGTGTTCTGTTTCTGGATCGCCTTGATCGGCGCGTCCTTCCTTGACAGCTCAAGCAACCGCTCATAGGCGGCCTCGGCTTCAGCCTGTGTCTCGCGCGCGATCACGAAGGCCGACAGACCAAAGCGAAGCGGTGCCGACGCCCGCGGCCGGGCCGCGACATCGGCAATCAGGCCGGCGACATCCTCCAGCGGCTGCCCATTGATGAACCAGACGTCGCCGTGATCCGCGACCAATGCGCGCGCAGGTTCGGATTCGCCGCCGACATAGATCAGCGGCCGGTCGCGATAGAGGCTGGTCGGCCGCAGCAGATAGTCGCGCACGTCGAAATGCTCGCCCTTGTAGGTCAACCGCTCGCCCTGCATCAGCCGCGACACCACCGTGATCCATTCACGGCCATAAGCATAGCGGGCGTCATGCTCGGCGAAACCGATCCCCGCCCTGTCGAGCTCGGGCCGGTTCCAGGCGTTGACGAGGTTGATGGCAAAGCGGCCGCGGCTGATGTTCTCGATTCCGAGCGCCAGCTTGGCGAGCACGACCGGATGATAGAGATAGGGCTTGATGGCGGCGATGATCTCGATCTTGCCGGTCAGCGCCGCAATCGCAGCCGCCGCGCTCCAGGCCTCGAGCTGGTCGAGGTCTTCCTGATGCGGGTTGATCGTGTGCTGCGCGATCAGCGTCGAGTCGTAGCCGAGCGCTTCGGCCGCAAGCACGAGATCGCGGTTGCGTTCCCATGACGCATCATAAGGCTCTTCCGGATCCTGATAGGCGGCGCGCGAGCCGTGCACCAACGCCCAGATGCCGAAGCGGAGCGGTCGTGTCGTCATTGCGATCTCCAACATTCTCTACGTCACGTGTGAGCTGTTTCACGCCAAGTGCGGCGCGATAGCAAGCAACGGCGCATCAAAAGATTTTCCTTGTCGCGCCGCGCACGCGGATAAACCAGAAAACTCCGGAACCAACGACAATTGGAAAACCGCTCTATTTCTGTTGGCTGAAAATCGTGGGAGAGTTTGTAGCGTCTGAACGACGCTTACATTCACGAGAGCGGCGCGATGCCGATCGCGTGATCGTTGACCTGTGCCATGCGTGATCAACGACGATCACCCATGTCGATGAACGAGGACGGACTTAACCTTGAGCAACCTCGAACAGGCCGCTGCATCGGTCGCATTTGATACTTCGCCGAATGACGACCGCACGGCCGCGCCCTCCCGAACCAGGCAGTTCGAGATCGGCCGACGCGGCCTGCAACTGCTGTCGTGGCTTGCGCCCGCGGTGATCGTCATCGTCTGGGAGTTGCTGTCGCAGGCCGGCTGGTTGTCGCCGCAAGTCTTGCCGGCGCCGAGCAAGGTCGTCAGGACCGCATTCAAGCTGATCAGCTCCGGAAGCCTGCTGAACGATCTCAGCGTCAGCCTGTTGCGCGCGGCGATCGGCTTTGCGATCGGCGGCAGCATCGGCTTCCTGCTCAGCATCCTTGTCGGCTTCTCGCGGATCGCCGAGGCAATGATCGATCGCAGCGTCCAGATGATCCGCGCTATCCCCTTCCTCGCGGGGGTGCCGCTCGTCATCGTCTGGCTGGGCGTCGGCGAGGCCGAGAAGATCTTCCTGGTCGCGCTCGGCGTCACCTTTCCGATCTACGTCAACACCACGCTCGGAATCCGGCAGGTCGATCCGAAGCTGCTCGAGCTCGGCTGCGTCCAGGGCCTCGGCACGCTGGAGCTGATCCGGCGCATCGTCCTGCCGGGGGCGCTGCCGTCGATTCTGACCGGCGTGCGCTATGCGCTGGCCACCGCGTGGCTGGCGCTGGTGGTTGCCGAGACTATCGGCGCGCAATCCGGCATCGGCTTCCTGGCGATGGATGCGCGGGAATTCCTGCGCACTGACGTGATCGTGCTGACGATCGTCATCTATGCCCTGATCGGCGTCGCCGCCGACGGCATCGCGCGTTTCCTGGAGCGACGGCTGCTGGCCTGGCATCCGAACTATGGAGGCGCGCGATGACCTTGCACGTCGTGCCGTCTTCGACCGCGACGTCACCTGCCGTGGTGGTGACCAACCTGCGCCGCGCCTACGGCGAACGCGTCGTGATCGAGAGCCTCAATCTGCGCATCGAGCGCGGCGAGTTCGTCGCACTGCTTGGCGAGAGCGGCTGCGGCAAGACCACGCTGCTTCGGGCGCTGGCCGGCCTCGACCCGATCGACGGCGGGCGCATCGCGGCGCCGCGCCGCCCCGCGGTCGTGTTCCAGGAGCATCGGCTGCTGCCGTGGGACAGCCTGTGGCGCAACGTCTCGCTCGGCCTCAAAGCCGACGATCCACGCGGTCGCGCCGCGACGGCGCTGGCTGAAGTCGGCCTCGGCGACCGGCTCGACGACTGGCCGCGCAATCTCTCCGGTGGACAGGCGCAACGCGTCGCCCTGGCACGCGCGCTGGTGCAGGAGCCGGAACTGTTGTTGCTTGACGAACCCTTTGCCGCACTCGATGCGCTGACCCGGATCCGCATGCACGAGCTGGTGCGCGACCTGGTGGCAACGCATCGGCCCGGCGTGCTCCTGGTCACTCATGATGTCGACGAGGCGATCGCGCTGGCCGACCGCATCCTGGTGATGCGCGAAGGCCGGATCGCCTTCCAGCATCGCACGAACGGTCGCGGCAGCGCATCGATTGCCCGCACCGAGCTACTGGCAGAGCTCGGCGTCGGTGCCGTTCACCCTATCCCCGCTTGAATCTTCTGAAGGACCGCTTCATGCCTCGCCCCATCGCAAAACCTTCCCGCCGTGGCTTCCTCGGCGGCGCCGCGTTCGGCATCGGTGCCCTCGCCGGCTTCAACCTTCCGGAGACAGCGCAATCGGCCACCGGACGGGTCACCGATACCGTTCGTCTCACCTGGGGCCTCAGCGGCCTCAACCTGATCGCCAGGGAGCGCGGAGAGTTCGAGAAGCATCTCGCCAAGGACGGCATCAAGGTGGAATGGCTCGGTCCGTTTCCGAACCATGCCCCAACGCTGCAGGCCGTGACCGGCGGCAGCGCGGATTTCAGCTTCGGCGGCAGCACGACGCCGGCATTGGCCGCGATCATCGCCGGCTCGCCGCTCGTCTTCACGCAGTTCGTGGTCTACGAGCCCCGCACCACCGCGATCATCGCGCGGGATGATTCCGGCATCAACAAGGTCGAGGATCTCGTTGGCAAGTCGGTTGCGGTGAACCGCTCCGGCCTCGGCGAGTTCCTGCTGGTGGCCGCGCTTGAGAAGCACAAAATCGATCGCTCCGCGGTGAAGTTCGTCTACCTCAACCCGCCTGACGCAGCACCGGCCCTCGCCTCCGGCAAGGTCGATGCGTGGTCGATGTGGAGCCCCGGCGTCGACATCGCCCGGCTCGACTACAAGGCGCACGACATCTTCCTCGAGGGACGCGACCTGGATTTCCAGATCGACTACACGTCGTACCTGACCACAAGGAAGTTCGCGACGGAGAACCCCGGGCTGGTGCGCGCCGTCAACGACGCCTTCCGCGCCGAGGGAAAATGGATTTCCGAGAACAGCAAGGACGCCGAGTACATCGCGCAGAAGGCCGGCAAGTACAGCGACCAGGTGCGCGACCAGTTCGTCGCGCTTGACCGGAAGTACCGCTACTTCCCGGTCAATGACGAGAAATTCCTGTCCGAGCTGCAAAAGGCCGCCGACTGGCTGGTCGCGCGCAAGGTGCTGCCCGAGCCGGTCAAGGTCACCGATCACCTCGCGCAACTCTGAACCAGATTTTTCGACCAACGCCATCCGGGGTCATTCAATGAACAAGCCTGTATCTGCCACCTCGCTGCAGCCGTCCGATCGCCTCAGCACCCATGCACCCGACATCGACGCGCTCCTCAGCCGCATCGCAGAGGGCGCCAGCGATCGTGAGCGCGAGCGCGTCCTGCCCTTCCCCGAGATCGATCTCATCCGCAATGCCCGCCTTGGTGCCCTGCGGCTTCCCACCGATGCCGGCGGTGCGGGTGCATCGATCCGCAGCCTTTTCGAGATCGTCATTCGGCTGGGAGAAGCCGACGCCAACGTCGCGCACATCCTGCGCAACCATTTCAGCGTGGTCGAGCGCCTGGTACGCCGGCCGAACGACGATCAGCACCGGCAGTGGCAGAAGGCGGTCGCCGACGGCGCGATCGTCGGGCTTGCGGCGACCGAGCTCGATACGCCCAAGGTCGGCAACGTGACGCCGAATACCACGCTGACCGCCGACGGCGACGACTATGTGCTGAACGGCACGAAATATTACAGCACGGGCACGCTCTATTCCGACTACGTCCTGGTACGCACGGCCGATACGTCCGGCGCCAACGCTGCGGTCCTGATCCCGATCAAGCGCGAGGGCATCGATCTGATCGACGATTGGGACGGGCTGGGGCAACGGCTGACCGCGACCGGCACCAGTCATTTTCGCAACGTCCGCGTCAAGCGCCAGGAGGTGGTGTTCGATGCCCCGGATGCCGGCTACGGCATCGCCTACGCCAACACATTCGCGCAATTGTTCCTGACCGCGATCAACGCCGGCATCTCACGCGCAATCCTGCGCGACGCCGCCGCCCTGGTGCGATCCCGCAAGCGGACGTTCTACTACGCCCCGAGCGAAACACCGGTCGACGACCCGCTGCTGCAACAAACCATCGGCCAGATCGCAAGCGGCGCGTTTGCCGCCGAAACCGTCGTGCTGGCGGCGGCCGAAGCGCTCGATGTTGCGACCGATGCGTTTGACGCCGGCGACGCCAGCGCGGCCGAGGCTGCGCACCGTGCTGCGCTGCTTTCGGCGAAGGCCAAGATCGTCGCGGACGAATTCGCGATCCGCGGCGGCAGCCTGCTGTTCGACGTCGGCGGCGCCTCCGCCACCAAGAAGTCGACCAATTTCGATCGGCACTGGCGCAACGCACGGACACTCGCCTCGCACAATCCAAATACCTTCAAGGCCCGCTCGATCGGCCAATACGAGATCAGCGGAACGCCACTGCCAGCCAAGGGCTTCTTCTGACCGAAGGTCCGATCCGGCGAGGCAAGGAGAGGGAGAGACCCGATGAGCAAGCCGGACATCCACCTCGTCGATGCCGCGAACGAGATCGAACGCCAGTTTCGGCTGGTCATGCGCCGCCTCGCCGGCGGCGTCTGCATCATCACGGCCGGACAGGGCGAAGACATCACCGGCATGACGGTCACCTCCTTGACCTCGCTCAGCGCGGCGCCGCCCCGGCTGCTGGTCAGCATCAACCGCCAGGCCTCGTCCTTTGCGCCGATCGCCCGTCACCGGCTGTTCGGCGTCAACATCCTGGGCTCCGACCAGCAGGCGCTGGCGGAGCGCTTCAGCAATGGCCGCCTGAAAGGCCGCGAGCGCTTCGACGGCATCGCCTGGTCTCACGGTCCATCCGGCGTGCCGCTGCTCGAACGCTCGCTGGCGATGGTCGAATGCCAGGTCGAGGAGATCATCGAGCGGCATTCGCACGGCATCATCGTCGGCCGCCTTTCCAGCATGGAGCTCTCACACCGGCTGTCCGGCCTCACCTACTGGAACGGACAGTATGTCCAGATCGATCACGAGGCCGACCTCGATCTTCTGGCCGAAGTCAGCATTCCCCTTGCACACGTCCGATAGACCCGGAGCAGCCAATGAAGCGCGAAACGCCGCCGCAATCGCCGCCCTCATCGGTGGGGCCGGCAGGAAGTCCGCCCGGCCGCTGGCAACTCGACCGCATCGTCGCCGAGCTGCGCGTTTCCCGCGAGGAGACCCACAGCATCCGGCAGGACGGCGAAGCGCGGCGCGCCCCCTCGCGCGATGCGCTCGAGGCGATTCTCGACGGCCTCACCGAGGCGCTGTTTCCACGGCATTACGGGCAGTCGGACCTCGACGGCGAGAACATCGACTATTTCGTCGGCAACAAGCTGAGCATGGCACTGGACTCGCTCAGCGCCCAGATCCACCGCGGCGCGCTGTTCGTCGGCGACGAGCTCGAACCGGGCTTCGTGGCCGAAGAGGCGGTCGAGCTGACACGCGCATTCGCATCGCAATTGCCGCAGGTCCGGGGGCTGCTGATCAACGATCTGCGCGCGGCCTTCGTCGGCGATCCGGCCGCCCGGAACTTCCCGGAGATCCTGATCGGCTATCCCGGGATGACCGCGGTCATCCACCATCGCCTCGCGCATCTGCTGTACCGGCTCGGCGCGCGGTTGATCGCCCGCCTGATGTCGGAGATCGCCCATGCGCGAACCGGCATCGATATCCATCCGGGCGCCAGCATCGGCTCCGGCTTCTTCATCGATCACGGCACCGGCGTCGTGATCGGGGAAACCGCCATCATCGGCAACAATGTCCGCATCTATCAGGCCGTGACGCTCGGCGCGCGGCACTTTCCCACCGACGACGAAGGCAGCCTGATCAAGGGCGATGCGCGCCATCCGATCGTCGAGGACGATGTCGTGATCTACGCCGGCGCGACCATTCTCGGCCGCATCACGATCGGCCGCGGGTCGACCATCGGCGGCAATGTCTGGCTCACCCGCGACGTGGCACCGAACAGTGTCATCACCCAGGCCACCGCCCGGAACAGTCCGGGCGGTACCTGATCACACGCCTCACGCCGTCACCGGTGCCTTCCAGCGCATGAAGCGCCGCTCCAGCGCCTCGAGGACGGTGTTGAACACCAATCCGATCACGGTGATCGCGAGGATGCCGAAATACATCTGCGGGATCAGGAAGCTGTACTGGCTGTTGATGATGAGATAGCCGAGCCCGGCCTTGGCGCCGACCATTTCGGACGCCACCAGCACCAGCATGGCCGAGGCGCTGGCGAGGCGAATGCCGACAAAGATGGTCGGCAGCGCGGCCGGCAGGATCACTTTCCGGAACAGCTGCTGCGGGCTTGCACCCATGGTCCGCGCCGACTTGATCAGGAGCGGGTCGACCTGCTTCACCGCCGCGATCGTGTTAAGCAGCAACGGCCAGGCACAGCTATAGACCACCATCGTGATCTTCGAGAGCTCGCCGATGCCGAGCAGCAGGATGAACACCGGCAGCAGCGCCAACGGCGCGGTGTTGCGGCAGATCTCGATGAACTGGCTCAGGAGGTCGCCGAGCCGGGCATACCAGCCGACCGCAAGGCCCAGCGGCACGATCAGTGCGACGGAGATCAGAAACCCGCTCAACGCCCGCAGCAGGCTGGCCGAAACGTCGTCATAGAGCTCGCCGGTCTGCGCCAACTGCCAGCCGGCCGCGATCACCTCGGAGAACGGCGGCAGGAACACGGCGTCGATCAGACCGAGCCTCGGCGCCGCTTCCCACACCGCCAACAGGGCAATCAGCAGCAGGGACCGGCGACCCGCGGAGGCCAGCAGGCGAAGGGCAGCGCGCATCCGGACCGCCGTCGATGCCTTGCCGTCCGCGCCGGTCTCCCGCCGGCCATAACCAAGCTCCAGCAGGGTCAACATCTCCAGACTAGACATGCGCAGCCTCCTCCACCCCGCGGCCGGCGCGACGCACGCTGCCCGCCAACTGTCCCTGCTGGGCCTTCTGCACTTCCTCGCGCAGCAGGCTCCATATCTCGTGCCTGACGTGACCGAACTCCGGCAGCGAACGCACGTCCTCGGCCTCGCTGCGAAGCGCGTCCGGGATTGCGATCACCTGCTTGATCCGGCCCGGGCGCGACGTCATCACCGCGACGCGCTGACCGAGCACCACCGCCTCGTCGATGCCATGGGTGATGAAGACGATGGTCTTGCCGGTGGTGCGCCAGATCCGCAGCAATTCGCCCTGCAGCGTCTCGCGCGTTTGGGCATCGAGCGCGGCGAACGGCTCGTCCATCAGCAGGACCTCCGGATCGTAGGCAAGGCTCCGCGCGATCGCGACGCGCTGCTTCATGCCGCCGGAAAGTTCGTGCGGATAGCGATCGGCAAAGCCGGTCAGCCCGACCAGGTCGAGGAAGTGCCGCGCGATCTCCTGTCGCTCCCTCTGCTTCAATCCGGCGATATCGAGCCCGAACTCGACGTTCTGGACGGCGGTTCGCCAGGGAAATAACGCATATTGCTGGAACACGATGCCGCGGTCGCGACCGGGGCCGCCGATCGGCCGGCCATCGAGCAGGATGCGGCCGCTGGTCGGCGCCGTCAGGCCGCCCAGCAGATCGAGCAAGGTCGATTTACCGCAGCCGCTCGGTCCGACCAGCGCGAGGAATTCGCCAGCACGAACGTCGAGCGTGACGTCCTCCAGTGCGGTGAAACGGCCTGCCGGGCGGCCGCCCTCGCCTCGCGCGACGAACTCCTTGCGGACCTGCTCGAAGCGGATCTTGACCGGGGTCGTCATCGCGCCTCCGCCGTCTTGCCGGGACGGAAATGGTTGAACTCATTGGTGTAGGTGTCGGCGGCCTTGATCTGGCCGGGCTTGAACAGCCCGTCCTTCACGAGCCAGTCGATCCACACCTGGATCTCGGCATCCGAGATCACGCCGCCTTTGCTCGCGACACCGGTGCTCTTCCAGTACTTGATCGAGGAGCCGTCCTCGTTGCGTTTGCGTTCGGCGATGATCCGCTCGAAACGGGCCCGGACGTCCGCCGGTGGCGTGGTCTGGGCCCATTGGATCGCGCGCGAGATGCCCTCGACCAGCTTGCGCGACGCATTCGGATTGTCCTTGATGAACTTGTCCCGCAGCACATAGGCGCCGCCGGTGAACTGGCCGAACAGATCGGTATCGTTGAACAACGAATGGATGCCGCCCCGCTCCAGCGCCTTGTCGCGCAGCACGCCGCTGAGCGTGCTCACCTCAACCTGGCCCTGGCGCAACGCCTGCTCTCCGGTCACCGGCGGTATCGCCACCAGCGTCACCTGCCTCGCCTCGCTGGCGCTGAGGCCATTGCGCGCCAGATATTCGCGGAGCGCGAATTCGAGATGGGCGCCCAGCGTATTGACCGCCACCTTCTTGCCGATCAGGTCGCGTGCCGTCTTGATCGGACTGTCGTCCTTGACGAAGTAGCCCTGATAGGTGTTGGCGTCGGAGCCGTAATAGCCGACCACCGCCTTGATCGGCGCTTTCGCCGCGATCAGCTTGAGGATGGCGCCATAGAACGCGCCTCCGATGTCGATATCGCCGGTGACGACGGTCTGGATGTCCTGCGGTCCGCTGATGGTGTTGCCGACCCATTTCAGCTTCAGCGGCGCGAGATAGCCGAGGTCTTCGGCAAGCTCAGTGAACGTGACCTGCCCGGCCCAGCCCTGGTAGCGGATCTCGGTCTTCTCGAGCGGCGGCTCGGCGAAGGCCGGGGCCGCAAGGCCCATTGCGACGGCGACGGCGAACAAGGCACGCGCGGCCGCGCGCGCGGCGAGACGCCGCGAGCGAAGAAGTCGAATCAATGCGTTCATCGTGGTGACTTTCCCAGAGCTGAATTAGGCTGCCTTCGCGGTCTGCGGCTTTGATGTCTTGATGCGCGTCACGCTGTGACGGCCGTCGATCGAAACCGGGACCTCCCCATCGATCGTGGCGCGGCGCACCACGCGATGCTGATCGCCGTAGTCGTTGACCGCATAGTGCTGCGTGGCGCGGTTGTCCCAGATCGCGACGTCGCCGGCCTTCCAGTTCCACCGCACCGTGTTCTCGGGCGCCGTGATATGCGACTGGAACAGGTCGAAGAGTTTCTGGCCGTCATATTTCGGCAAGCCGACGAAGCGCTGCACGAAATTGCCGAGGACGAGCGTGCGCTCGCCGGTCTCCGGATGAACCCGCACCACCGGATGTTCGGTCTCGTAGACCGTGCCGGTGAACACCTCGTCGAAATGCTTTCTGTCCGCTTCGGTCGCACGCGACTTCACGGCGTAATCATAGGCATTGCTGTGCACCGCCCAGAGTTCGTCGGCGAGCCTGCGCAGCGGCGCCGGCAGATCGAGATAGGCAGCGGCAGTGTTCGACCAGACGGTATCGCCGCCATAGGGCGGGATCACCACGCCGCGCAGCACCGAGATCTTCGGATAGGCATCGACGAAGGTCACGTCCGTGTGCCACTGGTCGGCGCGTCCGCCACCGCGTCCCGAATCGAGATCCAGGATCGACGATGTCCCCTTCGACGGACCGATGGTCGGATGCGGCACCAGCTTGCCGAGCCGCACGGCGAAGCGCTCCTGCTCGGCGTCATCGAGGTGCTCCTGGTCGCGGAAGAAGATCACCTTGTGCTCGAGCAGCACCTGGTTGACGGCACGCACGACCTCGTCGGACAGGTCGCCCGACAGCTTGATGTTCCTGATCTCGGCGCCGAGCCGGGCTGCTCGTTTGACGATGTCCGCGCGCGGAATGACGTTGTCGATGGTCGTGGTGCTGCTCATGATCCTGCTCTCATCATGCGATCCCTGGACAAGGCTCCGCCATGCGCCGGTCGCGTGAGCGACGGCGGAGATTGATGGCATCGTTTGTGGGTGGGCGTTACTCCGCTGCCACGTACTCCGGCGGCCGCCAGATCGCCGACGCATAGAGATCCGGCGCAAAATCCTCGGCGATCGTCCCGTTGATGCGTGCTTCATGGGCGGCGATATCCGCCAGGAACAGATCGCGGCTGATCCGCGCCACGATCGATGGAATATCGCGCTTGAAGCTCGGAACGTCCCCGACCGGCAAGCCGAAGCTGACAAAGGCCGCGGGATTGAACACGTGGATGTCCCTCAGATACGGCGCGCGGCCCGGTACCTTCTCCAGATATTCATGCGCCGATCCGAGATAAGGATAGGCGGCCAGCGTCTCGTCCCGCTCGTCATCGGGCGGCGTGAAGCGATCGCGCCAAAGCTGGATCTCGTCCGCGAAATCGCGCAGCTCGGTCTGGGTCCCGAGATCGACCGAATAGCCGGTGGCGGCGATCGCAAAGTCGAACGCGAACGCGCCGTGGGCCGTCTCCGCAACGGGACGCACGCCCTGCAACCGTGCCGAGGTCCACGGCGCGTTCAAATGCAGATGGAAATTGGGGAACGACACCGCCCGCGAGATCGCATCCGGCGGCGGCGTCGAGCCGGCCAGTCGAAAGCGGATTGCCTGGTGCCAGCGCACCGGGTCCGGCAGCGCACCGTAATTGTCGTAGGCCCCCGGGTAGCCGCGAATCCGGATCACCGGCAACGACGCCAACGTCTGCCGCCGCGCGAACAGGTGAACATCGCGGGCGCCGGCCTCCAGCGCGACTGCCGCGGCATCGAAAGCCGATGCGGCGCTGCCGATCACGGCGACCGACAGGCCTCGCAGACTCCTGAAATCGATCGTCTCGGATGAATGCGCATACAATCGCTTCGGCAGGCCTTGCAAAGCCTCGGGGACATAAGCACCGCCGCTCCCGGCGAAGCCCGTGGCGAGCACCAGCTTCCGCGTGGTCTCGACAATCGGCGCGCCACTCCGTTCCAGATGCAGTCGCAAGTGGCCGTCGGCAGGCTCGACGCGGAGCAGCCGCGTTCCGTAGCGGATCGCGACACCGGTGACCTTGCGGTACCAGTCGAGATACGCCGCCCAATCAAGCCGCGGAATGCGATCGAGCGCGTCATAGGCGGCCGCGCCGTGGCGTGCCTCGTACCAGGCCTGGAAACCGAGCCCCGGCAGGCCCAGCTCGGGCCCCGGAAGCGTCTTCGGCGTCCGCAGCTTGTACATGCGCGCGCTGGTCAGCCACACGCCCGACCTTGCCGCGTCGGGCGCGGCATCGATCACCGAGACCTTGCCGATCCCCGCGCGCCGAAGCGCGAAGGCAAACGCGGAGCCGGACTGCCCGCCACCGACCACGACGACATTGTGATCGATGCCGTCGCGATCCGGAACCCAATTCTGCGGGTCGGCCCCGATCAGGCGAAGGGCTTCGCGGGCGACGCTGTCGGGATCGGATTGCGGCATGGAGAACGACCTCGCTTTGACGTTGCAAATCGTAAGAGCGGGCGATGTTCAGTCAATGAAACGAAACCAGCTTTGTTTTCGCCCGCGCGCAACGATCGCTTCGTCAGCCGCGCGCGCGCTGAAAAATTTGCGGCGATCGCCTCGGGATCGACCGCTTCCGACCCGACGCGACGAGCAAAATTGCGGCGATCGACACCGAGCGCATCCCAAATCACTGCGCGGTGGCGCCACCGCAATCGCACTCGTCTCCGCCCGGCGACCAACTCATAACGTTCATGCTCGCTTCCCGGACAACAACGCAAATTCATTTCAGCAGCACCGACGTAGAGTTTGTTGCAACCACAGCACCACGTCCGACACGCGGCTGCACGACAATGGACGGAGCAATGCCCCAACCCGGCAACATCATCAGCCTCGAGCGTGACACACCGGAGCTCGCCCGCTCCTATGACGAAGCGGGGCTCGTTCAATTCCGTCATGGCAAGTTCCTGATCGGGCCGCTGGCGATCAAATCGGGCGAGCAGGTGCTCGACATCGGAACCGGGACCGGGCGGCTTGCGGAATTCGTCGCCGGGCTCGTCGGGCCGACGGGCCACGTGATCGGGATCGATCCCCTCGCCGGCCGGATCGAGATCGCGCGGCTGCGACAGTCGGAGAACCTGCGGTTCGAGACCGGCCGCAGTGAAGACCTTTCGCGCTTCGCCGACGGACAGTTCGATGCGGTCTATCTCAACAGCGTGTTTCACTGGATCGCCGACAAGGACCGCGCGCTGCGGGAGATCCACCGGGTGCTCAAACCGGGCGGCCGCCTCGGCCTGAACGTCCAGGATCCGTTAAGGCCACATCAATCCCGCGTGCTGCTCCGCCAGGCCATCGCCAAGGCGGGCCTCGCCGACCACCACCAGGATTCCAGTCCGGTGCTCGGATCGACCGATGCGGAGCTCGAAGTGCTGTTCGTAGCCAACGGGTTCACCGACTATCGCAGCGAACTGCGCGCGCTGGTCGACATTCATGCCGATGCGGATTCGCTGCTGCGCTGGTCGGAAGCGAGCGCCTTCGGCAACTTTCTCGACGCGTTCTCGGCGACCGAGCGCAAGCTGGTACGCCAGGCGTTCGCGGACCTCGTCGAGGACAAGCGCACGCCCGAAGGCCTCTCGCTGGAACGCTATCTGCGCTTCGCGTTCGCCCGCAAGGCGGCGCCGGCCGCCTGACCTGATCATCCCGCACGAGTACCAGCCATGAGCAAACGGCAGCTTTCCCTCAACTTCTTCATCTATCCGGACGGCCACCATGAGGCGGCCTGGCGTCACAGCGCTTCGGCTTCCAGCCGCCTCCTCGATGTCACCTACTATCAGGAGCTGGCGCAGCGCGCCGAAGCGCACAAATTCGACGCGGTGTTCTTCGCAGACGGGCCGGCGCTGGCGGAGAATGTCCGCCACGCAGCGCGATTTCGGCTCGAGCCGATCACCCTTCTCACCGCGATCGCTTCCGCCACCCAGCGCATCGGCCTGATCGCGACCGCGTCGACGACCTACACGGAGCCCTACAATCTCGCCCGCCTGTTCGCCTCGCTCGACCATCTCAGCCGTGGCCGCGCCGGCTGGAACATCGTGACCACGAGCACGCCACAGGCGGCGCAGAATTTCGGGTTGCCCGAGCATCCCCCGCATCATGAGCGCTACGAGCGGGCGCGGGAATATCTCGATGTCATCACCAGGCTGTGGGACAGCTGGGAGGACGACGCGCTGGTCAACGATCCCGTTTCCGGCGTCTTCGCCGACACGGCGAAGATTCACGCCATCAACCACGTCGGGAAGCATTTTCGCGTGCGCGGGCCGCTCAACATCTCGCGTCCCCCGCAGGGCCGGCCGGTCTATGTCCAGGCCGGCTCGTCCGACGACGGGCGCGCCTTCGCCGCACGGTTCGCGGAAGCGATCTTCACCGCGCATCAGACATTGGCCAGCGCGCAGGAGTTCTATGCCGATATCAAGCGGCAGGCGCGCGCCTTCGACCGCAGCCCCGATCAGATCAAGATCCTTCCCGGCATCAGCCCGTTCATCGCTAGCACGCAAGCCGAGGCCGACCGGCTGCAGGACGAGTTCAACGCGCTGATCCAGCCGGAATATTCGTTGGCGCAGCTGCGCCAGATGATCGGTCTCGACCTCTCCGGCTTCGATCTCGACGGGCCCTTCCCGCGCCATCTGATCGACACCGATGGCGCGCGCGGTGTCGCCAGCCGGTTCAAGCTGGTCGTCGACATCGTCGATCGCGAGAAACCGACCATCCGTCAGCTGGTGCAACGCCTGGCCGGCGCGCGCGGCCATTGGGTGATCGCCGGGCCGCCGGAAAAGATCGCCGACAACATCCAGACCTGGTTCGAGAACAGAGCGGCCGACGGCTTCAACGTCATGCCGCCCTGGCTGCCCGGCGGCTTCGATATCTTCGCCGAGCAGGTCGTCCCGATCCTGCGCAAGCGCGGCCTGTTCCGTCACGACTACGCCGGCACGACGCTGCGCGACCATTACGGGCTGACCCGGCCGGCAAGCAGCTATTCCAGCTCAATCCAGGCGATCGCATGATCGCCTGACGCCCGCTCCGCGCCGCCGGCGCCACGAATCCCGCAGTGACCGACCTGCGACAAGAAGCGTCGATCGAAAGACCTCGGATCGACCTTCCATGACCGGTCCTGGGGTGTCCCGAGTCGGTCTCGGGATCGGCCTTGGGGTAGCCCCCTTGAAACAGCAACCGTCCCTGAACGGGCAACGGACTCCAGCGGGTCCGCCCGAGGCCGAAAATCTGATTTCTTCAACAATATCAATGGATTGGGCGGGAGGGATCGAACCTCCGAATGGCGGAATCAAAATCAGGCGGGACGCTGAGCGATATCAACGCACGTTCTGAATTCTGGGCAAAACCTTACCACAGACTGAACAATAGGTTAGCGCGCAATTCAGAATGACGACGGCGAGAGATTTGCAGTCCGATAGCAGCGCGAGAGGATTATTCTGGGCTGCGGGCGACAGCCCGAACCGATGATCCTCTCGAGGCCGCCGGGGCCGCCAATCACCCAGGGAGAGCCGACGTTACAATCCCGCGTGCGCCGTGAAGTGGTCGCCAGCGAAGTTCCTATGTCGGATCACCTTTCGGCTGCCGCTCGCCAACGATGGCATCACCCCGATTCCAGTCCGTTCGATGGGCTAGACTGACTTGGTGATAGTGAATGTATTCGTCGCTCACTCATCTGTTGGAGATGCTCTCCCCGTTGCCGATCTGCGGCCGAGGCTCGATGGTCAATCGGTGGTTGGCGTGTGATCCCAAACGTGAGCGCGTCCCACGAGCCGATGGTGAGGATAATGATCCTTCGGCACTTGCCGGTCTGTCGGGGGTTCGAGTCACCGGAGCGCTACCGCTTTTCCCCACACCAACCAAACCTTCGATACATTATCCAATCCATCGCATAGGGCAGTTCGTGAGCCCGTGGGGGCGAGTGCAGATTTATCCCAACAAAGCGGAACGTTGAAAGACCTCCGCCTGCAGATCAGGCGAAAATGACCTCTGCCGCGGAATATCGAAAGCCCGTCTTCGGTGCCGGCATCGTACCGCAGGCGCGTGGTGCCCCTCGTCTGCTTCCTTCCGACCACCTCCGGCCAATTTCTCGGCTGACCTACCAGATCGCGCCAGACCTCTCGCTGTCGCGCGGATACCATTTCTAGACTGGTCGCGGGTCGATGACGACTGGACAATCAACCTATCCCATGTGCCAGGCACACCACTGCGATTGCCTCGACAATGCGCTGGTCGAGACTGGCGTAAGCGCCCAGATAGGTCTGCGCATGCGCCGATTGGACGATCTCAAGGTTCGCCGACGCTGCTACGGCAGCCGTCTGGCGGATGGCCCTAACTCCTCCTATTTGTCGCGAACGGATGGAGCTGATTCTGCGGTCGGCCGCTCGCGCTCGGCGACGTGATTGCATGACGCGGTGCCTACCGTGCTCGCCAGCCTGCGCCGCGCTGTTTTTGCTTCGGCCAGTCCAGATAGCTCACCATAGCGTCCCAGCGCATCAGTAGAACGTCAAAACCAAAATGGCTCGTTGCGGAGCCCCGAAATCTCGCCAAAGGTTTCGCTCCGATTCAAATCGTGCGTCTTGCCATTTCACGCCAATCTTGTGGAATAATTCAGCTATCGATCGCGCAAGGTCGTCTGCGATGGGGCGCTTGCCGATGTTTACCGGCAAGTTGCTGCCGCCTGTAGACAACGGGCTGAACCTTCATCAAACGCGAGAAAGTGCGGCTAAAACTGCTTGCACTGGAATAGCCGAGGAATTTTGCGATGTCTGACAGAGGCTTGCTCGAGTCCGCGAGCAGCTGGCAAGCCATATTCAAGCGAACCTCCGCAAGCATTGCGCGGTAGCTTGTGCCCATACGGCTGAGATGACGCTGCAACGTCCGCGTGCTGATCTTGCAGGCGCGAGCTGTGCCATTTATGGTTGCGTCACCGTGTCGCAGCGACGCGACAATGGCCGTGCGGATCGCCTCGGACGAAGGCAAACGGACGGCTCTCATCTGTTGGTGTGAGGCACGAAGTCCATGCTCCGTCTAGAGAATACCAGATGCTTCGAGGCTATGGGTATTCCGTGTGGCCGACTGTCCGGTAAAACCAGGCATCTTTCGATCACACAGCGGCTCTCTTCGACATTGTCGAGCGCACGCAATATTGCGAGGGTACGGAGTGAGAATTCATGGCGACGCAGAACGAAGCGCTCACCTTTCCTCCATTCCGGTCGTAGTTTGGATCTCAAGCAAGCCTATGCAGCGAATTGCTGGCCGTCTGGCCATAAGCCGCCAAAAAAGCCGGCAAGGCTCGCATCAAACGAGCGGCTCCGCTGATCGACGCAATAGACCGCTGGGGTGCAGAGAACGGTGGATGCCCGGAGGGGGTAGCGAACTCTTTCCTTCTTGACGGCGACGCCAACACCAGGTCCCAGCGAAATTCCCGCCGACAGGCAGCATTCATTTTGCGATCGAGGGGCGGCTCGGTGGCAAATATTCATTTGACGCGCAGCCAATTCCTCATGCCCTTCGTTGATATCCTTAGCGAAATCGGCGCATCGACGGGTTCGTTTCTGGCAAAATTTCATCTTCCGACATCATTGGAAGAGAAAGCCAATCACTATGTTCCGATTCTGCGTGCAATCGACTTCGCGGAAATCGCCCGGAGATCACAAGGTATTCCGGATTTTGGATTCCTCGCTTCCCAACGTCTGCACTATTGTCACCTGAGCGAAAAACCCGGACTCTGATCGGCCATGCCCCAACGCTGTTGGTCGCGTTGTAACAGGCTTGCAAATGGGCATCGATCGAGGACTCGAACTTGAAGAACTGGCTCGAACGCCACGACGATCACGTGAGGTTTTGCAGCAGTCTCACTGGAACAAAAGGACTCCTGCATCTCGAGCATTCACAGTGGCTTCAGAATATTTTCCCCATATACATCGTTCAGCAATTCGCCGGACCGGATTGGGCTCCTGCAACAATCGCCTTTGAAGCCCGCTATGCGCCGAGCCCTGCGTGTCAATCATTCTGGCCGAATACGCGCTTCCTGTCTGGACAGGACGCATCATGGATCGACGTGCCGATCTCGCTCCTCAGCCTCCCCAACCGTGCAAGGGTGAAAGTGCTCTCCCTGCCGGACGGTCAGGCTGGCCCGTCAGGTCATGATATCATCGCAACGCTCAAGTTGATGTTGCCGTCCTACCTCGACCAAGGACTTCCGGCTCTCGCTGAAGTTGCGGAGATGGCTGGCGCGAGCGCGAGAAGCCTACAACGCAAACTCGCGTACGCCGGCATGACATACTCGGATCTGCTCGACACAATCCGGTTCGAGAATGCAAGCAAGCTTTTGCGGGACACGGATTCCAAGATTATTGAAATCGCATTCTCCTCCGGTTACACTGATCCGGCGCATTTTACTCGCGCCTTCCGCCGAGTTACCGGCGTTACGCCGCGACAGTTTCGTGCGCAATCGCGGCCGTGATAAGCGCATTCTGCGTTGGGTGCCATGCCACCCGAATGATTGAAAGTATCCTTTGATTCGACACGACCTCACCGTCGATCTATCTGGATCGACCTCTCCTCCTTTGCGCCGTGGAGTTGAAGCGTCGGTCTCTATCAGCAGAACGGCGTGACGCCGCCGACGGTCACGTGGCGCGGCGCGTGTGCCACGAAAGCGCAGGACCGTCATCCTCGAAAGCGCATCAGGCGAACCTAAAAGTCCGGACCGAATACGTCATCGTTGAACTGGGCTGACGCGTCATCGTTTTCCATGCTGTTGATCAGGTTTTGCTCCGGATTCGTAAAGCCGCTTTCCGAGAGCGCAGTTGCCGGCAATGCACCATAACTGGCGCGATATTTGTCCATCGCGGCCACGCTGCCGACATACGCACAGGTACATCCGGAGGGATCGGCGTAGACGTAGTAGGGGCGTCCGCCCTTTTGCCGTAGCTGAAACTGATTGGTCGGAAATGACATCAGCCGTTTCAACATCTCCGGCGTGGTAGCTGCGATGGGATTAAACCCCGATGATATCAACAATTGGCCCGTCGATTGCTGAGCGTAACTGCGGGCACCCGAGTATAACTGGACGAGAAGAACGACCGAAACGATGGCTGCAGAAGCGCCTGCAAATCGAAGACGCATTTTTTCTCCGGAGATACCTGGATGGGCTACCAATTGGAGCCGAGAGTGAAACGGAAGGCGTCTATAGATATGCCGTATACGAGCCGATCCAGACCAGGATCGACATCAGCAGGCCGATGACGCCGGCGTTGTCCGCGAACACGGTGGCGGTGCCCGGCATTCCGAGCCGGAGTTGGCTGCGGTCGATGGTCTTCGGGATCGAAATAGCAGCCGGATAAACCTTCGCGCCTCCGATCGAACCGACCCGCGCCAGCGTACCTGAGACCGCTATCTGGCCCTGCCCCACGCCTTGGGGAATAGCCGTGACCGTCGCTTCATGGATACGGCCGGGGTCGTCGTCGAAGACGAGCTTGACCTGCGCGCCGGGCCTGATGGTCTTGAATCCGTTCGGCGGGAACATGCCGGTGATGACGACATCGTCTGCGACGATGAACGACAGCACCGATCGCGCCGGCATGGCACGGTCGCCGACGGACAGCGCCATGATTGTAACGACGCCATCACTTACCGCACGGATCGTCGTCTGCTCGAGCTCCCATTTGGCATGGTCGAGCTGGGCCAGGATCTGCGCCACGCTCGTGTTGACACCGCCGATTTCCGATTCCATCGCCAATTGCGCGCTCAGCTGGGTGGCCTTGGCCGCCTGGAGCTGGAATTCGACCGTGTCGTACTGCACCTGGACGTCTTGCAATTTAAACTCGGCCTGCGCGTCCTCGCTGACGAGCTTGCGGTAATCGGCGAGCCGCTGGGTGTGAAAGGCGAGCTGCTTGGTCAACCCGTCGACATTCGCCGTCGCCTGCTCGTAACTGGCCTTCAGCTGCTTGACCTGCTGGCGTGCTTGCGCGAGCGACGCCTCGAGCTGGTTGACCTTGTACTGGAACGGCGCCGGATCGATACGAAACAGCACCGCGCCGGCCTTTACCGGTTCGTTCGGCTTGGCCGGAATTTCAACCACCTCGCCGGAAACGTTAGGAGCGACCTCCATAACGCGGGAAATCACGACAAAGCTCCCCGACGGGGTCAGGTAATTGAACATCGCCAAAAACACCGCGAGGATGAAAGCGCCGACGAGCCCCGCGAGCGTGCCGGACGCCCAGCCCCACCTCACCAGCTTGAGCCTAAAGAAGACCAGCCATACCAGAACGAGGTAGAGCGTCAGAATGATGAGCACGACCGAATTCCTCTATCTGCCGTGCAGAATTGCACACCCACAAGCCTGGTAGAACGGCGATATCGGCCAATGCTTGATCCGCGACACTGTCGCCGCGCATCCGGCCGATACCAATCCTATCTCTACGACACGCGCTTGAAGCCGGGCGGCTTCCACGTCCCCTCGCCAGCCGGCAGAATCGACGGCGGCGTGGTTTTGGGCCAGTACAGCCGCATCGCCACATAGATCGGACCGTCCGGCGCCGGCAGCCAGTTTGCCTCCTTGTCGGCTCCGGGCGACTTGTTCTGGACGTAGATCGTCAGCGAACCGTCGGAGCCGCGCTTCATGTGCGGCAACATCGGCGAGTTGATCAGATAGCGATTGATCGGGTTCTTCACCAAAAGCTGCGTCTTGCCGTCGTACATCGTGACAGACCAGAACGCATTGACCGGCGGCAGTTGCTCCGCAGGGAAGGTGAGCGTGTAGTTCGACTTCGAGCAGTCGAGCTCTTTGCCATCGGCGTCCACTTTGCCCAGAGGGTACATGGCCTCCACCGCGTCGTTGCCATAGATGCCCGCCTTCGCTGCTGCCGCGCGCAGGAGCCAATCGCCATGAAAGAATGCGGCATCGCCGAACGACGCGCCGACGCGCCAGCCGTTGATATCCTTGCCGAGGGTTGCTACCGCCTCGGTGACCTTGCGCTCGCCCTCCTTCATGCCGAGCAGGATCTCGGCTTTGTCTTCCAGCGACAGGCTGCGGAAATCAAAGCTCTTGCCCGGCCCGACACCGATCCGCGCCAGTTGTTCGCGGATCCAGCGATCCTCCGGCAGCGCCGGCGCGAACTGAAGCACGAAATCCAGGTATTCGAAGAACTCCGTGCGCACGAGGTCCTTCGCGAATTTGGGGAAAGAAAGCGCCGGTGCCGGCGCGGGAGCAGGCTGGTTCAGGAAGCTGGAGAGCGATTGCATCTTGTAGCCGGCCTGAATTTTCTTGACGGCCTCGATATCGGCCGGGTCGAATAATTGCGTACGCAAAAGCGCGAGGCAGAAATCGGTGGTCGAGCGGAACACCTTCTTGATGCCGGCGGGTGTCGCGCCAGTCCATCGCGGGCCGACGATCATATAGCTTCCGGCATCGCTGCCAGTGGCGCGCGTGCCGACATAGCCAAAATTATACGTGTTAAGGTCGTTCAGCTGCAGCGCGTAGTAGCGCTTGGGATCGATCGCCGGCACCGAAAAGACAAGCGGCTCGGCCCGCAAGTCCAGCCAAGCGAACGAGTACGGCGTGTCACTGTTGGGCGTGATGACGGCTGTATCTTCGTATGTGAAGACGCGCGCCTCGTTGAACAGCGTATTGAACGGCGCCTTGTACTGGCCCGACGACTTGTCGACCGCGTACTCATTCATGACGCCATAGGCCATCACCATCGGCAGGCCATAGATGAAGCCAGCCTCTGCAATGTCCTTGGCCTTGAAGAATCCCGGACGTTCGGACCATTCGGCCCAGGCCTGGCTCGATTTGGCGCCAGCAGCGGCGACGCTCGCCAGTGCGGCAGATCTCAGTAAATCGCGCTTCGTGAGCATGTACGGGCTCTGGATCGATCGCTTTTGCATCAAAATACTCCGTTTCCGTGGTGGACGGGGCTGACACGCCAAGCGTCTTTTCGTCCGTTTGCCAACCTAACGAAAACGCGCCCACCCGCTATGCAGATTCGGCAAGTGGCAGACTCGTGCGAAGCAATGGTCTGAAATCGCGTTCAGTTTAATGCCAGCAAGGGGTCTTCGACTTCGGCATGCGCCCGCTAGCCGATTCCCAATTCGCCAAGCGATTGGTCGGATGGCCCCGATCCAGGTCAGAAACTGCATAGCAGATGCTGGAAAGTACAGGCTAGCCTGCCTTGCGCGGCACAAGATGGAGCGCCGCAACGCTGCCATACAACCGTCTTGAACGAAACCAATCCCAGGAAAGAACGATGGACATCACCCGCCGTTTTGCGCTGAAGACCGGACTTGCCGCCGCTTCCACCGCACTGACCCCGTCGATCCTCCGAGCGCACGAAGGCCCAGTATTTGATATCGTTGAAGGGGCGGAAGATTTTTGGCTCGCCACCGACGCCTATGTCTTCGGTTATCCACTTGTCACAATCGAGATGACGCGCCGGGTCTTCACCAACGTGGTCAAACCGGAGGGCACGCGTGCCCCCATGGGGCAAATCATTAGGTTGCGTCAGTATCCGGACGCCTCGTTTCGCGATGTGACAGCACCGAACGCCGATACGCTCTACACCACGGCATTCTTCGACGTCGGCAAGGAGCCATGGGTGCTGAGCATTCCCGACATGAAGGACCGGTATTTCCTCATGCCGATGCTCGACGGCTGGACCAATGTGTTCGCGGTGCCCGGAAAACGCACAACCGGCACCGGGGCGCAGACCTATGCAATCACGGGTCCGGGCTGGAGCGGCACGCTTCCGTCCGGCGTCAAGGAATTGAAAGCCCCAACCAACATCGTCTGGCTGCTCGGCCGGATCTACTGCACGGGCACTCCGGAAGACTACGCAGCCGTCCACGCCTTGCAGGACCAGTTCAGGCTGGTGCCGCTGAGCTCCTACGGAAAGGACTACACGCCTCCCTCGGGCACGGTCGATCCGTCCATCGACATGAAGACGGCCGTGCGCGAACAGGTCAACCGCATGGATGCGGCCGAATACTTCACCCTGCTCGCCCGGCTGATGAAAGTGAATCCTCCCTCTGCTGCTGACGCGCCCGAACTCGCGCGGTTCGCCAAGATCGGTCTTGTCCCGGGCCAGGACTTCGATGCCAGCAAGCTGGACGCGGATTTCGTCAAGCGCATTCCCCGCGCCGCGTTCGATCGCATCATGCTCCAGCTCAAGGTCAACGACGCCATCAAGAAGGTCAACGGATGGATCTACGACACCGAGACCGGCGTCTACGGGACCGACTATCTCAATCGTGCGCTGGTCACCGCGATCGGGCTCGGCGCGAACCGCAACAGAGACGCGGTTTATCCGCTTTCGCTAAAGGACGCAGACGGTAGCGACTATCACGGCTCGAACAAATACGTCATGCGTTTTCCAAAGGGCCAACTGCCGCCGGTGAGCGGCTTCTGGTCCGTTACCATGTACGATGCCAACTATTTCTTCGTCTCCAACCCGATCAATCGTTACTCGATCAGCTCACGACAGAATCTCAAGGTCAATCCGGACGGATCAACGGACCTGTACATCCAGAATCAATCCCCGGGGGCCGACAAGGAGTCGAACTGGTTGCCCGCGCCGACCGGCAAGTTCATCCTGATGTTGCGCATGTATTGGCCGAACGAGGACGACCCGTCGATACTCAATGGCACGTGGTCGATCCCGGCGGCCAAAAAAAGCGACGTAAGTTGAAGCGGCGGGGCTGTGGGGACGCTTCGCGGCGTCCCCTCGCCCGTCACGCTACGCAGCGAATTGAGCAACGATCTCGCACCGTTGTAAAAAGCTCCCCCGTGACCAATGATGCGCTAAGCTTTCGTTGCGAGCGCTCGCCCGGAAGCCAATGTAAGCGGCGGCGCAGGTACCCGGTTGCGGAGAACAGTAGCCAAATGCTGATCGACACACCGACCGCAGCGCACCTGTCGCAGGTCATTTCGCAAGTAGCGGCGCCGGCGTTTCTCCTTGGCGCGGTTGCGGCCTTCGTGTCGCTTCTGATCGGGCGCATGAATCGCGTCGTCGACAGGCTACAGGCATTGCACGCTACGGCCGACGACGGCCGTTCCGGAATGCACCCTGATATCCCACACCTCGAGCGTCGCGCTGTGCTTCTGAACAAGGCAATCGTTCTCGCGACGGTCAGCGCAATCGTCACCTCGCTGCTGGTGATCCTGGCGTTCGTGTGCACCTTCTTTCAATTCCAGCATGAATACGGCGTTGCGCTACTCTTTGTAGTCGCTCTCAGCTTCTTCACGCTCTCGCTTGTGGATCTGGTGCGCGAGGCCCGCCTTTCACTGCATGACCTCAGTCATCACAAGCCCAATCCGTAGCAAGCAGTCGGCTCATCCGGACTCTTTCGGGGTGTAGCGCCAAGACTCGAAATCGGCTCGTTTCTGGACGGGCCGGCGCTTCCTCGAGTCGAGAGGACCATCGTCCAGTGCCGGCTGGCCGCAATTGGTACACACGGCGCGTCGGCCCGCGGCTGGCCCAGCGCAACGACGCCAGGCCGAACTCCGCGCGGTCCCGCTAGTAGCATGGAGGATAGGGATAGTATCCGCAAACCGGCGGCCGATAGTAATACGGGTGGTAGACGTAAGCAGCCGCAGCGCCAGCCGCCGCGGCGGCTCCGGCATAATACGCACCTCGATAGGCGGTGCGTCGCGCAACGCCCGCGAATGAAAGCGGCGTAAACGGAAGGCCGATGATGTCGATGAAGACAGAGGCAGGACCATCGGCGCCCTTGATGTCACCCTCGAGAATATCGACATCGAAGGCAAGGTTGTCGCCTTCGAGCTTGGGATTCTTCAGCGTTACAACGACATCGCGCACAGTGTTGCCCTCCTTTTGGAATACGGACACTGTGGCGTTGGGCGGATTCTTTGCGAAATTGTCGCTTCCGGTTCCCCAGTCTTCCACGATATGGCTGGTTAGATCGTGACCAGCCGAGCGAACCGGCCGGTCCGCAAATATGATCGCATTTGGCGCGACGCCGGTGAGGACCAGCTTGCCGGGCTGCACGTTCGCGCCCCTGGAGTTGAACACGATCAGCGATGGAACGACCTGGGGTTTGGTGGCCCCGATCGTCTTTAGAGGCGCGCCGGGCGCCGTGTCTTGCGCCAAGGCCATGTTTGTGACCGTCAGAGCACCAAGAAAAGCAATCGCACGCATCGTATTCGACAGCATGATCAACTCCGGAATCATGGGCTACCTGGGCCCAAGCATGATGGAAAAGAATGGAGGCCGGCCGAATTGGCCGACCTCCTTTCTTCATCAGTAACCAAACTTGTAGTTGAGGCGGAGTGCGAGCAGACTCGCGTCCGTCTTGGTGTTGGCGGTGATGGACGTGATGCGCCCGAGTGACGGCGTCGAGAAGGTGTTGCTCTCGTTCACTCGCCACAGATAGTCGTACTCGATGCCGGCCGTCCAATTTGGAGAGAAGCCGTACTCGAAGCCGACACCCACGACGCCACCCCAGCGGGTCCGATTCGCAAAGGCGAGGCCCGTGCCGGTCACATTGTCGATGATGGCAAAGTCCTGGCTACCAACCGCGCCGCCGCCCTTGACGTAGAACAAGGCCTCGTTGGCCGCGTAGCCAAGTTGAGCCGTGAAGAGACCCAAGCCGGCGAGGGTCGACTTGTAAGTGCGTGTCGGATCCTGCGCACTGATGCGCGTGTTGCGGATGTTGGCCCAGTCGCCCTGCGCTTCCAGACCGTACACCAATTGTCCGGCCTGCCAACGATAACCAAGCTGGCCGCCGATGATGCCGCCGCCTTTGCTATTGCAGCCTTCCGCGAACACTCCACCAATTCCATTGACCGCGGTGAGATCGATACACTGGTTGCTCCAGCCATATCCGCCGTTCATGCC
Organism: Bradyrhizobium sp. CCBAU 53421; assembly: GCF_015291625.1. Classification (NCBI taxonomy): domain Bacteria; kingdom Pseudomonadati; phylum Pseudomonadota; class Alphaproteobacteria; order Hyphomicrobiales; family Nitrobacteraceae; genus Bradyrhizobium; species Bradyrhizobium sp. CCBAU 53421. The sequence goes on from NZ_CP030047.1 coordinate 7,009,947, forward strand.
GAGATAGAAGCCGGACCAGTTGTACATCATCGGCGCAGCGATCGGCGCCGCCTTGTACGTCGGCCGCTGCGGAAGATCGGCGGCCTTTGCAATACCCGTGAACGAAACGGACATCACCACCGCTGCGGTAAGTAAGCTGATTTTTTTCATCGCCTGTGAGCCTCATAGAATGTGGAAAACACATGAGCCATTTGCCATCGACCTTGTCTCAGTCGGTATGCAGAAACTGTCACCGCCGACCAATTCTTGGTGGTGTTGCACCAAAACCCCACTCCAAGGTCACGGCGCGTTACCTGACCTCGATGCGAGAGACCGGCGATATGTCTCGGATGGCAACTCGCCAAACAGCGACCGGTAGTGGCCAGCAAATCTGCCGAACTCAGTGACGCCATGGGTCGATAGGATATCGACGACTCCGACCGATGCACCGTTGTCACGACTGATCTCATGATAAACCAGGTTCAACTGCCGCAGCCTCAGATAGTGCTTTGGCGAGAAGCCGAGATAGCGCTCGAAAGCGCGCAGCAAGGTGCGGTATTCCACCTCGGTCGCTCTCACGATATCCTTGATATGGACGATGCTTTCCGACCTTGTCCCGACGAACTCGAGCGCCTCCAGAACGATTCGCTCGTACGAGAGGGTGTACTTGTTGGGCAGGAAGGTTTCGCTCAGACGACTGTCCCGGATGCAAGCCAGCTGATCCATCAGGGCCTGCTCAGCCTGCCGGGCCATCGTAGGCCGATCGACGGGATCGGAGATGGAACGCAAAGCCTGCCTCGACGCCTCGATCAGTTTCGATTTGATCGGCTCTGGCAGCCGGATGAGGTGCTTGGCGGTCTTCGGCGAAGCCTGAGTCGTGGCTGCAGGGAGCATCTTCCTCGCGATACTCTCCTCCTTCGGCAGCGACCACGCCACCCATTCGACATGACCGGAGCGGACAAAGGTGAAGTGACAGTTGGGAGGGAAAATGACCAGGTCAGAGGCCTGGCATGGTGCGCCATCGAGCACGACGCGATCGTTGAAGTTGGACGACTGGATGATCAACGTCGTAAAATTCGGGTCAGTGACGCCATGTGCAATCCCCGGACCGCCGTCTGCGCCGAACTGAAGGATCGTGCGATTCAGTGTGAGCGACTTCACCCCCCAATCGTGAGTGGACGGAGCGGATTTCAGAAACGTCACCCTCGCGCCCATAATGGCGTCGGTGTATTGCCCGAAATCATTCAATTTCAAATTATCCCGCTCGTCTGAGCGGCACTTCAAGCGAAAAATAGAAACAGGCTGTGCCGCTTTTAACAAGACCGCGCACAGCGGATCGGTCCGTAGCGGGCGACCGATCCGCTCTTAGGGCAATCTACTTCATCTGAATGCCCATCATCTCCCGCTCCGCTTTGAACACGACGGAAATAGCGTCGATGATGAGTTTTTCGGGATTTGCCTTGCAGTAGACGATGACTTCGTGCTCCACGAGCTTGCCCTTGCGCAGGTCGAGGAAATGCTTCTTGGCAAGGCCGTTGTACCAGCCGCTGTACCAGGCCGTCAGTGCATCGGCGTCCTCCTGGTAGGTCCCGGCGAGTTGCGCGCAGGTCAGCTTCTGAACATCGATAAATCCATTCGCGTCGACATAGGCCGATAGCGGGGTCTGGGCCCTGGCGGAAACCATTGTAGCAACCAGCAGAGCTACGGAAAGCAGCAGTCTCGAACGCATTGGGGATCCCATTTGTAATGAATCGGATGTGGAAAGGTCTCAGACGACTTTCAGAGGCCGGGCGCCTTCGCGGGCGACTGGCATCCGAGCTGAAAAGCATCGGCTCGGATGCGCGATCGAGATCAAGACAGTCCTATCGGACGGTCGAGGCGGCGTATCGTCCGTCGAACAAGACCGAATATGTGATCAATGGCCCTTGTTCAGAACCGGTAGTTGATGCCGCCACGCACGACATTCAGTTCATCCGTGCTGACTCCGGTGCCGACGACTTTCGTGTAGAGATACTCGGCCTTCACGGACCAGTTCGGTGTGAAGCCATATTCCACGCCGAGACCCGCGGAGATGCCCGGACGCCAGGACGAGCCTGAGCAATCCGGCAGGACGCCAAGCGTGCCGCAGGGTACGCCGGCGATGGTTGATGCGCTGGCGGTCGACTTGACGAAGGCCCCGCCGCCGGTGGCGTAGATCAGCACGTTGTTCATGGCGATACCGACCCGAGCCCTTGCCGTCGCCAGCGCGCTGATGTTTGACGAGGTGTTCAGCGTAACGCCCTGCCCGATGCCGAGAATGCTCGGCGTTACGACGGAGGACCCGCTGATGTTGGCCCAGTCGATGTCACCTTCCAGGCCGAGCACGACGTATCCCTGCTGAATCTGCGCACCAAACGTGCCTCCGATCATGCCGCCACTGATGTCAAAACCGGCTCGATCGAACCTGTTGGCGAACAGCACCATCGGGTCCTGGTTGCCCCAGCCGTACCCGGCGTTGCCGCCGATATAGAACCCCGTCCAGTTGTAGACGGCGGCAACCGGAGCCTGCGCCTTGTAGGCGGGCGCCGCCGGCAAATCCGCAGCAGCCGCGTAACCGCCCATCATCAGCGAAGCCGCGATCGCAACTCCAAACTTTCCAGTCTTATTCATTGCCGCACCTGATTGATTGAATAAATCGTGCAGCGGTGATCGCATCGAATGCGCGCAACCTACTATGCAGATTCTGACGCGCGCGTTCTGTTTTCCCGACTGTGGCCAAGTTGCCGCAGCGGAAGCATCGGCGCGCAGTCGATGTTGAGCGTCAATGGTCTCTCGGTGTCAGGCGAGCAGGCTGACGAATATGCAAATTCTGACAATCCGGTGATGTCGAGCGGCGACCGGACGCTCCTGGCCTGGTTCAACCTTGCCGAAACACCGTCATGGTGACCGGAAGCCTAATTGCGTGCGAAATAGAGCGGCGTTCTGAGCGTGATCTGGTAAGCAGGCTTTGGCACCCACATGATCTGCGCGGTCACGCCAAACAGGCGGTTGTCGTTGTCGTCCATCCGGTCAAGGTCCAGTCGCACGATCGGCTGGGTGAAGGAGGAGACTGACGCGCGGCTCAAGAGCTGAGCGCCGCCGAAAACCTGCACGCCCGCGCGACCCGTAAACTTCCAGTTGTTCGGCCATTGGTAGTAACCGCCGACATAGCCCATGATATCGGGATGGATGGTCGCGAGTGGACTACCGACGATAACCCGCGTGTCCTGTACTCCCGCGAGCCACCCACGGGTCTCGTCCTGGTCGAACGCATAGTCGAATTCGAAGATGTTAGTAAAAGTCGTGGTAGCGAATGGCCCATTCGGAATCGCCTGGGTAATGGTCGATTGCCAAGTCAAGGTCGGAAGCGAGCCGCCGTTCTGATTGTAGAGATCGGCCTGAAATCCAAGATTCCAGCTCGTGATCGCCACGGACGACCAGCCGGTCATCGGAGTGCTGGTCGAGCTGGCCGACACGCCGGCATAGAGCGAGACGTTATCGCTCACATCGATCGTCATGGGAAGATCGACCACGGCACTCTGGGCGCCCGGCAGCGTCGCACCGCCTGCAATTGCCGCCAAGCTGCCAGCATTCGAGACGGCGGCGGATTGCAACGCCGTGAGCAGCGACGAATTGCCGAAACCGACTGCCAGCGCACCGGCGGGCACCCTCGCGTAGGTGGTTCTCATGTCGAGGTAGACGTTCGGAGTGCTCGACACCCCCTTCGACGAATCATCGTCGTCAGCACGGGCAATTCCGCTGGAGAGGCAAATCAAGACGGCCAGCACCAATCCTGGGAAACCAACGCAATTGCGCGCCTTCAGCGCTCCAACTTTCGCCGTAACCTGCAAGACGCTCTCCTCGAACGAGATCCTTATGGGCGATGTCTGACAGTAGTGATGCGGCCAAGCTGATCGATCGGGTAGCGACAGGCGCTATGTCGGTCAACTCGCGCACTATGCGCCGTCCGGCGAACCCGGCACATTGCGGGAGAGCATCGTTGAAACGATATCCACAATGCGTCGGAACGGTCTATGCAAAACCTGCCAATGCACAGGCTTGCCGCATTGCGGCAGGCTCCTACGGCAGATCCGGCTCCTTGGTATCCTCGAATGTGGCCGGCCCGACCAATGGCGGCTCGGACGTTTCCGCAAGCCAACGGTGAATGATCGCCGAAGGTATCGCCCGCCGCGGTGTGCAGGGATTGATGGTGCCCGCGGTCACGATGTATCCTTGCTCGAACTTCTGGCGAGCAAACCTCCGGGCGTCGAGCTCGGTCGGAAAGCTCTCACTCCGCCTCGGCTGGCGTTGCGCAGATGCCTTGCGCATCCTTTTCGGCACCTCGAAGGAAACATACCAGGCCTTCGTCAGGTCAATCGACACGGCGCCCTTCCGATTGGTTTTCCCTGTAGGCTCGCCTCATCTCAGCCAGCCCGCTCCCGCTATGCGCTTTCGACATCACGATCTTGAACCACGCCCATCGCGCTCGCGCCGAAAGCTCTCGACCGTGGATTCTGGTAGTCGATCCTGGCGTTGCGCAGTCCAGCTCTGCCATCGTGCGATATCTCGCTGTCCCGGCCCGCCGCTCGAAGCGTCTGCGAAGGGCTCTCGCCGAACAGCTTGCGATACTCGACCGAAAACCGTCCAAGCTCGAAAAACCCGAAGCAGATCGCAATTTCCGTCACCTTTGCGGTCTCGCAGTCCACCGCAAGAAGCGCCTGCCTTGCCTGGTTCAGTCGGAGCACACGAATTCGACGGCACGGTGATTCTCCGTAAACGCTTCTGAACGCCTTTCGTAGGGTACGCTGGCTCACCGAGAGCTGATGGCATATCGCGGGGATGCGGGGCATTTCTTCGGCATTCCCCGCAGCGATGGCTTCGGCGCGCGCGACAAGAACGCGATATCGATCGCTGGTACCGCCAATCATTGGTCGGCGCCTTTCGATCGCATCAAAAAAGCCGGTGAAGTGAGGAAGCTACCCCCAATATTGCAACGCAACCCGTTTGCATGGCCCCCTGACGGACCACTTCGCGCGGACGTGCAGATCAGATTGGCAGCAGCAATGGCAATAGGCGAGGCGCAGTGCATAATGATTGACCTCAACGTCTGGCTTTACCTCTGCATCTCGCGTCTTTCAGCGCGAAGCGTCTTGCCATTTCGCGCCAATCATTTACGCACGGCGCCATTTCTTTCGGGCCGCATTGCCGCCGAAAAACACAGCTCAAACACCAGTAGAATGCCAAGGCGATGCTCGTTTGCGGGGCGACGCAGGGCCGCTGGCTGCGTCGTGGCCGTGCGCGTTCGCGCCTACCACGACCAATCAGTGCAAGCGCCCACGCACTAACTTTTGCTGGCACGCGCCTTGCCATCACCTTTTGCGGCCTGCTGCTGTCGATACGCAATCGGCGGCATTTTCATCAAACCCGCAAAGCTTCGGCTGAAACTGCTCGCTCCGGTGTAGCCAAGCCGTAAGGCGATGTCCGAAATGCGTTCGGTGGACTCGGCAAGGAGGCGGCAGGCAGTATCGAGACGGACTTCGGCGACCTATTCGCTGCAATTCGTCCCCATACCAGCGAGGTGTCGCTGCAGCGAACGCACGCTGAGGCCCAGTCGGCGCGCCGTGCGCTGCACAGCTGCGACATCCTGACGCAGCAACGCCGAAATCGCCGCTCGGACAGAGTGTCGGGATGGCGAAGAGACGGGTTTCATGCGCACGTTATGAAGGATTGCAAGCGTGATCTCCTTACTCAGACCGCTGCTGCTTGCGATCTTCTTATAATGTGATCGAATTGGTGGCCCGTCTGGCCATGGGCCGCCTAAATTGCAATTTCGGATTCAAGGTCAATTGCGCACGTCTCAGCCTCACATGCTCCGCTGCAATGCGGCGCTCCATGCATCCATCAAGCAGATTTCGCGATCGCTCCTCATACTCTTGCGACGACAAAGCGCGGCCGTAAAGATGAACGCCGCACGCAGGGGACGAGCAACATGAGCGGAATTCCCCTAACCCGCTGCCAATTCCTCATTCCATTTGCAGACATTCATAACGAGATCGGAGCTCCCACCGCGACGCTCCTGTCGAAATTTGGCCTCCCGACAGCGCTGCAAGAAAAAGCCGATCATTATATTCCGATATTGCCTGCCATATCGTTTGCGCAAGCCGCGCAGAGATCGCAGGGCATCACGGATATTGGCTTTCACGCTTCGCAACGGCTGCAGTTCTGCCACCTGAGTGATAAGCTTCGAACCATCATCAGCTACTCTCCAACGCTGTTCGCCGCCCTGCAGCAACTGTGCAAGTGGGCATCGCTCGAAGACACGAACTTGTACATGTGGCTGGAGCGCCGCGGCGATCGTGTAATAATTTGCAGCAAGCTGGGCGGGACTACCGGCATGCTCCATCTTGAACACTCACAATGGCTGCAGAACGTCTTCGTCATCCACATTGTTCGACAGTTCGCCGGGTCGGAGTGGGCTCCCTCAACGATGGCCTTTGAGGCGAATTATGCACCAGGCTCGGAAGCTCAGGCTTTCTGGCCGAATACGCGCTTTCTGCCGGGCCAGGAAGCCTCCTGGATTGATGTGCCCGTGGCGCATCTCGACCTACCCAGCCTGACACACGATACGGTGATGAATCTCTCCGAGGACGAGCCTCAGCCGTTCGGCGACGAGCTTGTCAGTGCACTTAAGCTGATGCTGCCTTCTTACCTGGATGAGGGAATCCCGGCGGTCGCGAAAATCGCTGAGATGGCGGGCACAAGCGTCAGGAGTTTTCAACGCAAACTCTCAAGCGTTGGCCTGACATATTCAAGCTTGCTCGAATTGATCCGTTTTGAGAATGCCGCCAAGCTTCTACGTGAGACGGACGCCAAGATCATCGAAATCGCGTTCTCTTCCGGCTATGCCGATCCGGCGCATTTTTCGCGTGCGTTTCGCCGTATTTCCGGCGCTACGCCACGCGAATTTCGGGAGAAATGGAGACCGCGGTAGGCACAGCCCCTGCCCTTGACGCATCGCTTCCGTTTTCGACGGCAGCCCCTTCCGATTGGCGCGGAGGCAGTTTTCGCCGGCGCAAGCCCGCTATGGAAAGCGCGCCACGAGCATTCGTCGAGCAATTCGGGACTGCACAAGCGGCGGTCGGACGGCGGCGCGCTAATAGATCGGACGCAGTTGGAGCCCGGAAAGGCCGAGGGTCACATTGACAGCTACCGAGCCCTCTACCGAAACGGGCTGCAACGCAAATGACCGCCCCGACCCACCGACAAGAACATTGACGCCGGCGCCTAAACCGAGGCCGATGTCGCCTGACGCCCCGACATATTCGCCGGCGAGAGCTCCGGGCGGAGGGCCTGCCGTCGGGGCAAGGACCGCCCAAGCGAGTGCGCCTCCGGCCGAAACGCCGATATCGATTCCGACGGTATTGAGGGCGCCTTCATAGAGTTGTGTCGGAAATGGCGAGTTTTGTGTAAAGCGACACGACATCGATTGATGGCCGAAGATGACAAACCCGACGCTAGGGTCGAGCTTGCAAGCCAGCATGCCGATCTGGGTCCACGATGCCTGCTGGGCGCCTGCGGAGGACACGGAGCCGGACCATGCACAGAGGAGGCAGAGGACAGCCAGAATTCGTGCACGCATTTCGCTTCCCGATCCTCTCGCAGCAACTCGTTGATCGCGGATCGGCGCTTGGTCCCGACCGCGTTCTGTTTTCGCAGAGGAGCATGCGCGATGCCGATGCGACTATGCAAAAACGGCACGCCGCTTCCGTCGTGAACGAAAACTAGCACTTCGATGGCGGGATGGCGGGCGAGAGGCCAATGGCCGAGCCACTTAATTCATCACCTACGTCTGTCCTAGCATGGGTTCGAACGAGGGGCTGGACAAGAGTACCCAGCAACGAACCGCTCATATTGATCAGAAGTTGTGTGCGACATAAGGTGCTTTTCCGAAGACGACGCTATTGTCGAGCGTTCTCTGGTATCCGAATGAAGCGCGGAGCATTCAGGTGTTCTGGATGAGAACGATAAGGATCGAGGATCCGCTGCTCTCCCCGAGCGCAATCCAGGGATGCGAGGTCAATCTATTTCCAACAAAGCGCGGCGAGTTCGAACTGAAGATGGAGCAGATTGGATTGGACCGGCTTTGGATGAGCCGGTACGAGGTAAATCTGCCGCAGGTCAACCGAATTGCCGTCCGGCCGGGCCGAAGATCCATTGGCTTTCTGACGCAATTGGATGGCGCTCCGATGCAGCACTGCGGCGTGGACGTCGCGCCGGGCGACATCATCATCGACAAGCTCGACGTGTCGCATCAGCGTTCCGACGCCAATCACCGCTATGCCTCCATGTCACTCACCGAGGATGATCTGAGTGCAACGCTGGCGACTGTCGTTGGATCTGACCTTCTGGAAAAGTTGACAACGCGCGTGGTTCGACCCCACCCGGAGTTGATGTCGCGCCTGTTGAAGATGCATCAAACCGTCGGCGATCTGGCCCAAACGACCCCGGATGCTCTGGAGTCGCCGGAGCTACGTCGCGGGGTCGAAGAACAATTGTCCCATCTAATGGTTCGATGCCTCGCGGAAGGAGCCGGCATCGAGATCACGAGCAACAGGCAGCGCCACGATGCGATTATCGCGCGGCTCGAGGATCATCTGGCCGAAAATTCCGACCGTGCCGTCTACCTGACCGAGCTCTGCGCTGCGACCCGCGTTTCCGAGCGGACGTTGCGATCGGCCTGCGAAGAGCATCTCGGCATGGCTCCAATGCGCTATCTCGCCTTGCGACGAATGCATATGGTCCGGCGCGCACTGCTGCGCGCTGACGCCTCCACGGCTACAGTCACCCGTATCGTGACCGACTACGGGTTCTGGGAGCTCGGGCGCTTCTCGGTCGCCTACCGCACCCTGTTTGGAGAGTTGCCCTCGCAAACACTGCGGCGCCCCGCGCAGGACCCCGATCTTCATCTCATTCGTCCCACGACGCTGCCGACCGAAGTTATCGTGGGACGGCTTCACTAGCCCAAGCATTTACTTTACCTTACCGCGCAAATCGACAGGCCATTTTTCGCCAATTCGGCTCTCGCTCGAAATTTCATTTCCGCGCCTCTTTGAGCGCGCCAATTCGTCTCGCGCGCCGGAATTGCATAGTCGCCTCCCATCCGTTGACTGATGGTGGCCCATCGAGGAAGCCCTTGGGCATCAAATGGTCGCGAGAGCCATTCGCCCGTCCGATGGGACAAGGGATATGGCTGAGCGCTCCATTTCAAGGTTTGACGATCCAGCAGCCTACGAAGCCGGATTTGGTGACGCCGGTGTAATTCTTACGATAACTGGTCCCGGAGCTTTCGAAGCGGAGCTACTGCGGCTGAAACTGGAGCATCTCGTCATCGTACGGTTGCGCGAATGGCTACCGCGAGTTGCCTGCATTTCGCTTGCAGCCGACAGGGTCTATCTGTCCTTTCCGGTTGGCCGGACGAGCCTGGAATGCGACGGGTTTGCCTTCCAAAGCGACCGGATCGCCTTTCATGGCGCAGGCCAACAGGTGCATCAGCTATCGAGCGGGAAGTGCCAATGGGGCCTGATATCCCTGCCTCTCGATCAACTTGCAAGCAGTGGCGCGGTATTGACCGCCCGGCCGATCCTGCCACCGCGCTCCACCAGACTGCTCCACCCTTGCGGCGCGGACCTGTCCCGTTTTCTAAGCCTGTTTCGGCACGCCTGCCATCTGGCGAGGCCCGCAGGCAAACTAATCGAGCGGCCCGAAGTGGCAAGAGCGCTCGAACAGGAGATGCTTCATGCCGTGATCCATTGCTTGGCCGGCGACGGGATGGAAGACAGTTCCAGGACACGCTCCAACCACACCGCCTTGATGACACGGTTCGAAACAGCGCTGCACAAATCCGTCGACCGGAAGGTCACGCTGCCCGATCTTTGTGACGAAATCGGCGTGGCCGAACGCACATTGCGGATGTGCTGTCGCGAGTTTCTCGGCGTCAGCCCGATGCGATACCTCTTGCTACGCAGGCTGAACAGCGCACGCGCCGCACTGCGGCGCGCCGACCCGTCTACAGCGAGCGTCGCCAGCATCGCGCGGGAGCATCAATTCATTGAACTCGGACGCTTTGCCGCGACATACCGTGCCGCTTTCGGAGAAGCACCGCTAACGACGCTTCAGCGCAAAGCCTAGCTGTTGTTCGACGAGCCGGTCGACGACGGCGATCAGACTGCAAATTGCAGATGAACGAGAGCTCGATCCACCACGCCGGACGATGCAGAAAACATCATGATTGGACGCCCCTTCATTTCTGCCGATTTTGCATAGGCGGCCGGTTTCGCGGTGTCTACGGTCCGCATCGACCAACCGCCGGAAGCCTCCGGCCGATCGCAAGGAGAACGAGATGCGCAACAAGAAGGGCATGCAGATTTGCATGGCGTTGCTGGCAGCGACGTTACTGCTCGACACCGGGACCGCGCCGGCTCAGAACGCCACGCAAGGACAATTGAAGACGATCGGCTCGCCATCTGCTGCGCATGCTCAAATTGTGCCGTCGCTTATCGTTCTCAATTCCCGCGGTGCGACATTGCAAGGCGACAGTCTGGTGTTGACCGGGATCATGCCGAACTCGATCATATTCGCGGACCGGCCCGTGCGCGCCGCCGGCCATCAACTGACGGCTGACATCGTGGCCGACTGGGGCACAGGCAAGGACAGCTTTGCCAGCGATCCTCCGAATGCGACTGTTTCGGCTTTCAACAGCAAGGACGGCACCGTCAAGGACGCCGTCGTCGTCCTGAAGAATCCGAAGCTGGACGGAGACAAGTTGATCTTCACCGTTCAGACACTCGAAGGCGATCTCACCGGAGCGGACGGCGCGGCCTCGATCTTCATCGATATTATCGGCCGCCCCTTTACACCGCTTTCCTTTGCAGGCGTCGCGCGGCGCACCGCATACCGGGGCGCAATGTATGCCGGTGCTGCAGCCGTTGGAGCTGCCGCCGTAGGAGCTGCCTATGCCCGGCCCTATTGCGGCTATTACCCCTATCCTCCTTGCTACTGAACAGGTCTCGTGCCGGGCGGCACGTAGCGGTCGCCCGTGCAAGGACCAGCGATCACTTTGCGTCGCAACAGCCACCCGTTTTCAACAGAATCGGCCACAGGCAGAAGTCGGGGCTTGAAGAAGCTCCGTCTGCTTTACACCCAAACACCGGATGAACTGAGCTGACAGTGATGGCCTCGCAAAAATGACCTTCCTCCTCGTCAGCGCGGTTCGCGGAACCGCGTCGTCGACGCATCCTTCTTAATTGGGGTCGATGAGACCAAAGCGTCTCAAGCGACGTCGGCACGCACGGGTTTGCGTGAGGGCGAGATTCGGATAAGGATCGGCAGCGGCGCCCCGCGTTGGGCCACCATCTAGCGCGCGAAATCGCAGAAAATCGTACGATTGGATGCGGGAGCGCTACCGCTTTTCCCCACACCAGGCAGGCCTACGATATCGCATCCAATCTTACGGATAGGCAGTTCGTGAGCTTTGGGCGAGCGGAGCTTTACGTTCATACAGGGGATGTTGAAAGACGCCCACCGGTCGGGCGAAAGCAGCCTCTGTCGCGGAAAATCCGAGGCGAGCGCAATTTTCGGTACCGCGATCGTGGGATTGGACGGGGCGGGGCCCCTCGTCGGAATCCATCCAGTGGGGATTGCAGGTTCAAATCGGGGACCTAGTTTGCTCTCAACTTGCGAAATCAAAAAGGCGGCCCGAGCGGCGCGGCCGATCCTACGGCGTCGCAATCAGATCGGAACAATCCATGCCACGGGCAGGCCGCTGCGCTCTGCATCCACCATTTCAGCGACGTCGCCGTCAGGCTGGTCGCCCATGCAGGCCAAGAACTGCCTCGCCGTCGATGTCAAACAACCGGATCGCCTTGCCCCATTTCGACATAGGCGAGTTCGGCACCGTTTGCGGAAATTCGCTTCACGTCCTGAGCGATCGCGGTCGCCGCCAAAAATATCAACATTGCAGTCCTCAAAATGACCCTGAACATTTCCGTCACCATCGACGTGCGCATTGCTTTTTGTTGCTGCCCGATCGATCCTCGGCGAGTTCCCGAAGCGGATTGGCATCGAGTACGACGATGCTGCCGTGCTCGAGCCGAACCCACTCACGCGCGGTCCAGGCGCGCAACTGCTTGTTGATGCTCTCGCGCGTCATGCCGACCATCTCGCCGATTTCCTGTTGGGTAATGGCGATCGTCCGGCTTCCGGGGTTGAGCTTGCGCCCTTCGGTCAGGTGAAGTAGCGCGCTGGCGAGCCGGCCCGGCAGATCGAGCAGGATGAGTTGTTCGACCTGCTCGCTGGTGTGGCGTAGCCGCTCACAGAGCAGCTCGATGAATTTCATCGCCAGTGCCGGTTGGCTTCGCACGAAAGGCAGAAAATCTCGACGGTCAATGACGAGGATCTCGCAATCGGTGTTTGCGATGGCATCGGCCGTCCGCCCCTTGCCGGTAAGAACCGCAATCTCGCCGACCATCTCACCCGCTCCGATCAGATTGAGAATCGCGTTGCGGCCTTCTGACGAGGAGATACTGATCTTCACCGTGCCTGAAATTAGCGCAAACAGGTTGTCTCCCGGATCGCCCTTGGAGAAGATCGTCGCTCCTCGCTTCAGCGAAGTGTGTCTGGCGTAACGGCAGAGCTGGTCGAGCGCTTCGGGCGCAAGATCGGAGAAGAGCGGATGCTTGCGCAATACCGCCCACTTACTGCAAGCATTTCCTGCCTGATCCTGAGACATCACGGTCAGAACTCCAGACGCGGAATCCGCAGAACGAGCTTCCGGAAATCGGCAACCTTGCTACAGAAGACACCGCCTACCGCCTGCAGTTGTAAGTGGAAGAAACGCGGGCATCTCCGAATCGCGGACATTTGTTTGTTCCGGAAGGGTATAGGATAGCCTAGGCTATTGCTTGGGAGGCGGTGCCAAAGTGCCGATCTGGTGAAGCTGTGCAAAGCGGTCGGGGACTCCCCAATGCTCAACCAATTTGCCTTTCTCAAAGCGACAAATATCGATCACCGTGAAGGAAACAGATTTTCCTGAGCGCGAGTGTGTTCCAGTGCATGTGCTTCGCCCCCATATCTTGCTGCCACTCTCGACGAGGTCTTCAACTGTCAGAGAGAGGTTGCTTATGTTGCGGCGCGCTGTTTGGATTTGATCCTTCAAAATCTCAGGTCCGGGAACGTCTGTCTTGGCGAGGTATTCGTGTTCAATCAGCCTTTCGGCGCAGACTTCATCCGCGATGGACAAGTCACCGCGGTTGAAGCCGCGATCGATGATGGCGTTGAACAATCGGACATTCGTTGAGGGGCCGCTTTCTTGAGCCACCGCAGGGTGGATTTTCGCAGAGCAGATAGCGATGCTCGCGAATATTGTCCCAAAGAGCCGCCTTGTAAGGCTTGTTTTCATCGCATCCTCCTCTGTGGGGAATTGGACATGCGGTAAAAGGCTTTGCAAAGGCTTTGCGATGCTGATGGCTTATTGTCTGACATGACCAAATCTTCAAAGAAACACGGCGTTAGAGCGCATGCGTGAGCGTTTGGCAAAGACGGCTATAGTCTCGTTCGACCTCTCCGGGGAAACGACGTCCATAAAACGCCCGCGCGATGTCAAAGAACCTCTGCGGGGTGAAGTCGGGCAGATGGCGCTTCAGGATGATTGCAGCTTCGCGAGCTTCACCGTAGCGTCCTTGCAATCCGAGAGCACAGACAAGTTCAATCCATTGAGCTGGAGCGTCGCTATAAAGCTCGATGGCTCGTCTCGCGGAGTCCTCCATCGCCTCAAGGTCACCCGTCTTCCAAAAGCACCAGCCTGCATAGTGGTGCCACCGATGACTGCGAGGGTCTCTCGGACTTATTCGCATTGCCTTCTCGATTAATTTCAGGCTCTCGGAAACCTTTTGGCCGGCGACCCGACGAACATTTGCCAACAACGCTAGAGTCTGCGGATCCTCTGGACCATCAGAAGCCGCAGTGCTTAGGAGCTCCAGTGCGAGGTCAATGTTTCCCGAAGAATACAGCGCAGTATCGGCGCAGTTTGCCAGCACATAGGGATTTCGTGGCGCCACTTCCCGTGCGCGGGCCGCGTAGCTGATGGCTGCTGCTCTGTCCTGCGAGGCATCGGCCCTCGACCAGAGCGCCCGCCAGGTATGAACAGCTGACAACAACGATTCAGCCATGGCGTAATCTGGCTCAATAGCGAGTGCCTGCTCCAGTTCTTCAATGGCCTGGGCCAAACCCTCAACTCGTCGCTTGAACAGGATGTGACCATTGGCCCTCTGCAGTCTGGCCCAGGCATCGAGATTCGGCGTCTCGCTTGCAAGTGCCCGCTTGATTTCAGATAGCATTAGACTTGGCAGCAATCGGCTTGCCGCGAGTTTAATGATCTCGTCGCGAACCTCGAAAAACCGGACAAGTTCCCGGTCAAACGTTTCGGCCCAGATGTGAAGGCCGGTTTCTCCGTCGATCAGCCGAACGTTGATGCGGAGCTGAGCTCCGCGAACTTCCACGCTGCCTTCGAGGACGTAGCGCACTCCGAGTTCCGCCGCGATCCGGCGGATGTCGAGCGAGGAGCGTTTGTAGACCATGGCCGACTGACACGCGGTTACGAATAGCCCGGGGACTCGGGCCAGCGCCATCGCCAGTTCTTCGGTCAGTCCGTCGGCGATGGCTTCATTGCGATGCCGGCCGAGGCCACGATCGACGAAAGGAAGAACTGCGATCGAGGGTCTGCCCTGAATGGGCGCCATTAATCGTGGATTGGGTGGCGCCGCCACATCATGCTGACGATTGATTTCAGCAATCCAGGTCGCGGGCTGGATTTCATTGTCAAGCGGCTGTGCCGGCGGCAATGATCCGAGTGCTCTGCCTATGGTTGCCGAGCTTTGATGTGATGGGGTACGTCCGCATGATTTGAGCGCTTCGGCGAAAGTACGATATTGTTCAATCGCCAGCGCCACGTCTCCTTGATCGAGATAAAAGTGAATGAGCGATTGCTGAGCCTCTTCGCATGTCGGGTCAAGTGTAATCAACCGTTGCGCAAAGAGCTTTCTCTCACTCGGTCCGGTAGTCGATAATCTTAACAGACACAGCAGGCTTCTGCATGCGTCCTGCCGAAACTCGAGCCGCCATTTGGCCAGCCACTCCTGAAAGGAGCTGTTCTTTATATTGGCGTCTTCAAAGAGGTTGCCCCGAAAAGTCCGGACCACTGTCGCATGATCTCCGCGCTGGATCGCATCTCGAAACAATTCGATATCGGTTCCGATCTGTGCGGGAAGTTCAATCCGGTCGCCCTGGCTCCAGTCAGCCGCCGTCGTGATAGCCAAGTCGTGGCGTAATGAGAGAAGTTGCTGGCGAAGATTGGATCGTGCGCGATGGCTTCTTCCGTTCTTCCACAACAAATAGGACAAGCGTTCGCGGGTCCAATTGTTCCTCTCGACGGCCAAGCAAGCCAGGAGTGCCCGGGAGCGCTCGCTTCGGATCGGGATTGACAGCCCGCTTCCGTCGCTGACCTCAAGGTTTCCCAGACAATTCACGGTGATCTTGCGCTTGGTCATCATCGCAATTTCCGTAGCACTGGATGGCGGGAAAGCTTAGCCGAAAACACTCTCCGGCCAGCGTCAATTCTTTCAATCCGAGGGCGCGGCATTTTTGACGCGCAGGTTCAAATGCCTCATGCGACAGATCGTGTGGCAATAAAGGGGGATGCCCTAAAACGAGACCTTCAGGCTATCAACCCGCGGCACGGCTCTCGCCGCGCAAACATCTGAGCCGCTGCCATTTGGGAAAATACCGACGAAACCGGAGTGCAGCAAATGGAGGCCATTTGTGAAGCAGCGTACGGGCCTCCTCGTGGAAACAGGCCCGCATGTCGCCGGGGTCCGCGCGACATCCGGCGAAGAGATTCCGGACGAGCTCATCGCCAGGCCGTACCGTACGTTGCCGCAAACTAGCCGAATTGGACGCCTCGCGGAGGAGCATCGTCGCTGGGCCCCGGTGCTGCAGGCGTCGGGGTTGAAGTTCGGCTAGGTAATAGATATCGAACGAGAGCCGCCCTTGGCGATTCTGCGGCCAAGTGCTCCGGGCCGAGGGAGAGATGCTGCGACAGGGTTTCATCGGCGGCACCCAAACCGATGATCGGCGATCAGTACGAGGTCGTGGTGCAGACCCACGCCACCATCAAGCTCGACTCGAAGGCGGCATCTGGCCGATCGAACCGACGAGGTCGTGGTGCCGGAGCCGGTGCGCCAGCGTCGGCGTCTCGTGGTGATGCCGAGTCCGCTGATCTGCGATCCGCTCGCTGGGCCTCATGTCCAGCCCGCCGGATTGGGCGCACCCACCACCCGCAGCTGGCTGGCCGTGGTGCCTTCAGACGCCACTCACTTTAGGTGGGGCAACCAGCATACTTTCCGGCCCCGCCCATCAGACCACAAGCCGGCGCAGTGATGGCGCCCGACTTCAGCCCGTCATATACGGCATTGCCGATAACACCGGCGAGAACGCCCAATCCAAATGCTACCAGGGCTGGGTTGCCACCTGAGACCTGCTCCAGGTGATCGAGGGACAATTCGTGGCTGATGCTCGGCATGTAGTGCCTCTTCCCTTTGCTCTAAGTGATGGGCCATCCATCACTAGGAGATCATGCGACAAGCCGAGCCACCGATCCGTGACTAGGATCACGCACGGCGTTCGCTTGAGCTGGCGCACCTTCCGCTCGATTGACGCAAGCCTTGCGAGGGCTGGAGACGCCACGCATGCCTGCAAGGCTGCCGATACTCGCATTCCGTCTGAGCCATCAATCGAGCTCGCTGAGTGCAGTCGCTGAAGCGACGTGGCGGATCGAATCGATGCCTTCAGATCAACGTTAGGCGCGATAGTCGATCAGAATTTTAGCGCTGCGTTTGGCTATCCTCTAGAATGCGATCCAAATCGCCTAAGGATTCGAAGGCTAGCGTGATGCGTGAGCATACGACGCGGCGCTTCGATGGGCGAACTAGGATGTTGTGGAGCCCACGAACCCTCTGGTTTGGCACACGCGCCATCCTGGCCAGCGCCGTGCTGGTTACGGCTTCCGCTGCGCAACAAGAGGCCGCCGATCGCCGGCGGATGGTTCGCACGGTGCCAGGTAAGCCCACCATTCAGCGCCGGACGGATTCTAGCTTCCAATCGCGCGCCTGATTCTCGCCAGTGCCTGATCGAGGTCCGCCAAATTCGTGCAAATCCCGAACCCGAAGCGAAGGCGGTCGCCGCGGTGATCGCAGTGCACATGGATTTCGGCAAGCTTTGTCTCAATCTCGCCTGCACGCGGCGTCCGAAATGTAAGAAAATTGCCGTGTTGGGCCTTGGCGCCCCATGGCGTAATCAAATCCGCAAACCGCAATCCCTCAATGTGCTGAAGCGCAAGCCCCTCGATGAACAACGTCATCAAGGCCTGCGCGTGACAGTGGATTTGCTCAACCGCGATGCTCTCGCGGGCCAGCCAATCGAATACGGCTGCAAGCCGGTAGAGACCCGAGGGATCGAAGGTCGCGCCCAGGAATCGACCGGCATCTCGCGGATACCCGACTGATTTCCCCGGAGGCGCTGCGAGGGAGCCGAAATCGGCGAACCAACCTGTGTCCCGGGGTCTTGGCCCGTAGCCGGGCGGACAGTGCAGGAAGCAGCATCCCTCCCCTGCCATCGCATACTTGTAACCGCCTGAGAGATAGAACGTGCGCCCAGCAATCTCGGACAGATCGGTCGGACGGGCCATAAAGCCGTGATAGCCGTCGATTACGATAAAAGTATCGCGCGAAGGTACCGCTTCGACCATGGACTTGAGATTTCCCGACGTTGCCGACGAGGTGAAAAACACCTGGCTTACAAAGACAAGGTCATGTTCGCCCCTCCCGCACGCTGCATGAAAGCGTTCAGCAAAGGTCTCGAAGGGCTCGGCGGGTATGCGTGTGACGGCAACCAAGCCGTCCTCCTCCAAACGCTCGAGCTGACGCCGTGCGGTATGGAACTCGGCATCGCTCGTGAGGATACGAATGGGCCGATCCGACGGAAAGCAGGACAATAGCCGGCGCAAGAATTCATGCGTGTTGGGTGCAACTGCGATTGTCGACGGGTCAGGTAATTGGAGGTGCCGGGCGATTCCGGCCTGGACGCGCGGGATCAGTTCACCGAAGACCAAGTCCCATTTTTCGCCGGCGAGCCGCGCCGCATCGTGCCAGCACTGTTCCTGCGCCGCGAGTGTCACGTCCGGCCAGTCGTGGTGGCTGTGCGCCGCTAGGTTGATCCGCTCAGGCGCCGCCGCGCGAAACTTCTCGAAATGAGCGGTAAGATCGAGCACGGTCATGACGCGTACACGAAGCTCATCTGCCGTTGGACCGGAGCCGGAAGCTCGGGCACGGCTGAGCGCGGAATGAGGAAAGTGGACAGTCGGAACAGATCAGCGAAAATGCGATGTCGCTCGGCCGTCATCCGAAGGTAGTCGTGACCCGAGGAGCCGCCAGTACCGATCTTCAACCCGATCATGCGCTCCACCATGAGTGCATGCCGATATCGCCAAAGAGTTATGGTTTCGTCGATGTCCGTGAGCGCGGTCAAAAGGCGGAACGCCGACTGCACAGCAGGCTTGTCACGATAAAGCGTGATGAAAAGAGCGGCCTGAACTGATTGCGGCAACAGCCGCCAACTGCCTCCCTCGCCTGTTTCCGAGAAAATTTCCGAAAACGACGCGATCGCGCGCTCGATATGCTTCAGTTCGCGGTCGCGCTTTTCCGACGGGATCGCAGAATCCGTGCGCAGCAGCTCGGCATCGCGAGCTAGATGTTTGTCCACCGCAGTGCGATAGGCCTCGCGGAATGTTTCCCCTCCCCAGTCGAGAAATGGCGTACGTGCAAGCCAACGATTGAGCAAGTCAAATAGCGATGGCCGAGCGCTGGCGGCTCGAAGAGCGTCGCGATCGGATTGGGAAAGACGCTCGTCGATCGCCTTCTCATCAAATGGAATGCGCGTTTCAGGCGGCAGGCCGAGCCGCGTCTCGATCAGCCGGAACTGCAGGGACTGGAAGCCCGAAGCCGGCATCAGCAGGTCGCGAAAGTCCAGGAAGTCAAATGGCGTCATGGTTTCCAGCACGTCAAGCTGGACCACGACAAGCTTGAGGATTTCATGGATACGGTTGAGCCCGTGTATGACGCGGGCCATGGCATCATCGGTGACCGGGATCGTGCCGAAGTCCGTCTCAACCCGATCGAGTTCATGCAGTATCTGCTTGAACCATAGCTCGTAGGCCTGGTGGACGACGATGAACAACATCTCGTCATGGGCACTGATGCCAATTTTGGCGCTTTCGGGCTCCTGCGATGACAGGAGCCGGTCCAGCCGCAGGTAATCACCGTAGTAGACCGGTGCGCGCATAGCTGATCTCCATCGAAATGACCGACGACACCAACTCTTGCAGGTCATCATCCTCGCAATGCGGGTCCGCAGCAAGTGTAGACTGAACTTCGCCGATCTACCCTTGAAACGTTCCCGGTGCTGCGCGGCGCTCCCGATCGTTGGCTCGGACCGATTGCGAGGCGCTCGAGTACCTGCCCATTTCGGACACGAGAAGTCCGTACAGCTGTTTGGTCCATCCGGCTCTACTCAGCGGGCTTTTCACAAGCTACAGGGCTATCGCTGGAATTTGGTAGCAAGCGAAGCAGGTGGTCGAATCCAACGAAGCCTACTCGCCCAACCTCTTGGCGCGCGATTGTATCCCATCTAGGATGTAAACATCGGGATCATGAAACCTGGTCAACATCGACGGTGACACGGTGGAGAAGGAGGAAAATCGAGCCGCCCGGTCTGAGCGATCCGACTTTCGGAACGCGGGCGTTCGCCTTGTGCGACAAGAGACAGTCGTGCTGCTGGTGGACCTTGTGGAGTCGGTCCGGCTCATGCAGGAGCACGAGGACCGCACCGTTCGCCGCTGGGCTGAATTCGTCCGCATCGTCAACACCCAAATCCTGCCACGCTACGATGGCGTGATGGTGAAGAGCCTGGGCGACGGGCTGCTGACGCGTTTCGAATCGGTACCCGACGCCGTCAATGCCGCCGCCGAGATGCATCGAACGCTTTCAACGCAGAACGCTGCTCTCCCGGAAGATCAGCATTTCCACCTTCGCGCCGGCGTAAACGCTGCCATGGCGTGGAGCAATGGGATCGACTACTACGGCACGGGCGTGAACCTCGCCGCGCGACTGGCAAACCTGGCCGGCCCGGGCGAAACTATCGCAAGCGCATCGGCGCATGAGCAACTGGCCGCCGCGCTGGCGACCCTTGCGAAACCAGGCGAAACGATCAGCAGCGCTGCAGCGCGCGACGAGCTTACGCACGGGGTGGACGCGCTATGCGAAGACCTCGGCGAGTGCATTCTCAAACACTTCGACAAGCCGGTTCGGGCCTACCGCGTCGGCCCCGCAAGCCCAAAGCCGGGTCCAATCCAGCGTCCCGGCTTTGGAACACCAATGGAGCCGACGATCGCCGTAATTCCGTTTCACGCGAGGAACAACGCTCCGGAACATCTCGACATCGGCAATCTGATCGCGGACAGCGTCATCTGGCGGCTGTCAAAAGCACCGAACCTGAAGGTAATTTCACGGCTTTCAACGACCGTATTCCGCGGCCGCGCAAGCAACATCGATGAAGTGTCAGCCTACCTCGGTACCAATTATATCCTCAGCGGCGCGTATATCGTGGACGCAGGGCGGATTTTGGTAACTGCGGAGCTATCATCGGCGCGTCACGGTCAGGTCGTCTGGACCGATCGCTTGACAGGGGAAGTCGGCGATCTGCTGAGACCCGAAAGCGAATTGGGGGATCGCATCGCCCAGATGGTGCACTTGTCCGTATGCGACGCCGAGGTCGAGCACATCCTGACGCAGCCGTTGCCGACACTGGAGAGCTATTCGCTGCTGCTTGGCAGTATCAAGCTGATGCACCGCTCCACCAAGGATGAGTTCATCCAGACGCGCAAGGTCCTCGATGAGCTGATTCACCGGCATGCCCGAATTGCCGCTCCGCGGGCTTGGCTCGGCAACTGGTACATCCTGAGGGTGACGCGCGGCTGGTCGGAGGACCGCAAACGCGAGGCGATCGAGGCGTTGAGCTCCACCCATGCCGCGCTCGACCGGGATCCGTCGGATGCGCTCGCGCTGGCAACAGAAGGGTTCGTCTATTGTCACTTATTGAAGGACCTGGACACCGCTCGAGAGCGCTGCGACGAAGCGGTTGAGGCCAATCCCAGTCATGCACTGGGGTGGCTCTACCGGGGCACGGTCAACGCGTTCAAGGGCGAGGGGCTCGCGGCTGTGCACGCGACGCGGCGAGCGATCGAGCTCTCCCCGCTTGATCCCCAGCGCTACTATTTCGAATCGCTTGGCGCGACGGCAGAGCTATCGGCTCATCAATATGAGAATGCCGAAAGGCTTGCGCGTTCGTCGCTTGCGCTCAATTGTACGCACCCCTCCACATGGCGAGTGCTGACGATCGCGCTGGTTTCTCAAGGACGAATGGATGAGGCACGCAATGCGCTTTCGAAGATGAGGCAACTCGAGCCGGCGCTGACCGTCGATAGATATCTTGCGCGCATCCCAAATGCGCAGCTTGAAACAGGCCGATATTGGGCCCGCTGCCTCGCAATGGCAGGTTTGCCATCTGGAAATTGATTTGTTCATAGGAAGTTAGGTTCAGCAAAAAGGGCGCTCGGGTCAGCGGCCGTCTTGATGGGCGCACAAGCGACGTCGGCAATGGGTCACTTGCGTCGGTCCGGCCTGCGCGATTGACCTCCGGTTAGGTCCGTTGATTGGACGTCTTTAGCCGGCCCATTCGTCTCACGCGGGCTAAGACCAGACACGCAAATGCTCGATCGCTGCGCTCCTTTGAGAGCACATTGGGATCAGAAGGTGTGGGGTCTGCTTGGCGGCAGACCCTTTCCGCGGACCGAGTCCGCGGAAAGGGCACGCATGCCTACCGCGCTGGCGCGCGCATCGACGCCGGCTGGCCTGGCAGCTTTAGCCTGGGCCCTACCTCGGTCAGCTTGCCGCTTGTGAGCTGAAACACCTGCAAGTCCTTCTCGAAATAGTTGGCCACATACAGGTAGTCGGCGTTCGGACTGTAAGCGATACCCTCCGGTAGGCCGCCGAGCGGCGCGCGCGCAGTCACCGTCAGCTTTCCGTCGGTGCCGATCGACATCAGAACGAGTTCGCCGGCTTTGGTCTTGAACCAGTCGCTGTCCTTGGCCGCGGTGCCGAGCAGCAGCGGGGTAGCTGCGGTCTTCCCATCCGGCGCGATGGCGAAGCCTTCCGGCCCGGTACCAGGGGTCATCATGTCGACCACGTGGGGATGTGGGCTGGTCGCTTCGATGATCACCTCGGCATCTGCGTTGTTCTTCTGCGCACCTGTGTTCGAGGCGACGACATATTTGCCGTCTGGTGTGATGTCGATGTTGTAAGGATTGAATGCCGATGGAATGTCCATCGACTTGTCGTAGGTCACGTTTTGTCCATCGATCGCCAACACGCCGATCTTGTTCGCAAGGTTCAGGCAGACAAAGGCGCGCTTGCCGTCGGGTGCGATGACCACGGCGGCAGCCTGTTGCTCTAGCGGTACCTCGCCTACGGTCTTGACCGTCAAGCCCTGGATCGAGACAACGGAGACACTCTTGCCGTCTCGATTGGCGATCAACGCGAGATCACCCTTCCTGGAGATCGACAGACCGGACGGCTGCCGCCCCACGCTAATCGTGTCGATCAATTTCGGCGGGTCGGCGGTGAGGTCAATAACGTACAGTTTGTCGTCCGGGACCGGCTTCCAGGAGTTCCCGTCCTGCACGTGAACCACGGAATTGGCGACTAGGCCCAGCTTGCCGTCTGGAGTGATCTGCAGGTTGGTTGGCGGGCCCAGCAGGGAATTCGACAGCGGCAGGCTGGCGCGGATCCTGGGTTTGGCGGGGTCGGAGATATCCAGGACCAGGACTGCGTCATTACCCGGAGCGCCGTTCACCTGCCCTTCCGGACCATAGGTAATCTTGCCGTCAAGGCCGATCAGGATATCGTTGGTACCGGCCCGCGCCAAGCCGCCGCCGACGATGCCGGCCAGGCACATGACGCAAAGAAAACTGCGTAAAGTCATGATGCGTTTGTCTCCCCGTCCCGACCCGTTTCTGGATGAGCCTGTTCCACCACCGTACTTCGCGGCATTTGGTGCTGGCAACCATTTACCACGCTGACGAGCGGCGGGACCTTCGCCAGCGCCGGGAGGACCATTGATATCCGAGCAACGCGCCGCCCGGCCGCGTGACAACCGCTTCGGGTCGAAAAGGCGCCGTTTCGCTATCGGCCTATCCGTTCCGGCTCGCCCGGCCCTGCGATGCACTAATTGACGCAAACGACCAAAGGCAGTCGTTGGCACACTTTAGTCCTTGTCGAGCTCTCCGATATGACGCTGGGCATATAGCTCGAGGCCGATCCTCGCGACGAGTTCGATCTGGGTTTCCAGAAAATCGATATGCTCTTCCTCATCGTGCATGAGTTGCTCAAACAGATTCCGTGTCACGTAGTCTTTGACCTGATGGCAATGGGTCGCAGCTTCAGCGTAGAGGGAGTGCGCCGACAATTCGGCTTGCAAATCGCTATCGAGCACGGCCTTCACGGTCTTCCCGATATGAAGGGATTCCAGCGTCTGCATATTGGGAGATCCGTCTAGGAAGATGATGCGTTCGATGAGCTTGTCTGCATGTTGCATCTCTTCAATCGATTCCTTGCGCCACGCCTTGGCCAGCACCTTGTAGCCCCAATTGTCGAGCAGGCGGTAGTGCAGCCAATACTGGTTCACGGCGGTGAGCTCGTGGCGCAGCGCTTTGTTGAGGTATTCGATAACATCCTTATCGCCCTTCATGCTCCGCTCCTTTTCGCGGGTGCCACTGGGATCGATTGGTTGTGTGGACGCCTGGACTTGATGTTTGGCCGGCGCGATGGAGAGTTTAGAGCGTCAGCGCTTTCGGTTCGAGCAGTTTGGGCATCTACCGCTCGCCTAGAGCGGCGACGCAAGGAAAGGGGCGTTCGGCGTTGACTTGCTCGCCGTTCGACACACATGAGAGGTTAATCTCTGGGCCGCGACTACAAATGGCGTAGGGAGATAGAACAGGGGAGTTTTGGCCATGATCGAGGGGATCAGCGCGCTCACGCTGGGCACCCATGACATGCCACGAGCTGTCTCATTCTACCGAGCCCTGGGATTTGAGGTCCTGCATGGCGGCGAATGGTCACCGTTCACCAGCTTTCGAGCAGGTTTGAGCTACCTCAACCTCATCGACCAACCTGCCGAACGACGCTGGTCCTGGTGGGGTCGGGTCATCTTCTACGTCACCGATGTTGACGCACTTTACGAACGCGCGCTCGCGGCGGGGTACCAGCCGGCGACTGTGCCCCGCGATGCCGAATGGGGTGAGCGCTTTTTCCACCTAGCTGACCCCGACGGGCACGAACTCAGCTTCGCTCGACCTTTGCTTCCGGCTTCCGTCCAATAGCGGATCGAAGCGGCCTGCATTCCAACCGTCGCTGCCAGAGGGTATTGTTCCGACAGACGGCCATCGCCCTGACGTCAGCTTCGGCTCGGCCTATGGCGCGGTCTCTCGAGCAAGATCAAAGGATGACAACGAACGGTCGCACCGTCACCGTATTCGGCGGAACCGGCTTTCTCGGCCGCCGCATCGTTCAGCATCTGCGCGATCACGAGTTTCCCGTCCGGATCGCGTCAAGGCATCCAGATCGCGGGCGCAGTCAGTTTGGCCCGCATGATTCCCAACTTCTGTTCGTCCGGGCCGATATTCAGGACGAACGGTCTGTCGCAAATGCGCTTGCCGGCGCACATATCATCCGACCCGCCGTCGCGTCCCCACGAACCAACTGCTGTTAGACGTCGAAGAACACCGTTTCGTTGTCGCCCTGCAGATGGACGTCGAAGGTGTAGACGTTGCCTGCACCGGCCTTGCGCTTCGCGATCAAGGTCGCGCGGCGATCGGCCGGCACCAGCGCGAGCGTTGAATCGCCCGCGTTGGCCGCTTCGTCGTCAAAGTAGATGCGGGTGTAGAGATGCAGCAGCAGGCCGCGCGCGAACACCGCGAGCACAATATGCGGCGCCTGCTGCTTGCCGTCGGCATCGGGCACCGAGCCCGGCTTGATGGTGTCGAACGAATAGCCACCGCTCTTGTCGGTGCCGACGCGGCCAAAACCCTTGAACGAGGAGTTAGGCAGCGCGCGCGCATCCTGCGGATCGGAGAAGCGGCCTTGCGCGTCGGCCTGCCAGATCTCCAGCATGCAGTCGGGGATCACGGCGCCGTCGCCGTCATAGACCTTGCCCTCGACGCGGATGCGCTCACCCGAGACGTCTGGTGTCAGCAGGTTGTTGGAGAAGGCATCGTTCCATTCGTATTCGCCGTTCGGCGCCAGGCCGTATTTGAAATAGGGGCCGACGGTCTGCGAGGGCGTGATTCCATCAGGACGCGGGTTCGACACTTACCTGGTCTCCATCGGCGTGGCATTGCGCCCGCGCAGCACGATATCGAAGCGATAGCACAGCGCCCATTCCGGCTGGGTGTTCTCGAGATCGAACGACGAGATCATCCGCGCCCGCGCCTTCTCGTCGGTCACCGAGTTGAAGATCGGATCGAACGGGAACAGCGGATCGCCGGGGAAGTACATCTGCGTCACCAGGCGCGAAACGAAGGAGTGGCCGAACACCGAGAAGTGGATATGCGCTGGCCGCCACGCATTGTGGTGATTGCCCCAGGGATAGGCACCGGGCTTGATGGTGATGAACTTGTAGTAGCCGGATGCATCTGACTGCGTGCGGCCTGCGCCCGTAAAATTTGGATCGAGCGGCGCCGGATGCTGGTCGACGACATGGATGTAGCGGCCGCAGGCATTGGCCTGCCACAGCTCGATGAGCGTGTCGGGCACGCTGCGGCCGTCCTCGTCGCGCACATGACCATGCACGATGATGCGTTCGCCGAGCGGCTCGCCCTTGGCCTGGATGGTGAGATCGTTGTCGTGCGCGCGCACGGTCTCATGACCATAGACCGGACCGGTCAATTCCGAGAGCGTATGCCGCGTCGGGATCAGCGGCTTGGCCGGCGCGCGCTTGATCGCGCTTCGATACGCCGGAGACAGACGCGCGGGATGAACGCGGTTCGAACCGACCGGATAGATCAACGCCATGGGCTTTCTCCAGACAGGTTCGGTGTCATCAAACGCGCCGCTCATACGGCCAACATCAGGCCGGTGCCTTAAAATCGTAGGAGATGCGCCCGGCCGGCAGATAAAACAGGGCGATCACCGCGCCGCCTCTGACCTCGGGATAATGCCGGCTACCGGGATCCGGCGCCGTCCATCCTGGTCCTTGCCAGCCCTGCAATCCCTTGAGCTGCGCCCCCTTGTCGAGCGGAACGACGAGGTTGAGCTCGCCATAAGGATGGCCGTGATATTGCCCGCGCAGCACGTCGTGAGCGTCCTCGTCCTTGAAGCGGCGCGGATCGGTACTGTTCATGTAGACTGCGGTAATGCTGAACTGGAACGTTTCGGGAACCGGCTCAAGGATGCGGCTGCGCCGATAGTTCGGGCCGTCTACCTCCTGGTTGGCCGCCCACCCCTCCGCGACTCCCATTTTGATGAGACG
This sequence comes from Bradyrhizobium sp. CCBAU 53421, assembly GCF_015291625.1. Taxonomy (NCBI): domain Bacteria; kingdom Pseudomonadati; phylum Pseudomonadota; class Alphaproteobacteria; order Hyphomicrobiales; family Nitrobacteraceae; genus Bradyrhizobium; species Bradyrhizobium sp. CCBAU 53421. The sequence continues at coordinate 7,036,692 of NZ_CP030047.1, forward strand.
AGCGAGATCCTGGTAGAGCGGGCTGTCCTCTCCATAAGTCTCGTTGAGCCACCGCTCCATCGCCGCGCTCGGCGTCATGTCCTTGACCTCGCGCAGAAACGGAATGCTGCGTTCGATCAGCTGTTCCCGGCTTCCCATGACTTTCTCCTGTTCTATTCCTCGAAACCCTTGAAGGAGGCGAAGGCCTCCAAGTCTGCGCGCGGCATCAGCCGCGTCCTCGCCGGCTCCCTGGGGTGCCCCATGGAGATGCCGCAGGCCACCATCTGCTCCGTGGGGATCGACAGAAGTGGACGCAATATCCGGTGGTACCTGGCGAAGGTTTCCTGCGGACAGGATTGCAGCCCGCGCCCCACCGCGGCCAGCATCACATTCTGGATGAACATGCCGAGATCGAGCCAGCTTCCCATCGCCAGCCGACGATCGATGGTGACGATCAATCCAACCGGTGCGCCGAAGAACGCATAGTTCTTCGCGGTCTGCCGGCTCCGCGCCGCACCGTCGCTTTGCGCGATACCGAGCGAGCCATAGAACAATCGCCCGAACTCCTGGCGACGGCCGAGATAGGGCTCGGGGAAAGCGGTGGCGTAGTATTGATATTCGGAGACGTGCTCGCTCGGCTCGTTCTCATGCGCATGCAGAAGCGCAGCCGACACCTCGGTTTTGGCGGCGCCGGCGAGCACGTAGACGTGCCAGGGCTGGATGTTCGCGCCGCTCGGCGCGAACCGCGCCACGCGCAGGATCTGCTCGATGATCGATCGGGAGACCGGACTGCCGGAGAACTCGCGGCACGACAGCCGGCCGGCGATCACCTCGTCGATCGGATTGCGCGCGGCCCCGCACGCCATATCCCGGTCGATCACGACTTCTTCACGAGCGAGCATGCGCCGTCCTCCATCGGTCTGAAGGCCTCTTCACCCGGGATCGTGGCCAGCAGCTGGTAGTAGTCGAACTGGTATTTCGACTCCTCCGGCGACTTGACGCGAAACAAATACATGTCGCGGACCAGCCGGCCATCGGGACGGATCCTGCCGTTGCGGGTCATGAAATCGTTGACCGGCAATTCGCGCATCTTGGCCGCGACCGTCGGCCCATCAAGCGTGCCGGCGGCTTCAACCGCCTTGAGATAGTGCATGACCGCACCATAGGTGCCGGCATGGATCATGGTAGGCACCTTCTTCGTCTTCTCGATGAAGCGCTTCGACCACCCGCGCGTCTCGTCGTTGAGGTCCCAGTAGAAGGCGGAGCTCAGCATCAAGCCTTGCGCGCTCTGCAGCCCGAGGCTGTGAACGTCGGCGATGAAGACGATCAGGCCGGCAAGCTTTTGCCCGCGCGTCACGCCGAACTCACCGGCCTGCTTCACGGCGTTGATGAAGTCGCCGCCGGCGTCGGCGAGCGCGATCACGTCGGCCCTGGAGGCCTGCGCCTGCAGCAGGAAGGACGAGAAATCGGACGTGTTGATCGGGTGTTTCACGGCGCCGACCACCTTGCCGCCGGTGGCGTCGATTACCTTGCGGCTGTCGGCCTCGAGCTGCGCACCGAGCGAATAGTCGGCCGACAGGAAGAACCAGGACTTGGCGCCGAGACGCGAAATCGCCCGCGTCGTCCCTTGCGACAGCGCGTAGGTATCGTAGGTCCAATGGATACCGGTCGGCGAGCATTCGTCACCGGTCAGCCGGGACGTGGCGGCGCCGGTGGCAAGAAACAGCTTCTTCTTGTCACGTGTGATGCCTTGCACCGCCAGGGCGACCGCGGAATTGGGGACGTCGAGGATGACCTCGACATTCTCGTTCTCCAGCCATCGGCGTGCGATCGCCGAGCCGATGTCGGCCTTGTTCTGGTGATCTCCCGCCACGATCTCGATCATGCGCCCGAGCACCTTGCCGTTGAAATCGTCCACCGCCATCTGTGCCGCGACGGCCGAGCCCTGGCCGCCATTGTCCGCATAGAGCGACGACATGTCGGTCAGCACGCCGAGCCTGACCGGCCCGTTTTGAGCCATCGCCGACGTCGCCGTCGCGAGGGTCAGCGCCAGTCCGAACAACGCACCCGCGACACTCAGAGCCGATCTTACCCAGGCCTTCATCGTTGTTCTCCTCCCAACCCGGCGGCGGCAATGTTGGCCAGAACGCCACGGCACGGAAGTGAAAGTCTCGCAGGATGATCCTGAACCGCCTTCAGATCGCTAACGGCGGCGACGCGCTCTCGGGCAATCCGTTGCATCCGCCGGGTGTCTGGCCTTAACTGCGCGCGATCGCAAGAATCTGCCGAGGCGCGCGATCCGCTGCAGACGGGGCTCTCATCGTGTCCGTTTCCTTCAACACATTGGACCTGAATCTGCTCAAGGTGTTCGACGCCGTGATGGAAGAGCGCAGCGTACTGCGAGCCAGCCAAAAGGTCGCGCTGAGCCAGTCCGCCGTCAGCCACTCGCTGGCGCGGCTGCGCGAAATGCTGCACGACGAGCTGTTCGTGCGCACGGCGACCGGCATGCAGCCGACGGCGCGCGCATTGACGATGGCCCCGCAGGTTCGCCAGGCGCTGCGATCGCTGGAGGCCGCGGTCGAACTGCCAACCTTTGCCCCGGCGGTCTCGACCAAGCCATTCACGTTGGCCGCCAACGACTTTACGACGATGGTACTGGCGCCGCCACTCCTGAAGATCCTGAGCCGTGAAGCTCCGGCGATCGACCTCACCATCAAGCCGGTGACCCGGATCGATCTTGCCGAGCAAATCGACCTCGGCCGCATCGACGTCGCGATCGGCGTGTTCTCGTCTCCGCCGAGCCGCTTCCGGACGGCGCTGCTGTTCGAATATGACGACGTGCTGATCGTTGGCAAAAAGCGCAAGCTTGGCCGGCTCGACAAGGCAAAGCTCGCGACCTTGCCGCTGGTCGTCGTGTCCTTTGGCGGCGAGCAGGAGGGCGCGATCGGCGGCTTCATCTCCGAGCGCGGGCTCGCCAGGCGCTCGGAAATGTACGACCGCCCCGCGCTCGAACGGGCGCTGTCCGACAGCGACAAGCCGCCGCGGATCGCGGTCTCGCTGCCGCATTTCCTTGCCCTGCCGGCGCTGCTGGTCGATTCCGAGCTGGCGGCCATCGTTCCGCGGCCGCTGGCGCGTGCGCTCGAGCAGGCGCATGCGATCACGACCTGTGAACTGCCCTACACCACGACGCCCGTGGAGGTTCGGCTGCTCTGGCACGAACGTGTCGAGCACGAACCTTCGCACGAATGGCTTCACGAGGTGCTCCGGCGCGCCACCGAAGAACTCAGGCACGGCCGCTAACGGCCGGCGGCGGTCCAACTGCGATCATCGGCCCGCATCTGCTTGCGCGGCCATGGCCCCGGACATCGGCACCCAGCGTTCGCCGTCGAAACGCTGCGGCCGCAGCGATGTGATCAGACGATAGTCGTCCGGGCTGGTGTTGACGGTAATGCCGGGAATCAGACCCGGAAGCGTCAGGTTCTTCAGCGCGGTGGCGTGTTTCATGAGGTTCTGCCGGGAAAGATCATCGCCGCAGGCCTCGATGACCTTGGCCATGAGGATAGCGACGTTCCATCCGGTGAAGTTGAGCTGATCCTCAATGTCGCCCTCGGGATAGTACGTCCTCATGAAGGCCAGCCACTCCAGATAAGCGGGGTCATTGGCCCATTCCGGATCGCCGACCGACTTGGTCGGCGTCGCCGAGATCGCACCCTTGGCGTTTTCGAGCCCGGCCGGCTTGAGGATCGTCGCAACGAAGTTGCTGCCGATCGGCAGGAACTGCTGCGCATGCCAGCCGAGCTCGCCCACCTTGCGGATCGCCTGCGAGGTGAACTTGCCGGTCGATGCATTGAGAAAGACGTTGGCATTGGTGCTGGCAAGCGCGACCACCTGTGAATCGACCGTCGGCGACGTGACCTCGTATGGCGAGGCTGCGACAATCTCGGCCTTGGGATCGAGCCGGGCCAGTTCGGCCTTGAAGCTGCGCAGATATTCGCGGCCGTAGTCGTCGTTCTGGTACAACACGGCGACCCGCGAGGCGGGCGTGTGCTCGGCCACCAGCCGCGCATAGATCGCAGCCTCTGTGCTGAACAACGTCATCCCCGAAATGGTGTAGGGACTGGTCTTCGGGTCGGCGAAGCGCTCGCTGGCCGCAAACACGAACAGCTGGGGGATCTTCTTGGCGTTGAGATACTTCTGGACTGCGGCGTTCTGCGCGGTTCCCATGCTGCCGAAGATCGCGACCGCATCATCATTCTCGATCAGCCTGCGTGTCTGTTCCACGGCTTTTGTCGGGCTGTAGCCATCGTCGAGCGAGATCAGCTTGACCTTGTGGCCATTGATGCCGCCGCGCTCGTTGATCATCTGGAAATAGCGCGCCTGCACCTTGCCGACGGCGCTCAAGGCCGAAGCCGGCCCGCTATAGGGCATGGTCTGCCCAATGATCAGATCGGTCTGGGCCGCCTCTGCCGAGTCGCCGGCACCGAGCAAAGCTGCAAACAAAAATATCGCGCGAAGTCCGCGCATACGCCCCTCCCCTGTTTTCTTATCTGGAATATTCTTCCTAGGAAGATAAATGTCAACCCGCGACATGGGCGGCAAATGGCCGCTCCGCGGCGCGATACGCAGGACCTGGAGCAATGCCGGCAAGTTGCGGGGCGACACGTCAGTTCGACGGTGTTAGATTGCTGCGACGCATGATGCCGGCGCCATTGGCGCAGGAAGGGGATTGGAAGGAATGAAGAAGAGCAGCGTGTCGCGCCGCGCCGAACCTACGATCAGGCAGCCGCCTACGCTCGATAGCGCTCTTTATGACGACATCGAGGCCGCCTGGCTCGAGCAGCGCCCCGACCTCGACCTTGCCGCGGCGTGCACCTTGTTGCGGCTGGAGCGCGTCAATCAGCTTCATGAAATACGCCTGCAAGACATAGCGAAAGCCGTCGGCCTGCAAACCGGCGAGTTCTACGTCCTGCTGGCGCTCAGGCGCTCGGGGAAACCATACGAGTTGCGCCCAACCGACCTGTTTCGCGCCCTCCTCGTCACCTCGGGCGCCATGACCAAGCGCGTGGCGCGGCTCCAGGAAGGCGGCTTCGTCCTGCGCGTCTCGGCCAGCGATGACGGCCGTTCGGAACTGGTCCGCCTCACCGCCAAAGGTCTGGCGACCGCCGACCGCGGCATTGCCGAGGTGGCAAGGGTGGTCGAGGGTGTGACCGAGGCAAGCGGGCTGACCAAGGCGGAGTTCGCGATGCTCGACCGCTGCCTGCGCAAGCTGCTCGCCGTCAGAACCGTGAAAGTACCGAAGAAATCCGGCCGGCTCGCGGCGGCGGATTAGCGCTGCCGCCGGCAACATTACGCAACAGCCTGGTTACTCGTCTTCAGCAACGATTTGAGATCGCATGAACTGTCTTCGGCCTGGTCCGGCGTTGGCGAAATGCCGGCCGCGATCAGGCGTCGCGCCACCATCTGGTCGCCGGAATTGTTGATGCTGTCGACTGCGACGAGCTTGCCCTGCCGGTAGTTGAACACGGAGAACCGGCCGGCTTCGATTGCGCCGCGAATCACGATCCGGTCGCTGCGCACCGAGTGTCCGACGATCTGAAGCTTGAGATCGTGTTGATCGGACCAGAACCTCGGCACGCTGTCATAGGCCTCATGGCTTTCCGCGATCGCAAGTCCGACCGCCCGTCCCTGGTCTTGCGCGTGCTGAACCGACTCCAGCCTGATCCATCCCCCCACGAAGCGGCTGTAGTGATTGGCGCAGTCGCCGGCGGCGTAGATGGCCGGGCGTGCCGTCCGGCCGTGCTCATCCACCACAATGCCATTGGCGCAATCCAGCCCCGCGGCAACAGCGAACTCATCATTCGCGATGCCGCCAATGCCGACAACGACGAGGTCGGCGCCGAGACGGACGCCTCCATTCAGCTCGACCGCCGCGATCCGTCCACCATCGCCGATCATTGCCGAGACGGCCGTGCCGAACTTCACCGCAACGCCGGCTCGAAGGTGACGATCAAGCAGGAAGCACGACACCACCGGAGAGACCGCCCGCTCCAGCAACCGCGACGATGCCTCGATCACTGTCACTTTCTTGCCGAGCCTGGCTGCCGAGGACGCCACCTCGAGCCCGATGAAGCCGCCGCCGACGATCACGATCTCGCTGGCGTGGCCGAGCCGCGCCTTGAGGTCGACGGCATCGGCTATCGACCTAAGATAGCAGATTCCGTCGAGTTCGGCCCCGGGGACTGCGATCTTTCGCGCGCGCGAGCCGGTGGCGATGACGAGGCGCTCGAAGTCGAGCACCACGCCGTCGGCCAACGCGACCCGGCTGGCGCTACGATCGATCTCGACAACGCGGTGGCCGAGGCACAGCTCGATTCGCTTGCCCGCAAAAAGCGCCTCGTCATGCATGCGGAGCTCATGGGCGCCGATCTCGCCGAGCAGATAGTCCTTGGAAAGCGGCGGCCGTTGATATGGCAGTGTCCTTTCATCGGTGATCACGGTAACAGGTTCAGCATAGCCCGCATCGCGCGCGGTGAAGGCCGCCTGAATGCCGGCATAGGATGCGCCGATGACGACAAGGCCGCTCACGGATTGACGTCCGCGCTGCCGCGACATGCTGCTTCCGGTGCAGCGCCAGCACCGAGTTGCACATAGACGTCGCCGTCGCGGATCTCGACCTTGAACGCCTCGATATCCTTGTAGGCGCTTGACCGGCATTTACCGTCACGGACATCGAACATCGCGCCGTGCAGCGGGCATTCGATCACGTGGCGTTCGAGAAATCCCGTCGACAACAATGCAAACGCGTGCGAGCAGACGTCGTCCGTTGCAAAGATGTCGTCGTCGAACTTGTAGAGCGCGACACGGCGCTCGCCCACCTTGAAGCCCAACGGCTCACCTTCCGACAGTTTCGCGGCTGCGCAGAGATGGTGCCAGGTCATGAGATATCGTCTCCTGGGTCGATGCGGCGAAATCGGCGCGGACACTTAGCCCGCGCCCAAGGCGTCAAATCCGATCAGCGCGGAATCTGCCGCCAGTCCTCGGCTGTGGAGCCGAGCCGGCCGCCGACCGCACGGATATCCTTGTAGGACATGGCCTCGCTCTGACCGCTCTTCGGCGCCTTGCCGTTCATGAAGCCGTGCACTTCGTCGAGCAGCTGGCGACGCACCCTGACGATCGCCTGGTCCGCCGAGCAGAGATATTCCTGCGAACGGTCGACGATCGGGCCCATACTGACCATGACCACGAAATCCTCGATGACGATCTCATGGAAGCCGGTGCTGTTGCCGGCATCCATGATCTGGCGGTTCTGCCCCCAATTGTTGCTCTGATCGCCGGGCAGGCCGCCAGCCATCGGCCACTGGTTGGCGCGCTGCACCTTGCGCCACGAATCCACCGGCTTCTCGGGATTGTAGAAGATGTACCACTGGATCAGGTTCTCGTCGTCGATCGGCACCGCGATGATCGCGGTGCGATCCTGCTGCGGCCCGGAGAAGATTGGCGCGATCAAGCCATAGTAAGGCATCACGAACTCGGTGACGCGGGCGAGGCATGATCCGTCCGGTGCGGTTCGCAGCGCCGCGGCACGGAAGCCATAGGGCTTCTTATCGAATTCGTAGCCGACTTCGGTGTTGACGCGGGTGGCGCCGAAATCGGTCGAGGATGTCGCGGTCCAGCTCTGGTGCAGCAGCGAGACATGCGAGGAATCGATGGTGGCCTCGACGCCTTGCAGCCAGTTAGCCTTGAGCTCGATGCCGGCCGCGTAGACTTGCTCCGGCGGCAGATCCATCCATTCGAAATCGGGCGCGGGCGGCGCGGCGCCCTCCCCGAGCCAGACCCAGATCAGCCCAGCGCCTTCCCGCACGGGATAGGATTTTGCCCTGACGGTCCTGGCGAATTCTTTGGGGTTGTTCGGCTCGTTGGGAACGTCGAGCACCTCGCCATCGGCCTTGATCTTCCAGCCATGGAACAGGCAGGTCAGCGAGCAGTCGTCGATCCGCGCCAGTGCGAGCGAGGCGCCGCGGTGCGGACAGGCCTCGTCGAGGAAGCCGACGGTGCCGTCCTTTCCCCTGAACACCACGAAGTTGCGGCCGAACAGCTTGACGCGGACCGGCGCCTCCCCCTTGCGCACCCGCACCGAGAGCACGGCCGGCAGCCAATAATGCTGCCGCAGCATGCGTCCCATCGGTGCGTCACCCGTGACGCGGCACAGCAATTCGTTCTCTTCCCTGGTGACCATCGCGAACTCTCCCTGATTGACGCTTACGACGTCCTAGGCTTAATATCTTCCTAGGAAGATTATTGTCAAGTTATCTTCCAAAGAAGCCATATTGGAGGATCGCATGAGCAAGGGACGCCTCAAGGATCGGATAGCGCTGGTGACGGGAGGAAGCCGCGGGGTCGGAAAGGGAGTCGCCATCGGCCTCGCCGAGGCCGGCGCGACGGTGGTTGTCACGGCGCGGACGCGCAACAGCGGCGGGTCGGAATGGCCAGGCTCGCTCGATGAGACCATCGCCGCAATCAATGAGGTCGGCGGCCGAGGCATCGGCTTGCTGTGCGATCATTCTGACGATGGCTCGGTGAAGGAGGTCTTCGACGTTGTCCGGCGCGATCACGGGCGGCTCGACGTGCTTGTCAACAACGTGTTCGCGGCGCCGAACGTGATGCCGGTGAATGTCCCATTCTGGCAGGTCCAGGCCTCGCTGTGGGATACCATGCACCGGGTCGGCCTGCGCTCGCATTTCATCGCAAGCCAGTTCGCCGTGCCGCTGATGCTGCCACAACGGCGCGGTCTGATCGTCAACACGTCATCGGGCGGTGGCATCAGATACACCTTCAACGTTCCGTTCGGCGTGCAGAAGTCAGGCGTCGACCGGATGGCGCGTGACATGGCGCATGAGTTGCAGCCGTTCGGCATTGCCGCCGTCTCGATCTGGCCCGGCTACATCAAGAGCGAGAAGCTCGCGGCGCAGCCCGACCGCGTGCCGCTGGCGCTTGCCAAACTGATCGTCGAACGCGGCGAGACGCCGGTGTTCGCCGGGCGCGCGGTGGCTGCACTCGCCGGCGATCCTGACGTGATGACCAAGAGCGGTCAGATCCTGCTCGCCTCGGAGTTGGCGTCCGAATACGGCTTCACCGATATCGACGGCAAGGTCCCGCCGCCGCCGAGCCGCGATCCTGCGCCGCTCTCCGTGTTCAAGCCAAGCGCCATGACCTGAGCTCCGGCGAGGAGACACAAATGCGCATTCCAATCAGAATCTTCGGGCCCAATCGCCGAACGCGACTGGCACCTTCTGCCGCTCGCCGTCGGGACCGGCTTCGCCTGCGCGATTACGATCGCCAAGACCCTTTCGCTGGCGATGAGCGCGACGCCGCCATTTCCGGCACCGTTGTGTGCCGAGATGTCTTCATCCGCCACGGCGCTCAACAAGGTCGAGGTGATTGCGTCGCACGCCCTACCGAATGTCCCTGGCAAGCGGGTCACGGTGGTCCGTGTGAGTTATGGACCGGCGGCTTCACGCCGCCGCACCGGCATGGCGGCTCGGTGACAGCCTACATTACCAAGGGCGAGGTCAGCTCGCAGCTGAGCAGCGGCCCGCTGGAGACATTCGCGGTCGGGCAGTCGTTCTTTGAACCGCCGAGCACGACGCATCTCGTCTCCGCCAATGCAAGCAATACCGAGCCAGCCGAACTGATCGCCGTCTTCGTCGCCGACGAGGGAGCGGAATTGACAACGCTCCTCAACCAATAGCGGAATAATGACCGGATTAGGCGGCCTGCCCGGAAATCATGGGCCGCACCGGTTTCGTACCAGGAACGGCGTGAACGAGACACAACGAACGCGATCGAAATCGAACGAAACTGCAACAAAATCAAAGAAGACGGTCGATCTCCCGTCGCTCATAACGGTCTGGTTGCAGGTTCGAGCCCTGCCGGGCCCACCAATGAGATCGATAGCTTACTTCGTTCTCGTTGCCCGCAGCGCGACGACCGCACCAGAAACCGCACCAGATACGTGCTGTTTTCGTTCACACGAAAGTTCGCAACGGCGTCAGGCAAGCTCACCTGCTGATGAGTGGACGCGACAGTGCCATCCACGATCCTCGCCTTCGGCCGACGGAGAGGCACCGACAGAAGCAGTCTCTCCCGTTGGCGGTGAAGTCGGCTATCTCCGGCAAAGCGGAAGTCAGCCATAACGCCAATCAAGTCCGCTAAGGACCAGTAGCAGACATGCGGCGCGATGCGGTGACCAGATCAACATGGACGAGGTTGACGGCCCCCACACGCGCCGGCCGCAAACGCGGCCGGTCCTCAAGGACGCGCAATGAGCAACGGCTGCACGTTTGCGCCGCCTGCCATCAGGGGATTCGACGACTCGAAGCGCGCGGTCTCGGCGTCCATCCCATTGGCCACCGCCAGCAAGGACTTAGCCAGGCCTTCAATGGTTGCACCTCCGCCTCGCCCGATATTTTTCTCCGATCACACGAAAAATTGCGATGCCGGCTCAGCGAACGCCGGCAACGATCACGCGCGCTCCCGCATCGGCGAGACGCTTGCACTGCTCCTCAGGTGCGCCGACATCAGTCACCAGAGTCCAGCGCGGCGGCAGCGGCGCCCAGGCCATCTGTTCGGCGCGGCCGAGCTTGCTGGTGTCGGCGAGAACGATGACTTCCTTCGACTGCTGCATCATCAGCGACTTCAGTGCGACCTGTTCGAGATCCGCTTCGCACAGGCCACGGCCATTCACCACGCCGTCGGCGCTCATGACGGCGCGGTCCGCGGTCATGCGCCGCAGCGCCTCATTGGCGAGCGGCCCCATGGTGCTCATGCTGGTGGTGCGCAGCGCGCCGCCCAGCACCACAAGCTCTATGCTCGGAGCCTTGGCGAGGAAGGGCAGCAGCGCAAGATTGTTGGTGATGATGCGCAGCCGCCGCTGCTGCAGCAGCCGGCCGAAGGCTGCGACCGTCGAGCCGGCATCGAGAATCAGCGTGTCGCCATCCTCGATCAGATCGATCGCCGCGCGCGCGATCGCCTCCTTTTGTTTGCCCTGAACCGCGAGGCGCTGCTCGAGCGTCGTCTCGTTCGCGTGGGCGGTGAGAATGGCGCCGCCGTAGGTGCGGCGCACGGCATTGTTCTTGGAAAGATGCTGCAGGTCGCGCCGCACGGTGGAAGCGGAGACGTCGAAGCGCCGCGCGAGATCGTCGACATCGATCTCTCCCGCGTTCAGTGCTTCCAACAGACGAGCGTGACGCTCCTTGCTGCGCATCGACATCGAACCTCAGCCCCCCGGATTCATTGCCGCCAGCCGAGCTCGACCGTATCGGCTTCGCGGCACGGCCGATGGATACCACGATGCACCGGCCGTGCAATGTCAGCGCTTAGCGCGCATCTCGCTCCTCATCCTGAGGAGCCCGCGCACCCCGCTCAAGCCGCCTTCTTCGGCGCGAGATCAACCGCCTGCCGCAGCGCCTCGATCAGGCTGCGCTCGTCGGCGATGCCCTTGCCCGCGATGTCGAAGGCGGTCCCGTGATCGACCGAGGTGCGGATCACCGGCAGACCAACAGTGATGTTCACACCGGCTTCCAGCCCCAGCACCTTGATGGGTCCATGGCCCTGATCGTGATACATCGCGACCACCATGTCGTAGTCGCCGCGGCCGGCCAGGAAGAACAGCGTGTCGGCAGGCAGGGGGCCGCGCACGTCCCAGCCCTTACGCTGACAGGCTTCCACGGCCGGCTCGATCTTCGCGGCTTCCTCGCCGCGACCGAACAACCCGTTCTCGCCGGCATGCGGATTGATGGCGCAGACGCCGATCTTCGGATTGGCGACGCCGGCGCGCACCAGCACGTCATGTCCGCGTGCGATGACACGCTCGACGAGGCCGGGCTCGATCTTCTCGATCGCATCGAGCAGGCCGATATGCGTGGTCACGTGAATGACGCGGAGTTTCGGCGACACCAGCATCATCGATACTTCCGGCGTGCCGGTCAGATGCGCCAGGAGCTCGGTATGGCCGGGATATTTGTGGCCGGCCGCATGCAGCGCTTCCTTGGAAAGGGGTGCGGTGCAGATGCCTTGCGCGAGCCCTGCCTGCACCACCTGCACGGCTTTCTCGATGTATCGATATGCCGCCTCACCTGCCGTCGCCGACACCTTGCCGAACGGCAGATCGTCCGGCACCAGCTTCAGGTCAACGCACTGCACGGCCTTCGACTCAAAATTCGCCTGCTTCGCGTCGCTCAACGCATCGACCTCAAGCGGAACGCCGACGATCTGACCGGCCTTGCGCAGACGGTTGGAGTCGCCGATCACCAGCGCATTGCAGATCGTCCGCACCTGCGGCTGCGCCAGCGCCTTCATGATCACCTCGGGCCCGATACCGGCCGGATCTCCCATGGTGATCGCAATGGTCGGACGAGTCATATGAAACTTCCTCTGGTTCGGACGGCGCGAAGCCGCTCGCTGATGCGGATGAGGCTGTTCTCGTCACCGAACGCGCCCGCTTTGGTGGCGATCGGAACAGACAATCGGCCAAGAGTAAGGCCGAGCGACACGCCCGGCTCGATTTCGTCGGCAAGACGGATGCCGTTGACGCCGAAGCGCGACAGCATCGCCGCGGCGGTTTCGCCCCCGGTCGCAGCGAAGGCGCCGATCGCGGGTGCGACGGCCTCAAGAGCGTCGGCGAGCCCCTTGGCGAGTTGCGGGCCGAGCGACATGTCGGGGTGATCATCCATCATGATCTCGACCAGTGTATCGCCGCCGCCGGCAAGTCGTTTCATCACGTCCGCAGCGAGCGCCGCCCGGCCGGCACCATCGTTGAGCAGCGTCTCCGGCGCGACCGGGAAATGCGCCACGGTGCCGGTCACCTCCAGCTCGCGCGCGGCGGCGCGAGATGCGCCGGCGAGCGAGCCCACCACGATCAGGGTGCCGGATGTGCTCGTCGGAATGCGCAGCGGCTCGACGGCATGGCTGACTTCGAGGCCGGCCAGCGCGTGCGCGAGGCCGGCGCTGCCGATGAAGAAGGTTCCTGGCGATGCCTGCAGGCTCGCCTCCGCGATCAAACGCAGATCGTGTTCAGTCTCGGCGTCGCAGGCCGCGACCACGTCGCCCTCCCAAGCGAGCCTCGCGAACGTGGCTTTGAGATCGCCACCGCGCACGGCAGCGAGCTTGACCTTCTCACCGCGAATGCCCGCGGTCGCGAGAACGTCGACAAGATCGGCATTCGGGTAGGTGTGGTCGCGGTGCCAGACCTCGGCCTCCTCGAGGGGGCGGCCTCTGACCAGGATACGCCCGTCGATGGTGGTCCGGCCGGTGGCCGGAAAGGCCGGCGCAAACACGCCGAAGGCCGGCCCCGACCATGACTTGAGATGCGCAAGCACGGCGGCAGTCTCCGCTGCAGGTTGCCCTCGCAGCGTCGAGTCAATCTTCTTGAAAAGAATACGTCCGCCTTCGCAAAGGCGCGCCAGCACATCGGCATGGCGGGCTGCAGCGGCCTCGGCCGAAAGGCCTCGACTCGCGGCATCGTAGGCAAGGACGGGCAGCTGGTAGCCCGACGCGTCGGTCACCTCACCCCACGTCACCGCAGCCGCACGCCCCCTTCTGCCGAAGGCGATCGCACAGTCCGCGGCACCGGTGAGATCGTCAGCGACGATCAGCCAGCTTTGGCTTGACGCGTTTTCTTGACGCGAACCGGTATCCACTTCGCTCGAAAACGCTTTAGGGACCATCTTCAGCGACCTGCCTCAGTGACAACCGAACGCGCCGCGGGGGTCATCTTGCCGGCAGAAGCCACGATGTCCTCTTCTGCAGGCTCCTCGACGTCGCGACCAACAACGCGGGCTGCCCAGGCGGTGACGATCGGCACGAGGATTGCGGTAACCACGACGCAGGCCGCGACGAGGATAGTCGCAGGCCGCGCCGCGTCCGCATAGGCTGGATTCGCCGCGGCGACAATCGCCGGGACAGCCGCCGCATTACCGGCCGTCGAGGCCGCCGCAACACCCGCGACACCATTCCCGCCAGTGATGCGATCGGCGAGGAACAGCGGGATGCCGGTCACAACCACCACGGCCATTCCCATGCCGAGGCCGAGCAGGCCCGCCTGCCAGACCTTCGACAGATCGAGGCCGGCGCCGAGCGCGAAGGCGAAGAACGGGATCATCACAGGCACCGCGCGGCTCAGGAAGTCGCGCATCTCTCTGTCGAGATTGCCGATGATCATACCCACCACCAGAGGCAGGATAGCGCCCACGAGGGTCTGCCATGGAAATGCCGAGAGGCCGGCGACGCCCAAAGTGATCATGGTGAGGAAAGGACCGCTCTCCAGTGACATGACGGTATAGGCGCCGACGTCACGCGGACGTCCATATTGGCCCATCAACGCCATATAGAGACCGCCATTGGTGTCGTTCATGGCGGCGACGATCGCGAGCGTCGAGACACCCGCGAACATGCCAGCTGCGACCGGCGTCTCTCCCAAAATGCGGCCGAAGATCAGGCCGAGGACAACGGCCACGCCAACCTTCACGATCAGCAGGGTGCCGCCCTTCTTCACAATGTAGGGGGTCGCGCGGAAGTCGATGCTCGCGCCCATGCAAACGTAGAACACGGCGAGAATTGTCAGCGCGCCAGAGAACAGTGCGCCGGTGAAGGAGCCAAAAAACTTCGGGGTATCGGGAAAGAAGGTGGCAATAAGCGCCCCGACCAACAGAGGGACCACCATCATCCCGCCAGGCACGCTCTCGATCGCCCGCTTAATTGGAACCTGCATTTCTGTTGTCCTCCCGCACACCGCGCACTTCCGATCATTTTGCGCGTTTTGCTATAAAAATGAGCAAATACCTAGCCTATATGCTCATATCGCGCAGTATTCAAGTTTTATTGCGCATTTCGCGCAAAACTGACCCAGGAATTGGGTCATGAGAGGATGGGGCATGGTGCATTGTGCAGATGCTCGAAATGCTTACTTGGGGCAACACCCACCGAAGCCCCGACTGTCGCATGCTTCGGCCGCATGGGTGCCCGCCGGGCCCTCGCCTGCATGCGGGACACCGCCTCGGCCAGCGGAACGTCGGCCTGTAAGCCGTCGCGCTCGCGCAGGCTTACCCCGGACGTCCCTCATCTCACACCCGCCGACGATGGCCATCACCGCCATTTCACGCGCCACCGCGACGCGCCGCCAAAGGGTCGGCGCTGTCATAGGCAACGGGTCGGATCCCGGCATCCTCGAACGCCGCCAGCACCTGTGCGCCGTGTCCGGCCTGGTCTTTCGAGATCGGCGCAACCGTAACCTGGTCCGGCGACAGCCAGAACGGAAGCACGCCGCCATGTTGCTCGAACAGGATCGCAATCATGCGGCCGAGCGATCCGAAGATGGCGTGATGGATTATCAGCGGCCTGGCCCGGCTGCCGTCGGGGGAGAGGCGCGGTCGCATCATCCGAGAGCCGGACAACGCGCGCCGTAGCCCGTCGTATGGCTAGCCAGCGGTCTAGTTACAGGTTCGAGTCCTGCGAGGCCCACCAGCCGGCTATTTCTGCTTTGACTCAGCAGCGCTCTTTGACGCTCCCGCTCTTGCTTAGCCAATCGAACGGCGAGTACTTCCTGCGTCAATTCTGGCGCACCTATGGGTGTGCCTTCGGGAAATCGGTCTGAAGGCCAAGAAATAAGGCTATGGACCCACTTGGCGGGTGGACCGGGACGCGCTTGGTCAGCAACTAAAATGGACGTGTGGCGTTTTCCACATCGGGCGACTTTCTAGTTGCTAGGAGAGTCCGATGCTTCGGAAAATCCTAATCACACTAATCGCGGTTATGGCCGTGGCGTTCGCACCAACTGCTGCCTCTGCGCGCGGAGGCTTCGGCGGCGGCGGCTTTCATGGCGGATTTGGTGGCGGCGGCTGGCGCGGTGGCGGTTGGCGCGGAGGCGGGTTTGGAGCGGCCGCTGTTGGACTTGGGATAGGTCTCGGCTTGGCAGGTGCCTACGGCGCCTACGGTTACCCCTACGGATACGGTTACCCTTACGGATATGGTTACGACTACGGCTACCCATATGGCTACGGCTATCCGTACCGCGCCAGCTATGGCTACTGCGTCGCAACAGCCAGCCAGCAAGAATATACTTGCTATTAGCAGCGAGCCGGCGGCCTCGACTCGTTAAGATCGAACGGCTCGCGCGGGAGGCTGAAGCAGCCAACCGCACGAAAGCAGGCTGAGCGTCCTTCATTTGGATGAACACGGAGGCCTAAAGTTTTGAGGAGGGTGATATGGCCCCGCACTTCCGCCGAGTCGATAACGAGCTGGAGATATGGTTCGCTAGCGGCGACGACTATTCATTCGTCATCAGCAACGAGGCTGGAGCGGACCTGGATTGCATGGAGAGCCGGGCTTTGTTGCTTCATATCGCCCCAACTTTCTGAATATGCCCGCGGCTCATGTGTCCGGATCTCCCTTCAGTACGTTCGCTGAAGCCGAGCGGGCTTGCAATGCGTTCCTGGGTCGCCTCGTCATTAAGGGATGACTTACAGTTGTCCGCCCTCCACCGTTGCGCAGCGGCAGTGAGCACGCGATCAGCGGGCGAGGAACATGAACACGTCTTCCGGCGTTGCCATTGGCGCGAATAAACGGCGTAATGGAAGCACGTTCGAAGGGGCCAGCAGCAGAAGTTGCGGTCGACCGCGAGAGATCATGACGCATCACTCTGTGCGAAAATCGTCCAGATCAGCTACGGCTATTTCAGTCCATGCGACCGCTCGTAGATCAAGCTGAGACAAGCTTGGAAACCTGCGGCGAAACAGTACAATAAAATCTGAGCTGCTATTGGTGAGCTCTAAGTCTGGAGATTAGCAGCGGTTGCGCAGCTTACACCGATCACTCGTTCTTCAGCAGTTTCCAAGGTTCAACGGCGAGCCCCTCAGCGATTCGGGCAATGTTGTCGATCGAGACATTTCGTTCTGAACGCTCTACTCCGCTGAGATACGTCCGGTTCAGTCCGCTCTCATACGCAAGCGCTTCCTGGCTCAACCCACGCGCAGCCCGAAGGCGGCGCATGTTCTTCGCCAGCGTGTCGCGCAGGGGGCCTTTGTGCGTCCGTTTCGCAGAGACACATGGGCCAAACTGACGCCTTTAAGGCGACCGCTTTTAAGTTACAATCGGCGAAAGAAGTTGCTATTCTCATTGAAAATAATGGACGGCAGCGGCCAGGCATGGACTTTGAGACCGGTTCAGTAGAGGCGTTTTTGGATCTGGGATGCGGTGATGACACCCCGCTCGGCTCGCCGTCGTACAGCGCCGGCTACCGGCGCATCGAATCCGGCGAAGTGATCTGCACAGTTAGACTGCCCATTCCGATCGCCGAAGCGGCAATTCTCAGGCGGTCGAAGATCTCGATCATCCTGACCCCGGATGGACGTGTCGAAGTGTCGTCATGCGGTTCGGCAGCAAACGAACAGATTGATGATCTTGTCGCGCGAACGGTCACCCAGGCAAATCTTCGCATGGAGGAAGCAACCGCCTCGGACTTGGAATCCCTTCTGCATCGGTTTGAACGTTCAATCGGCCTCGTGAAGGAGGCAATCGCACGGCCACCAGCGGCCCCCTAAAGGCTTCTGCTTGGCCAGATGAATCCATTCGCCTATCGAGGCGAGGCGTGTGTTCTGGCGCGCTCTGTTGGGCAATGCGGACCTCAAAGCCCGGTATCTTGCGTGCCTGTTAGCGACTCGGAGCAGACCGTCGCTGCCCTGTGAGTTGCAGGCAGCAGGCCCACAAGCCGACGTCCAGCATCCAGTCTGCCCGTCCGAAACCAGCTCTATTGCCCATCCATCGTTCGCTGGGCCACGGGTCCTGCCGACCCGCGCGACCCGTGGTTCAGAACAGAGAGGTGCAACATGTCTTGGAAGTCAAATACGCTTCTCGAGGCCCGTAGCGAATTCGTGCAACTGGCGCTTGCCCCGAATGCCAACATTCAGAGCCTCTGTCGGAACTTCAATATCAGCCGGCAGACGGGCTATCGAACGCTGGAACGATATCGGATAGCCGGCGCGAGAGGGCTGGAGAGCCAGTCACGCCGGCCGCACCACACGCCCCATCGCTGTCCGCGCCCTATCGAAGCGGCCGTTCTAACCGTGCGCGCCGACCACCCAACCTGGGGCGGGCGAAAAATAGCGTTCCATCTTCGATCAATGGGCTGCGCCGGAGTGCCCGCGGCATCAACCATCACAGCGATCTTGGCCCGCCATAACCAATTGGGAGGCTCTCCCGACCCAGGCGGGTTTTTGGGTCTGCTCGGGCAGTTGCACAACTCCCTAAGTGAACAAGATCTGCCGGCTTCTCTTGAAGGTCATCCCGACCTCAAGATCCTACTCGAGAAGCTCGAAAACGGCCGCCCCGTTGAGCGGCGCCGCGCACTCTCAGTGGTCGCGTCACACAGTGGGCTTCGGACAAGCGTGGCTTGCCGCGTTCTCAAGCTGAGCCGCTCAAGCTACGCACGTTCGGTTCGCCTGTTCCAGGAGAGTGGAGCCGAACGGCTGTTCGCCCCTCGCATTAGCCCCCATCGCAAGTTCGACACCGTGCAAGTCAAACAGGCTTTGTTCAGCATCCTGCACCAGCCGCCAGCCAATTTCGGCATCAACCGTACAACCTGGAAAATGGCCGATCTCGTGCGTGCGATGCATGAGGCAGGGCAGCCAGCCTGCGAAGATGTAATCCGCGCGATCGTGAAAGGCGCCGGTTACCGCTGGCGCAAGGCGCGGATCGTGCTGACCTCCAATGATCCTGAATTCTCGCACAAGCTTGAACGTATTAGTTCCATTCTCGCCGATCTGAAAGCCGAGGAAGCCTTCTTCTCGATCGACGAATTCGGTCCTTTTGCGGTCAAGGCACAACCGGGACGGATGCTGGTCAGTCCCGGCGAACAACATTTTGTAGCGCAATGGCAGCAGTCGAAGGGCTCGATCATCGTCACGGCCGCCATTGAATTGTCGTCCAACCAGGTCACCCATTTCTACAGCCTGAGGAAGAACACTGACGAAATGATCCGCATGCTCGAGACACTCGTCGCCGCGTACCGCGATCGCACGAAGCTTTATCTCTCATGGGATGCCGCCTCCTGGCACGTCTCGAAGAAGCTGTTCGAACGGATCGATACCCATAACGCCAGTATTGGTAGCAACGGCCCGCAAATTGACACGGCGCCACTCCCGGCCCGTGCGCAGTTCCTGAATGTGATCGAATCTATCTTCAGCGGTATGGCTCGCGCCATCATTCACAACAGCAACTACGGATCGGTTGGCGAAGCGAAAGCCGCTATCGACCGGTACTTCTTTGAACGCAACGCTCACTTCAAGAACAACCCACGGCGCGCGGGCGGCAAGCTTTGGGGTAAGGAGCGGCTGCCGGCTGAGTTCTCTTCAAACAACTGCAAAGACCCTCGGTTCGGATAAACGCTCACGGTGCTCGCTTAGCCAAGGCGCTGCGAGATTTGCGAAAGTCCCGGCTGCGGTAGAACCAAGGGCAGCCGTTTCTGCGTGAAGACATGACCCGCAATTGGCTTTTTCATCGCCGATAGTCTCTTGTCCCGGCGGCGGCCCTCAGTCTCGTCGAATCCTACAGCGATGTGAACTAACCTGGACAGTCGAAACGGTGACTCTTCTTCGGCCGACCTCAAACGTGGCGAGAATGCCCAATGGGAGCATCCAAATCCGCTCCTGTCAAAGGTGGGCTCGTCCCAGGTCCAACCACTTCCGAATTATGTGCCAAAAGCGTGTCCAGCGCGAGAACTGGTTACGCGCCGTTGGCGCTTCTTTTGAAGTCCATCCCAGGCAGCACCGCAGGATACTGACGCAGGACCCTGACGGCTCACTTGAGGCTTGTTCAAAACGGCCTAGCAGAGTGGCCGAGATGCGCTGTGCTTCCCGAGACCACGGGCATGATTTCATGCTCGAGTCGAGGCCTCCGAGCACAGCATGAACACTCTTCGACACGATCGCGTTGCTCACTTCAATGCGCGTCACGGTGATTGGAAGCAACGAGGACCCCGATGCAGACGTTTCTTGTCAGCAAGACAAGGCGTTTGGCGGTCTTCTAGCTACGTTACAGTACGCTTTAGCTACAGCGCGTCTACCGCTGGTGACAAACCTTGGATGTGCAGACAATCATTTAGCCACTTCGTGGCGACAGTGCTTTTATCTTGCACTCCGCTCACGCTTCTTCTCTCTGCCGTGACAGGGTCCTGGCATCGACGCCACGCAGCGTCGCCGACCGCGAGAGTCCCGGTGCGCCGTGCAGGTTTCCGCGCTCAGCGATGGCATAATTTTCGCTGCAGCAAGGGTGCGCGCGGCTCTTGGAAGCTGACGAAATACCACGCCCGAAGAACAAAAATCCGAGCTCAACACGGCACGAATTTCCGATCGATCAGCCCCAAACACCGCCCCAGTATCCGTCGGATCGATCCCATTTTGACTCGCTGCGAAGCCCCTTCTCCGAGCACAAAACGCGCTTGCGCTTCCTCCCAAAGCGGCGCAAGACGCGCAAAAAAGGCTCCGCCTCCGAGGAGGCGGGGCCGACGATTGCGGCCGGTCAGTCGCCGCTGCGGCGCGACCAGATCAGGCTGAAACCTTCGTCGCCTTCGACCTTCACCAGCGAGGCGTAGATCGGTGCGGGAAAGCTCGGATCGTCGAGCTTGACCGAGAGATATTCGCGCTCGCTGTCGCGGACGGTCTTCTTCCAGGCGGCGCCGAACTCGGTGGCTCCTGCGAAGATGCGGTAGTCGGGAGCCTTGTCGTTGTCCTTCTCGGCTGCGACGAGCTTGGCCTTGATGTTGAGCGTCAGCGTCTTGATCGAGCCGGTGTAGCCGTTGTCGGAAGCGGTGAAGGTGCCGATGGTCGCCATGATAATTCTCCGTCTGTTTTACTCGAGCCGCGTCCATCGCAGCCTCGATGGCGATCCCTTGCCCGGGGAGCGATCGGCCCGCAGCCTTTAAGGCCCGCAGCGCCAGCGGAGGACGGCGATAAGCCTGCTTTTTTGTGCTTACCGCAAGGAATGCCGCCGCTTGGCGGCAGGGGAAAAAAGCAGGCGCAGCCGTTGCGGGAAGGCGATCGAGGCCCTTGCCGTCCCTCGGGCTTGATCAGCCCAATCGTGACTGCATTGGACGCGAGCCCATGACCGGAACTGACGGAGATTTCGTGGCGACCGACCTCCGCGCAGCATCGGAAGTCGGCTGGATCGATGGAAGACAAACCGCTGTCCGCGCGTCAATCGCAGGGAGGACGCAGCCGGATCAACGCAAGCGAACCCAACCTCATTTGCGCGTAAGGCACCGATCATACCGCCAGAATTGTCCACCCAAATGCGTTGTCGACAGGCGCCGTCAAGACACGATCCGAGCTTCCCGGCCCCGATCTGCGCTTCGCTGGTCAGGATCGAAGGCGTCGCGATGCAGCCCCCTGGCTGCGGCAATCGGCGTAGATCTGGACGGATCATACCCCCGACCGGAGGAAGGGCTTGCGTCGAAAGTCGCCGCTTTGCATCGATCGAACCGGCCGCGCGCCAGCAGGTGCGCGGCCGCAATTTTGGACCCCGCCGGGGCCGCCTGCGCGGCCCCGGCGCTGGTTTCACTCCGCAGCTTCCGCTCGGGGGTCGCTGCCCTGCGCCTCGCTTTGCACGTCAGTCTGCTCCTGCGGCACGGCCGTCCGCAGCAGCGGCGGCAGCCAGTCCGTCGCCGCCAACAGCTGCTCGGCTGCCTGCGCCATGTCGGCCTTCTTCATGTCCGACAAGCGTTCGGCCGCCTCCTCTCCGACGCCTTCGCGGACGGCTTCCAGAATGCCGGCCTTGGTGATGCGGCCGAGATAACTGCGCACTGTCGGGCGCCAGTAGGCGGTCATGTCGAGGGCCACGGCCTCGGCCAAACGGCGGGCCGCCGCCAGGGCGCGCGGCCTCCTGTCAAAGGGCAATTTGACCGCATTGACCGTGAGCGCCACGCAATGCGCGAACAAAGCCATGTGGCTGTCGCGGTCGAGTTCGGTCACGAATTCCCACAGTCTGGCGACGTCCTTGGGCATCTGTCTTGCCCAATTGGCATGTCGATCCGACCACGCCTTGCCGGCCGGGGTGTCCTCGATCCCGTCCGCGTGCGCGGCCAAATCGCACTTGACCGGCTGGATGCCGACCACATGCGCCGCCGCGCCGAGATAGAAGACTTGGGCGGCGAGCGCATGGGTGACCGCCACGATGGCGACATCAGGCTGCTCACTCAAATTGAGACGCAGCCCTAGGGTTCGGTGCGCGGTCAGGTCGCGAACGAGCGCGTCGGACAGCGGCTGGTTCTCGTCCTCCTCGTCGCTCGCGCCCGCGTCGTCTTCGCGATCCGGCGCGGCTTCCGCGCCTTCCCGGTTCTTCTCGTCCCGCGCCTCGGCATCGCCTTCCGGCCCGGCATCGGCTCGCGGTTTCTCGTCTTGGGGGCGGATAAAGCCCCGCTCGACCCGGACCGTGCCATCGTGATTCAGGGCCACGAACGCGCCACCGCGCGCGACGTCGGCGGGATCGTAGGCCTGTCGCTTTGCTTCCAGCCGATCGATCTCGGCCTCAAGCAGGCCGAACCGCGCGTCCACGTCGTCGGACAGTTCCTCGGCCGACTGATGCTGCTCCGTCAGCCGGTCGAACTCGCTCTGAACGGACTGGAGCGCGGCCTGATCTTCGGCCGAAAGCTCGACCGGATGCGGGTAGACGCGGCGCATGCCGTGGGCATGCGGGAAGTCGAGATGGGCTTCCGTCCACTTCCATCCCTCGGCCGCTCGCAGCGCATCCGCCTCGCGGCCGAGCCTTGCGGTCACCAAGAGATCGAGCAGCGCGACGTCTTCCAGATAGCCGCCGCGATCCTCGGTGAAGAGGTCACGCAGGACCGTGCCGCCGACTTCCGTGTAGGCCTCAAGCCCGACAAAGCGCGCGCGGCGATCCGAGGCGGCGACATGGGTTTCGGTGAGCAGACGGCGGATGGTGCTAGCATCCGGGTCGAAGGGCAGCCGCTCGTAGACGGCTTCCTGCCGGGCATGATCATAGGTGATGGCAAAGGCCATCAGCTGCTCAAGGGTCAAATCGCCATCGCGATAGAGCTGCATCAATTTGGGCGACACCGCACCCAGCCGCAGGCGCTGCCGCACCACATGCGCGGTTACGCCGAAGCGCGCCGCGATCTCCTCCGCACCGAAACCGCGTTCCTCTGCCTGCTTCCTGAACGCCTCGAACTGGTCGGCCGGATGCATGTTCTCCCGGGTGACGTTCTCGTCCAGGCTGATTTCGTGCGGATCGTTCGCGGTATCGACAATGCAGCGGATCGGCTCTGACTTCTTGATCTCCTTGCGCTGCACCCGCAGCAACTGGGCGAGCCGCCTGCCCTCGCCGATGGTCACGAGATAGAACCCGGTGGCTCCTCCCTCTCCGTCGAACTCGGGCTCGACCACCAAATTCTGCAGGATGCCCTTCGCGGCAATACTCGCCGCATAGGCCTCGATCGCCGCCTCGCCGTGCGGCGTCTTGCGGGCATTCTTAGGGGACTTCTTGAGCTTGCTAAGCGGAATGCGAACCTCTGTTCCGTTCGGTATTCCAATTGATTTGGCCGACATGATCATTCTTCCTTTTGCTTCCATGGGTGCAAGGCGCACTCCGCGCCTGCGCCCCTGCCCGTCGGCGAGACCGGGGGTAGCAAGTGCCAGGGCGACCCGAGCGGAGGGGTTTCGCCCGCCCGACGAGGGCCGCTTCGCGAGAAGCGGGTCTGCACAAGCGCGTGCTAATTCGTCCAGAGTCGGCAAATGGGCGAAGCGCGGAAGACCGGGGAGACCGCTCGGGTCGGCGCCGGCGTCAGCCGGCGCTTTACCCTGGCGCGCGCGAGGGGCAGCGCCCCTGAGGTCTCAAGCGTGAGCACGCTGGGCAACTCGGAAGAAGTGAAATCAAGGCAAGAGTGACAAAATCAAAGAGGCAGCCGACGACAGGGCAGTGATAGCGACGCGGGCATGCAATGACCGCGGGCACCGAGGCGACTGCAGTCGCGAGACCGGTTAATAAGGCACCCGAACGCGGGACAGCGATAGCGACGCCGGCATGCAATGACGGCGGGCCCGCGGACGAGAGCCTCCGGCGAGCGACACAATATATATTGTGCGAGGGATCGAAGCTAAACGGCCGAGACGCCATGCGGCTCGGTTGACAAGAGCCCGATGCGGCAATTGCCGCACACACCTGGATAAACCCGACGATGCTCACAAACGAAGAAATGAAAGCTCGGCTCGCGGGAGACGCTCGGTAGACGCTTTTCGTGCGTCTATAGGTCGCTGAAGTCCTCGTCTTAGTCCTAGCTCATCATCCCCGCGTGTCAGCGTTCCTGACCTACCGACTGCCGTCGCGCCTCTCGATACGGCGTCGGGGGCTCGTTGTCAGCTACCGCGCGATCTGAAGGCGGTTCAGGATCGATCTGCGAGAGTTTCACTTCCATCCCACGGCGTTTTGGTCATGATTGCCTATCGGGTTCGGCACGACAGGCGGTCAATGGTACGAGCGTGCGTGGCGCCGCTCTCGTTGATCCCCTCGGAACGGGCTTCAGAGCACTATCGGCGCCGGTAGCCAGGCAGCAGAAAGCCACCTTAGTCATGCACACGAAAGCGGTTCCAACGCAGACTCCCGTCGGGCGGAACTTTTTTCTGCCCGCGGGCTCAACTGTCAAATTGTCTACAACGGACCTCAACAACCTGATGCAGGCGCTTGATATCGATGTCATCGCGCTGACTGAGGTTCTCGTGCCGCACGGCCATCGGGTCGAAATGGGGATGATTGACGTACCCGGCATTCACTACAATTTGAGTGGTGTGGGACGCATATCGATCAATGGCGGACCAGAGATGCCGTTGAGCCCTCACTTGCTTATCATCGTCCCGCCAAACACTCCGTTCACGATCGAGGTTGACGGTGGAAGTGGCGGCCCACCGAAGCTCATGTCGAGAGACTGCTGGACACGCCAAGACGGTATCCTCCGCGTCGCCGTGCCGAACGAGCAACCCGAAATCGTCCAGATATGCGGATTTTTTAACGCATCCTTCGGTCAGTCCGTGAGGTTGTTCGGAGAACTCCGCGAACCGGTGATCGAGCAGTTCGAGCCTGCTGACCAGATCGATCTGAAGCTTCGCGAGGCCATGGAGGAGCTGCTACAGCAAGAGGTTGGCGCGGGAGCGATGACGGCGTCCTTGTTCAAGCAAATCATCGTCTCGCTGGTGCGACGATCCCTCAAGTCATCCCGGCGGTGGATTGAGCGATTTTCGATACTTACCGACAGGCAGGTCACTCGCGCTTTTGCAGATATGGTGGCGCGGCCAGGAGCCGCTCATACGGTTCAAAGCCTGGCGCATAGCGCGGGGTTGAGCCGTTCGGCGTTCATGGCGCGATTCTCGGACATTTTCGGACGATCCCCGATGGCCATCTTGCGCGACCTGAGAATGCGCCAGGCAGCGATCGATTTGACGACAACGACGATGTCGATCGACGTGGTTGCCCAAAATGCCGGGTACGAGAGCCGTTCAAGTTTCGTGCGCGCTTTTCGAAAGGCGTATGAACGAGATCCGAGCGACTATCGGCAGATAGCCAAAGAGGGCAACGCCCGGAAGGCAATCTGAGAACAAGGTGCCGGCGACGAAATTGACCCATGCTCCCCGCAACGGCGCATGGAGATGTCGCCGGCAACCTCCGCGAGACGGTCAATCAGTCGGTCGATCGTGCCGCGTCGAGCATGGCGCGCAGGAACTTTGCCGCGCAGGTCGCAAAAAGCATCCCGGATATCTCCTCCTGCGCGAGCTCCGGCAAGCGTGTCACGGAGAGTGCAGCCGCCGTCTCTACCGGCTGGCACCACAACTCCCCAGGTCGGCTTCAGATCCTCGACCAGCATCGCTGTGGCGTGAGGCGCGAGCGCCTGGGTCGGGGCGTTGGTATTGCCGCTGGTGATGTTCGGCATGATCGAGGCGTCGATCACCCGAAGGCCATCGACTCCGCGGACCCTGAGCCTTGCGTCGACCACCGCTAACCTGTCCTGTCCAGCTAGGCAGCCGCCAACTGCATTGCACCTTGCAACCTAGTCTCTTCTTCAACTGTCTGACACGAGATAGCGATGAGCGATCCTCCACCTGCCTCGATCCGTCGAGACGCTGCAGGTGGAGGACCGTCGCCGACTTCAAGCTGCTGTGCGCCTGCCCAATCCCGAAGGCGTCGCGACCGGCTCTTCGGGCGCGTTCAGCACCGACGTCGTGAGCAGGACGGCGGCTGCGAGGACCCAGTAGTACCAGGCGTCGAGCCCCGCGAACTTGAAGACAAACGGTGCGATGACAAACACCACCCCGACGACGCGATCGACCCAAAGGTGTAGCCAGTAAGGAATGATGCGGACGAGCCCGGTGGGATGGTCGGTCAGGGCGGCCAACAACAGCGCGGCTACACCGACGACAACCGAAAGCCACATTGCGACTGGTCCACTCTCACCGAGCCGCAGCACGAACGGCGCCGCGATCAAGGCGATCGCGACAGGATAATCGATCAGATAGGCGTGGATGGACTTGGTGATGAATCGGAACGACATCGGTGACTCCTGGGTGTTTGGCTGCTCGAGCGGGTTCTTTCAACAAGGAGAGTGCATCCACCCAAGAGGACCATTGCGGCCGTCCCAGGTGGTACGCACTGCTACAACCGTCACGGGTCAGCCGGTTGGACGAGTAGTACGGTAAGTCCGCACACCAACCATTGGAAATGCCCGGTCGTTATCGTTTCCATTCCCTCGTTCGGCGCCTTGGAAGCGGGTATGGCGACGGTAGTCCAAGCGCCTCGTTTCGGTGTTGGCTATCGAGGTCAGGAAGACTTTGGATCGCCCGGCTTTAACCAGCATCGGCGAGGTGGGCGGACGATTCCTTGCTGGTGCTAGCACGATCCAGCCGACGCGCAGGCCGCCAGATTGGCCTGCTTCCTCGCATTCCAATTCCTTCTCGTATTCTCAGCGCCCAGAGATCATGCCCCTGCGAGTTATTCGCTGTGGTGCAAGCCTGCGTTTGACGCACCGTCATTTTTGCGCCGTGTCGATGGCATCGATTCCATAGCCACAGGTGATTGGACCACCGAAATTCGCGGTCGTATTTTTTCTCGTCTGCAAAGGACTGCAGAAGATGACGACTGCGCACGAGAGGACAGATCATGAAGGCAATTGTCGTAACGGACCAGGCTGCGGGAAAGGCCGGGATGAAGCTGGTCGAGCGGCCCGCGCCGCAGGCAGCGATCAACGACGTCGTCGTTCAGATCCATGCGTCGGGATTCGTCCCGACTGAGCTGGAGTGGCCCTCGACCTGGACCGATCGCCTCGACCATGATCGAACACCGTCGATCCTCGGCCACGAACTGGCCGGAGTGGTCACCGGCGTCGGCTACGGCACGACGGGGTTGTCGGTGGGACAGCGAGTGTTCGGCCTCGCCGACTGGTATCGCGACGGCACCCTGGCGGAGTATGTAGCCATGGAAGCGCGCAACCTTGCGCCGCTGCCCGGCGACGTCGACTTCACGGTGGGCGCGAGTCTGCCAATCTCGGGCCTGACGGCTTGGCAGGGACTTTTCGAGCACGGTCGCTTTCAGGCAGGACAGAGCGTCCTCGCACACGGCGCGGCCGGCGCAGTCGGATCGATGGTGACGCAACTGGCACGATTGGCCGGCGCCCACGTCATCGGCACCGGACGCGCCGCCGATCGTCAGAAGGCACTCGACTTCGGTGCGCAGGAATACGTCGACCTCGAGAACGACGTCCTCGAAGATATCGGCAGAGTCGACCTGGTGTTCGATGTGATCGGCGGTGATATCGGCAAGCGTTCCGCGCGCCTGGTTCGAGCTGGAGGAACACTGGTGTCCATCGTCGGGCCGAGCGAGGCGCGACCGGACGATGGCCTTTCGGTCGACTTCGTTGTTGAGTCCGATCGCGCCCAACTGAGTGAGATCGTCCAGCGGGTGCGGGACGGACGACTCCGGGCGAACATCGGCAACATCGCTGGCCTCGACGATGCCGTTGCCGCTTTCAATTCGACCAACCGGGTCAGCGGCAAGACGATTATCCACGTTCGTCCCTGAGCGACGCGCGCCTCGGATGCCGCAGCAACCAGCGTCCTATCAGGCGCGCGGGTGTGCTGGAGCAGCCTGAGACTACTCATGTTCCGCAACGTGAGATGTCCAACGACCTTCGTCCCTGCAGCATCTCCGGCGCAGAGAGCGAAAGCGCTCGAGTATTTCAATCTGTCCCCTCACGCATAGGAATCACCATGACAAACAGAATCAGCACAACCAACGCCGTCATCGAATGTATCCTGAGCCGCAGCGCTGCCAAGTATTACGACCCTGCATCCACCCTGAGCGACGACGAGATCCGCGAACTGGTGCGCATTGGCACCGCCGCGCCGACATCGTTCCACTTGCAGAACTGGCGCTTCATTGCCGTGCGCTCGCCTGAAGCCAAGACCCGGTTGCGTCCGATCGCCTGGAACCAGCCCGCGATCACCGAAGCCGCCGTCACTTTCATCGTCTGCGGCCAGTTGGCCGACTCCAGCGTAGTACCAGAGCGTCTGGCACCGCTGGTGGAGGCCGGCATCATGCCGGCAAAGATGGTGCCGGAATGGGAAATCCCTGCTCGCGATCTGTACATGGAGTATCCGCAGCGCCAGCGCGACGAGGCGGTTCGCACCGGCACCTTCGGCGCAGCCGCGATGATCTATGCGGCCCGCTCGCTCGGCCTGGGTTCGACGCCGATGATCGGTTTCGATGCCGAAGCGGTACACCGCGAGTTCGGACTGGCCGAGGATGAAGTACCGGTCATGTTGTTGTCCGTAGGAGCCATGCGCCCGGGAAACTGGCCGCAGAAGCCGCGCCGTCCGGTGTCTGAAGTGTTGAATCTCATTTGATCAGTAGCGAAACCAGCAACTTGCGGAGACTATGATGCCTAGAACTGCAGCCTTGAAGCCGGAACAGGTGCCCGCCGAATCGAAACCGACCCTCGATGCGTTCACCAAGAACATCGGGTTCACCCCAAATATGATGGCGACCTTCGCGGCAAGCCCGATCGCGTTCAACTCATGGGCTACCCTGCTCGGCTCCTTGAGCAAGGCGCTCGACGTGAAGACGCGTGACAGCATCGGCCTCGCCGTCTCCGAGGTGAATGGCTGCGATTACTGTCTGACGGTTCACAGCTATACGGCCGATCACATGGCCAGGCTGCCCGCCAATGAAATCATTCTCGCGCGGATGGGCCATGCCAGCGACCCGAAGCGGGACGCCGCCATCCAGTTTGCGCGCAAGGTCATCGAGACACGCGGCAAGGTCAGCGACGCCGATCTGAAAGCCGTCCGCGAGGCCGGCTACACGGATGCGAACGTCATGGAGATCGTCGCACTGGTGGCAATGTACTCGCTGACGAATTTTTTCAATAACGTGTTCGATCCCGAGAAGGACTTTCCTGCCGTTACCCCGGCTGGATCGATCTGAACTCTATCCGGTCGCATCGACAATCTCTGAGGGTTCTCGGAGCGCTTCTGTGATGTGAGCGTAACGCCAGAGCTCGGATGCCCCCAAGGAAACAGCCTGGGGACGCATCCGGGCGGTGCGCAGCCTGATCGGCTTTTTCGAATCGCGCGAGCACGTCGGCTTCGACGGCTTTCTTCACGTGCAAACGTGGCCCGACCGTTGCCTCGCTCGTCCGGCGCTGCAACGTGGACTTGAAGTGACGGGACTGAGCGAGAGAAAAATATGAAGAGTATCCTACATATTGATTGCAGCCCGCGCGCGGAATCCCACAGCCGGCAGCTTTCGGCAGCGATCGTCGAGAAGCTCCTTGAAGTCGCGCCCGGCGCGAGCATCTGCCGACGGGATTTCGGCCCCGCTCCACTGCCGCATGCCGCTCCTGATTACGCCACGACCCTATCGTCGGCGGCAACTTTGGCCGCGCCCCTGAAGGGGTCGCTGGATCTTTCTGAAATGCTCATCCAGGAGATCGAGGCGGCGGATGCGATCGTCATTGGAACGCCCATGCACAACCTCACCGTTCCCTCGGTCCTCAAGGCGTGGATCGACCAGATCTTGCGCGCCGGCCGCACCTTTAAATCGACGCCGGCTGGGAAAGTGGGAAAGCTCCATGATCGCCCGGTGTTCATCGCCATCGCTTCCGGTGGCGTCTTCGCCGGCGACCGGGCCAACCAGCCCGATTTCCTCACGCCGTATCTTGCAACCGTGCTGGGCTCCATTGGCCTGAAAACCCTGCAATTTTTCTCCGTGCAGGCCACCGCGTTTCTTGAGGGAGATAGCGCCACATCAGCGCGGGCAAAGGCGCTCGCGGCGATCGACCTGACGGTCATGAGGAACGTTGCATGTCCCGCGACTGTCGAAGGTGAGCGATGAAGACAGTCTGATCGGCCGCACCGGGCTGATCGGCGCGAAGACTGTCGCCATTGTTCGCCAAGGCAGCCACGACATCATCGCGGCATCGCGCTAAGCTGGCGTCAACACCGTCACCGGAGAAAGGCTCAAAGAAGCCGTGCCTGGCGCGCCGGCGGTGGTCGACGCCGCCAGTGCGCCGTCATTCGACGACAAGGCGCAGAAGCTCTCGGACGAAGCACGCTCAGGGGTCCACTGAAGACCATCACGGCGCGAGCGCGGCGCGGATGTCTCAATCGCGTGATTGTGGAGGAGGACGCTTCAGCCTTAGAAGGTCCGTCACCTCGTGCCGATCGGCCGCGGATGAGACAGTAGCATTCAACCATTTTCCGTCAGGATATGTTCGGGCTTCATCGTAGATCTTGACCAACCGCGAGCTCCACCCGTAACGCCGCGCCTCAAACTTCTCTCGCTCTGCTGCCCCCAAGACCACTTCGACCGAAAACTGTTTGTATTCCGGCAGGAAAGTGCAGAATGCCTTCGACTTCTTGTAACGCAGGGACCAGCCGCGCTTCTTGCCACGATAGAGCCAATCCGGCACGAAAACAGCGGGGTAATATGCCTCGATCCAGTTGCGCAGCTCGGCCCAATGGGCGAACGCCTTCGGCCCGATCCAGTCGCGGACAAATCCGTCATTGGGCGGCGCTGATTTATCGGTGATCCTGTCGCCGATCCGAGGTGATTGTTCCATGCCGGTTTCCTTTATATCGCAACTCTATGTCGTAAGAATCGGAAGACTTGAGCCGCATGATCGGCCGTTCAGCAGCAAACGAGTCCGAACAGGCGGCATGGTCCGTCCCAAGCGGTCGCCGCGTCAGTGCTTGCGCATGAACGCGAGACATTCGGCAAGGCGATATTGACGATCGCGCTTGCGAGGGAGCCTGGACCAGGTCCAACCGAGACACAGAGCATTGCGCAGCGACGCTTCGACGCCGTTAAACTCATCATAGCTTTTCAATCTTCCAGCTTGCCGCACCAGCTCGCGGAATTCGACATTACCTCCGCGAAACTGCGGCACATACGGTCGCCTAATGACGCAGGACGGGATATCCATTCGCATAAATCCAGTCCGAGGCCTGGGCAGGCAGATGGCAACCCTGGCAATCGGAACGGTAGTCTGTCGAGGCGGTTTGGAGCGGCTTGTCCGCGTCGAACCACGACCATCCCCACCCGTCGCCCCACAACGGGTTGCCGAGATGCGTCCCCTTGCTGTCTCTCACCATGACGAACCAGCCCTTGAGCTTGTCGGCGTGGCTTACCGTGCCGGTGGTCATTTCGTTCGTCGATGCCGAGAAGACCTCTTTCACCAGAACGGCGCCGTCCGGGAAGTGCCCCATCTTCCGGTAGGCGTCGACCGCTCCCGGGGATGCGTAGACGGCGTGGATCTCCTTCGAGCCCTGGCCGCCGTCGGCGGCAATCGCCCAGCTGCCGAGCGATTGGTAGAGGGTTCGGTAGTCCGCCGGCACGCGCAGGTGCCCGGCGGCATCCGCAAGGTTGGCGGTTGGGCCAGCCGTAGCAGCTAGCCCGATCTGCGCGAGCGTCGCCACGGTGCCGGCAACCAGCAAGACGGCGACAGCCAGACCGACGGTCCTCGGCAATTTCATGGAGGTCTCCTTTTAAGCTCGCGCGCGGCACGCTGAATCAGCGGCCACGGCTTCGATCACTGTTTCCATCGCTGTGGAGCCAAACGCGTGTGCTCGGCCGGCCTGGTCACCCCAAAGATCGGACACCGCCGACGAAATTAGAAATTCCCTTTGGACATGCATTCGATAGGCGTGAGATATCGTCGTCCAAAGGGGCTGTGGGCCGGCCTTCGGTCCGCCCACCGACACGTCGAGGAGCGCACCGTACTCGACGTGTCGGGCGGCGCAGGAGGACACGAACGGCACTTGGCGATTACCCCGTTCATGTCGCCTCGCAACGCAGCCACGCGCGAGCCTCGATCCGTACCCTGGGCCGCACAACTCTTGTCGCACCTCCGGTTGGACAAGGACGACGCGACCGTCTTCGACCTCGTCGTGGACGACTGCGAACGCGCTTATGCCGAGGGGCATTTCAAGCCGGCTCATCACCCGATTGTCCCGGATGCAGCTTTCCACCCTCCGCCTTCCACGAGGACGTGGAGGCGGCCTGGCGCAGCGAAGCCAGGATTTGCGCCGGGTCCTCCCGTATCGTGAAGTCGGGCTCGACGAACGCGCTCCGAATACGGCCTTCTGCATCGATCACGTAGGTCGCCGGAATGGGCAACATCCAGACCGTTGACCCGTGCCGGGCCCCGAAGTCGAAGCCCAGCCCGGAGTAGTGTGCTTTGGTCTCGTCGGGCACCTGGAACAGCACGCCATACGACATGGCAACGTCGTAATCGACGTCAGAGAGCACCTTTAGGTCCAAGCCCAGGCTCCACTTGAGCTGCCGCGGGAAGTCCCTCGTCTCGGGTGTCACGACCGCAAGCGTCGCCCCGATGCTCTCGAACTCGTCCCTCGCGGCCTGGAGGGCGCAAAGCTCAGCGGTGCAGAAAGGACACCAGCCGCCTCGGAAGAAACTCAGGACGAGGGGTCCGTTGCGGCGCAGCTGTTCGGAGGAGTGCAGACGGCCATCGGCATCCGGCAGGAGGAAGTCTGGCGCGCGGTCTCCCGCCTTCAACGCGTGCGATGCCATGTCCGTTTCGCGGAGCCAGCCCACGAGGTGGTTGTATGCCTCCCAGTCCGCGGCGCTGAACGTTGTCAATAGCTCGATGCGAATCCGGTCGAGTGTCTTGTCAGTCCGGTCTTTCATTGGTGGGGATTCGTTGGACTGCGGAGCGATTGGCTGGAAGCGGGCGGTCGCCGGCATGCGTATCATGGTCATGCGGACGCCCTTGCCACCGTCACGACGGTTTCGTGCGGCACGCCCCGGCCAGGGACGTCGAACGACCAGTCGCGAAGCCGCGCGACCTTGACGAAAGCGTCCAGCGCCGGCGAGTAGCGGCGCCCCTGCACGGCCAGTAGCCGCACCTCCCGCAAGACCGGGTCGCCTTCGAGCGGAATGGTCTTGAGCGTCGGAAGGCACGGCATGTGCTCAGGCGCAAGCATCACGCCGAAGCCAGCGGCAGCCATGTGCTGGAGGTGCAAGTCGTGACCGCTGCAGTGGCCGAGGCGGGGCGGTTCCTCCGGAAAGTATGATCGCTGGATCTTCGGGGCGACGTCGCATTCGGCGCGTTCCAGCAACACGGTCTCACGGAGGTCGTCGATACCGATCGATGGACGGTTTGCGAGCCGGTGTGTCGGCGCGAGAACCGCGACGTAGCGCTCCTCGAACAGCGACCAGCCGTCGATGCGGTCTGGCACTTCCTGCATGTCCCCGACCATTGCGGCGTTGATCTCCCCCTCGAGCAGGAGGTCGACGAGCTTCTCCGCCACCCCCTCGCGCAGCTCGACGTGAAGTCCAGGAACAAACTTTGCGATCTCCGCGATCGGATCGAGAATGAGCGACGCCGAGATAGAGGGGGCGAGACCGATCTTCAGTGGCGCGACGTCCTTGCGTTGGAACTCCTGGGCCCTGCGGCGCACCGCCTCTGCCGAGGCCAGTGTGCGCTCCAGCATCGGAAGGACTTCCTTTCCAAGGTCGGTGAGCTGCGTCAGCTGGCGTTCGCGGTAGATCAACTGGCCGCCGAGCTCCTGCTCGAGCTTCTGTACCGCCTTGGTCAAGGCGGGCTGTGTGACATTGCACTGCTCGGCTGCGCGGGTGAAGTTGAGCGTGGACACCACAGCGAGGAAGTAGCGAACTTGATGAAGCTCCATGGGTCGTTTTCCGATTGTCCATACTGACGAGACGACGTGACGGACACGCCGCCGTCATGGACCTAGATGCAACCTGCATGCACACGTGGAAACGGCTCGGCCTATTGATTTGGACGCGCGGACACGCCTTCTGGAATCTCTGAGGGCCGGGCTGGTGCGCGGCACGGCTGGCGAGAACCGGGATCAGGTCTAGCGGGTTACCGAAGCGCGCGTAGTCGACGGAGGGGAACGAATGGCGGACACAGCGATTCGTCTGTCAGGAGCGACTTCAATGCTGATGACGAGGGAACGAAGGCCGGCGATAAGGACGTTGCGCGGCTGGGCGATCCATGTGCTTCAGGAAGCGAGTGCCATCCGCGAATGCGAGGAGCACGGCTGGATGCAGGATCGCGCCGTCGACCTCGCGGCGATCAAGCATCCGCGAACGACCTTTGTGCATGATCTCGCCAGCCGGCTGCGCTGCCGAAAATGCACGACTGCGAGCCGGCGTCTCTCCGCGACTCTGTTACAACTGGCTGGGCAGCCGCGCCATCCTCGGACCGAACACTGACCGATGTGCAATCTCTACTCGATCACGACCAACCAGGCCGCCATCAGCGCGCTGTTTCGCGTCGTCAACCGATATGTTGGCAATCTGGCGCCGATGCCGGGGGTTTTCCCTGACTACAAGGCTCCGATAGTGCGCAACGGGACCGAGGGCCGCGAGCTCACGGCGGCGCGGTGGGGAATGCCGTCATCGCAGCAGGCCCTGATGGAAGCAACCAGGAAGCGCGCGGCAAAGCTCGAGGCAAAAGGCAAGGCGGTCGATTTCAAGGAATTGCTGCGGATGGAGCCGGACGGCGGCACGACCAATATCCGCAACGTGAAGAGCAAGCATTGGACCAGATGGCTCGGCCCCGAAAGCCGCTGCGTGGTGCCGTTCAACTCCTTCAGCGAGTTCAACAAGGCCGAGGGTGGCGATATCTGGTTCGCGCTCGACGAGAGCCGTCCCCTTGCCTGCTTCGCCCGCATCTGGACCAGTTGGACGTCTGTTCGCAAGGTCAAGGAAGGCGAGACGACCAACGACCTCTACGCGTTCCTGACGACGGAGCCCAATGCGGAGGTCGGCGCCATTCACCCGAAGGCAATGCCGGTGATCCTGACATCGCCGGACGAGGTGGAGGCCTGGATGACGACCTCCAGACGAGGCACTGAAGTTGCAGCGGCCACTTACCGATGGAGCTCTCCAAATCGTCGCCCGCGGCGTCAAGGAAGATACAGCTGGGCTCGGGACGTGACCATCGAGATCGATGACGAACAGGCAATTGCGCCGGTCCGGCAGCGCAAGAACATCCACATCGACATGGACGCTATGCGTCCCGTCGAGCAGCGGGACAATCCAGGCCTCCGCGGCAAGCCGGTCGCCGTTGGAGGGTCCCGCGAACGCGGCGTCGTAACGGCGGCCAGCTATGAAGCCAGAAAGTTCGGAGTTCGTTCGGCCACGCCGTCCGTCACGGCAAAACGACAATGCCCCGATCTGATCTTCGTCAAGCCGCGCTTCGCGGTCTACAAGGCCATCTCGCAGCAGATCCGTGAAATCTTCGCGGAGCACACACCGATCGTCGAGCCCCTGTCACTCGACGAGGCGTACCTCGACGTGTTTCACGAGTGCATCATACGCTCGAGGCCGGCGCAGCCTTCATCGCAGGCTCCGATTCCGCGTCGGCCTTGAAGCCCTTCGCAGACAAATCACGACCGAGAGTTTCGGGAAGCAGAAGAGAAGCCAGAATGAAAGTAGCTGCGGCAGGAAGGGCCACGGCGACCATGCCGTTTAGCAGGCTTCCGCCGAAATGAGCAGCCGCAAGAGGTACGATCACTGGCGCAATGCTGCCAAGGCCGCGACCGCCCATATAGAATGTAGACACCGCCGTCGCGCGCAGGTTGACCGGATAGAGCTCCGAGATCCAGACGCCCGTCACGCCGAGCGCAACGTTGCCAATACCGAAACCGATATAGAGCCAGAACATCGGCCACTCGGTCTTCGAGCCGGCGTAGAGCTGACTTCCCCATACTGCCATGCCAACCAGGGATCCGACCCAAAACAATGCCGGCACGAGAGCACCGAACCGGCGGCCAGCCCTGTCGTTGAAAAAGCCGTTGGCGAGATAGCAGATGCCGCTGACCACGGAAAGAAGCACGGCCGTGGTGCGAACGACGTCGCCCGGCGTGTGCATGTCACGCAGCAACAGCGTCGGAATGAAGGAGACGACGCTGTAGTAGCAAAGCATGTAGCTCATCAGCCACACGCAGGCGGTGACGGTCTGCCGCGCCAGACCGTTGCGGAACATATCTGCAAGGGGAAGAGTGCGGGCAGCCTCCGCAACCTGACCGGCCTTGCGTTGAGCCTCGTACTCCAGCCAGATTTTCGATTCAGGCATGAAGAAGCGGATGAAAATGATCAGCAGGATCGGCACTCCGCCGCTCAGCAGGCCGATGCGCCAGCTCCACTCGTCGCTGAACGTCGCGATAAGCCAGATTCCGACGATCGACGCCGTGGACGATGCAATCACGGCGCAGCCCTGAAGCGCAGCCGCGCCCAGGCCTCGGCTGCCTTTCTTCCAGGCCTCGTTGAAAAGCACCATGCCGACGCCGTACTCGCCGCCAAGACCGATGCCGGTGATGAACCGCAGCACCGCGAGTGACCCGTAATTCCATGCGAATGCGGAAATAATCGCCGCGACCGAGAACAGCGCAATCGTGAGCTGAAGCGAGGTCTTTCGGCCAAGGCGATCACCGATGACGCCGAACAGGGCTCCGCCGATCGCCGATCCGAATAGTGTCAGGGCCTGCAAAGAGCCGATCTCGGTCAACGATAGCGACATTGAGCGCTGGATCGCGGGCAGGAGAAACGGAAAGATCAGGACATCGTAGAAGTCGAGAATGTATCCCAGCATCGCCGAGATCATGATCGAATAGCGTTGCCTGGCCGTGTAATCTTCCACGCCTGAGAGGGTTTTAGACATGCAATGCGTTTCCCGTTGAAAGAGCTAACAGTGGATGATCGTCGCCAAAACGCTTTCCGCGTCATTGGAAGCCGCAACTGCGGCTCCGGGCCCCGGTTCGATGGCGAGGCCTAGCGGCCGGGCGCCCTTAACTCCGGGTAGGCAAACTCGCCCTTGTCGAGGATATGGATATCGTCGAGCCACAGACTGCAGCCGCGAAGCGGGATATCGAGATGACACGGCGTGTCGTTCGTGCCGCCAAGCTCGGTGTTCGGTCCCGTCGAGAACAGAACGTTTCCATAAAAGGAAAGCGCGTTCATGATGTGCTCCGACGCGAGCTGCTGAGATGCAGCTATATGGTGCCAATCGGCGCGTTCATTCGATCCCCACCCGATATGCGAGATTGCCCAACCTCGCGGATCGCCGAAACTGTCGATATAGTTCCTGATGAGCGTCGCGTCGGTGCCCTCGCCCTTGAGATCGACGATGTAACCGTCCTTGATGGTCAGCGTGACCGGAGACTGGATGTAGCGCTTGAATGCACAGAGAATGTCGCCCGGCATCAGAACGACAGTTCCGTTGACGTCCCCATCCGTGGCTTGCGTGAAAGCGAATCCTGACGGGAAATGATCCCAGCGGCCCGGTTCATCGGTGTATCCATACTCGGAAATGACCGGATACTGCTTTAGGCCGTAGGTCACATCTGTTCCGCCCGGCGACGTGATGCGCATGGTTCTGGCTGACTGCAGCAGCGTTCGCGAGAGCTCGGTTCGCCGGCGGAGATCCTCGGTCGGGAACATCTTTTTGAGAATGTGGAACGGCTCCATTACGCGCAGAATGCGTGTGCCTGCCTCCTGAATTTCGAGTTGCTCGCGCGAGAACAGCAGACCCAGAAGATCAATCACCATATCCACGTGCTTGAGCGTGTCGATCGCCGGCCGGTTGCCGCTCAGCGCGTGTCTGCCCTGCTGGCCCGCAACCTTGCTCTGGCCGTACTTTGGAACATTGAGGTGGAAGGTTGTCGCGCCAAGGCTCCGCGCGGCCAGCATGAACGTCTGGGCATACTCCGACTGATCCTCGCCGCCGCTCAGGACAGCTACGACCTCGCCTTCCCTCACCTTGCAAAGTGCAAGTTCAGCCTTGAAGAGTTCGAGCATTTCAACATCGATGCGTTGCCGGGTCATCTTGAGTCATCTCCTTTGCCAGGCATGTATTCGCAGCGCTCCGACCGGGCTATCGAGCGGTCAGGCGAGGACGTCACTGACGATCGAAAGGAAACCTTCCGTGTCGTCGATGTGCATTTGGTGACCTGCGCTCTCCAGTCGCTTGATCTCGATGG
The DNA here is from genome assembly GCF_015291625.1 of Bradyrhizobium sp. CCBAU 53421. NCBI lineage: Bacteria > Pseudomonadati > Pseudomonadota > Alphaproteobacteria > Hyphomicrobiales > Nitrobacteraceae > Bradyrhizobium > Bradyrhizobium sp. CCBAU 53421. Next base: position 7,075,241 of record NZ_CP030047.1, read on the forward strand.
ACGGCAACAATCTTTGAATCTCTCTTTCATCTTCGGGACGGATGACGTCCCCTTTGCCCGCAACGAGCAGCCAAGTGCGGACGCTGAGGTTGGCGAGATCATTGTGAATGTCATCGTGATGAAAGCCCTTGTGACTTTCGATCAGGGCGCGCTCGTCGCAGGTGTGCATCCACTCGGCCCTGGCGCGAATGTGCCTTTCGGGCCAGCGCGGCGCGGACGGGCTTCGCAGCGCCGCGTCCGCCTCTCCAAGGCTTGCGCTATGAAGCAGCTTGAGAAGAGGCCCGATCGGACTTGGGTAGGCGCGACGTCCGGGGCCGGAGACCGGTGGATCGACCAGGATCAACTGCCTTATGGACGATGGCCGCCAGCGCGCGGCACGAATTCCGATCCGGGCGCCCATGGAGTGGCCGAGCAGGGTATACGCGCATATTTTCAGCGCCTCGGCGAACGAGACCAGATCCGAGGCGCAGGCATCCAGCGAATAATTGAGATGCGGTCCCCTTTCGGAAAGGCCACGTCCCCGGACATCGAGCACATAGACGTCGTGTCCGATGCACAAACGTTCCGCGATGAACGCCCACTGTGCCGCGGTCGTCGAGATGCCCGGAACGATGACGATGGCGGGCCCGGCTCCGCCGAACCGCAGGTAATGTTGGCGGATGCCGTTCGCACGCACATGAGCGCCGTAAAGCAGACCGGATACCGGGGCGACACTCATGTCGGTCGATCCTTGGTACGATCAACCGCAAGCGCGCGGAGCCGCTCGATGGCTGCCCGGGCCGGCATCACATCTGCATACTTGCTGGCAATATCGAACAGGTTGACAGCGTGCGAGGTCGGCGAACGATCGTAGACGGCATCGCTCGGCACGATCGATTTGAAGTTTAGCGCGCACGCATCGACGACCGACGCCCGGACGCAGCCGCTGGTCGTGCAACCGGTCACCACCAGCGAATCGATCCCGGCCCCGACGAGATACGTCGTCAGCGGGGTGCCGAAGAATGCGCTTGCCTGCGTCTTTGGCAGCAGAAGCTCCCCCGGCTCCGGCGCCACCTCACGAACAAAGTCGTAACCCTTGGGCGGAATTTGCATGATGCCCGGAATTTTGGCCGCGAATGCCCCCTGGTCATGGCTGACCTTGCAGGCGACATGCGGAAATATCACCGGCCATCCTCTCCCGCGAAACAACCGTATCAGTTCCGAAATCTGCGTTATGGCCTGCCAACCAGCCTCGCCGCAGCTGGTGGGGTACTGCTTGATCGCTTCGCGGATCGGCATCGGCCGGTCACCGACCGAGCGGTATTGCACGTCAATCACCAGCAGCGCGGGCCGCCTGCCGAATCCAGCCGCGCCACCCAGCCCTGCGATCGCATAGGTCTCGCGCTCTTCGAGCGGTATTACGTCGTCCCAGGGCTGCTCTTTGCCGATCATCGTTGTGCACCGGTGCTCGTGGAGGAGAGACGTCAATGAAGCGGAACGGCGGTCGCGTCGTACTGGTAGATCCAGTCGTAACGAGCGGCTGTGGCTTCCGGCGCCCACTGGGTCCTGATGTAGTCTCCCGCCGTTTCGGCCTTGCACAGCGCCGAGTTGTGGAAGATCGGCAGCATCCCGGCCGCGGACTTCACGACCCTGGTTGTGCGATCCAGGCGCAGGCTCTGGTATGTCTGGAAAGCTCTCGCGAGATCGTCGGGCTGCTGCTCGAAGCAGCGGGCGAGAACGGAGGCGTCCTCCAACGCCATGTTCACTCCCTGACCGAGATATGGCAGCATGGAGTGGCACGCATCTCCAAGAAGCGTGACCCGTCCTTGCGACCAACCGGCCAACGTGGGCCGCACGAACAGGCCCCACTTGTGAAGGCTTTCGACGTTGCTGACGAGCGCGATGATGTCGGGATGCCAGCCCAGGAAGTCCTTCAGGCACTCCTCGACAGATCCTTTCTCCGACCAGGATTCCAGGAGCCAGTCGTTGCGATCGACCTGACCCGAGAACGTCATCAATTCCGTGTTCTGCCAGCGGACCGGATATGCCGTGACATGCGCGGTCGGCCCGATCCATGTCGACACCACGAGCTCGCGCTGATGCGGCTCGAGCCGGTCGACCGGCACAAGACCACGCCAGGCGATTGCGTTGGTGTACTGGCTTTCGATTTGGCCGATAAGCCCGGTTCGGACCTTCGAATGCGAACCGTCGGCGCCGATCAGCGCCCGACCTTCGATCTCACGGCCATCTGCGAACTGCGCCCGAACTCCCTCGTCGCTCTGGCTGAACCCGACAACATGGGCGTTCAGATGGACGGCGTCCGCCTTCAATCGCCGCACACCGTCGACAAGGATATTCAATAGGTGCGCACGCAGCAGAAGGTAGGGTTGGTTACGGGCTGCGTCGGTGCGCTGGTCATACAGGGACCACGTTTCGCCGGTGTTCCAGAGCCGGATGGAACGTCGCTCGGCCGCAATGCAATTCTGTTCGACTTGCTCGGCGAGGCCGAGATCGCGAAGTACACGCACGCCGTTCATGGAGATCCAAAGGCCGGCGCCGACTTCACGCAGCTCGGACGCCTGCTCGAAAACGTCGCAATCGATGCCGCGTCGAAGCAGCGATAACGCCATCGCCAAACCACCGATGCCCGCGCCTGCGATAAGGACGCTCGTTCTTTTGACCTGATCAATGCTCATGATTTCTCCAGAAAGTAGCTGCGCCGCCTCGCGCGGTTTCAAGCGGCATCCTGCCGGCCCGCAAGGCTCTTCACGGCTTCGAAAATCTTGGTGTAACCGGTGCAGCGGCAAAGATTGCCCTCGAGATAGTGCCGGATCTCCGCGTCTGTCGGATGTGGCGTGGTCTTCAAGAGCGCCGTGACCGCCATGATGAACCCAGGCGTGCAAAAGCCGCACTGCAGGCCGCCATGAAGCACGAACGCCTGCTGGATCGGGGAAAGTCCGTCCGGCGGCGTGACACCCTCGATTGTGGTGACCTCGCGCCGCTCCACATCGACCGCGAGCGTCGTGCAGCTCGAGATCGGCTCGCCGTCGAGAAGGACCGTGCAAGCGCCGCACACTTCCATGTCGCAGGAACGTTTCGTTCCCTTCAGGCCCAAACGATCTCTGATTAGGTCGATCAAGAGCATATGGGGCGGGACGTCGACGGCGATCGTCTTGCCGTTCAACGAGAAGGAGATCGCCATCATTTCAGCCAGCTCCCGCCGGCGATGACCGCCTCATCGGCGTTACGCAGAAGAAGCACGCCTGCAAGATGACGCTTGTAATCGGATCCGCCATGCCGATCGGCGTTGACTTCGAGCTGATCCAACGCATCGGGAAGAGCAGTCTCAATCGCCCGACGGGCCTCTGCTACCGCTACGTTTCGGAGGGCACTTTCGACGGCCGGCAAAGGCTGTGGCCGCGAACCAAGCGCACCGGCCCGCACACGGGCACTCTTGATCGTGTTCCCGTCGGCGTTCAGCGACCAGGCCATCGCGACGTTCACGGAAGGCCTCTCACCATGCTTGAACCGACGATAGGTTACGGGTCCCGCTGGCCGCGGGAACACAATTAGTCTCAGCAGCTCGTCAGGTTCGCGCACCGTTTCCATTTCGCTCTGGATGAAATCATCCGCGTGAATTTCACGCGTGCCGCTGGATCCCTCGAGCACCAGCCGTGCGTTGAGGGCAGCGAGCATCGCCGGCGGATCGGCGTGAGGCTCCCCGAAGCAGAGATTGCCGCCGATTGTTCCGACGTTGCGAACCCTGATGTTTGCCACCTCGGCGCAGAGCGATGCGAGCGCCGGCACGTGCTCGCGGATGATCGGATCGCCGCTGATCTTCTTGTGCGTGCAGCGCGCGCCGATCTCGATCTCGTTCACGTCGTTGACGGCGATGCAATCGAGCCCAGGGATACCCTTGATGTCGATGAGGCGGTCTGCCCGGATGACGCGCATTTTCAGCGCGAGCAGCAACTCGGTCCCGCCGGCATAGAACATGCTGTCACCGGAATCGCCGACGGCACGCACGGCGTCGGCAATCGTCGAAGGTCGCTCGAATTGGAAGGGTGACGGCAGCATGATCAGGCCACGCCCAGCATCTCTTTGAGCCGCTTCTCGAACTCTTCGAAGTTCTGATCGACCCGCCGCTTGATGATGCCGAACCCCATGGTCGCAAGCCGGCCCTGCACGTCGACTTTCGCGTCCACGGCAAATGTGGAACCGGTCCCGTCCTGTGTGACGGTCACGTCGAGAACAACCGCCAGCCGCGTTCCTGTGATCTTGTCGCGGCCCGTAGCGCGGGTGCGCACGTGAGACGGCTCGGTGATCGATTCAACGATGATGTCAGCCGGCACTTCGAGCTTGAAAGGACCGATCTTCTGCTTGACGGTTGCTTTGTAGGCTGCAAGCCGCTGGATTTCCTCAACGCTTTCGCACCCGGGAATGCAGCTTGATATGCGTGGAACGTCGAGCAGCGTGCTCCAAAGCTGCGCCGGGGTCGCCGGCACCGCCATTGACATGTTGAATTCCATATTCAGTTCCTCGTCTGTAGCGCGCGCCACACTCTTTCGGGTGTCATTGGCAGATCGGTGATTCGGATGCCGTAGGCGGCGAACAGCGCATTGGCGATCGCCGGTGCGACTGGAAGGATCGCTCCCTCGCCCATTCCTTTGGCGCCGCCAGGCCCCGGCCCGTCGCCGTTTTCGACAAGTATCGTGTCGAACGAGGGCGGTACGTCGGAGATCCGCGGGATCGAATAATCGATCGGCGTCGCGTTGACGGGTTGCCCGTCCTCGAACTCGAGCGCCTCGTAGAGCGCGTGACCGAGCCCCATGACAGCAGCGCCCTCATCCTGACCTTCCGCAGCGAGGCGATTGATCACGCGACCGACGTCGGCGGCACTGGCGTACCGAGGCACGCGGATCTCGCCGGTTTCCTCATCGACCACGATCTCTGCGAGACCCGCGGATGTCTCCCAGAACAGAGGTGACTCCGCCAGGGAGCCGTTCTTCGAACGCGGCGTGATAGCGCCGCGGCCGACGACTTCTCCCGAATCGACACCCAGGCTGCGGTGAAATATCTGATGGAAAGTGAGAACGTCCGAACCAGTCGAAACGCCCCCCTCGACGAGTGACAAGCTGACGCGGGGAAGATCCCAGACCTCGGCAACCATGTCGAGAATCTGATCGGTTGCGTCGAGAGCTGCGCTCTCGACAGAGAGGCCCACGACGACGGTCGAGCGGCTCGCGCCGGTACCCCAGTCGTATGGGGCGACCGCTGTATCGGAGCGCAGGACGGTGACCGCAGACACCTTCTGCTTCAAGGTCTGCGCCGCGATTTGGGCCATCGCCGCGTGCGCACCCTGACCAACCTCGACGCTCGAGACCGAAACGAGGATCGACCCGTCGATCTTGAGACGCACGATCGCGTTGCTGATCGGCGTATTCGCCGGATCGGTTGCGGCAAGCGCCAATCCACGCGTCTTGCGGTTGGAAGGTTTCGCTTCCGGCGCGAACGACCGCGTGACCCGGCCGATCAACTCGCTCATGTCCATGTCGAGCGCGCGCAGATCGGGGCGGATGCGCTCACCACGGGAGGCCAGATTCAGCATGCGGAACTCGGTCGGGTCCAAGCCGATTGCCGCAGCCACATTGTCCATGTGCGATTCCTTGGCCCAAACCGCCTGCGGGCCACCGATTGAGCGGAATGCCGCGCCAGGGACGGTGTTCGTGTAAACCGCACATGCTTCGAGGCGCATGTTCGGCACCGCGTATGGTCCCATGATGCGGTTTGCCGATTTCGTGGCGACTGCTGAGCCCGTGTCCGAATACGCTCCGCCGTCGAGCAGGAGCCTTGCGCTCTTCGCGAGGATCCGTCCGTCGGCATCGACCGCGGTTCGAATCGTGATGTCTGCGCCGAGCCTTCGGCAGGTGAGCATCGAATCGGCCATGGATTGAGCGACCCGAACCGGGCGCCGCACCTTCCAGGACGCGGCGGCGACCAGCGGTTCGATCTTGACGGATGCCTTGCCGCCGAATCCCCCGCCAACGAACGGGACGATCACGCGGACCTTGGCCAGCGCCAGGCCAAACAGCCTGGACAGAACCTTCTGAACCGCGGTCGGCGTCTGCGCACCTGCCCAGACCGTCAGGGAGTCTCCCTGGAAGTCGGCGATGACCGTATGCGGCTCCATCGCGAAATGCGAGATCGCCGGAAAAGTGAAGTAGTCTTCGTGGACGTATGCCGCAACTGCCTCCGCTGCGTCGACATCTCCGACGTTGTTCCTGTATGTGTGGAATATGTTGCTGTTCGAGGTCGGCCTGGCGCCGCCCTTGAAGTAGAAGTCTTCCAGGTTTTCGTGATGCTCATGGATGAGCGGCGCATCCGCCATCATCGCTTCGCGGATGGTCGTTGCATGAGGGAGTTCGTCGTACGCGATGTCGACAAGCTCCGCGGCGGCTTCGGCGATCTCGATGGTCTCAGCGATCACCACGGCGACCGGCTCGCCCACATACCGGACTCGCTCGATTGCCACGATCGGCCGGTCCTTGAGCACAACACCCCAGCAACCGAACGAGGCGACATCCGCTCCGATGAGTACGTCGACGACGCCGGGTACGGACCTGGCCACGCTCGCGTCAATCGACGAGATGCGCGCGTGAGTAGCCGGCGAGCGAACCACAAAGCCGTGCAGCATCCCCGGGATCACGAGGTCGGTAACGTATTCAGCCCGCCCCGTAACCTTCTCGATGAGGTCGGGTCGTACGGCACTTATGCTGTCAGTCACCGACATGTTCGGGTCCGGGGTGCGAGGTCGCCCCGGTGGTCAGAAAGCCTGCGCGGCTCCTCCCAGGGGGCAATCCTCAACCCCTACCCCAATTATCACTCGTATGCAAGCACTACACTCGTATACAAGTGATAATTGCTCCGGCGCACCGGACGGATCAGGCTCCCAGTCACGCAGCATGGATTCTTGGGGTCAACGAATGTACACAAATGATCAACTGGGACTTCCGAGGCCGAGCCATCCAGCTTTGTTCAAGCCGACCCACCGCCAAGTGCCGCAAGAGGACGAAAATCGTGCAACCGAAAACCAAGACGGCTCCGACGGAGAAGCCGAAAGAGGCCGCACATTACAGGTTGGACGATGCACCAGGATTCCTGTTGCGCGTCGCGCTCCGTACCCACACATCGATCTTTGTCGCGAAAATGATCGACGAACTGACCCCACCCCAATTCTCGACGTTGGCAAAACTGAGGGAAGTCGGATCATGTTCTCAAAATCACCTGGGACGACTGATCCACTATGATTCAGCAACGATCACTGGCGTCATCAATCGCCTCAAATCGCGCGGGCTGATCAAGAGCTCCAAGGATCCTTTGGACCCACGACGACGGCAGATCGAATTAACGGACAAAGGGAGGCGGACTGCGGACGCTGCGATCGAGACCATTGGTGAGATTTCCGGCGAGACATTCGCCCCTTTGACGAGGGAAGAATTTCGGACTCTGACCGAGATCCTCAAGAAAATCATACGACGCTGAGCCCACGGCGCTGAGCCGGCCGACAAGCGGCTCCCCCTAATCGCTTCGACCGATGCCAAGCGAAAAAATGGCCCGGCGCGAGCCGGGCCAAGGCCAGGGAGGGAACGAAGGAAGTGGATCCTTCGAAAACGTCGAACGCGGATCTCGATCGAAGACAGCCCAACGAACGATCTCAGCGACAGAACTATCCGGTATGCCGCCCGGCATTTTGTGCTGAAGAAGGCGGAACTGCGCTAGTTTCCGGCATCTTCGCGTGACAAGGTCGGGATAAGCCGCATCGGCGGGCGCCATGCTGCATGGACCGGAGGCCAGTCGGTCCCTAGCCGATGACGACACGATCACAACAATTGATGGAGCCCATCACTGGCCATCTACCGAATGCCGGCTTTCGTCGCACGATCGATCGACGCCGTTTCCTGAGCGGCTATCCCGCGCGTCTGCGCAGGGCGCGGACAATCTTTGTCCTGAAGCGCGCGAGATCAAACAGCAATCTGGGTGCTCTCCTGATCCCAATCGCCTTACCCACGATCGCGAGGCGCAGAACGCGGACCAATCTAGCCAGGCCCAATTCCATGAAGGCCTGCCGGACATGTGGTTGGTCGGCGATCGAAAGCATATTGTTCGCTACGACGATGGACGATCTGAGCTCGGGTTTCTTCTGCAGAACAAAGTCTCGGCATGCCGCCGCGAACTCCTGCTCCTGAGCGCTCAAGGATATGCTGAAGACAGTTCGATTATGCTCCGCCATATTCAATCGCCCCCGAACGATCGCCCGGCGCGGCCTTCCGTCTTTCGAGCTCACAGCCTGTGCGGCCTGGCTTTCGCCTTCCAATCGGCAACACGTCCGTGCCGGCTTTCTGCGAAATTGTTCCTTGGTAGCATTGGGGGTCGCGGCATTTTCTGGCGAAAACCCTTGCGGACAACCGTGAAAGCGCGATCGGTGGAGTCGATTGACGCAGCAACCCGGCATTTTCTACCATCGGGGCGGTACCCGGTCAGTCGCCCTGAGACGCGTCTTGTCGCAGCAGCTTCCTGCGTTGAGCCTTCCGGCTGCTTTCCCCATCGCGGAGCCCGGCGATGAGCAGCCGTGACCGTCACCAAGATCCTCCGGGAAGGGACGAGGCTAACCCGCAGGATCAGATTCTTGCATCCTCGCATTACTTTTCGGTGACGAGCATTTCCCGGAGCGCTATCGTCACCCGGAATCCAGGCGCGCCCCTTATCTCCGCCTCCTGAGTTGCGGGAGCCGTAGCCAATAACGAGCGAATTCGATGAGCATGTTATCCACGTCCGAAATGGATCCTGGCTTTGCTAGAATGAATTTGCCCGAGCTTCGGATCAACTACGATCCGATTGATCCGGATCAGTTCGATCGGCCGATCACCTCATTCTGCATCGAAACCGGCGAAGACAACGACGAGCTTCCGCTCCACTCACACAAGAAAGGGCAACTCGTTGTCGCTTCACATGGATCGGTGATGTGTCGTGCCCCCGGCGGACTATGGATCGTTCCGCCACAGGGTGCCGTGTGGATACCGGCCGGCGTCATGCACAGCAATTGCGTCTCGGACAATGGCAAGGTCTACGTCGTCTTCATCGATCCGCAGGCGAGTACGCTTCCGAGCACGTGCTGCACATTCACGATATCATCGCTCGTCCGTGAACTGATCCATCGGCTCTCCGTCTTTCCTCCCCTGTATCCGGTCGACGGGCCGACCAGCCGGCTCGGACGCGTGCTGCTCGACGAATTGGTGCAGATGTCCACCGAACAGATGTACTTGCCCATCTCCACCGACAGCCGACTTCAGCATCTCGCGGCATCGCTGCTCAATGACCCCGGCGATCGCAGCACGATCGACGAACTAGCGACCAGATATGCGATGAGTGTCCGGACCTTCGCCCGCCTGGTGCTGAAGGAAACCGGGATGACGTTCGGACGCTGGCGACAGCGCCTTCACATCCTCGTCGCGCTGCAGAGGCTGTCTGCGGGATCTTCCGTTCAGGCCGTCTCGCTCGATCTGGGCTATGAGACCCCCAGCGCCTTCATAACCATGTTCAAGAAGGCAATGGGCAAGAGCCCGCGCCGCTTTCTTGCCGAGCGATCCAGTTTCGTAGGCCGTGAGCCCTTGGCTTGAAGACCTTCGCCCGGGAGCCCTGGCCCCAACATCGCCCGCTGGGGCCGCAGCTCGCGGCGTCTCCTATCGCGAGTTGAATGGGACGAGAGGGTATTGGAGCGCAGCTTCGGCGACCGACTGCGGCGCCACCACGCGAGGCTTCCCGTTCTGCCCTTGAAGGATGGTCACGTCGCTTCCCATATTCTGGCCATTGGCGTCGAACTTGATCTTGCCGCTGGACATCAGGATAGGCGTCATGTCCGTTCCTTTAAGCGCGGCGTGGATCGCAGCGGACTCGGAAGAACCGGCGCGGCTTACGGCGTCCGCAACAATCTGAACAGCTTCGAAGGCACACCCTGAATTCCCGTCGACCCAGTCATTTGGATAATCGGACGCAAATCGCTTCAAGATCGCCGCGGCGTCGGGCGCCTTCGGATTGTACCACAGGGTCGAGAGTATCGCGCCGTCACCGTACTTGCCCAACGCGTCATAGTACGCCTTGTCCTGCGCGCCATTCGAGTTGGGTGAGAAGATCATTTTGGGATTCCACCCCTGCTTGGTGCATTCCCGAATGATCATGATGGCATCGTTGACACGCGTGACGGAGACCAACGCGTCCGCGCCTGACGCTTTGGCTTTTGCAACCTCGACCGAGAGATCCTTGGCTCTTTCATCGTATGGAATATACTCGGCAATCCTGAGAGGCACTTCGACCTCCTTCCAGGCCTGATCGATGCTCGCCGCGGTCGACTGTCCCATCGTATTGTTGAGGTGCATGACGACGGCGCTTGTTGGAGCGTCCTTGATCGAGGACAGGATGGACTTCAGCTCCATGAGGGACTTCCTGACGATTGTCAGGGACGTCGGGTAATACCTGAACACCTCGGTGAATCCTTGAGAGGTCACCTGGGTCGCGCTCGCGATGTGAACGACCATAGGCACTTTTGCGGCTTCTGCGGCCTGAAGCGCGGAGATGGTTGCTCCGGAATCCCACGCGCCGATAAGTACCGTGCACCCCTGCCTGATCAGGTTCTCGGCGGCAATCCGTCCGTTTTCCGGCCGGCTTTGCGTGTCCGCATGGATGATTTGCAGCTCTATACCGAACTTCTCCTTTGCGAACTTCGCACCCACATCGATGCCGCGTACGCAAGCCTGCCCCGGAAACGCCAGGACGCCACTGCTCGGATTGATTGCGCCGACGCGGACCTTGGCCGGGGTGGTCGCTCTTGACCGCCACGATGCGAACCCGACGGCGGCGCCAATTCCGCTACCGATCAAGGACCGGCGGGTCAAACCGCTTTCGCTGTGCTTTCTCATGTAGTTCCCCCTTTGGTTGGCTGCAAGAATAATGATGCGGTCTGATAGCGCTCACAGAACAGTCAGGCGCTATCGCGCCAGGGACGTGTACTCGCGCCCCGGCGCTTCACGAGATCCGCCGCCCGCGTGATTTGGCTCAGGGTCTGATTTCTGCCTTGACGAGGTTTTCTTCGCTCTCGTCATAAAGCGTATCGATTAGTGATCGATACCTCTCCATGATCTGCTTCCGACGCTTCTTCCGAGTCGGCGTCATCGTGCCGTTCTCGGGAGAAAGCTCTTCCGGCAATATCCGGAACGCCTTGATCTGCTCGGCCCTGGCGAGCCTGCCATTCGCCTTGCCGATCTCTGCTTCGATCATCCGCACCACGATTTCGGAGTTCGCCAGTTCCGAGTACCGATCGATCCGAAGACCGTGCGATCTGGCCCAATCCATCGTCGCGGTCGCGTTCACCTCGATCAGCGCGGTGAGGTACTTCTTTCCTTCACCAAGCACAGCCGCCTCAGAGATAAACGGGCTGCGCCTGAGCTCGTTTTCGATCTGCGTCGGGCTGATGGATTTTCCATTGGAAGTGTTGATGATCTCCTTTTTTCGATCGACCAGCCTGAAGAGGCCGGTCGAATCGACATCCACGATGTCCCCGGTGTAGAGCCAGCCATCGCGCAGAGCGGATTTGGTCTCTTCCGGCTTATTCCAGTAACCGACAAAGAGTCCGGGTCCCCTGACAATCATTTCCCCGTCTTCGAGAACAGCGGTCTCCCAAGCCGGATCCCGCAGAGGTACGCCCACGGTGCCGGCTTCCGGCCATTCCGCCATCTGCACTAAGTTGGCGCCAACCAGCTCTGTCTGTCCGTAACATTCCTTCAGCTGCAATCCCCATAGCTGCCACAGCGACATCAGCTCGGGAGGCATCGCCGCGGACGAGGTGTATGTAACCGTGAGTTCCTCGAACCCGACCTCACAAAGCAGCGGACGGAAAACCTGTTGCTGGCACACGGCAAAGAGGCCGGAGATGAACGGTTCCGGCACGCCTCCGGCCTGACGATCATCAAGGGCCTTGCGGGCGATGGTCATCGCGAACTGATAGTCCTGCTTCTGCTTCTCGGACCCGGAGTGAACCTTGCTGAGGATCTGGGTAGCATACCGCTGGAAGAACCGCGGCGGAGCCATGAAGTAGGTCGGCCTCACTTCCTTGACCGTTTGAGCGAACTCTGCGCTGTTCTCGCCGAAATACGGCACCAGGCGGATGAGCAGAGGCAGTGTCGTTGCCTGTGCGCGTGCCACCGTGTGTGACATCGGCAGGTGCACGACGACACGGTGGACATCGGAGCGCAACTTCGACGTGAACAGGGTTACGCTGTGCGCGCCGGCGAGCAGCGACAGGTGGGTCAGCATCGCTCCCTTCGGAAATCCCGTCGTTCCGGACGTGTACCCGATGCTGGTCAGGTCGCTCGCCTTTGCTTTCGCGACCTGCTCCTGCAGCAAGATGTCGGCGTCAACCGATGTTTCGCTCCAGAAATCACGAAGAGAGACGACGTTCGCCGGCCCGCCTGCCTTTTTCCAAGCGGGATCGAGCACAATGATTTTTTTCAGCTGGTCAGCATGGCCCGATGCAAGGACGGTACCGAGTTGAAGTTCACTCCCGACGAACATGAACGACGTTCCGGAGTCGCCGAGATAATAGCCGACCTCCTCCGCCGATGAGGTGAAGTAGACGCCGACCATGATGCCGCCGGCACAAATGATCGCCATGTCCGCAAGAAGCCATTCCTGGGACACATCCCCCATGATCGCCGCGCGATCGCCGCGTTCGAATCCAGCCTTTTGCAGAGTAGCCGCCAACTTGGCCACCAGGTCCGAATACTGCTTCCAGGTCGTGGCGATCCACTCACCGCAACGTTTTTGCCTGAACGCGATCTCGTCAGAAAGCTCCACCCTCCGCTGGCTCAGGAGCTGCGGAATGGTCACGTCGGCGAGTTGGGCGCCTGACGCAAAACCCTCGGCGCTCACCTCAACGCTCCGCGAAGCGCTTGCGCTTTTCAGCGAAGGCGGCCACTGCATCGCGCCGGTCGGGCGCGGCGAAGGTGATCGTCTCGAGGGCGGTCGAGGTGTCCAGGAGCAGATGCGCGTACTGCTTGATGATCTTGTTCACGCAATACTTGGTCCAGATGATTGATTCTCTTGGGCCGCTCGCGAGCATCTCTGCGTACTCGATTGCAGCATCCTTGACGTCCCTGTTCGAAATAACCTCGTTGATCATGCCGATGGACGCGGCCTTTTCGGCGGAGATGAAGTCACCGGTCATGAGGTAGTGCTTCGCACGGACGGGCCCCATCAACAGTGGCCACATCACCGCGCCGCCATCGCCCGCGACCACGCCTGCGGTAACATGCGTGTCGGCAAACCTCGCGGCCGGGCTCGCGAATATGACGTCGCAGAACAAGGCGAGGGTTGCCCCGAGACCGACCGCGACGCCGTTGACCGCGGCGATGATCGGCGCCTCGACTTCCAGCATGTTCCGGATCAGATGGCGTCCGCCCCGGGTCGGCGACGGGATCGGACTTTTGTCGAGCGTTTTCTGATCGCCGCCTGAACAGAACCCCCGTCCCGCCCCCGTCAGAACGATCGCGCGCACTGCCTTGTCCTCGTCCAGCTCGACGAAGACCCGCTCGAGCTCGCTGTGCATATCCCAATTGATCGCATTGAGGATCTCCGGCCGGTTCATCGTGACGATGGCGGCACCGCTCGGCCGCTTCTCGACGATCAGATATTTGTAGTTCTGCTTCGACATGGCTATCTTCCGTTGGTTCCGGTTGGCTTACTTTTGCGGTCGCATGGCGCGGATCTGTCCGAGAATATCTTCCGTAGGCCGGACGACATTGTTTCTGTCGTTGAAGTGGGGGATCACATAGCGGCCACACATGTCGATCGCTTCCATGATTTTCTCGTGATTGACGGAGTCGAGATGAAGAAGCACCTCGTCGACGCCCATCGCCTGGAACTTCTCGATCTGACGAATGACGGTGTCCGGGCTTCCACAGACTGTTGTCGCGGAGTGGTTGAGCAAGTAGTCCCAGTCCTTTCCCGCGCGCTCCATGGCTGGCACGCTCTCGCTCATATACGCATAGTCGTCGGCGAGCTTCGCCAGACGGGGATAGGCGTCCGTTGAAATCCTCGCATAGTGCATGAGGGGCTCGGCGTAATCGTCCTTCGCTTTCTGATCGGTTGGCCCGATGCCGAAGAAAAGCGGAATGCCGATGCGCGGCCGATCGAGCGGACCTTGCTCGTCACGCTTCCAGCCGCGACGGTATGTGTTTAGAAGCTTTTCCTGGACCTCCCATCCCTGGTAGATGCAGTTGCTCATGACGGCGAGGCCTTCGGATCCGGCCCAGCTGTGGCTCCGCTCGCTGGTTGCAGCGATGCCGATCACCGGATGCGGCTTCTGCATCGGCTTGGGCACCAGCATCCGCGGCGGGATCTGATAGTACTTGCCCTCGAAAGTGAAGATATCTGCGCGCATCGATTTCTTCAGGAGCGCGATACCTTCTTCCATCTGAGCGAGAGTTTCGCTCGGGTCAACGTTGAAGGCGCGCATGGCAATCGTCGTGTTGGCCCGGCCGGCGTAGAATTCCATGCGGCCATGCGAAAGGATGTCGGTTACTGCCAATCGCTCTGCCGATCGCAAGGCATGATTGATCTTCTGGGGCATCAGCGTCACCGCTGACCTCAGCTTCACGCGCGAAGTAACAGCTGCCAGGTACCCGTAGACGACCTCCGGCGCGGAGCTCGAGATGCCGCCGAGTGCAACGTGTTGCTCGGAAAGCGCGACGCAGTCGAATCCGACCTTTTCCGCCAGACGCACCTCGTCCACGAGTTCATGGAGTCGGCGGGCATAGCTCTGCCCGACCTGGGTTTCTTGCTCCGACCAAAACCCGAACGTAAGTGCCATCTTCTGGATCCTCATGGAGTGTCAAGATGGCGAAGCATTTCATGGACGCGGCAACATTTTTGTTCGAATGCGCCCCGCAGTTACATGACTTTCCAAATTTTGTGCTGTGAGCAGTCGACGCCTGCCGCTTTCGCAGCCAACGCCGCTGAACGTGGCGCGACAATCATTCTCGGCGTTCATCCGCGGAGGAGCACGAGAGATTCAGGCAGCGTTACGGCTTCCAAACGAGACAGCCAGAAGATCTGCTATCGCCTCGAGACATCGCTCGCCGATCCGGGCCGTTGAGCCAAACGGGTTGCCGATGATGCCGTTGGCGGTGACGGACTTGATGCCGTTTCTCCACATTGCCTGAAGCTGCTCCTCGGATAGCGCACCGAGATGCCCGACGTCGAACCGATCGAGCCGAACGCTATCGGGGCGGAGCAACATCATGAGCGAGGTCTCCGCGATATCGGCATGTCCTCCAACCGCATTCGGGTCACCACCCGCTTGCTCGACGGCTCTTCGCCATCTCTCGATCCAGGCGACTGCATCGCAATACGCGTCGATCTCGACGTCTACCGGAACGGCGCTCCTCAGCCGGGGAAGCATGTCCCGAAGCGCGGGAAAATTCCCGATGTGCCCCGAGAACAGCAGAATTCGCCTGAAGCCGTGCCTCGCAAGACTTGTGCAATAGTCCAGGCAGATCGACTCGAACGTCTTCGGACTAATGGATATGGTCCCCGGGAAGACCAGATGATGGGCTGAACAGCCGACCTTGATGGTGGGAGCGATCAGGGTGCGTCCCAGATGCCGCGCCAGCCTTGCCGCGATGGCGTCTGCATGATCCGCATCCATGCAGAGCGGAAGGTGCGGTCCATGTTGCTCCACAGCTCCGCAGGGTATCAGGACGGTAGATGCCCCCGCAGCAAGGGCGGCCGATACCTGTTCGAAGCTCATCAGTTCAAGACGGAGCTCGTCAGGCAATGCCGGTGCGGTCATTCAGGCTTCCCTTGGCTGCTTCGACAGGAAGCGCGACCGCGCCTGTGCCGAACTATCGTCTACCAGATAGGCCGCGAGATCCTCGATCGTCACCGCCTCGAGCGAAGCATCGTCCATTTGGCCCGTCAGGTTCAGCGAACGCTTGATCGCCGTAAACAGCTTGCGCTCCTTTCCACGAAGATACCTGCATACCTCCCCGGCCCTCACCATCACTTCCGCGGTGCTTGCAATCTCGTTGATCGCCCCAATTTGGCGTGCCCTTTGGGCGTCGATCAAGTCGCCCCAGTAGAGCAATGCCTGCGCCTCACGAAGCCCAAGCTTCTGAACTGCCTTCCGGATTCCCTTGGCTGCAGGCAACAGGCCGTGATTGATTTCCGGGAAGCCGACCTTGCATTCATGGTTCGCTACGACGTAGTCGGCGTGAAGAAGAAACTCCAAAGCCCCGCCGACGGCGTATCCACGCACGGCACATACGAAGGGCCCGGGGTATCTCTCCATCTCGCAAAGAAGCGCGTGGAAGCTCCTCATCCGAGGCCGGGATATCTCGATGCCGGCGACCTCCTTTATGTCTCCGCCAGCGCTGAAGAAGCGCTCGCCCTGGCCGGTCAGGACAATGCCCGGCGGCGACACCTCACGAGACAGTGCGCCAAACGTGTCCAGCAGCCGGCCAACAAGCGCGTTATTCAATGCATTCGCCGGCGGCCTGTTCATGGTCATCGTGACCACATCGCCGTCGCGTTCGATTAGAAGGGCGTCATCGGCTTCCATAGAAATACCTTAAGCCAGGTTTTCCGGAATTGATTGCGGTACACCCTTTCCCTGACGCCGCTGCTCGACACATATAGTCGTGCCGGGGCTATTTCGCGGCATCTTCTGCTGCGATCTCTCGGCCGCCCTTTCGGATGACGGGCTAGTCCCGCCATTCAGGACAGTTACAATCCAAGATAAGCGCGCTGAATCTCGGAATTGTTCAGCAACTCGTCGCTGGATCCGTGGAGCACGATTGAGCCGTTCTCCAGGACGTAGCCGCGATCGGCCAACGCAAGCGATTTCGCCACATTCTGCTCTACCAGCAGTACCGTGGCTCCCTGCTCGTGCAGGGACTTCACCACACCAAACATGACGTCCGTCAGGGCGGGCGACAACCCGATGGAAGGCTCGTCAAACATGACGACCTCGGGCTTTGACATGATTGCACGGCCGATAGCCAGCATCTGCTGCTCACCGCCCGATAGCGTACCGGCCAACTGCCCCCGGCGCTCCCGAAGTTTCTCAAACAATTGATAAACGAACTCGAGCGTTTCGAACTGCCGGGCCTTCGCGCGCTTCAGCGTCCCTCCGAGGAGCAGGTTTTCTTCCACAGAAAGACTTCCGAATATCTGCCGACCTTCCGCGACCTGCGCAATGCCGCGCTCGCAGACCTCCCAAGGCGGCATCCCGGTGATATCAACACCGTTCATTTTGATGACACCACTCGAAGACCGAACGATGCCCGAGATTGATCTGATGAGTGAGGTCTTCCCTGCGCCGTTCGCGCCTACGACGCAGATTAATTCGCCTTTGTGGATCTGCAGGGAGACGCCGTTCAAAGCGCACGATCCATCGTACGCGACACAAAGTCCATCGATCGTCAGAAGCGCGCCATCAAGCATGAAAGCCTGCCCCCAAATAGCTCTCGAGGACCCTCGGGTCTGCAACCACCTCTCCTGGAGTTCCTTCTGCGATCTTGGCGCCGTGATGCAGCACCACCACACGCGAGGCCACTTCCATCACGATCCGCATGACGTGCTCGACAAGAAGGATCGTCAATCCACCTTCGGCAAGCTTCTGCAGTACGCCTACAATACCAGCAGCTTCAGTCGGTCGCAGACCCGCCATAACCTCGTCAAGCAACAGCAATTTGGGCCGGGTCGATAACGCCTTGGCCGTCTCCAGCATTTTCCGGTCCGGTAGCGTCAATTGATCCGTCCTCGCATGGGCCTTGGCGGCCAGACCAACGCTTTCAAGAGACTCGTACGCCTTCGATCTGGCCTCGCTTACGTTTCTGGTCCAACTGAAGGCTCCGATCATGGCATTCTCAAGCACCGACATCTCACGCATCGGCCGCACGATCTGAAATGTTCGCGCGATACCCATCCTGCAAACAGTCTCGGGTGGCGAATTGTCGATCTGGCGGCCTTCGAACAGCACCCGGCCGCTGGTCGGCTTCAGGGCACCAGCGACCAGGTTGAAACATGTCGTCTTTCCCGCTCCATTTGGTCCAATCAGCGCTGTGATCCGCCCCGCTCGAAGTGAGAAGCTTACATCCTTCACCGCGACCAAGCCTCCGAACGATCGGGACAGGTTCTCGACCTCAAGCAAGGTTGTCATTCTTCGACCTTTCGGGACTGCCACAGCCATGCCGTGGGTGGCGCCTGGATAGCTTTGGAAAGGCGCACAATCGCCGGCCAGATGCCGTCTGGCAGGAACCAGACGACCGAGATCAGGACAACACCGTAGGTAATATTGTTCAGTCCCGGGATCCGAAGACTGTCGCCGAGCGCGCTCATCAAGTGATTGAGCGGAATCGCGGCGAGCGACCCGACCAGCGGACCGAACGTAGTCCCCAGCCCTCCGACCACGGGCCCTATCAGGACGTCTACCGATAGCCCCATCCCCATGATGGAGTCCGGGAATATCGACCCTTGCACGAGTGCCAGAACGCCACCGCCCGCGGCGGCCGTTGCAGCCGATAGCGAGATCACGAGAATCTTGTGCTGGAAGGTCCGGACGCCGAGCGCGCGTGCGGCCGATTCGTCGTCGCGCATCGCCCGCCATACGTATCCGAGGTAAGATCGTGAAATAAATTCGGTTCCGATTATTCCCAACGCCGCCAGTGCAAGCGCGACGAAGTAGTAGAAGCGGGCATCGCCGCGAAGCATGGAGATCTCAATCCCGCCTGTTGGCGCAGGAAAGAACAATCCCTGCATTGCGCCCACGAACTCCCAGCCACTGAACATGATCCTGGCGAACTCGGCGGCGGCAATCGTAAGCAGCGCGAAATAGATACCGCGAACCTCGAACCGGAAGCTCAACCAGGCGATCGACGCGCCAACGGATCCGGCGAGGATCATTCCGGTCAAGAGCCCGACCCATGGCGAAATGCCGTACTTAACGTAGAGGACACCGACGGAATAGGCTCCCAGCCCGACAAAAAGGGCGTGACCGATCGATAGCTGCCCGCCGATGCCAAGCATCAAGTTCCAGGACTGTCCGAGGAAGGTGAACAACAATACGATCGTCATCAGCGAGATGACGTACGGGTTTGCCAGCACCCCGACTAATCCCAGGACAGCGAAGACCGCTATCCCGGCAAGCCACCGTGTCCTTTCCAGTCCACGGTCAAATTTCTTTTGCACCAAAAAACCCCCTCGGACGGAAAACCAGGATGATGATCAGGAGCGCGTAAGGAAGCGCCGTCTTCATCGAAGGCGTGAACATCAACGCCGCGATTGCCTCGGCGACGCCGATCACCAGGCCTCCGAGGAGTGCTCCACCAAAGCTGCCGAGCCCGCCCACGATGACCGTCACGAAAGCAAGGAGAGTGAAATCCACGGCGAGATATGGTTGAGCGTCGAAGAGGGGAGATATCAGGGCGCCGGCGACCCCTGCGCAAGCTGCCCCGATGCCAAAGGTGACCGCATAGACTCTTGGAATGTTCAGTCCAACGATGAGGCCGCCCAAACGATTGTCCGCCGCCGCCCGCAGCGAGCGGCCGAACGAGGAGAACTTCAGATACGCTCCAAGCAGAGCTATAAGCAGCCCGGCGGTCGCTGCCGCCTGCACTCTCGCCAGGTCGAGCGTCACAAAGCCGAGAGATACGGTCTGAAACGACAGCTGCGAGGCAGTTGGACGCGGATCCGGCCCGAACGCCACCAACAGGGTTCCGCTAAAGAGCAACGACAAGCCGATGAAAACAATGAATTGATAGTGATGCGGCCGGTTCACGAACCGCTTTACGATCAGCGTTTCCAACAGATATCCGAAGACGAACATCACGACCGCAGCGATTGCTGCCGCCACGATGATTGGGACGTTCCACAGCCGAACCGTCCAGTAGCCGATGTAGACACCGAACACGACCATCTCGCCGTGCGCAAAATTTACGACGCGCATGACGCCAAATATGATGGTCAGGCCCAACGCGACGAGGCCGTAAACGAGACCGAGCAGAATGCCGCTCGCAAGAACATTGAGCCAGAGCGAGAGCATCAGCAAGCACTGACTGGCGCGAGCGAATGCCGGGGGCTGGACACCGTAACATCCGGGCAAGCCGCTATCCGCGGCTGGCCGCGCTCGGGCGGGATCGCGACCGCTCCGGCGTTGAATTCCCACCCGATCTGGTCAGCGAACATGGTCCCCCGCATTGGTATTTCTCCTGTGTTTGTGACAGATATCCTCTTGGCCGCCGGACGCTATGACCTGAGCCTTTGCTTCGCATTCTCGGTCGATGTCCGGGCGCTATTCTCACTGAATGCGACACTCATTCGGCAGCCCATGCGCTGGACCTTCTAACGCCTCGGTACGGTGAATTCGCCGTTTACGTAGACCAGCGGCTCGCGATCGAGGTTGGTTGTTTGGGCAACAACCCCGCCGACGAAGATCGTATGGCTGCCGGCATCGTACGAAGCGGACACGCGACAGTCGAAGCTGCAAATTGCCTCGATGAGGCTCGGCGCACCTGTCGTGAGTTGACGCCACAAATCGTCAGCAAAGCGTATGTCGCCCTTGCTTCCGTCCTGCCCCGCAAACTTTCTTGCCAGCTCAGCGTGATCCGCCGTGAGAATGTTCCAGCAGAATGATCCGCTCTGCTTTATTGTGTCGTGGCCGCCGGCGGACTTGTTGACGCAAACGAGCACGCTCGATGGTTCGGTTGACACTGAGCACCCGGCCGTCAACGTCAAACCGTGCCTGCCCGGTCGCACGCCCGTCGTCACGATAGATACCGCACCGGGCACGTTGCGCATTGCGCTTCGGAATTCCACGCTGCTGAACACCGGGGATGGTTGGTTTGGCATCGGTGACACTCGGAAGTTCATGGTGATAGGTTCCCGCAAATACTCAGACCGAATGTCCGGAGCCGGCTAGCCGCCCTGCTTGTTCGACGCCTGAAAGAGCTGGATCGTGTTGTTTTGCGGATCCTTCAACCAGGCCACACGGCCATGCGCCCCCATGTCCCGCACTTCGCCGAAGATCTCGGCTCCCAGGGCGCGAGCCCGATCGAGCGCCAGCTCCAGATCCTCCACTTCAAATACGACGACCGCGTTCCGAGCCCCTTCGGAGGCCGACTCTCCCGGGCCTGCGATGCAGAAGGCCGCCTTCTCTCCGGCGAATTGAACCCATTTGGCGCCGTCGGCGAAGCGGATCGTCAGTCCAAGCGCTTCATAGAAGCCGGCTAACGCTTCAGGTTCCTGAGCGGTAAGATAGATGTGCTTGAGCTTCATCCTTTGCTTTCAATTCCGAGCGCACCGTCAATCCATGACCTCCGGCCACGATTGTCTGATGATACTTGCGCCGCCCGGCCGGCATTAATGTTCGAAGTTTTCACCGCGCGCATCGCCAATCAGCATATTGTGCTGCAGGCTATCCGGGCCGGCTTGTTGAACTTCCAGTGCATGCGACGACGAGAGACGATTCATGGCGGCATTCGACACCCTGCCGCTTTCCCGGCAGAGCGTTCGGGCGCGTATCATCGCTTGCGCCGATTGCGATTTGCCTAGCGCTGATCCGTTGATCATCCATGTGAACCCGCTGCCGCTGAGCACCTTGCGCAGCTCGCGAGCTATCCGATGACCGAATTTTCCCTTATTGGACCCTGCCGGCGCATTCGCGCGTCTGCGAACAAGCTCGATTCTTGAGCCGTCGCATGGCGCATGAACAAGGCTTTCAGGATGCTCGGGTCATCGTGTCGTGGAACTACGCTTCGCGTTGATGTGGCGCCGGCTGAAAGCCAGATGCCGGCGCAAAATCGGTCGACCTTGGGTTAACCGAGATATCCTTACGGTAGAATGCGAAGATCGCGATCCCTGATTGTCATGCGAACTCCAGGATCAGCGCATCGACCGCGAGCGTGGCGCCGGCGGCGGCGTGGACCTTCTTCACCGTGCCGTCGCGTTCGGCGCGCAGCACGTTCTGCATCTTCATCGCCTCGACCACGGCCAAGGTCTCGCCGGCCTTGACCTCCTGCCCTTCGGTCACCGCGATCGACACCACGAGCCCTGGCATCGGGCACAGCAACTTCTTGCCGGTGTCGGCGGCCGAGACCACCGGCATCAGCCGCGCCGAGGTCGCCTCGGTCTCGGTAAAGACGTAGACCGGCACCTCAAAGCCCTGATGCGCGAGGCGGAAGCCGTTGTTGATCGCCCGCACCTGCACGGCGACGAAATTGCCGTCGATGGTGCCCTGCCAGACCGGATCGCCCGGCACCCAGCTCGATACGAGGTTATGAGGGTTACCCGGCAGCCCGTCGGCGCCGATGAAGCGCACCGCGATCGCGTCGTCCTCGCGCGCGACATCGAGCGCGATCTCGGCATGATCGAGCCACACCGCGCGGCGGCGCTCGCGCAGCACGACGCGGCCGCCCATCTGGCCGGAGATCTGCCGCTTGCGTTCGCCCAGCACGTGATCGATGGCGGCGCCGACGGCCGCGAGCCGCCGTGCGATCTCGCCCTCGGGCGCGCGCGCCGAAAATCCCTTCGGGAATTCCTCCGCGATGAAGCCGGTCGAGAGCCGGCCCTCGCGCCAGCGCGGATGGTTCATCAACGCCGACAGGAACGGAATGTTGTGCCTGATGCCGTCGACATAGAAGGCGTCGAGCGCGGTCGCCTGCGCCTCGATCGCGGCGGCGCGCGACGGGGCGTGGGTGACGAGCTTGGCGATCATCGGATCGTAGTGGATCGAGATCTCGCCGCCCTCCTGCACGCCGGTGTCGTTGCGGATCGTGATGCCGTCATGGCTGGCCTCGGCCGGCGGACGGTATTTCACCAGGCGGCCGATCGAGGGCAGGAAGTTGCGGAACGGATCCTCGGCATAGACGCGGGACTCGACCGCCCAGCCGGTCAGCGTGACGTCCTTCTGCGCGATCGCAAGCTTCTCGCCGGCCGCGACGCGGATCATCTGCTCGACGAGGTCGATGCCGGTGATCAGTTCGGTGACGGGATGCTCGACCTGCAGACGGGTGTTCATCTCCAGGAAGTAGAAGCTCTTGTCCTGGCCGGCGACGAATTCGACGGTGCCGGCCGAATCGTAGTTGACCGCCTTGGCCAGCGCGACGGCCTGCTCGCCCATCTTGCGGCGGGTCTGCTCGTCGAGCAGCGGCGACGGCGCTTCCTCGATGACCTTCTGGTTGCGGCGCTGGATCGAGCACTCGCGCTCGCCGAGATAGATCACGTTGCCGTGCTTGTCGCCCAGCACCTGGATCTCGATGTGCCGGGGATCGACGATGAACTTCTCGATGAAGACGCGGTCGTCGCCGAACGACGACTTCGCCTCGGCCTTGGCGAGGTTGAAGCCTTCGGCGACCTCCGCCTTCGAATGCGCGATGCGCATGCCCTTGCCGCCGCCGCCGGCGGAGGCCTTGATCATCACGGGATAGCCAATCTCGTCGGCGATCTGGACGGCGTGCTTGTCGTCCTCGATGACGCCGAGATGACCGGGCACCGTCGAGACTTTCGCCTTCGCAGCGGCCTTCTTGGATTCGATCTTGTCGCCCATCGCGGCGATGGCGCCGGGGTTCGGGCCGATGAAGACGATGCCGGCGGCTTCCAGCGCGCGCGGAAACGCCTCGCGCTCGGACAGGAAGCCGTAGCCGGGATGCACGGCCTGCGCACCGGTCTTGCGGCAGGCCTCGACGATCTTGTCGATCAGAAGATAGCTTTCGGCCGCGGCCGGCGGGCCGATCAACACGGCTTCATCCGCCATCTCGACATACAGCGCGTCGCGGTCGGCCTCGGAGTAGACGGCGACCGTCTCAATCCCCATACGGCGCGCAGTCTTGATGACCCGGCAGGCGATCTCGCCGCGGTTGGCGATCAGGATTCGTTGGAACATGCTTTGATCACAATGGCAGATTGTCGTGCTTCTTCGCGGGGATCTCGACCTTCTTATCCCTGAGCATCGCCAGCGCCCGCGCGATCCGCCGCCTTGTCGAGTGCGGCATGATGACGTCGTCGATGTAGCCGCGCTCGGCGGCGATGAAGGGCGACAGGAAGCGGTCTTCGTATTCCTTGGTTCTTGCCGCGATCTTGTCGGGGTCGCCGATGTCAGAGCGGAAGATGATCTCCACCGCGCCCTTGGCGCCCATCACCGCGATCTGCGCGGTCGGCCAGGCGTAATTCATGTCGGCGCCGATTTCCTTCGACGCCATCACGTCGAAGGCGCCGCCATAGGCCTTGCGGGTGATGATGGTGACGAGCGGCACCGTACACTGCGAATAGGCGAACAAGAGCTTGGCGCCGTGCTTGATCAGGCCGCCATATTCTTGGCTCGTGCCCGGCAGGAAGCCCGGCACGTCGACAAAGGTAACGATCGGGATGTTGAAGGCGTCGCAAAACCGCACGAAGCGCGCGGCCTTGCGTGACGCGTCGCTGTCGAGCACGCCGGCCAGCACCATCGGCTGGTTGGCGACGAATCCGACGGTGCGGCCGGCGATGCGGCCGAAGCCGGTGACGATGTTTTTCGCGAAGGTCTCCGAGATCTCGAAGAAGTCGCCCTCGTCGACCACCTTCAGGATCAGCTCCTTCATGTCGTAGGGCTTGTTCGGATTGTCGGGGATCAGCGTGTCCAAGGACATATCGACCCGGCCGATATCGTCGAAGCTCGGCCATTCCGGCACGCCGTCGGTGTTGTTCGACGGCAGGAAGTCGATCAGCCGGCGCATCTGCAACAGCGCATCGACGTCGTTCTCGAAGGCGCCGTCGGCGATCGAGGACCGCGTCGCGTGCACCGAGGCGCCGCCGAGTTCCTCCGCCGTCACCACCTCGTTGGTGACGGTCTTCACCACGTCGGGACCAGTGACGAACATGTAGCTGGTGTTCTTCACCATGAAGATGAAGTCGGTCATCGCAGGCGAATAGACGTCGCCGCCGGCGCACGGCCCCATGATGACGGAGATCTGCGGGATCACGCCCGAGGCCTGCACGTTGCGGCGAAACACGTAGGAATAACCCGCAAGCGCCGCGACGCCTTCCTGGATGCGCGCGCCGCCGGCGTCATAGAGGCCGATGATCGGCGCCCTCGCCTTCATCGCCATGTCTTGCAACTTGGTGATCTTCAACGCATGGGTTTCCGACAGCGAGCCGCCGAACACCGTAAAGTCCTTGGCAAAGACAAAAGTCTTGCGGCCGTTGACCGTGCCCCAGCCGGTGACGACGCCGTCGCCGGGGATCCTGGTCTTCTCCATGCCGAACTCGATCGAGCGGTGCTCGACGAACATGTCGAATTCCTCGAACGAGCCCTTGTCGAGCAGGAGCTCGATCCGCTCGCGGGCGGTGAGCTTGCCGCGGGCGTGCTGCGCCTCGATGCGCTTTTCGCCGCCGCCCAGCTTGGCGCCGGCGCGACGTTCTTCAAGAGCTTCAATTGTGGAGATCACACAACACCCCCCGGTGGGTCCGCGAGCAGGTCTCACAGCGCCATATACAAGCGATCCGAGACCTGAGAAGGCTTGAAGACGCACATTTGCACATGCTACAGAATTGCAAACAGCAAATTGCGAAGTTGCAAATGGCAGGGAAGCTCTATATCGGTCGCAGGTTCCGCGAGGTAAGGGAGAGCAAAATGCTCACCCAGGCGGCGTTCGCGGAGCGGCTGGGAATCTCGCTCAGTTACCTGAACCAGATCGAGAACAATCAGCGGCCGGTCTCGGCCTCCGTACTGGTGCTGCTCGCCGAAAAATTTCAGGTCGACCTGAGCTCTTTGTCGCTCAACGACAGCGACAAGGTCATTTCGATGCTGGCCGAGTCGTTGGCTGATCCGATCTTCGCCTCTTACGCGCCCAGCATACAAGAATTAAAGCTAGTCGTTCAGAACGCTCCCGGTTTTGCTCAAGCGCTCCTGAACGCGCATCAGGCATATCGGCGCAACAGCGAACAGCTCGCCAGCCTGGATGGCCGGATCGCCAACCTGGCGGGAGAACCGACGGCTTATGAGGAAGTTCGCGATTTCTTTCACCTGGTCGACAATTACGTCCATGAGTTGGATACCGCGGCCGAGGCTCTTGCCGACCGGCTGAATATTCCCGACAGCAACGCGACAACGGCGTTGATCAGCTACCTGGGATCGAAACATGGCGTGCAGATTCGCCAGAGCGGTCCGAACGAGACTTCATTGCGGCAATTCGATCGCGCATCGCGCACGCTGTTTCTGAGCCAATATCTGCCGACACCAACCCGGACCTTCCAGATTGCCCTGCAAATCGCGGCTCTTGAAGAAGAAGAACGGATTGGTCAGATTGCAGATAAAGCGACATTTCGATCAGTCGATGCACGAAACGTGTGCGCGGCCGGATTGCGAAACTATTTTGCGGGCGCTCTCGTTCTACCGTACCAACGATTCCTGCAATCCGCTCGAGAGCTGCGGCACGATCTCGAATTGCTCGCGACCAGGTTCGGCGCAAGCCTGGAGCAGGTTGCTCATCGCCTGTCTACGCTTCAACGGCAAGGCTCGAAGGGTGTGCCCGTTTTCTTCGCCCGATTGGACCGCGCCGGAAACATCACCAAACGCCACAGCGCGGCAAAACTGCAATTTGCACGATACGGAGCCGCCTGCCCGCTCTGGAATGCGCACCAGGCATTCGAGGCCCCAAGCCAAATCATTCGGCAACTCGCCGAGACACCGGACGGCATCCGATTTCTTTGCATCGCAACCGAACTTTCGAAAGGCCGGGGCGGCTTCGGCTCTCCTCGTCCGCGCTATGCCATCGCGCTGGGATGCGAGGTCTCCTATGCAAAAGATTTCGTGTATGCAGACGGGCTCGACCTCACAAGCAAAGGCAATTACGATCCGATCGGAATTTCTTGTCGAATCTGCGAGCGGACCAACTGTTCTCAACGCGCGATCCCGCCGCTCAAGAGCAGATTGAGAATAGACCGCGATCGCAGGGACATACTGCCCTACCAATTACCCGGCTAGGCCCGTCGACGGCAAAGCTGCGGCCCCAATGATCGCGCGCTTGGGCACAGGTTCAGTTCCCGCGACCAAATCAGTGCACAGATTGCAATCGCGTTTGCTCATCACGACGGCAGCAGGCACCGGCGCGCAAGCCACATGTTCGGGCGGCAAGATCAGATTGACCGTTTTTCGATACAAGTCGTCATTTTATCGAAATTCTACATGCCCGGGCGAGGGATAGCATTTGTTTCATCGAGATGTCACCACGCGAAATAACGCAAGGGGCCGGGCCTCGATGGGACGACGAATGCTTGCCCATGGGAGAACGAAATGACGACGACGGCTTTGGACAGGATCGACATAAAGATCTTGAATGAACTGCAGCAGAACGCAAGTTTGACCAACGTTGAACTCGCTTCCCGCGTCAATCTCTCACCGTCTCCGTGTCTCGCTCGAGTTCGAACGCTTGAAAAACTCGGGGTCATTGACCGGCGAATTGCGGTGCTGGATCCCGCAGTTCTCGGCATCGGCGTTACGGCATTCATACAAGTAAGGCTTGAAAGGCAGGCCCAGCCGTCACTCGATAGCTTTACGCGTTCAATCGATCGCCTTGGCGAGGTGATGGAATGCTACCTGATGACCGGGGACAACGATTATCTTCTCCGCGTTATGGTGTCTGATATCGAGGCTCTTGAGGATCTCATCGTGAACAAGCTCTCCCGCATAACCGGCGTTTCGAGCATCCGCTCAAACCTGGCTCTGAAGCGGATATCTCACAAGACGGTGCTCCCTATCGACACGAACCGACCAGTTCAGGTCAAGCCGTGCAGCTCTTCCAGGCGCCCCGACAGGCCCGCCAAACCGCAATACGGCGCCTCGCCCCAGGCGCGGATCGATGGCGGCATGAATCTAGAGACTTCGCGGATTTTGCGGGGTGACGGCCAGCACCCCTCAAGCCTCCCTTAGACAACGGCGCACAGCAGAACCGTCTCGAGCTTGCGCTCGTCGTTCGTGCTTTGCGCTCCAACGCACAAAGATCGAGTGCCGTTCCGTGTTCGACCGTGCGCGCGCGAAACGCGACGGTCAAAAACTGGCCGTCTGACAAAGGCTCCCGCGTGAGGTGCGGGAGCCCAGGACCGACAGCTAGTCTCCCGGATTCCAGATCAGGAAGAACCCGTTGTCATCGCCCAAACCGACGGCTCGGCCAAGGTTGGCGTAGAGCTTGCGGGACCCAAGTTCAGGTGCCGCGAGTGACAGGCTGACGTAGTCCTTGCCGCTGCTCTCGCCGCGCCGGATCCAACCGGCTCCGATCTCGACTCCCTGGGCGATGATGCGGAAATCTGGCTGGGTGTCGGCCGACTTGCCGCGGTTGGGGACGATGTCGATGTGGGCACGGATGGACAAGGTCTTGAGCTCGCCCCTGAAGCCGCCGCTGTCCGTGCGGGTAACGAATCCGATTGCAGTCATGGTCTGTCTCCTTCGCTGCCGCAGGGTCGATCTCCTGCGATTGCGAGACCGTCATGGCGGCTGGAACGCAGCCGAACCCTTGGGGCGAAGCACAGCGGCGCACCCGAGCTCGCGCCTTTTTTGCAGCGAAGCGGCCGCGAGGAGCCGGTTTGCCGGCAGGGAAAAAAGGAAGCGTGCGAGGGTTTCGGACGGCGCGACGGCTGCCATAGGTCGTGCGCCCCAAGCATGGAATCGTCCCACTGAGTAGACGAAGCACAGACCCTTGCAGCTGGGACGGCTCTCCTCGGAGATCGGCGCGATGCGCCAGTTCAAGGCCAAGGAGTTACGACAATCGTGGAAACAACGGCCAAGAGCGCAAGTCGAAATGCATCTGCCCTTCAATACTACCATCCAGGGCGTTGTGACCCGCAAATGGCACAGGGCGCGCGCAACGTTGCACAAGGCAATTTCGATATGTCAGCGATGCGATAACGCGAAAATGATCGACTTGACGTAACTGCGACCAGTCTTATCGAGATGACGCAAGCAGTCCGACTTGGGCGGCAGATGCGGCAACTTTGCCTGGCTTGTAGTTGAACAAGCCGCGCTCGCGGTGTTCGATGGCGACCAACGGTCCCGCTCGAACCAACACGTCCGCGTAACCTGCAGTGGTCAGGCACCTGACGTCGCCGATCGGCAGCTGACTCCAATGCTGGTGTTTTGAGTCATTACAATGCGACGCTCTGTCATCATTCCGACCGGTTCATGGCCGCGCCGTATGCCAGCTGCAATTGCAGCAGGATATTGCGGTGAGACTACAGTCGACGCATTTCTCAAACGAGTCGGCATCGAGTATCCTCAGCCACGGATCAAGGAAGGAAAACGCCAGCTGTGGTTGAGAGACGATCTGGACCGGGCGATAGCCCCGGACCTCATACCCGGCGACCTCGCCGAGGATTTGTGAGCGTGAAACTACCTCGTCACGTTATCACGAAGGTGCTGGCGAGCAGTCGGACGGCGTTCTACTACAATGTCCCGACACGCTATCGGAAAATGGGCTGCCCCGTGCCGAATGAGCCTTTGGGCGCTGACTATGCCAAGGCATGCGGGGAAGGCGGCCGGGCCGAAACGTTGAACGGCCTGTTCGATGAATAGATGGATGTCCGCAAGGGGCTTCCGGTCTCGAGCGAGACAGTGCCGGGGATCGGTACGATCGACTGGCTCTTCAGGGAGTATCGACAGAGCCGAGCATACCTGGAGAAGGTCAAGCCGCGCCCGCGCCGAAACTACGAATGGAACATGCGCGAGATCTGCGACACGCTGACCAAGCGCGGTGATCGCGTCGGCGGCCGGCCGATCAAATCAGTGACGCCACTAAGCGCCGACAAGTTGTATGACACGTTCGTCAAGGGTGGGAAGGGCAACCGGCTCAGAACCGCCGAGAAGCTTGTCGTGCTCTGCCGAAAGGCATGGCGTGTCGTTCACCGCCTGCACCCTGCCGACTTTCCAAAGGACGTTCCTAATCCCTGGTTGGGCGTCACCATGGCGACCCGGGTCAAACTTGTGAAGCACGCCGTCACGCGCGAGCAGGTCTACGCGTTCGCGCACGGTTGCGTGGAGCGCGGCGAGCCTGAATGTGCCGCAGCGGCGGTCATCTGTTTCGAGTGGCTGCAGCGCCCGGAAAACGTCATTGCCGGCCATATCAAATGGAGCGGGTACCGAACCGGGCCCAAGCCGACCATTCGGATTGAACACCACAAGACCGGTGCCGTGATCGACCATCCCCTGGAGGAGCGGTTGGCCACCGGTGAGGTCGTCAAGTTCTACGAGGAGGCTGAGGGGGTATTGGCTAAGCTGGCCCGCCGTGGCGTTCCGATGATCCTTCGGGAGATTGTCCCCAGGCGCCGTCGGGATTTGGAAGAAGAGCAAAAGTCCGTCTCGAAGCCCTACTCGTTCTCTGGCATGCAAAGATCGTCCAGCGGATGAGGAAGGACATCGGGCTGCCCAAGGAGTTCACCCTGGACGCCTGCCGACACGGCGGGATGACCGAGCTCGAGGAGGCGGAACTGACTGAGGGACAGGGTCGCGCCCTGTCCGCGCACCGTACCCGGGAGAGCTATGCCGGGTACGCCAAACGGACCGAAGCCCGCATGCTGTCCGCGACTCGCAAGCGGCATGCGCACTTGCTTGCGAACCAAATGGCAACAGACGTTCAGAATGCGACCGCGGACGGCGTTCAGAACACAGAACAAGAACCATCAAAATCCGCCTTATAATCAAAGCGTTAAGATGGCTGGGGCGGGAGGGATCGAACCTCCGAATGGCGGAATCAAAATCCGCTGCCTTACCGCTTGGCTACGCCCCAACGTGCCGATTGAAGGCCACGCCGGTCTATAGGGTGAGTCCCGCCATTTCAACAGGGCGGCGATCGAAAAGGCACGAAAGCCGCAGGATGATGAAGGTGACATTATAATAACAGGGGACGCCACGGTGGCCGAAACAGACCGCGCGATGACCGCTCGGACAGTTGAGAGGCCGCCGGTTTCATGGGATGACAACCGGCAAACGCCTCGTCGGGAGTAACGCCATGACCTACCGTGCGCCGATCAACGATATCCTGCTGTCCCTCAATCATGGTGCGGGGCTCGCTGCCGCCGTCGAGGCCGGCCACTACGGCGATTTCGACGGCGACATCACCGCTGCGGTGCTGGAGGAAGCCGGCAAGTTCGCCTCCGACGTGCTGGCGCCGCTGAACACGGTCGGCGACGAGCACGGCATCAAGCTCGACAACGGCAAGGTGACGACCGCGCCCGGCTGGCCCGACGCCTATCAGCGCTGGACCGCCGCCGGATGGAACGCGGTGTCGGGACCGGAAGCGTTCGGCGGCCAGGGCCTGCCGCTCGCAATCAACGCCGCCTGCACCGAGATCTGGAGCGCATCGAACGTCGCCTTCGGCCTCTGCCCGCTGCTGACGCTGTCCGCGATCGAGGCGCTCGATGCGCATGGCAGCGAAGAGCTGAAGAGAATCTATCTCGAGAAGCTCGTCACCGGCGAATGGACCGGCACCATGCAGCTCACCGAGCCCAATGCCGGCTCCGACGTCGGCGCGCTGCGCACCCGCGCCGAACGCGCAGGTGACGGCACCTACCGCCTCAAGGGCACCAAGATCTTCATCACCTATGGCGAGCACGACATGACCGACAACATCGTGCATTTCGTGCTCGCACGATTGCCCGATGCGCCCGCCGGCACCAAGGGAATCTCGCTGTTCCTGGTTCCGAAGTTCCTGGTCAATGCCAACGGCTCGCTCGGCGCGCGCAACGACATCCATGCTTCCGGCGTCGAGCACAAGCTCGGCATGCACGCTTCGCCGACCTGCACCATGACGATGGGCGACAAGGGCGGCGCGATCGGCTTTCTGATCGGCGAGGAAAACGCGGGCATGCGCTGCATGTTCACGATGATGAACCAGGCCCGCCTCGGCGTCGGCCTCGAAGGCGTCGGCATTGCCGACCGCGCCTATCAGCAGGCGCTGGCCTATGCGCAGGAGCGCCGCCAAGGAAAGGCGATCGGCCACAAGGGCGACGGGATGGACCCGATCATTGTGCATCCCGACGTCAAGCGCATGCTGATGCAGATGCGCAGCATGACGGCGGCGGCGCGCACGATCTGCTACGCCACAGCCGTCGCGCTCGACGTCTCGGTGCGCGCCAAGGACGCCAAGGTCCGCGCCGATGCGGCCGCGCGCGGCGCGCTGCTGACCCCGATCGCCAAGGCCTTCTCCACCGACATCGGCAACGAAGTCGCCTATCTCGGCGTTCAGGTCCATGGTGGCATGGGCTTCATCGAGGAGACCGGCGCCGCACAGCATTACCGTGATGCCCGCATCACCTCGATCTATGAAGGCACCAACGGCATCCAGTCGATCGACCTCGTCACCCGCAAGCTCGGCGCCAATGGCGGCGCTTCGGTGTGGGCGCTGCTCGACGAACTCGCTGCCACCATCAAGCAGGTCGAGACCTCCAACGACCCGGCGTTCGGCACCACCGGCGTCAAGCTCCGCGACGCCCACGCCGCGCTTGAGCGCGCCAGCAAATGGCTGCTCGAACGGCTGGCCTCCGCACCGAATGAGGCGCTCGCCGGCGCGACGCCCTATCTGCGGCTGTTCGGCGCCACGCTTGGCGGCTGCATGCTGGCCGGCGAGGCCTTGGCCGCCAAGGCGAACGGCGAGGCCGAGCCGCAGCGCTACGTCGCACTGGCGCGCTTCTTCGCCGAGAATATCTCGGTGCAGGCGCCGTCGCTGGAGAAGACCGTGACCGAGAGCGCCGAGGCGGTGACCGGCGCGGACGCAGTGCTGGCGGGGTAAGATGCGCTCCGCTGTCCTCGTCGCGGCTGTCGTCCCCGCCTAGTGCGCAATTGCGCACAGGAGCCGGGACCATAACCACCGCATGCGGTGACGAACGCGATGACGGCCCGTCGCGCAACAATTGAGATTCGGGGTAATGGGTCCTGGCCTTCGCCAGGACGACACCGAATTTGTGGCACGGCCTACATTCCGATCGTCGTCCCTGCGAAAGCAAGGGCCCATACTCCGCGGCTTGTGTTGTGAACGGGACTCGTCGTTCCGGCGATGCCCAACAATAACTATTCGTGGTTATGGGTCCCTGCTTTCGCAGGGACGACACTGAATTTCGCAGGGACGACACTGAAGCAGGGACGACACTGAATATGTGGCGCGGCCGATGGGTCATACCCTCGCATTCTCGCGACATGATCGGTCCAGCCGCGCGAGCGCTGGTCGGCCCGCTCGCGCGTGATCTTGGCAACCCTGGGCCGGATACCGGGTGGCCGAGCCGGGGCCGGCCATACGCCATCGCGCGACCGCTGGTCAGCGGTCCCGGCGAAGCGAACGAAATTCCCTGGGACCGTCCAGCAGATCTCGCTTGCGGGCATCCCGGTCAGTGAGACTCGCCGATCGATCCGCCATCGCGTTGACGGCCGTGCCGGCCAGGCTCTGCGCGCGTTGCCGTCGCTGCTCGCGCTTCGATGAAACATCCCCGTCGTCGGCGCGCCGGCGACAGGCTTCGTCGGAGATGCGTTCCTGGAGGCATCGATTGCCTCGATAAGGTCGCCGCGTCATCTTGCATGCTCCCTTCAACAGGATTGCGGTACGGACTAACGCTCCGGCGAGCCACTTGTTCGCGCCGTCGATTGCCCCGGCGCCGACGGTTTCGATGTCGGGAATTTGGGCTTCCTCGCCGGAGCTGCAATCAACCCTTCGCGGATCGCTTGCTTGCGGGCAAGCTTGCGCGCTCGCCGCACCGCCTCGGCCTTCTCTCGAATCCTTTTTTCCGAAGGCTTTTCGAACGAACGGCGGCGCTTCATTTCCCTGAATACGCCTTCGCGCTGTAGCCGCTTCTTCAGAACACGCAGCGCCTGGTCGATGTTGTTGTCCCTGACAAGAACCTGCAACGGATCACCTCTCTCGCGCTACAACGCACGTTGAATGAGCAATACGAGAGCCCGTTCCATCACCGACAGAGCGGGCCGCACTGCCGTTCCGGTACATCCGTGAAACGGCAGCCGATCAAAGACATGACGGAAGCTTCAGCCGCAGTGCAACAAGCACGCGTCCGCCGTCATCCGACGATGTCTTTGGAAAACGGTCCGGCCGGACCGATCTACAAGGCGCAAGGCCAGTCGATTCAATGTAGCTATGCACTTATCTCAGCTGTGCAAGGTGCAATTGCCAATTCTGAGATCTATGTCTCGCGGTGAGCGAGCGCGCGATTAGCCATTCGACCGACGAATGCGCCACGCGATGCCGACCTCAAGGATGCGCCCGTTGCCGTCCCGGATTTCGATTGCAACCTGATCGAGATCGTGGGCGGGAACGGAATCGCGAATCAAATCGGGCCAAGGCGCGCACAGCCTCTTCTTGAACCGCCGCGAGGTTGGGCATCTCCAGACCTTCCTCGTCGATCGCCAAGCCGCAGCCATCACGCAGATCGAAATAATAGCGCTCCATCTTCATCATAAGATGGCCCGGCTCTCGATCGTTCCTGCCGGGATTGCGAAATGGTGGCGGCGAGGTTCAATGTGGAGGCGGCGCGAGCCGCCCACAGAGACATGACCGCATTGTCCCTCATTCCCGTTAGCGGTCGTAGCGTGGCGGTCGAGAAACAGGACCGCCTCAGCGACGCGATCGAGGGTGTGCGTGAGTGCGCAACCTAGCGCACAATGCGCTTGATCCGCCTGGTTCTCCTGGCAGTCGGCGCCGAGGGTGCCGGGCCGGCCTGTGCGGCCGCCTCGGCATCGCGTATCTTGCGGAGAGCCCGCAGCCGCTCCATGTTCTTGCGCACGGCGATCGCATCGCGCTCGATCTCAGCGATCGCCTGCGCACCTGCTTCGGCGGCAAGCCGTCGGCGCTCGACTTTGGCCAGACGCTCAGCAGAAAGTTCTTCCGTCGTCTTGGCCATCAGCGAATTGAGCCTTTCAAGCGCAGCGAAACCCGCCCAACCCGTCACGGGATCGAGCGGGCCGCAACTGTCATTCCAGTACATCCGTGGAATGACAGGTCGGCTCAGGCCAGCCGAAGATCTTCGGCGCTGGTCTTGCCACGCATCTTGTCGGTCTTGAGCTCGAACGACAGCTTCTGGCCTTCGGCGAGACCGCCAAGTCCGGCCCGCTCGACCGCGCTGATGTGAACGAACACATCCTTGCTGCCGTCGTCAGGCTGAATGAAACCAAAACCCTTCTGGCCGTTGAACCACTTCACAGTACCTGTAGGCATTTCTCTTCTCCAAAGCGGACGCACGTCTATTCGCGCTGAGCTCCGCGTCATCCTTCAACCGACGATGTTCTTTGGAAAAGGGCCGCTTTGACCATTCAACAAGGCACAACGGCAAATCGAACGCCGCAAGCATACACACTTTTCCCGCGAGGGCAAGTTCAGCAGGGTCGGTCATCCAACCGATCGACGTTGATGGAACTTTGCGCGGTCGGGGATCGAGGGCATGGAACTCCGCGCGACTTCGCAATGAGCAGCGCGCACACACCAGCTAATTTCGAAACACGAGGCAGCGCCCGCCGATTGCTTCCAGCCGCGCGCAGAGCTGGTTGGCCCGCTCACGCGTCGTCTCGGCGACCCGGAGCAGATACCAGGTGGCCGAGCCTGGACCGGCCATATGCGATCTCAACACGAGCGGCGCGCGATCGCCGAGCACCGATGCAAACCGCTTCTGCAGCTGCTGGTAATCGGCGAGCACCCTCGATTGTGATGGACCGCCGGCCAGTTGAAGTCCCCAAGGCCCCCACGCCTGCGCGATTGTCACGGACTCTCTTGGGGCCGCAGGCAGCGCCCTGACGAGCATGCCGCGCACGACGTCGCCGCAAGCCATGGCAGCATCCGTGTGGACTCGATCCTCTACCGAACCCCTTGCCCATTCCTCGGCGGACTTGCCGGTGATGATCCTGACATAGGCGCGTGTTTCGCCCGGCAGGTTGCCCCGTCCGGCCGACCAATCCTGGACGCGCCGCGGGCCGCCATTATAGGCAGCCGCCGCAAGGCCAAGATTGCCGAACTGCGCGCGCAGCTCACGCAGCCAACGCGCGGATTCCTGCAAGGCAGGCAATGGCTCGAACGGGTCTGCCAGACCACGCCAGCGCGCGGTGCCAGGCATGAATTGCGCGATCCCCTGGGCGCCGGCCGGACTGACCGAACCGGGATCGAAATTGCTTTCCTGCCAGATCAGCCGGACGAAGAAATCCGGCGGCAGGCCGTTCTCCAATGCAGCCTGCTCCAGCGCCTTGCAGTATTGCTGCGGCCCGTCGAGCTTCGGAGGCGATGGTGTTGGCGTCGGAGACGGCGCGAATGAGGATTGCTGGTCCGGTGCCGACCGATCGGCCTGACCGTTGCTCTCTCCGGTAATCGTACTCGGACGAGATGTCTCCGTTTGCGACGACCCTGCGTCTTGTGCGGCCGGCGCTATCGCTTGACTGCCGGCAAGTTGGGCGCTTGCCAAGCGGACGAACAGCAGAAGGCAGACCGAGCCGATCGCCGCTCGTGGAAATCGATGAACCCGCTGCGGCCTGAAAATCGACTGCATGAAAGCGATCATCAATGGGAGTATCTGTTCACGAGATCATATCATCAGCACCGGGCAGGCAGAAATCTGGGATGCCGACCTCGTCGGGGTTGTCTTGACGTAAATCCGGAACATTTTGGCGGGCGGATGGAACAAACGGGGCTATGCTCGCCTTGTGAGTTCGTGCAATTCCGCGCAGGAGGAATGTCCCGGTGAGAAATGTTCAGTGGATTACTTCAGGGGTGGCGTTATTGATTTTGGCATTTGTCAGCCCTGCGTCCGCGAGGTTGGGAATGGCGCCGATTGCAGCCCAGGACGAAGCCGTCATTCAGGTGAAGGGCGGTCATGGGCACGGCCACGGACATGGCGGGTGGCATGGTAATCGCGGTCACCATTACGGATGGTACCGCGGCCGGGGCAACTGGAAACACCGTCACTGAAGCTAGCGGGAGTTGCGACCAAGCGGTGAAGTCGCCGGGTAATCCGGCGACTTCAATGCAGGCTTGATCCTCTATTTGCGCTTATCGTTCATGCGGTCGCCCGGCGCATATTCAGATGCGCCCTTTGCCCGGCCGACCGTGCCTTTGTCGTGCATGCGATCCCCGGGGCTGTATTCCGATGCGCCGGGGCCGGTGCGGCTCTTCGAATTTTGCATCTCATGGCCCGGGCTGGACTGCGAAGCGCCCGGAGACGCCGTTCCGCCGCCGCTCTTCGACGTCTGCGCCACAGCGAATGAGGCTGTGCCAA
Organism: Bradyrhizobium sp. CCBAU 53421; assembly: GCF_015291625.1. Classification (NCBI taxonomy): domain Bacteria; kingdom Pseudomonadati; phylum Pseudomonadota; class Alphaproteobacteria; order Hyphomicrobiales; family Nitrobacteraceae; genus Bradyrhizobium; species Bradyrhizobium sp. CCBAU 53421. Next base: position 7,112,546 of record NZ_CP030047.1, read on the forward strand.
GCAGCAATGCGGCTGCGACTGCAATTGCCTTTGTCATTGCGATTCCCTCTCTTGAAAGCCCCTTTCATCCAACAGCGGAAGAAGCTGGTTCGTTCCGCCGCGCCGCCCAGGTCAGGATGCATTGACATCTAATGGTCGGACAGGCTGCCGACGATCGATGCGCGGCGCGACAGTTCAATCCAGTTGCCATCTGGATCGAGGATCATGGAGATCCGCGCGACCTCACCAAGCGTCACCGGCGCGAAGCCCTCGCGCACCCCCTTCGCGCGCAGCTCATCGTGCACGGCGTCGATGTCGGCAACCTGCAGCGTGATGTAGCGCCAGCCGCGCGCGCCGCGAACCGGGTCGACGGTCGCTGCGCGATCTTCCCTGAGCAGGATCAGGCTGTCGCCGAGGCGAAACGCCGGACCACTCGACCACGATTGCTCGGCGAAGCCGAGAATGTCACCGTAGAATTTGCGATGCGCGGCGAGGTCGCGCGTCGCGATCACGACGCCGATCTGGGTGATGCCCTCATGTCCGGGCGCCACCAGGCAGACGTTGTTGCCGTCGGGGTCGGCCATGCGCTGCGGCGCCCCGACGCCGTCGCGCGCGATGATCAGCTCGCGATAGCCGCTCGGCGCCGCATCCGGCAACGGCTCGACGTGATGGTTGAGCTTGATGACCGAACCTTGCGCGTCATGCCGGTACTGCTTCTGCCCGCGGCGGACCGGCAACACGTGGTCGAAGCGAACGCCTGCGTCCCGCTGCCAGAACCGCAGCATCGGCTCCAGATTATTGGTGGAAAGGCCGACGTCGATCACGTTCTTCGCGAGTTGCATGCCCGGTCTCCTCGGTTACCGCGCGCGCCCGAGAAGCCGCTCAGTCCGGGAAGCGATCGCCGAACATCGGCAGCCCGCTCTTCGACTGCGCGCGTGTCGCTTCATCCTGGATCACATCCCAATGCTCGGCAAGGATGTCGCCCTCCATGCGCACGATATCGGCGACGACCCATGCCGCCGGCAGGCCGTGGCCGCTGAACCGGCCATGCAGAATGATGAAATCGCCGGTCGCAGCGGCAAGGTGGTTCTCGTAACGCAGCGTCGCGGGCAGGCCCTTGACCAGCTCGAACAGCCCTTCCCGTCCGGGCGCGATATGCGCGCTGTGCTGGATGTAGCGCGGCGACCAGAACCGCTCGGCGGCGGCATAGTCGCGCTTGTTGAACAGGGTATCGAACGCGTTCAGCACGATCCGGACGCGACGGTCTTCGGTCGACGTGCTCATGGCGACACTCCTTGCCGGGAGATCACTTCCGCAGCAGCGGGATCTGCAGATTGGTCGGCCGGTTCTGCTCGGTGTCGAAGCCGCGGCCGTCGACATTGCGGGCGCCCCAGAACAGCAGGTCGCCCCTGAGATAGACCAGGTCGTACTCCATGAAGTTCGTCCCTTCCTTGAGGCCGAACGGCAGGAACGACTTGCCGAAGATGCTCTGCGGCGCATCGACCACCCACGGCGCGTAGCCGGCGGAAGCGACCTTTTTGAGGACGTCGACAAAGCCCTGCGCCAGCGGCGTGACCTCGTAGGCCTCGTCGGCGACGAAGTCGACCTTCTGCGCGCCCGGAGCGATCGGATGCGCGCCCTGCCACTGCATGTGCCCGACGATCCTGATCCGTGCCAGCGGCACCTTGCCATAGGGATCGGCCGAGTTGACCACCACGAGCTCGAACCGGTCGGAGGACTGATAGGTGAAAGCGCGCTTGAGATAGAACGGCTTGATCGAGCCGTCCGGATTCTTGCTCGGCCGGATCTCGGGCGCGATGCTCTCCCAGTTTCCGGCGAGTGCCTGCTTGATCGCTGCGACGTCCGTATCCATTGCGCTTGCCTTCGTTTGATTGCCGGATTGCGCCGCGGCGCTGCCGAACTCCGTCACAACCAGCAGCGACAACAGCAACGCTCCGAGGCTTATCCGCATGCCCAGGCTCCGGCTTGGCTCCGCGGATCCTCTGCCTGTGAGGCAGAACCCGCGATCGGACTGCACTTCGCTATAGAGGGCGCTGGCCGGCCTGAAAAAGACTTTGTAAGCTGGCCCCATGCCTGCGAGACATGCCTGCCGCATTTGACGGGCCGTGATGGGGATTGTGATGGAGCTGCGGCATCTGCGCTACTTCGTTGCCGTGGCCGATGCCGGCAGCCTGACGGTTGCCGCCGAGCAGAAGCTCCACACCTCGCAGCCTTGGCTCAGCCGGCAGATCCGCGATCTCGAGGAGGAGGTCGGTGTGCAGCTACTGAATCGCGGCGCGCAGGGCATCGAGCTGACCGCCGCCGGCAAGGCATTCCTCGACCATGCCCGCATGGCGCTGTTGCAGGCCGAGGCCGCCAAGGAAGCGGCGCTGCGCGCAGCCCAGCCGCCGAAGCCCATCTTCTCGCTCGGCTTCCTGTCCGGCGCCGAAATCGATCTGCTGCCCGAGGTGACCCGCGTCTTGCGCGAGGAATTTCCCGGCATCGACATCCGCCTGTCGAGCGACTACTCGCCCTTGCTCGCCAAGGCCCTGATGCGGCGCAAGCTCGATGCCGCGTTCATGCGCGCCGACGACAACATGGAGGATCTGGCGTACCGCCGCGTGCGCACCGACCCGCTGGTGTTCGTGTTTCCGAGCAACCACCGGCTGGCTGCGCAATCGGCCGTCGCGCCGGAAGACATCGCCGGCGACACCTTCTATCTGCCGTCCAAATCCGCCCCGGCGGTGCGCCGTGTCGTGCTGGACTATTTCAACCGCGCCGGCATCGATCCGAGGCCGGAGCACGAGGTGCATAATGTCGTGCATGCGATATCGATGATCACCTCGACGCATGGTGTGATGCTGCTGCCGGCCTACACCGCACGCTATCTGCCCGACAGCATCACCACGCGGCCGGTGCAGGGCGAAGCGCCGACGCTGGATCTCGTGATCGCCTATCACAAGGCCAACAAATCCCCGATCCTGAAGCGGTTGCTGTCGCGGGTCGGCCGGCTGGCCACGGCGCCCGCCTGAAACAATCAGTGAGGACCGATATGCAAGCAGGCCTCGTTCAGACCTTTCGCGCCTTTGCCCACAACAACGCCTGGGCCAACCATCGCCTGCTCACGGCATGCGCCGGTCTCGGCCAGGCGGAGTTCGCCGCCGCGCGGACCGGGTTCTTCCCGAGCCTGCAGGCGACGCTGAACCACATCTACGTCATCGACCTGTTCTACATCGACGCGCTGGAAGGCGGCTGGCTCGGGCCGAAGGCGTGGGCGAATGAGGTGCCCTACCCGTCGGTCGACGCGCTGCAAGCTGCGCAAGGTGCGATCGACCGGCGCCTGATCACTCACTGCGATGCGCTGACGCCGGAACGGCTCGATGAAATGGTCAAGGTCAATCGCGACACCTCGGTGCAGACCGAGCGGCGCGACCGCCTGCTGATGCATCTGTTTCAGCACCAGATGCATCATCGGGGTCAGGCCCACGCCATGCTCTCCGAAACCACGGTCAAGCCGCCGCAGCTCGACGAATTCTTCGCCGCCGGTGAGGCGCCGCTCCGGGCCGCCGAGTTCAAGGACCTCGGCTGGAGCGAAGCCACCGTCTGGGGCGGCTGAACGCCGGATTCCGCACGCGATCGGGCGGCGCGGACCGGTTCCCGATCCGGAACAAGGCCTTGAATACCGACGCCTCCGCGCTCACCTGTGGTGAAACGTGGGGAACTCTATCAATGCCTTTCGCCAATCATCGGGGCCAGCGCATCCATTACACCGTCGAGGGATCCGGGCCGCTGATCGTGCTGCAGCACGGCCTGTTGCTCGACGCCGCAAGCTGGAAGCAGTGCGGCGTGGTCGACGCGCTTGCCGATCGCTTCCGTGTCGCCTGTGTCGATTCGCTTGGACATGGCCTGAGCGACAAGCCTACCGATCCGGCGTTCTATAATCAGGCACAGCGCGCCGGCGATATCGTCGCCGTGATCGACGATCTCGGCGACGAACGGGCGCATGTGGTGGGACATTCGATGGGCGGCTGGGTTGCGGTCGGCGTCGCCCGGTTCTTCCCCGCGCGGCTGGCGTCGCTTTCGATCGGTGGCTGGGATTTTCTCACCGGGCTGCCGCGCGGCAATGCCGGCCCGCTGACCTACGGCGCCTTCATCACCTTTGCCCGCCGCACCGTGCCGGAGCTCGCCGAATGGGTGACGCCCGATCTCGAGGACGGCGTGCGCGCCTGCTTCAATGCGCTCGGCCAGGTCGACGGCGCCAAGGACGCCGTGCTGTCCTCGCGGGTGCCGGTGCTGCTCTGGAACGGGCAGGACGACGGACCGCATGCGCCGATGCAGCGCTTCGCCGCGGAGAACGGCCTGTATACGATGTCGGTCCCCGGCGATCATCTCGGCGCACTGCTTCAGCACGGCGACGCGATCGGCCGGGGCATCGGTTCGTTCGTCGGGCGCGGCTAGAGCATGATCCGGAAAGGTGCGAAGCGGTTTTCCGAAAAGATCATGCTCTAACAAAGAGCTAAACCGCGATGAGGATTCTACTTCATCTCATCGCACGTTAGGCCGGCATCCCTGCAAGCAGCTTGTCGAGCGTGATCGGGTAGTCGCGCACCCGCACGCCGGTGGCGTTATGGACCGCGTTGGCGACCGCGGCGGCAACGCCGCAGATGCCGAGTTCGGCGACGCCCTTGGCCTTCATCGGCGACGACATCGGATCGGTCTCGTCGAGGAAGATCATGTCCTGATGCGGGATGTCTGCATGCACCGGCACCTCATAGGCGGCGAGATCATGCGTGATGAACAGGCCGTGCCGCTTGTCGACCACCAGATCCTCCATCAGCGCGGCGCCGACGCCCATCGTCATCGCGCCTATCACCTGGCTGCGCGCCGCCTTCGGATTGAGGATACGGCCCGCCGCGCAGACCGCAAGCATTCGCCGCACGCGGATTTCCGCGGTATCGGCATCGACGCCGACCTCGACGAAATGCGCGCCGAAGGTCGATTGCTGATAGGTCTTGGCGAGGTCGCCGTATTCGATGGCGTCCTCGGCCACGAGATCGCCTTGGCCGGCTGCCTGCGCCAGCGGCGCGCTGCGATTACCCGATCGGACCACGCCATCGGCGAATTCCGCTTCCTCGGAGTTGAAGCCGAGCTTCTGCGCAATGCTCTCGCGCAGCTTGACGCAGGTGGCATAAACGCCAGCGGTGGAGTTGTTGCCGCCCCATTGCCCACCGGAGCCACAGGACACCGGAAAGTCGGAATCGCCGAGCCGCACCACAACCTTGTCCAGCGGCACGCCCATCATCTCGGCCGCGGTCTGCGCGATGATGGTGTAGGAGCCGGTGCCGATGTCGGTCATGTCGGTCTCGACTGTCACGATGCCCTTCTGGTCGAGACGAACGCGCGCGGCCGATTTGGTCACGAGATTGTTGCGGAACGCCGCGGCGACGCCCATACCGACCAGCCAGCGCCCGTCGCGGACCTGGCCGGGCTTCGGGTCGCGCTTGTTCCAGCCGAACCGCGCCGCGCCATCGCTCAAGCACTGCACCAGTTGCCGCTGCGAGAAGTGCCGCTCTGGATGCTCGGGGTCGACCTGGGTGTCGTTGCTGATGCGCAGCACGACCGGGTCGATGCCGAGCTTGTCGGCGAGTTCGTCGATCGCGATCTCAAGCGCCATCATGCCGGAGGCCTCGCCGGGCGCGCGCATGGCGTTGCCCTCGGGCAGATCGAGCGCGGCGAGCCGCGTCGCCGTCATCCGATTGGCGCCGGCGTAAAGCAGCCGCGTCTGGCTCACCGCCATCTCGGGCTCGCCATCCTTGACGTTGCCGGACCAGCTTTCGTGCCCGATCGCGGTGATCCTGCCATCGCGCTCGGCACCGATGCGGATGCGCTGGATCGTCGCCGGACGATGCGTGGTGTTGTTGAACATCAGCGGACGTTGCAGCGCGACCTTGACCGGGCGGCCGGCCGCGCGAGCGCCGAGCGCGGCGAGCAGCACGTCGGCGCGCAGGAACAGCTTGCCGCCGAAGCCGCCGCCGATATAGGGCGAGATCAGGCGGACGTTCTCCTTCGGAATGCCAAGCGTCTTGGCCATATCCTCCGCGCCCCAGGCGATCATCTGGTTGGAGGTCCAGACCGTGAGCTTGTCGCCATCCCAGGCCGCAATCGACGCATGCGGCTCCATCATCGCGTGGCCTTGATCGGGCGTAGTGTAGCTGGCGTCGAGTTGCACCGGCGCCGCGGCGAAGGCGGCGGCGAAATCGCCGACCGCGGTATCGGCCGGGCCGCCGAATGACGGCGTCGGCGTGCCGGCGGCGTCGATGGCCGCGGCAAGATCGAATTTGCCGTCGCCCTTGGCGTAATCGATCCGGATCAGCTGTGCGGCCGCACGCGCCTGCTCGAAGGTCCCGGCGACGACGACGGCAACGGCCTGGTGGTAATGAGCGATCTCAGGCCCGCCGAGCAGCGGCGCCGCATTGCGCTCCCCCTTGCCGAGCTTGCCGGCATTTTCCGACGTGACGATGGCCAGCACGCCGGGTGCCGCCTTCGCAGCGTCGAGATCGATTGCAGCAATCCGGCCTTTGCCGATCGCCGAGCCGACAACGTAGCCATAGGCCTGGTTCGGCACGACGTCATGCCGCTCATAAGCGTAGGGCGCAGTGCCGGTGGTCTTCAACGGTCCTTCGATCCGGCTGGTCGGACGGCCGATCACCTTGAGCTGGTCGATCGGATTGAAGGTCGCGGGATGTTCAAAACGCATGGTCTCAAACCCTTCTTAAGCCCTGGCCTCGCGCAGCACCGCCGCCAAGGTTCGCTCGGCGAGTTGCAGCTTGTACGCATTGTCCTTGGTCGGCTTTGCATCGGCAAAGAGCCGCGCGGTGACGGCCTTGGCGCCATCAGGCAATTTTGCTTCCGCCGCCTCAAGCCGCCACGGCTTGTGCGCCACACCGCCGAGCGCGACGCGGCCGGTGCCGTCCGGCTGCACGATCGCGGCGACCGAGACCAGCGCAAAAGCATAGGAGGCACGGTCGCGCACCTTGCGATAGGCCTGCTTGCCGCCGACCGGCTTTGGCAGCGCCACCGCGGTGATCAACTCGCCGGGCTGCAGGACGGTTTCGATCTCCGGGTTGTCGCCGGGCAGCCGATGCAGCTCGGCGATCGGGATGCTGCGCGTGGTGCCATCGGGCCGCACGGTCTCGACCACGGCGTCGAGCGCGCGCATCGCCACCGCCATGTCGCTCGGATGGGTCGCGATGCAGGCCTCGCTCGCACCGACCACCGCGTGCTGGCGGCTGAAGCCGCCGATCGCAGCGCAGCCGCTGCCGGGCTTGCGCTTGTTGCAGGGCAGATTGGTGTCGTAGAAATAAGGACAGCGCGTCCGCTGCAACAGATTGCCGGCAGTCGTCGCCTTGTTGCGCAACTGGCCGGAGGCGCCGGCAAGCAGCGCGCGCGACAGCACGCCATAGTCTCGCCGCACGCGGGCATCCGCCGCCAGATCGGTGTTGCGCACCAGGGCGCCGATCCGCAAACCGCCATCCGCGGTTTGCTCGATCCGGTCGAGCGCAAGGTCGTTGACGTCGATCAGATGCGCCGGCGTCTCGATCTCGAGTTTCATCAGGTCGAGCAGATTGGTGCCGCCGGCAATGAATTTGGCGTTGGCGGTGCCAGCAGCGGCTGTGGCCGCCGCGCCCGGCGAGGTGGCACGCTCATAGCTGAATGCTCTCATGCGCTCCTCCCGGCGACCTCGCTGATCGCCTCGGCGATGTTGGAATAGGCGCCGCAGCGGCAGATGTTGCCGCTCATGCGCTCGCGGAGTTCGGCATTGGTCAGCCGCACTGGCGCATTCAAGTCTGCCGTGACATGACTCGGGATGCCGGCCTTGACCTCGGCAAGAACGGCGACCGCCGAGCATATCTGCCCCGGCGTGCAATAGCCGCACTGATAGCCGTCGTGTTCCACGAATGCCGCCTGCAACGGATGCAGCCCGTCCGGCGTGCCGAGACCCTCGATCGTCGTGATCTCGTCGCCCTGATGCATCACGGCAAGCGTCAGGCATGAATTGATCCGCCGCCCGTCGACGATCACCGTGCACGCACCGCATTGGCCGTGGTCGCAGCCCTTCTTGGTGCCGGTCAGATGCAGATGCTCGCGCAGGGCATCGAGCAGCGTGGTCCTGGTATCGAGCTCGAGCTGATGGGTTTCGCCGTTCACGTCAAAGGATATTCGCGTCATCACGGGCGCTCCGGTCGGGGCAGATTGGGCGGCAGCAGGCTGTGGCGTTGCGATCGACGACGCCGCAAGCGAGGCGGCGCCAACAATCAACAGATGGCGCCGGGATAGTTCCAAACGTCCGGAAATCTGCATGCCGCCACTCTCCTGTCGTCAGCCGAACGCGGAACCACGACAACGGCGTGTCGGCTCGGCCTGTCAGTTGAGGAGGAATGCCGCGGGGAGCGGAATGTTTCTCGCGGGAGGCTAAACTGCTCGGGAGCGCCACGGCGGCTGCGGGCGGGGCATGTGCGCCATTATGGCGCGACCGCCCCCACCGGCACCATCCAGCCTACGACCAACGTCCCTCGCCCCGGAATCACGAAATTCCGGTTAACTGCATTGCGTCGGCCTCATGCTCGCCCAGGGGGAAAAGCGATCCAGAACACTTGGGACCTGCACTGGATCATGTAGGATAGCGGTCGCGACCTCCGCCGGCGACGCTGCCGGCCGACGCTCGGATCGCATACTTTGGGACCGCTTGATGACCGCGCATGTCATAGTCACCGACGAAGTCGCCACACGGGTGATCCGGCTGCGCAGGCCCGAGAAGAAGAACGCGATCACCCAGGAGATGTTTCGCGCGATCAGCGATGCGATCGACAAGGCGCAGAACAATCCGAAGATCCGCTGCCTGATCATCACCGGCGGCTCCGGCGTGTTCACCGCGGGCAACGACATCGAGGATCTGCTCGAGCAAGGCACCTCGACCGGCGAGACGCCGCCCGCTTCCGACCTGGTCAAGTTCCTGTATTCGTTGGCCCACAACGTGAAGCCGATCATCGCCGCCGTCGACGGCGTCGCGATGGGCATCGGCACCACGATGCTGTTTCACTGCGACTACGTGCTGGCGAGCAAGACCGCGCTGTTCTCGACGCCGTTCTCCAATTTCGGCCTGGTACCGGAAGGCGCCTCCAGCCTGCTGATGCCGCGCACGATGGGCCATCAGCGCGCCTTCGCGATGCTGGTGATGGGCCGCACCATGTCCGCCGACGACGCCCGCGTCGCCGGGTTCGTCAACACCGTGGTGGCGCCCGGGCATGCCGAGGTCGAGGCGCACAAGGTGGCGCGCGAGATCTGCGCGCTGCCGGCAGATGCGGTGGCGATCTCGCGCCGCCTGATCCGGCTGCCGCCCGAGGACGTCACCCGTCGCATCGAGCAAGAGAACCATCTGTTCAGCGAACGGATGCGCTCCAAGGAGGCGGTCACCGCCTTCAGGGCGTTCATGGCACGTCCGAAGGATTGAAACGAAGCGTCGCAAAATTGTTGTGGCGTCGCGCCATGATCGTGTGCTCCATGATCGTGGACGCCATGGACAGGTCATGAGACAGCCCCGCCTTACGCCCCTCGCCGCGCTCTGTGCGCTCGGATTGGCCGCAGCGAACCCCTGCCTGGCGCAGAGCGCCGCGCCAGTGAGCCTGCGCATCCTCGCGATCAACGATTTCCACGGTTACCTGCGGCCGCCACCGGGCGGCATCCGCATCACCGATCCAGCCGATCCAACCAGGAAGATCATGGTGCCCGCCGGCGGCGCCGAGCGCGTGGCGACCGTCGTCAAGCAGCTGCGCGAAGGCCACAGGAACAACGTCTTCGTCGCGGCCGGCGACCTGATCGGCGCCAGCCCGTTCCTGTCGGCGATGTTCCACGACGAGCCGACCATCGAGTCGCTCTCGATGATGGGACTTGCGATCTCGTCGGTCGGCAATCACGAATTCGACGAGGGCAAGGACGAGCTGTTGCGGATGCAGAATGGCGGCTGCCACCCGGTCGACAAATGCCAGGGGCCGCATCCATTCACGGGGGCCAAATTCCGCTATCTCGCCGCCTCCACGATCGACAAGGCCACCGGCAAGCCGGTGTTTCCGCCCTATGAGATCAAGGAATTCGACGGCGTGCCGGTGGCCTTCATCGGGCTCACACTAAAGAACACCCCGAACCTGGTCTCGCCGGCCGGCGTCGCCAGCTTCGAATTCCGCGACGAGGCTGACACCGTCAACGCGCTGGTCCCCGAATTGAAGGCGAAGGGCATCGAAGCGATCGTGGTGCTGATCCACGAAGGCGGCTTTCCGACCGGCGACTACAATGAATGCCCCGGCATCTCGGGGCCGATCGTCGACATCGTCAAGAAGTTCGATAAGGCGGTCGACGTCGTGATCTCCGGCCACACCCACCAGGCCTATGTCTGCGAGATCGACGGACGGCTCGTCACCTCAGGCGACAAATACGGCACGCTGGTCACCGCGATCGACCTTCAGCTCGATCCGAAGACCCATGACGTGATCAGCGCCAAAGCCGACAACACCATCGTGAAGATTTCAGGCACGGCCAAGGACCCCGAGCAGAGCGCGCTCCTTGAATCCTACGACCGGCTCGCCGCGCCGATCGCCAACCGCGCGGCCGGCTTGGTCACCGAAACGTTGTCGCGCACGCCGGCCGAGACCGGCGAGAGCGTGCTCGGCGACATCGTCGCCGACGCGCAGCTCGCTGCGACGGCTGCGGAGCCGAATGGCGGCGCGGTGATCGCCTTCACCAACCCCGGCGGCGTGCGCACCGACATCGTCAAGCGCGAGGACGGTGCCGTCACCTATGCCGACATCTTCGCCAGCCAGCCGTTCCGCAACCAATTGGTGACGATGACGCTGACCGGCAAGCAGCTCAAGGACGTGCTGGAGCAGCAATGGGCCGACCCGAAACGGCCGCGCGCCCTGCAGGTCTCGAAGGACTTTGCCTATGCGTGGGACGCGAGCAAGGGCGACGGCGCGCGCATCATCGCCGCGCGGATGTCGCTCGACGGCAAGCCGATCGATCCGGCCGCGAGCTACCGCGTCACCGTGAACAATTATCTCGCCGAGGGCGGCGACGGCTTCACGGTGTTCAAGCAAGGAACGGCGCAGCAGTTCGGGATCTACGACGTCGATGCGCTCTATGCCTACTTCAAGGCCAACAGCCCGGTCGGCCCAACCGCGGGCAAGCGGATTGAGCGGATCAACTGAGTAAGGCTTCGCATAGGGAACACTCCTGTTTCCCCGTCGTTGCGAGGAGCGTAGCGACGAAGCCATCCATGCTTCCGAGCGCTGACAACGGATTGCTTCGCTTCGCTCGCAATGACGAGGAAAGAGCTTGCCTTAATCTAGGCCTTTCCGGGGGGCCGCTAACGGCCTAGATTAGGGTACTCCTCGCACGCGCCGCCATTGCGCCGGGAATTTGCATGACACTGCTTCTGACGCACCCCGCCTGCCTCGACCATTTGACCCCACCCGGACATCCCGAACGCCCCGACCGGCTGCGCGCGGTTGCCGAGGTGCTCGGCGAAGACCGCTTCAAGGCGCTGGTGCGCGACCTCGCGCCGGAAGGCGACCTCGACACGGTGCTGCTCTGTCACGGTGAACACTATGTCGGCGAACTGCGCCACATCGCGCCGACCTCCGGCATGATCTATATCGACGGCGACACCTCGATGTCGCCGGGCACCTGGGAAGCCGTGATGCGCGGTGTCGGCGGCGCGGTGGCGGCGACCGATGCTGTCATGGAGGGCAAGCATCAGAACGCCTTCGTCGCGGTGCGCCCGCCCGGGCACCACGCCGAGAAATCGACGCCGATGGGCTTCTGCTTCTTCGACAATGTCGCGATCGCCGCGCGCCACGCGCAGCGCAAATACGGCATCAAGCGCGCCGCGATCATCGATTTCGACGTCCATCACGGCAACGGCACGCAGGATATCTTCTGGGCCGATCCGACCGTGATGTACTGCTCGACGCATCAGATGCCGCTGTTCCCCGGCACCGGCGCGGCAGGCGAGCGCGGCGAGCACGACACCGTCGTCAACGCGCCGCTGGCGCCCGGCGACGGCGGCGCCAAATTCCGCTCCGCCTTCGAGAACCTGATCCTGCCACAGCTCGAGAAGTTTTCCCCCGAACTCATCCTCATCTCGGCGGGCTTCGACGCGCATCACCGCGATCCCTTGGCCTCGATCAACCTGACCGGCGAGGATTTCGGCTGGGTCACGCGCAAGCTGATGGACCTCGCCGAGAAGAGCGCCGGCGGCCGCGTCGTCTCGGTGCTGGAGGGCGGCTACGACCTCGAGGGCCTGAAAGAGTCGGTGGCATCTCACGTCACCGCATTGATGGGCGCGTGAATCCCCGCCACAATACGCCCGCAAAAATTCGATTGATTCTGCGCCGGGGCGTGCATGGCCCGCGACAGGTCATGCTGGACGACAAGATCCGATCACGGTCTGATCGGCGCACTGGGAACATATAATGGCCGAAAACACTCAAGCCGACGTCAAGAAGCTCTCCTTTGAACGCGCGATCGAGGAACTCGAATCGATCGTCAAGCGGCTCGAGGACGGCAAGGTCCCGCTTGAGGAATCGGTCGCGATCTATGAGCGCGGCGAGGCGCTGAAGCGGCGGTGCGAGGAATTGCTGCGCCAGGCCGAAGCCCGCGTCGACAAGATCACCACCGATGCCTCGGGCCAGCCGACCGGCACCGAGCCGCTCGACGTGCAGTAGCGGCACGAGAGCGTTTTCGCGCGAAGTGGCTGCCGGTTCGCGTGAAGAAAACGCGTCAAAACAAGAATCTGATCTAGGGCCCCGTTCCGATGGCGTCGGACCGTGGCTCTCGGCGCCCGGACGCCGCGATCATGCGGCACGATGCCCACTACGGCGGGCGATTGTTGCTGTGCATTTCCGGTGATCGATACCGCCGCGGGGCGACCGCAGCGATCGGGCACTGCTGCGAATCGGGCCGATCCGGACCGTCCCGCCTGCCGCTAAAATAGCCAAAATGGAACCCAACTCCGGCCCAGGCATTGAAAAGTCTAATCTTTTCGGAACGGCGCATAGGAACCCTGCGCCGCCTATCGGGTTGGCTTTGGCTGCGGCTTTAGTGTAATGCTTCCAGTTCTATGGGCATTTGAGAGTGGTGGGCGGCCCGATTTTTCGGGCGGCATGCATCTCAAATGGTTCGACAAAACTGAACCGGGACGGGTGAAGAGCGACCAAGGTGATGCATATCACGTGGTCCAATCCGGAGTGAATCTAGGCTTACAACCAGGCAGGGCCTGCCGGGACGGCACCCAGTGTCTGGCTTTCGCTGCGCGGTGAGCGCGCCAACCCATCTCGCGTCGGGCCGTTCGTTCCGACAGGCAAAAATTGGAAATTCGCTGTGACCACATTTAGTAAAACGCCGCTTCTTGACACTATTCACACGCCGGATGACCTGCGCAAGCTGAAGGTCGAGCAGGTGCGGCAGGTTGCCGACGAGCTCCGCCAGGAAACCATCGACGCCGTGTCGGTGACGGGCGGCCATTTCGGCGCCGGCCTCGGCGTGGTCGAACTGACCACCGCCATCCACTACATCTTCGACACCCCGCGTGACCGCCTGATCTGGGACGTCGGCCACCAGGCCTATCCGCACAAGATCCTGACCGGTCGCCGCGACCGCATCCGCACCCTGCGCACCGGCGGCGGCCTCTCCGGCTTCACCAAGCGCACCGAGAGCGACTACGATCCGTTCGGCGCCGCGCACTCCTCGACCTCGATCTCGGCCGGCCTCGGCATGGCGGTGGCGCGCGACCTCTCCGGCGGCAAGAACAACGTTATCGCCGTGATCGGTGACGGCGCGATGTCGGCGGGCATGGCTTATGAGGCGATGAACAACGCCGGCGCCATGAACTCGCGCCTGATCGTGATCCTCAACGACAACGACATGTCGATCGCACCGCCGGTCGGCGCGATGAGCGCCTATCTGTCGCGCCTCTACTCCGGCAAGACCTACCGTTCGCTGCGCGAGGCCGCCAAGCAGATCAATAAGCGCCTGCCGAAGATCCTCGCCAATCGAGCCAACCGCGTCGAGGAATATTCCCGCGGCTTCATGATGGACGGCGGCACGCTGTTCGAGGAGCTCGGCTTCTACTATGTCGGCCCGATCGACGGCCACAATCTCGACCATCTGCTGCCGGTGCTGAAGAACGTCCGCGACATGGAGACGGGGCCGATCCTGGTTCACGTCGTGACCCAGAAGGGCAAGGGCTACGGCCCGGCCGAGGCTTCCGCCGACAAGTACCACGCCGTCGTCAAGTTCGACGTCGCGACCGGCACCCAGGCCAAGGCCAAGCCGAACGCGCCGGCCTACCAGAACGTGTTCGGCCAGAGCCTCGTCAAGGAAGCCCAGAAGGATGACAAGATCGTCGCCATCACCGCGGCGATGCCGTCGGGCACCGGCGTCGATATCTTCAACAAGGCGTTCCCGGACCGCACCTTCGACGTCGGCATCGCCGAACAGCACGCGGTGACCTTCGCCGCGGGCCTTGCCACCGAAGGCTACAAGCCGTTCTGCGCGATCTATTCGACCTTCCTGCAGCGCGGCTATGACCAGGTGGTCCATGACGTCGCGATCCAGAGCCTTCCGGTCCGCTTCGCGATCGACCGCGCCGGCCTGGTCGGCGCCGACGGCGCGACCCATGCCGGTTCGTTCGACAACGCCTATCTCGGCTGTCTGCCGAACATGGTGATCATGGCCGCCTCCGACGAGGCGGAAATGGTCCACATGGTGGCGACCCAGGTTGCGATCAACGATCGTCCGAGCGCGCTGCGCTATCCGCGTGGCGAAGGCCGCGGCGTCGAGATGCCGGAAGTCGGCGTTCCCTTGCCGATCGGCAAGGGCCGCATCGTCCGCGAAGGCAAGCAGGTCGCGCTGCTGTCGTTCGGCACCCGCCTCGCCGAGTGCGAGAAGGCCGCCGACGAGCTGGCGGCCCATGGCCTCTCCGCGACGATCGCCGACGCGCGCTTCATGAAGCCGCTCGACGAAGAGATGATCATGAAGCTCGCCCGCGACCACGAGATCCTGATCACCATCGAGGAAGGCTCGATCGGCGGCTTCGGCTCGCATGTCATGCAGTTCCTGTCCGACAACGCGATGCTCGACAGCGGCATGCTCAAGTTCCGCTCGATGATCCTGCCCGACGTGTTCCTCGACCACGACTCGCCGGCGGCGATGTATGCCCGTGCGGGTCTCGACGCCAAGAGCATCGTTGCCAAGGTCTTCGAGACGCTCGGCAAGGACTACAAGACCGAGACCGTCAAGCTCGCGTAATCGCTTCGGGCGGCGCCTGTTGTGGTGCCGGCAAGTCCATGAAAATCTATCTGGCAGGTCCTGACGTGTTCCTGCCGGACGCCGTGGAGATCGGCCGCCGCAAGGCGGAGGTTTGCGCCTATCACGGGCTGACCGGGCTGTATCCGCTCGACAACAGCATCAATCCCACGGTCGCCGGCGCCTCGCTCACCATCTTCAAGAGCAACGAGGCGATGATGGAGTCTGCCGACGCCATCATCGCCAATTTGACGCCGTTTCGCGGCCCCAGTGCCGACGCAGGCACCGTCTACGAACTCGGCTACATGGCGGGACGCGGCAAGCTGTGCCTCGCCTATTCGAACGATCCCACGTCCTACGCCAATCGCGTGGCGCGGCTGCAGCAGGTCGTGCCGGCATCCGACGGACGCCTGATCGACGCGGAGGGGCTGACGGTGGAAGAGTTCGGATTGCCGGACAATCTGATGATGATGCACGCGCTCGATCTGCACGGCAGTCCGCTGGTGACGCCGCGAGAGCCTGCGACCGACCTGTGGCACGACCTCACCTCCTTCGAGGCCTGCGTGCGGCTCGCCGCCGCGCAGCGCCGGCAAGCTGCCAAATGACCAAGCAAGTGACCAAGGCGGGCGACAACGACAACAACGCCTCCGGCGGCAAGCGCATCGACGTGCTGCTGGTCGAGCGCGGCCTGTTCGAGAGCCGGGCGCGCGCGCGCGCCGCGGTCGACGCCGGCCTCGTCACCGCCGACGGCAAGCCGATTGCGAAGGCATCCGAACTCGTCGCGCCCGGCGCCGAGCTCACGGCCGAGCCGGCGCACCCCTATGTCTCGCGCGGCGGCGTCAAGCTCGCCGGCGCGCTGGAGCACTATCCGATCGACGTCGAAGGCCATGTCTGCCTCGATGTCGGCGCCTCGACCGGCGGCTTCACCGAGGTGCTGCTCGCCAACGGCGCGAGCCTCGTCTTCGCCATCGATGTCGGCCATGGCCAGTTGCATCCCTCGCTGCAGGGGCATCCGAAGATCGTCTCCATGGAGGAGACCGACATCAGGAATTTCGAGGGCAAGCGGCTGCCGGCGCGCCCCGACGTCGTCGTGATCGACGTCAGCTTCATCTCGCTGAAGCTGGTGCTGCCGGTAGCGCTGTCGCTGGCCGCCGCGCCGATGCACCTGCTGGCGCTGATCAAGCCGCAATTCGAGGCGGCGCGCAAACACTCCAAGCGCGGCGTCATCCGCAACGCGATGGTGCATCAGGAGATCTGCGACGACATCGCTGCCTTTGCCGCCTCGCTCGGGTGCACCGACATCCAGGTGTTCCCGTCATCGATCACGGGCGGCGACGGCAATATCGAATTCTTCCTCGGCGCACGCCGTGGCTGAGCTTCTCACCATCGACCATGTCGGCCATCGCGGCGACGGCGTCGCGATCGATCGCGCGCAGCCGATCTTCGTCCCCTACACGCTGGCCGGCGAAACGGCCGAGGTCGAAGCCGTCCCGGGCAATCATCCCGACCGCCGGCGGCTGGTGCGGGTGACGCAGCAAAGCCCGGAGCGGATCGCGCCGTTCTGCCCGCATTTCGGCGTCTGCGGCGGCTGCGCGATCCAGCACTGGAGCGACGCGCCCTATCACGCCTGGAAGCGCAACATCGTGGTCGAGACGCTGACGCAGGCGAAGATCGCGACCGAGGTCGCGCCGCTGCTCGACGCCCATGGCGCCGGCCGCCGCCGCGTCACGCTGCATGGTCGCATGGGCACCCACGAGGTCCTCAAGGTCGGCTTTGCTGCTGCCGGCTCGCACGACATCATTCCGGTCGACCGCTGTCCGATCCTCGACCCGGCGCTCGACGGCGCGCTCGAGGCGGCCTGGGCCACGGCCGAGCCGCTGATTGCGATCGGCAAGCCGCTCGACATCCAGGTGACCGCGAGCCTCAACGGCCTCGACATTGACGTGCGCGGCTCCGGCGCGCTGCCGACCAGCCTGATCACCACTTTGTCGCGGGTCGCGGAGAAACACCGGCTGGCGCGCCTGACACGGCATGGCGAACTGGTGCTGCAGCGCGCTTCGCCCGACGTTGCGATCGGCAAGGCGAAAGTCGTGCTGCCGCCGGGCTCGTTCCTGCAGGCGACTGCCAAGGGCGAGGAGACGCTTGCGACGCTGGTGCGCGAGCATTGCGGGCGCGCCAAGCACGTCGCCGACCTGTTCTGCGGCGTCGGCCCGTTTGCGCTCCGGCTCGCGGAGAAGGCGCGGATCGCGGCCTTCGACAGCGACGCGGGTGCGATCACGGCGCTGCAGAGGGCCGCGCAATCGACACCGGGGCTGAAGCCGCTCAAGGCCGAAGCGCGCGACCTGTTCCGCCGCCCGCTGATGCCGCAGGAGTTGCGCGACTATGACGCCGTCGTGTTCGACCCGCCCCGGCAGGGCGCGCAGGCGCAGGTCACCCAGCTGGCGGCGAGCAAGGTGCCGGTAATCGTCGCGGTATCCTGCAATGCCGCGACGTTTGCACGCGACGCAAAGATCCTGATCGATGGCGGCTACAAGATCGCCGGTGTCACCCCTGTCGATCAGTTCCGCCACACTCCGCATGTCGAGCTGGTGGCGCGCTTCGCACGCTGAGGCATCGTTGCGGCTATCGCAGCGTGCGGTGGTCTCGTTATAGTCCGCATCGCATGTCCCACGATTCACTGCTCGCACGCATCATTCCCGTCCTCGCCGGCGTGCCGGGCGTCGCCGCCATCGTGCTCGGCGGCTCACGGGCGCGCGGCACGGCGCACGAGGCCTCCGACACCGATCTCGGCCTCTACTATCGGAACAGCGCAGCGCTGGATATCGACCGGCTGCGCGCAGCGGTGACGGGCCTTGTCGACGATCCCGCCGCCGTCCATGTGACGCCGGTCGGCGAGTGGGGCCCCTGGATCGTCGGCGGCGCCTGGCTCAGGATCGGCGGCCGCAAGGTCGACCTACTCTACCGCAGCATCGAAGAGGTCGCCGACGTCATCGATGCCTGCCGCAGCGGCGAGATCAGCATGCACTACCAGCCGGGGCATCCGCACGGCTTCTGTTCGGCGATCTGGACGGGCGAGGTCGCGCTGTGCCGTGCCTTGCATGATCCGGATGGCCTCGTCGCGGCGCTGAAGGCCAAGACCGCACCCTACCCGCATGCGCTGCGCGACGCCCTGATCCGGCGCTTCCAATGGGAAGTCCTGTTCAGCATCGAGAATGCCGAGCTCGCGGTGCCGCGCGGCGACAGCACGCATATCGCCGGCTGCGCCTATCGCGCGCTGGGCTGCATCGCGCAACTGCTGTTTGCACGGAACGGGCAGTATCTAATCAACGAAAAGGGCGCGCTGGCGCAGGCGGCAAATCTTCCTGTGACGGTTCGTGGCCTCGCCGGGCGCGTTGCCGAGGTGTGGCGGCAGATCGGCGCCGCCGAGCACGGGGCCGCCATGCAAACGCTCCGCGAACTCGAGCGCGACGTTCGCGAGATTTGTACTTCGGGGTTAGGCGAAGAACCGTAGGATGGGTAGGGCGTAGCGAAACCCATCAAGCTGCGACCGAGTGGAGAAATGATGGGTTTCGTTTCGCTCTACCCATCCTACGCGAGCGCGATCGTTACCGCCCCCAGCGATCCTGCCAGATCTTCTCGCCGATCGTGCAACTGACCCGCGGCTCCTTGTCGGCGGTCCGCACGACGGGGCGCTCGGGGGTGCGGCCGGCGACTTCGAGCAGCAGCTTGGTGCGGATCGCCTCCTTGAACTTCTCGCGATCCTTGATCGACACCACGAAGGAGCCTGGCCCGCCGATCACGCAATCCTCGTAGTAGTAGTCGAGATTCTCGATATCCATCGTCGAGTAGGACGGCTCCTTTACCATGATCGGCAGGCCGTTGATGACGATACCCTTGTCGAGTGCCGCATCGCGCGCCGGCGTGATCGGCGTGCCGTTGTTGTTGGGGCCGTCGCCGGAAATGTCGATCACACGGCGCAGGCCGCGATGCGGATTCTCGTCGAACATCGGGATCGCGAAATAGATCGCGCCGGAGATCGAGGTGCGCGAGGCGCGGCGCACCGGCGTCTTCATGATCTCGGCGGAGACCGCGTCGGCGGATTCGGGACCGTCGATCACCCGCCAGGGAATGATCACCTTCTGGTCGTTGGAGGCGGCCCATTCGAAATAGGTGATCGAGATCTTGCCGTTCGGACCGGCTTTCAGCGCCTG
Source organism: Bradyrhizobium sp. CCBAU 53421 (assembly GCF_015291625.1). NCBI lineage: Bacteria > Pseudomonadati > Pseudomonadota > Alphaproteobacteria > Hyphomicrobiales > Nitrobacteraceae > Bradyrhizobium > Bradyrhizobium sp. CCBAU 53421. The sequence continues at coordinate 7,132,093 of NZ_CP030047.1, forward strand.
CAGGAAATCCTTGGAAACGATCGCCTGCGCATAGCCCTCGCGCTGGATCGCAAGCTCGTCCATGTCCATCGAATAGGAGACGTCGACCGCGATGATCAGCTCGATGTCGACGCTCGGCGTGGATTCCTTTTCGGCGATGCGCTGGCCGGGCTGAGTTCCCGGGCTGGGCGCGGCAACACCGGCCACATCGCCGCTGGCCAACATGCCTGCGACAAGCACCGCTCCGATCGAGACATACCAGCGCATTGCGGCCCTCCCGTCGTGTCCTGTCATGGTGACACGCAAATCAGGCGGCGAAAAGCGCAGATATCATCTGTCCTTCACATTCAGGTTAGAGGCCTGCAGGTTAGTCGCTGCAGGTCGGACGCTTGCAGGCCAGACAGCAGTTGCCACGCATGAGGCAACGCGCGCCGTGCCGTTGCCGCAATGACGCCGTGCAAATCGAACGGTTCCAACACGCGCGAGAAGACGGTATTCTTACGGGGCAATCGCGAGGGAGTGCGATGCCTGATAGCGTCGTCAAACCGAAAACCAGGACCAAGACCAAGGTCGAGCGACCACGCCTGCACAAGGTGATCCTGGTCAACGACGACTACACGCCGCGCGAATTCGTCGTCACCGTGCTGAAGGGCGAATTCCGCATGACCGACGACCAAGCCTACAAGGTGATGCTGACCGCGCACCAGCGCGGCGTCTGCGTGGTCGCGGTCTTCACCAGGGACGTCGCCGAGACCAAGGCGACGCGCGCCACCGATGCCGGCCGCGCCAAGGGCTACCCGCTGCTGTTCACCACCGAGCCCGAGGAATAGCGCGCCAGCGCCAGTTTGCCGCAGGCCTTGCCGCGAATTTTATCGATCGCAGCGACCCCTGCTTTAAGGTTCGCGTGGCACGAACGCGGCATGACCATCGCACTGCGCCAACAGCTTTCACTGCGGAAGACCCGCCCGGAAACCTCGTTCGGTCCGTTCCGTCCTCTGCCCGCTTTGCCTTGGCTCGTCATGGCAACGGCGATACGAATCGTCGGCTTTGGCAAGCCCGGCCTGATCGTGCCTGCCCTGGTGCTGGCCGACGTCTGCGTGCTGCTCGCCTTCTTCGCCACGGCGCGGGACTCGATCCAGGCTGCCGGAGGCCAATCATCGCTCGGCGAATTGACGCTGGGCGAGCAGATCAAGCTGTCACTGTCGATCCTGTGGCGGATCGTGCTCGTGATAATCATCGCGACACTCGCCACTGCCGCGATCGGCTTCTCGTCGTTTGCACCGCACCTGCTGTGGGGTCTCGATGGCATGGCGTTCGATCAGGGCGCCGATCTCGGGCGATTTTGGAGTGCCGCGATCGCCGCACTGGTGCTGCTGATCATCGTCAACGCGGAAGCCAATGGCGGCCGCGTTGCGCTGTTTGCCGCGGTCAAGGACCTTGGACGGCACGCGCTCTGGCTGGGCGCCGCGGTGCTCTTTCTAGGCGCGATCAACGTTGCGCTCGGTTACGGGCAGGGCCTGGTTCGCACCGCGATCTGGCACTTCTGGCAGATCGCGATGGTGGGCCAGCCGCTCAAGAACCTCGTCTACGTCGTCTTCATCTTCAGCTTCGCAATGCTGCGGCTGTGGATCACGCTGACGATCCTGACCTTCGGCCTGAAGCAGTCTTACGCCCGCGGCTAGGGTTCTTGTTTCGACGCGTTTTCTTCACGCGAACCGGTACCCACCTTCGTTCGAACGCTCTAGCCGGCCATCACGGCTCGGCCGGCCGCGCGAGCTGCGCCCGCTGACCGAGCACAATGTCGGCGACCACCGCACCCATCACCAGCGCGCCGCCGATCAGGGCGCGGAGCGACGGCACCTCGGCAAACGCCAGCCACACCCAGAACGGCATCAGCGGCGTTTCGAGGGTTGCGATCAGCGAGGCCTGCGCCGATGGCAGCAACCTCGAGCCGACCGTGAACAGGGTGAGGCCGAGACCGACCTGGCACGCGCCGAACATCGCAAGCACGCCGAGATCGGCGCCGCTGACCGCGCCGATGCCGAGCCCCAACGGCAGGCTCACGGCGCTGCCGAGAAAGTTCGAGAGCGCCGCGGCAGCGATCATCGGCGTGCCCCTGTGCCGGCGGATCACCACCGTCATCAGCGAAATCGCCAGCACCATCACGCAGGCAAGGCCGATGCCCCTGTAATCCGTGATGGCAGCGGCGCCGCTGACGGTGATGGCCACCCCCGCGAGCGCGACGAGGCTTGCCAGCAATGTGCCGGGCCGCGCCCGCTCGCCGAGCCAAAGCCAGGCGATCGCGGCCGCCGCAAACGGCTGCATCGCGATCAGAATGGCGACATTGGCGACGCTGGTCTGTTGCAGCGCCGGAATGAACGTCACCATGCCGAAGGTCGAGAGGCCGGCCACCAGCCATCCGCTCACGGGCATCGCGATCAGATCGCGCACGCCGCGGCGGCCCTGTGTGGCGACCAGGAACAGCGCGATCGCGCCGCCCCCGAACAGCCCGCGCCAGAACAGGATGGTCCAGGAATCGAAGTGCAGCAGCCGGGTGAAGAACGGCGCAGTGCTCCAGGCCGCAGCGGCGGCCACGACCAGCGCGATCCCGGTGCGATGCTGCGCGGCTGCGTCAGTCACGTCGCACCGACACTAGCTCGCAGCCGCAACCGGCGCCTCGTCGAACAGGCCGTAGACCCGCTCCGCCTTGGCAAATCCCGCGATCGGAAACTCGCCGAGATCGCTCCAGCCGCCGTCGTGCATGCCGGCGAAGCGCTCGGAGGCCACGACGGTGCGGCCGAGACGGCCGGCGATCTTCTCCAGGCGCGCGGCAAGATTGACCGCCGGACCGATGCAGGTGAAGTCGAGCCGGTTGCCGCCGCCGATATTGCCATAGAGCACGCGCCCGAGATGCAGCGCGACGCCGAAACGGAAGCGCTCGACCGCATCGCCATTGGGGAATTGCAGCGCCTCGACCCCGGCGCGGGATGCGCGTGCCGCCTCCAGCACCCGCGAGCAGACCTGCACCTCGTCGCCGAGATATTCGTCGACCGGGAACACCGCGAGCAGGCCGTCGCCCATGAATTTCAGCACCTCGCCGCCATGGTCGCGGATCGCGGTCACCTGGCAGTCGAAATAGAGGTTGAGGATCTCGACCACCGTCTCTGCCGGCAGACGGTCCGACAGCGCGGTGAAGCCGCGCAGGTCGGACAGCCAGATCGCGGCATCCATCGTGTCGGCATGGCCGCGCCGGATCTGGCCACCCATGATGCGCTCGCCGGCCCGGTTGCCGACATAGGTGTCGAGCAGCAGCGAGGCGGTGCGGCGCAGCGTGACGATCTCGATATAGCGCGACAGCGGGACGGTGATCGAGCGGATCGCATCCAGCTGCTCATCGGTGAAGCCGCCCGGCTGCTTGGTGGTCCAGCTCGAGGCGTTGGGAGGGCCGGCGGTGTTGATCAGCGGCACCGCGATATAGTCGGTGACGCCCTCCTCCTGCAGGTCCACGACAATCGGAAAGCGTTTGCTGGCGGGGTCGTCGAGCCGCGCACGCACTTCAACGCCCTGCTTGAAGACGATCGACAGCGGGCTGACGGCATATTCCGGGGAGTCCTCGATGTTGTGTCCGACGGTGCCGGTCTCGACCTCGGCGCCCGGCTTCCAGAAGAAATGGCGGCCGTAGATCTCGGGATGCAGCGTGCGCACGAAGACGCCGATGCGCCACAGCGGCAGGCCGGCCCGTGTCAGGCGTTCGCAGCATTCCGCCATCATCTGCGCCGGGGTCGGCGCCGATCGTGCGCCGCCGATCATCCATTCGATGATGTCCCGAAGCTCCGACGCGTTCATGGCATTCCCCAGGGCAGTCTGTCGACCGCCACTATATAGGGGATCAGCGCCCGGTCTGCCCGCGGTCGCGCAGAAAATGATCGGCCAGGACGCAGGCCATCATGGCCTCTCCCACCGGCACCGCGCGGATGCCGACGCAGGGGTCGTGGCGGCCCTTGGTCAGGATGTCGGTATCGGCGCCCTTGCGGTCGACGGTGCGGCGCGTGGTCAGGATCGAGGACGTCGGCTTGACCGCAAAGCGCACCACCACCGGCTGGCCGGTTGAGATGCCGCCGAGCACGCCGCCGGCATGGTTGGACAGGAAGCGCGTGCCGTGGTTGCCGGTCCGCATCTCGTCGGCGTTCTCTTCACCGGTGAGCTCGGCGGCGCCGAAGCCGGCACCGATCTCGACGCCCTTGACCGCGTTGATGCTCATCATCGCCGAAGCCAGATCGCTATCGAGTTTGGCGTAGATCGGCGCGCCGAGCCCGGCCGGCACGCCCTCGGCGACGACCTCGATGACGGCGCCGATCGAGGAGCCGCTCTTCCTGATGCCGTCGAGATAGCTTTCGAAGAACGCCGCCTTGTCCTTGTCGGGGCAGAAGAACGGGTTGTTGGCGATCTCGTCCCAGTCCCACTTCTCGCGGTCGATCTTGTGCGGCCCCATCTGCACCAGCGCGCCGCGCACCTTCACCCCGGGCAGCACCTTGCGCGCGATCGCACCGGCCGCCACGCGGGTCGCGGTCTCGCGCGCCGAGGAGCGCCCGCCGCCGCGATAGTCGCGCAGGCCGTATTTCGCTTCATAGGTGAAGTCGGCATGGCCGGGGCGGAACTTGTCCTTGATCTCGGAATAATCCTTCGAGCGCTGATCGGTGTTCTCGATCAGCAGCGCAATCGGCGTGCCGGTCGTGACCTGCACGCCGCTTTCCGGATGCGCCATCACGCCGGACAGGATCTTCACCGCATCCGGCTCCTGGCGCTGGGTGGTGAAGCGCGACTGGCCGGGCCGGCGGCGGTCGAGGTCGTGCTGGATCTCCTCCACCGTTAGGGGGATCAGCGGCGGACAGCCGTCCACCACGCAGCCGATCGCGACCCCATGGCTCTCGCCGAAGGTTGTGACGCGGAACATATGGCCGAAAGTATTGAAGGACATGGCGTGTGGTAACGCGCGGGGTCGGCAGCGTCAAACGGGTTTCATGCCCCCGAGGACGTGGCTGGCCGGGCGTTCTTAACTATACTTCCGCAGGCCCTGCTCACCGAACACGTAGACCGCGCCCTGCTCGATCGTGAGGTCGGCAGCCGAGGCGGGAGTCTCGAAGCCGAGCGCCACCATAAGCGCCCGCGCCGTGCCGCCGTGGGCGACGGCGACCGTGTCCGACGTCACCGAGCGGTACCAATTTGTCATCCGCGCCTGCACGTCGACATAGCTCTCGCCGCCCTCCGGCGCGACCTGCCACTTCTCGGCGAGACGGCGGGCATAGACCGCGGGGTCGGCGGCCTGCGCTTGCGCCAGCGTCGAGCCTTCCCACGTCCCGTAGGCGATCTCGCGCAGCCTGTCGTCGAGGGCGTAGTCGCCCGGCGGCAGGCCAAGCTCGGTGCGCACCAACTCCATGGTCGCGCGCGCCCGGATCAGCGGACTTGCGACGAACGGCAGCGCCTTGTTGTCACGGCCGTCGCGCGCCAGGAGATCGGCGAGGATGCGCCCGGCACGTGCCGCCTGGGCGCGGCCGCGCTCGTTGAGAGCAATATCCTGCACGCCCTGAAGCCGGCCTTCGGCGTTCCATGAGGTCTCGCCGTGACGGATGTAGTAGATCGTTGGCACCGGCAATCGCTTCGAATTTTTCCGACCCGGACGTACACCAGCGCTTCGGCCGGCGACAAGCCCTAATCAGCCGCAGCCGAGGCGGTATGCGCACAGGTCGGTGCAACCGGAATAGCCACGCCGTTAGGGTGTTATGTTGGACAAGGCGGTTATCGCCGAGACCATCGAAGACTGGATGCATGACCGCGTTTCGTCAAAGTGTCGAAGCCATGATACCGGCGCTCCGCCGCTATGCGCGCGCGCTGGCGCGAGACACGGATATCGCCGACGATTTGGTGCAGGACACGCTGGTGCGCGCGCTGCGCTCGGAACGGCTGTTCCTCGGCGGCGACGTCAGGAGCTGGCTCTATACGATCCTGACCAACCTGAACAAGAACCGGCGGCGCTCGCTGGCGCGGCGTCCGGCCTTCATGCCGCTGCTCGACAACAATGCCGACGCCAGCGGCACCGAGGCCGAGGGACGCGACATCGAGCGCGCGCTGTCGACGCTGGTCGAGGAGCAGCGCTCGGTGCTGCTGCTCGTGATGCTGGAGGGCATGAGCTACCGCGAGGTCGCCGACATCCAGGGCGTGCCGATCGGCACGGTGATGTCCCGCCTGGCCCGCGCGCGCGCGCATGTGCGGGCATCGATCGAGGGCCAGCGCCCGGCGCTGAGGCGGGTGAAATGATAATGTGCGCGATGACAGGCATGACGCATGAGCGATTTTCGAACAAGATTTGGCAGAGACGACTGATATGACCGACCCGAACATCCCCGTCACCGAAGACGAGCTGCACGCTTACGTCGACAACGAATTGCCGGCCGAACGCCGCGGCGATGTCGAGGCGTGGCTCGCCACGCATCCCGACGACGCGGCACGGGTGCAGTCATGGCGCGCGATGGCCGAGACATTGCATGCGCGCTACGACACGGTGCTGGACGAGGCGGTGCCGAAGCGGCTCGAGCTCGAGCGGCTGGTGCGCCAGCCGCGGCGCTGGGTCTATGGCGCGGTGGCGGCGACGCTGATGGCCTTCATCGCCGGCGGCGGCGTCGGCTGGATCGCGCGCGGCGCCTCCGCGACGCCATCGACCTTCCAGAGCTTCACACTCGACGCGCTCGATGCGCACCGGCTCTACGTGGTCGAGGTCCGCCATCCCGTCGAGGTGCCCGGCAGCGAGCGCGACCATCTGCAGCAATGGCTGACCAAGCGCTGCGGCTGGGATGTCCGCGCGCCGGAGCTGTCCGGGCTGAAGCTGGTCGGCGGCCGCCTGCTGCCCGGCCCGAGCGGACCAGCGTCGTTCCTGATGTATGAGAGCACGTCCGGCGAGCGCTTCACGGTCTACACCGCCAAGGCCAAGACCGAGGCGACCCAGATGCGTTATGCCGCGCAGGGCAGCGACGGCGCGCTGTTCTGGGCCGATCGCGGCGTCGCCTATGTCGTCAGCGGCGGTACCGACCGCAGCCGGCTGACCCAGGTCGCGCAGTCCGTCTACGATCAGATGGAGAAGAACGGAGGCTGATCTCCCGTAATTTTACGGGAGATCATGTCGCGAAAATTGTGCCGTTTCGAGTAAGTGAATCCAGCCTCAGCCGGCGTCCCAATTCCGACATTGAAAACTTCGATTCGCGTCATCGACGCGTCTCATTATCGCACCGGATGTTCACGCGAAGATGATCTGCGCCCGATCCGCCGATCGGCGCACGCGGCCTCGATTGGGGTTTTGTGTACCGCGCTGGTCCCCCTCTCGAGGCCGCACTCCTTTTCCGCCATCCGGTCTGCACACCGCAGACCAGAAGTTCGGACGGCCGATCATCCTTTGACGCGCTCACGGCGCGGCGTCTACCCCGATAGAGTCCGGGGTAGTTGCAGTTTCGCGTCTTCGCGTCTCTGGGGCGCGCCCTCGGCGGTCAGCCGAGATCGCTGCGCGGATTGTAGGGGTTACGCTCCCGCCACGTCTGCATCAATGCCTCAAGCTCGGCATCGTTCCCGTCGGGAAGGATGATACGGGTCGTGACGTAGAGGTCGCCGACAGCCCCCGCCTTCGGCAGCCCCTTGCCCTTGAGGCGGAAGGTACGGCCGCTCGAGGTGTTCTTCGGGATCGACAGCTCGACCGCGCTGCCGAGCGTCGGCACGCGGACCTTGCCGCCCAGCACCGCCTCGTAAAGGGTCACAGGCAGATCGATCCTGAGATCATTGCCGTCGACCTTGAAGAACGGATGCGGCGCGATCGAGATCGTGATCAGGAGGTCGCCGGGCGGGTGGCCTTGCGCGGTGTCGCCCTGGCCCTTCAGCCGGATCTGCTGGCCGGCGGTTACGCCGGGCGGAATCTTGACGTTGAGCTCGCGGCCGGTCGGCAGGCGGACGCGCTTGTCGCCGCCCCTCACCGATTCCTCCAGCGACACCGTCATCGCGACCGAAAGATCGAGGTCGACGCCGACCCCGCCGCCATCGAATTCAAACGGGCTGGCCCGCCCCGCGCGCGCGCCCCCGCCGCCACGCGCGGCGTTGCCGAACATGCTGTTGAGGATGTCCTCGAAGCTGCCGCCGCCCATGCCGCCGCCGGGGCCGCCGCGGAAACTGTACTCGAAGCCGCCGGGACCGGCACGGCCGCCAGCGCCGCCGCCAGCGAAGCCCTGGAAGCGCGGCTTGCCCTCGGCATCGATCTCGCCGCGGTCGAACTGCTTGCGCTTGTCCTCGTCGCCTACGATCTCGTTGGCCGTGTTGATCTCGGCAAAGCGAGCAGCCGCCTTGGGGTCGTTCTTGTTGTTATCCGGGTGATGCTTCTTGGCGAGCTTGCGATAGGCGCTCTTGATCGTCGCAGCGCTGGCGCTCCGCTGCACCCCCAAGACCTCATAGGGGTCGCGCATCCGTCACGTCTCCTTCACGGAAAAATCGGTTTGGCCGGGAACCCATCCGGGCCCACTTTGCCTTGATGTGGGGGCTCAGTGGCATTTTTGCAACTAGATCGGCGGGCACCACCTGCCGGAACTTTCAGGATTTGCTCCAAGGCTTCAGGCTCTGGATTTGCCACCGCCCCTGTCCGGCCTTGCAGGCGGCGCCCTGGAGCCAAGTCTCGGTGGCTCCATTAACATAGCTGGCGAGGAAATCCCGGCACGTCTTGCCGTCCTCGCCCGAATAGGCCTGGGCCAGCGGCGTCACCGAGCCGCGCGCGCCGGTCTGGGGATTTTCCCAGGGCTGGCTGGAATCCTTGTCGCCCTTGGTCAGCACGTCGGAGGCGGCGTTGCGGGCAAAGGCGAGATCACTGTCGGTCGGCATCGCCGCGCTGACCGGGGTCGGGCTGATCGAGCCCGTCACATCCTTGTCGTCCATCCTGGCGAAGCCATCGGTGCGCGACAGGCTGCAGCCGCTTGCGCCGACGCCGATCAGGATCAAGGTCACCACCGCGCCCGCGGGGTGGATCGCCGATAGGCCAACGCGCCCCCATGCCCTATATAGGGCTAGAAGCGCGCTCTCGGACGCGGGCGAATGCAAATCGGGACTCCTGACATGACCGACACGACCTCCATCAAACACCCGACACCGTTAACATCGGGTGATTTCACCGCGGCGGAGGAGCCGTTCGCCCTGTTCGGCGAATGGTTTGCGGAAGCGGTCAAGTCCGAGCCGAACGATCCTAACGCGATGGCGCTCGCAACCGTCGATGCCGACGGGCTGCCCGACGTGCGGATGGTGCTGATGAAGGGCTTCGATGCCGACGGCTTCGTGTTCTACAGCCACATTGCCAGCGCCAAGGGCCGCGAATTGGCCGCAAACCCTAAGGCCGCTTTACTGTTTCACTGGAAATCGCTGCGCCGCCAGGTGCGCATCCGCGGGCCGGTGACGCCGGTGACCGATGCCGAGGCCGACGCCTATTTCGCCACGCGGCCGAAGCAGGCGCAGATCGGCGCCTGGGCCAGCAAGCAATCGCAGCCGCTGGAGAGCCGCTTCGCCTTCGAGCAGGCGATCGCCAAGGCCGGCGCGAGATACGTCATCGGCGAGGTGCCGCGCCCGCCGGGCTGGAGCGGCTGGCGGATCACGCCCCAGCGCTTCGAGTTCTGGCACGACCGCCCGTACCGCCTGCACGACCGCATCGAATTCCGCCGCGACGGCGCCGGCAGCGCCTGGTCGAAGGTGCGGCTCTATCCCTGAAAAACCGCGATCGTCATGGCCGGGCCAAACTGCGAAGCGCGTCTTCGTGTAAGATGACCTCGGCCATCGACGTCCTGATCCCCAATCGTTCGAAGACGTCGATATCAGGCACGGCGCCGTGCGTGGCGAAAACGAAAGAAACCGTCGATGACCCGCCCATCCAATGCACCGCGGCGCACGCTGCTCCTGACCGGCGCGAGCCGCGGCATCGGCCATGCCACCGCGATCCGGTTTTCATCCGCCGGCTGGCGCGTCATCACCCTGTCGCGGCATGCCTTCCCGGAGGTTTGCCCCTGGGGCGCCGGGCCGGAGGATCACATCGAGGTCGATCTCGGCAGCCATGATGACACCGTGCGCGCGATCTCCGAGATCCGGCAGCGGCTCGACAACGACGAACTGCACGCGCTGGTCAACAATGCCGCGATCTCGCCGAAGGCGCCCGGCGGCGGCCGGCTCGGCACCATGGACACCGACATCGAGACCTGGACCCACGTCTTCCACGTCAACTTCTTCGCGCCGATCATGATCGCGCGCGGACTGATCGAGGAATTGAAGCATGCCAAGGGCGCGGTGGTGAACGTCACCTCGATCGCCGGCTCGCGCGTGCATCCGTTTGCCGGCGCGGCCTACGCGACGTCGAAGGCGGCGCTTGCCGCGCTGACGCGCGAGATGGCGTCGGACTTCGGCCGCGTCGGCGTTCGCGTCAACGCGATCGCGCCGGGTGAGATCGACACCTCGATCCTGTCGCCGGGCACCGAGAAGATCGTCGATCAGCAGATCCCGATGCATCGCCTCGGCACCCCGGACGAGGTCGCCAAGATCATTTACGTTCTCTGTACAGAGACCAGCTCTTACGTGAACGGTGCGGAAATCCACATTAACGGTGGTCAGCACGTCTGAGCTTGGGATGAGCCGCAATTTCGGGAAGGGAAGGTTTGAGGCGATCCCGGCCGCCGCCGCGGCCGTCATGCTGGGATTGCTTCTCTTGCAGGCGTAACGACGCAAACGAGGCTTCTGCCTCCGAGGCTTCGGCCTCTAGTCTGCGTAAAACCGACGCGTCTTCTTCTCGGGCTGCCGCAGCGCGATGTCGTTCAACGCGCTGGAGCATTCGTCTTCGTCCTCGCCATCCAACATCGCAGCGCCACAGTAACGGCAAAGTCTCGGCGAGATCGCCTGCACCTTGCCTGCTGCGCGGTCCTGTTGATAGCGCGCAAAGTCGATGACGTTACGCCGTGGCGTTATGATCTTCTCAACCATTGCTGTCCTCCGGCTTCGAGGCGGGCGTTATCGCAGACAAGTTTCGCCCAAACGTTCAGCGCAACACTCAAATTTTAGCAGAGGAAATAAGGCAGAAAACGCGTCCCAAAACGCGACGTGTGGAACTCGCCTACAGCCACTTTTTCCACTTGAAGATCCAGTACGGCACGATCGCCGCGATCAACATCAGCACCAGTGCGTACGGATAGCCGTGCGCCCATTCGAGTTCCGGCATGATCTTGAAATTCATGCCGTAGATCGAGGCAATCAGCGTCGGCGGCATCAGCACGACAGCCATCACCGAGAACAGCTTGATGATGTTGTTCTGTTCCAGATTGACAACGCCGAGCATGGCATCGAGCACGAAGGTGATCTTGTTGGAGAGATAGGACGCGTGGTCGGTCAGTGAGGCGACGTCACGCTGCATGGTCTTGAGCTGCTCGCGCATGTCCTTGGACCATTTCACGCCTTCCACGATCGCCGAAAGGAACGTGACGAGGCGGCCGATCGAGACCAGGCTTTCGCGGACCTTCGAGGTCAGGTCGCCCTTGCGCCCGATCGCGATCAGTATCTGGGAATATTGCTTGGCGTGGCCGTGGCGTTCGCTCTCCGGCTCGAAGATGTCGTGCGAGACCTGGTCGATGTCCGCGCCGCAGCGCTCGAGGAGGTCGGCGCAGCGGTCGATCACCGCATCCAGCAGTTCCATCAGCACCTGCTCGCCGGTGATGCTGGGGGCGCAGGCGCGGGCCAGCTTGTTCTCGACCAGCGCGAACGGCTTCGGCAGGTCGTAACGCACCGTGACCAGGCGATGGCTGGTCAGGATGAAGGTGACCGCCGTGGTGCGCGGCATGTCGGTGTCGGACTGGCACATCAGCGTCGCGGTCATGTAGCGCGCGCTGTTCTCGATATAGAGCCGGCTGGAGATCTCGATCTCCTGCATGTCTTCCCGGGTCGGAACCGCGATCCCCGCGAGCTTCTCGACGGCCCGGTCCTCCTCCACGGTCGGGTTCACCAGGTCAACCCAGACCGCGCCCTCCGGCAGCGCGCCGAGGTCGGTGGCGGCGGCCTTCTTGAGGGAGAAATCGGAGGGAACGAACACCGACAGCATCACGGACTCCGAGACACAGGATTGGAAACAGGGCTGGCAAGACCCGTCGACTTAGCGCGATTCTGGCTGGCGCTTCATGACCGGGACATTAACCGGACATCCACCTTTGTGGCGGCCAGGTGGCGGTGAATGTGACGTTGAGACGGCTTCGATTGAACAACCGTTGCCTGTTTGCACAAAAACTGGCCCCACACCAGAAGACTTGCGGCAAAAAAGCCACAGACGACGTCCCGCGATGCGGGAAAGGCATCTAAAGTCTGGGAATAATGGCACGTTTCGGCAATAATGCCCCATATGGAATCGTGGCGTTTGGGGCGTAATCTTGGCGCTTTGAGACGCGGATTTTCGATTGGAATGTAATCATGTCGTCGCTCAAAGTTACCTTCGGGATCCTGGCCGCGGGCCTGATGTTGTCGGGCTGCATGCAGGCCACGACCTATGAGGCAACCAACACTGCCGCCTTCAAGCCGCGTGACAAGGAACTCCTGGCCAAGACCACCTACGTCAAGACGCCGGTCGCCGAACCGTTCCGTCGCGCCATCGTCGAGTATCACCGCAAGGAAGCCGCCGGCTCGATCGTGGTCGATTCCGACAACCATTACCTCTACTACGTGCTGAACGACGGCAAGGCGATCCGCTACGGCATCACCGTCGGCGAAGAAGCCATGGCTTGGTCCGGCATTGCCAAGGTCGGCAGCATGACCGAATGGCCGGCCTGGCATCCCACCCCCGGCGAAATCTCGCGCCTCGGTGTTCCGACCTTCGTGGCACCCGGCCCGGACAATCCGATGGGCTCGCGCGCGATGTATCTCTACTCGGGCGGCAAGGACACGCTGTTCCGCATCCACGGCACCAACCAGCCGGAATACATCGGTTCCTCGATCTCCTCGGGCTGCATCCGCATGACCAACGAGGACGTCATCGACCTCTACAACCGCGTCAAGCTCGGCACCATCGTCGTGGTGCTGGAGCCGAAGCACGGCGACTCGCCCTACAAGCCGCAGATGGCGCTGCAGGGCGGCGGCAACGTCCCCTACTGATCACGTCACGACTGATCACATCGCAATCGCGATCAAAGGCGCCGGCTTTGCCGGCGCTTTTTTGTTGGCTGCGGCTTGGTCTCGTGCGGCCTGGTCTCGGCAGCGCCTTCGGGCGCGGCCGCGTCGTCCGATTTGGCCGCATCCGGCTCATCGGCCTTGCCGTGCTCGGCTTTGGATGAGTCCGGCTTGGCTGCGTCCGATTTTGCGGCAACCTCGCGCGGCGGCGCGTCTTCGGGGCGCTCGGCCGGCAGCAGCGGCGCGACCTGCGGCAGCGGGTCGTACACGTTCCACTGGCAGATCCGGTAACTGTTCCGACGCTCCATCAGATCGAGATGGACATGGTCCTCGTGGTACCAGTCCGAGCCCGGACCGAGTACGGTGGAGAAGCGGGCGCAGACCGAATGCAGCACGGTTTCGCGCAGATCGCGCGGCACGCTGCGGTCGGTCAGCGAGATCGATTTGCCGCTGGCGAGACCGAAGGCGCGCACATCGAGCGCATTGGCGCGGCCGTGTTCGGAGAGCTGCGCGCCGGCGACGCGATTGCGGCCGCGGCACTCGAACGAGTCGAAATTGTCGAGATTGCTGATCCCGCCCCCGAGGCGCTCCGCCAGCGGCGCGATATCGGTGCGGATCCAGTCGGCGACCGCACTCGCCATCTTGCAGCGGAGGATCGCCGCAGGCTTCACCGCGACCTTGCGCTTGTCCGGCAGCACGATGGCCTCGAGGCGCACCAGATCCTCGCCGCCGCAGCCGCCGGCGCCATGGATATCCGGAATGCTCGGCGCGATCGCGATCTCCTCGGTGAGCGCCTGCCGGCAGGCCGACGGCTGCGGTGGGGGCGGCTCCGCGGGCTTGGCTGCTTCAGTTGGCTTGGCCGTCTCGGTGGGCTTCCCAGCCGCGGCGGGCGCGGCCCGAGGCTGCGCCTCGGGCTCAGCGGCCGCAGGCACCTCGGTTGCTGGCGGCGCCTCGGTTGCTGGCGGCGCCTGCGCAGGGCGCGGCTTCGGCAGCGGCACCGCCGAGCGGCGGACCGCCTTGTGCGCCCTATGCGGCCGGGTGCCGAACAAATCGTCCCAGGGAAAGGTGGGCGTCCGGGCGGCCAGCGTGGGGCCCGCTTGCATGCCAAGGCAAAGCAGCGAAGCGACGGTAACCATTGCCGCGCGCCCGCGGCGAAACGCGCCATCAGGCCATTTTCGGCTTGCTTTCTCCGCGCTACAGTTCATGTCAGTTCCATGATTTTACTGCCGGCCGTCCAAGATGCCGGCGGATCATGCGTGAGGATCGAGGAGGGATTTGCGTATGCTTGGCTTGATGCAAGATTGGCCTTTGCTGTGTCACAAGATTATTGAGCACGCCGCCAAATATCACGGCACGCAGGAAGTCGTGACGCGGTCGGTCGAAGGCCCCATTCATCGCACCAACTACGCCGAAATCCATGCCCGCGCACTGAAGGTCTCGCAGAGCCTGGAGCGCGACGGCATCAAGCTCGGCGACCGCATCGCCACCATCGCCTGGAACACCTGGCGCCACCTCGAGGTCTGGTACGGCATCATGGGGATCGGCGCGATCTGCCATACGGTCAATCCGCGCCTGTTTCCGGAACAGATCGCCTGGATCGTCAACCACGCCCAGGACCGCATCGTCATCACCGACCTCACCTTCCTTCCGGTGCTGGAAAAGATCGCAGGCCAGCTGCCGAGCGTCGAGCGCTACGTGGTGCTGACCGACAAGGCGCATATGCCAGAGACCACGCTGAAGAACGTGGTCGCCTATGAGGACTGGATCGCGGCATCCGACGGCAAGTTCGAGTGGAAGACCTTCGACGAGAACACTGCGGCGGCGATGTGCTACACCTCCGGCACGACGGGCGATCCCAAGGGTGTACTGTATTCGCACCGGTCCAACGTGTTGCACGCGCTGATGGCCAACTCGAAGGACGCGCTCGGCACCTCCGCCGCGGACACAATGCTTCCGGTGGTGCCCTTGTTCCATGCCAACAGCTGGGGCATCGCCTTCTCCGCACCGTCGATGGGCACCAAGCTGGTGATGCCGGGCCCGAAGCTCGACGGCGCCTCGGTGTACGAGTTGCTGTCGACCGAGAAGGTCACCCATACCGCGGGTGTCCCGACGGTGTGGCTGATGCTGCTGCAATACATGGCCGCCAACAACGTCAAGCTGCCGGATCTGCAGATGGTGATCTGCGGCGGCTCGGCGATGCCGCGCTCGATGATCCAGGCGTTCCTCGACATGGGCAGCCAGGTGCGCCACGCCTGGGGCATGACCGAGATGAGCCCGCTCGGCACGCTGGCCACGCTGAAGCCGCCGTTCACCGAACGCACCGGCGAGGAGCGGCTCGACATCCTGCAGACCCAGGGCTACCCGCCGTTCGGCGTCGAGATGAAGATCACCGACGATGCCGGCAAGGAGCTGCCGTGGGACGGCAAGACCTTCGGCCGTCTCAAGGTCTCCGGCCCCGCGATCGCCAAGGCCTATTTCCGCGTCGACAGCAACATCCTCGACGATGCCGGCTTCTTCGACACCGGCGACGTCTCGACGATGGACGAGCACGGCTACATGCGGATCACCGACCGCTCCAAGGACGTGATCAAGTCCGGCGGCGAATGGATCTCCTCGATCGATCTCGAGAACCTCGCGGTCGGCCATCCGGCGGTGGCGGAGGCCGCCGTGATCGGCGTCCATCATCCCAAATGGGATGAGCGGCCGCTGCTGATCGTGCAGCTCAAGCAGGGCCAGAGCGCCACGCGCGAGGACATCCTGAAGTTCATGGACGGCAAGATCGCCAAATGGTGGATGCCCGACGACGTCGCCTTCGTCGACGGCATTCCCCACACCGCGACCGGCAAGATCCTGAAGACGGCGCTGCGCGACCAGTTCAAGGACTACTCCTTCCCGACCGCCGCGGCGTAGGGCTCGCCGTTTTGACCCTCTCCCCTTGTGGGAGAGGGTGCGCTCGCGAAGCGAGCGCGGGTGAGGGGTTCTCTCCGCGGATAGGGACCCCTCATCCGTCGCAAACTTCGTTTGCGCCACCTTCTCCCACAAGGGGAGAAGGGAAGAAGAACGTCCGCCCTAACGGGCCCAAATCCCTTGAATTCGCCGCAGGTCCGTGGTCTCACACGATCATTGGCGGCGGCTGAGGTCGCCGGGACATCTCAACCGGCAGATTTTTCGACGATGGCGCGCAGGTTTTCCGCTCCCTACCAGCAGGAGCCCGTGTCCGGTCTCGCCACCTGGTCGCGCAACCTCGCCATCTTCTCCGTTGTCGCTGTGGTGGTCTCGATCCTGATCGTCCGGTTCGGCTTCCTGGAAGTCAAACCGGCGCTGGCGACCTTCTTCGGCGCGCTGGGCCTGGCCGGCCTGTCGATCCTGCTCGGGCTCGCCGCCTTCGCCGCGATCTGGCAGAACGGCACCCGCGGCATGGGCCGGATCCTGCTCGCGTTCCTGATCGACGCCGCGATCCTCGGCTACCCGGCCTACCTGACTTATCAGTACCGCAAGCTGCCGCGGATCTACGACGTCACCACCGACGCGATCGACCCGCCGAAATTCGAGGCGCTGGCGCGGCTGCGCACCGGCGAAGGCACCAACCCGGCCGCCTATGCCGGCCTCTATTCGGCCGAGAAGCAGCGCGCGGCCTACCCCGATATCGAGACCGTCGAACTGGAGACCCCCGTCGACCGTGCCTATGAGATGACGCTGCGACTGGTGAACCGCCGCAAATGGCTCGTGATCGACGCACGCGCGCCGCAGCCGCCGCGCCGCATCGGCCGCATCGAGGCGGTGGCCCGCACACCGATCATGGGTTTCCGCGAGGACGTCTCGATCCGCGTCACTCCCGACGACGAGGATTCGCGCGTCGATATCCGCTCCGCCTCGCGCTATTTCGACACCGATCTCGGCAGCAACGCCGCGCGGGTCAAGAAGCTGATCGAGGACCTCAACGCCGCCGCCGAAAACGACAATTCCAAGCCGGCGAAGAAGGCAGCCCCGGTCGCGCCGAAGGCGCCGCCGGCGAAGTCGGTGAAGAAATAATCCTCCCGTCATTCCGGGGCATCGCGCAGCGATGAACCGGAATCCATTTCACGACAGAACCTGCGGCCCGATGGATTCCGGGTTCTCGCTTCGCGAGCCCCGGAATCACGAACTAAGCCATCCTGTAGGTGCCGCCGATCACGGGGTCGCCATCCGTCGCGACGACGCCGCGCGCGACCAGGTCCTCCAGATGCGCCAGCACCGAATAGCCGGCGGCATTGGCGAGGCGCGGATCGAGCCCGATATAGATCGCCCGCACCATGGTCGGGATGTCGGCCTCGCCCTTGCCGAGGCGATGCAGGATCGACGCCTCGCGCGCGCGGCGATGCCGTGCCAGGAAACGGACGTAGCGCGGGCCTTCCGGAATCTCCGGGCCGTGGCCGGAGAAGTAGAGCTGCTCGGGCCGCTGATCCAGCCGCTCCAGCGAGGCCATGTAGTCGATCATCGAACCGTCGGGCGGCGCCACGATCGAGGTCGACCACCCCATCACATGGTCGCCGACGAAATTGATGCTGCGCTCGGTCCAGGCGAACGCCAGGTGATTGGCGGTGTGGCCGGGCGTGGCGACGGCCTCCAGCGCAAAGCCTGTGCCCTCGATGACGTCGCCGTGCTTGACCTCGATGTCGGGCCGGAAATCGCGGTCGGCGCCGGATTCCGGATTGTGCTTCTCGCTCTCGAAGCGCGGGCGCGAGGCGCGGTGCGGCCCCTCGGCATAGACAGGCGCGCCGGTGGCAGCCTTGATCCGCGGCGTGTTCGGCGAGTGATCACGGTGAGTATGGGTGACCAGGATGTGGGTCACGGTCTCGCCCTTGACCGCATCGAGCAGCGCCCTGGCGTGCGCCTCGTCGTCGGGACCGGGGTCGATGATCGCGACCTTGCCCTCGCCCACGATGTAGCTGACCGTGCCGGTGAAGGTGAACGGGCTCGGATTGTTGCAGAGGACGCGGCGCACGCCGGGCCGGACCTGCTCGACCACGCCGGGCTTCAGCGGAAAATCGCGGTTGAACGGGATGTCGTCGTTGTCGGCCATGGGATCCGATTCCTTGTGAGCCGTCATCCCGAGGTGCGGGCTCTTGCGAGCCTCGAAGGATGTCGGGCACCACCTCGCGTCATCCTTCGAGGCGCGCCAAAGAGGCGCGCACCTCAGGATGACGCCTCCGGGATTACGAGAACGCCTGGATGCCGGTGATGGCGCGGCCGAGGATCAGCGCATGGACGTCGTGCGTGCCCTCATAGGTGTTGACAGTCTCGAGGTTCGCGGCGTGGCGCATCACGTGATACTCGATCTGGATGCCGTTGCCGCCGTGCATGTCGCGCGCCATGCGGGCGATGTCGAGCGACTTGCCGCAATTGTTGCGCTTGACGATCGAGATCATCTCGGGCGCCATCTTGCCCTCGTCCATCAGGCGGCCGACGCGCAACGAGGCCTGCAGGCCGAGCGCGATCTCGGTCTCCATGTCGGCGAGCTTCTTCTGCACCAGCTGGGTGGCGGCGAGCGGCCGGCCAAACTGCTTGCGGTCGAGCGTGTACTGGCGCGCGCGGTGCATGCAGTCCTCGGCAGCGCCCAGAGCGCCCCAGGAGATGCCGTAGCGGGCGCGGTTGAGGCAACCGAACGGGCCCTTGAGGCCGGAGACGTTGGGCAGCAGCGCGCTTTCCGGCACCACGACGTTGTCGAGCACGATCTCGCCGGTGATCGAGGCGCGCAGCGAGAGCTTGCCGCCGACCTTCGGCGCCGACAGGCCCTTCATACCCTTCTCGAGGATGAAGCCGCGGATCTGGTTGTCATGCGCGGCCGACTTGGCCCACACCACGAACACGTCGGCGATCGGCGCATTCGAAATCCACATCTTGGCGCCGTTCAGCTTGTAGCCGTCGGCCACCTTCTCGGCGCGGGTCTTCATGCCGCCGGGATCGGAACCGGCATCCGGCTCGGTCAGGCCGAAGCAGCCGACCCATTCTCCGGTCGCGAGCTTGGGCAGATACTTCTTGCGCTGGTTCTCGTCGCCATAGGCGTAGATCGGATACATCACCAGCGACGACTGCACCGAGTTCATCGAGCGATAGCCGGAATCGACGCGCTCGATCTCGCGCGCCACCAGGCCATAGGCCACATAGCTCGCATTGGCGCAGCCATATTCCTCGGGCAGCGTCACGCCGATCAGGCCGAGCTCGCCCATTTCGTTGAAGATCTCGCGATCGGTCTTCTCTTCCAGATAGGCCTTGGTGACCCGCGGCAACAGCTTGTCCTGGGCATAGGCCCGCGCCGTGTCGCGGATCAGGCGCTCGTCTTCGGTGAGCTGGTCGTCGAGCAGGAATGGATCATCCCACTGGAAGCTGGCGGCAGCCGGCTTGTCCTTGGCCTGGGGGCGCACGCTCATGAAACATCCTTTCGCATCGTCACTCGGAAATTGGCGGATAAATTAAAGCGCTATGCTGCGAAGCGCAATTGAATTGGCGCACCTGTCATTCCCGGCGATGCGTCAGCATCGCGCCCGGAATGGCCGCATCAGCACTCCAGCTTCTCGTTCGACACGATCTCGATGCCGAAACCGGACAGGCCCTTGTAGTCGTGCACCGACGAGGTCAGGTGCCGGATCGAGGTGATGCCGAGATCGCGCAGGATCTGCGCGCCGACGCCGACCTCGCGCCATTGCTTGTTGCGATCGGCCTCCGCCGATTTCTGCTCGCTCACCGGCTGCACCGGAACGCCGGCGGCACCGTCGCGCAGATAGACCAGCACGCCCCGGCCGGCATCCTTGAAGTGCCGCAACACCGCTTCCATCCGCGCCGGACCGGTGAAAAGGTCGGTCACGATGTTGGGCTTGTGCAGCCGGGTCAGCACGTCCCGGCCATCGCCGATGCCGTTGTACACGAAAGCGGCGTGCATGATCTCGTCGAACGGCGAGCGATAGGCATAGCCCTGCAGCGGGCCGATCGGGCTTTCGGTGGTGAAGGTCGCGACCCGCTCGATCAGCTTCTCGCGCGCCTGACGGTAGGCGATCATATCCGCGATCGTGACATGCTTGAGCTTGTGGCGGGCGGCGAATTTCGCGACCTGCTCGCCCTTCATTACGGTTCCATCGTCGTTCATCAGTTCGCTGATGACGCCGACCGGCGGCAGGCCGGAGAGCCGGCACAGATCGACCGCGGCTTCGGTGTGACCGGAGCGCAGCAACACGCCGCCGTCGCGCGCGATCAGCGGGAAGATATGGCCGGGGCGGGCAAAATCGGCGGCGCCGGCATTGGGATTGGCGAGCGCGCGGCAGCAGGAGGCGCGTTCCTCGGCCGAGATACCGGTGCCGCCGTCGGGCTTGTAGTCGATCGAGACGGTGAAGGCCGTGGTGTGGTTGGATTCGTTATGCGCCACCATCGGGTCGAGCCGCAGCCGGCGGGCGTCCTCGGTGGTGATCGGCGCACACACGATGCCGGAGGTGTGGCGGATGATGAAGGCCATCTTTTCCGCCGTGCAGAACGACGCCGCGACGATCAAATCGCCCTCGCCTTCCCGATCATCATCGTCGGTGACGACGACGAGTTCACCCTTCGCAAAGGCTTGCAGCACTTCCTGGATCGTATCGGCCATTGTCCTGACATCTCGCTTTATGCAGGCAGTGGATTAGCCGGGTTCCGATGTCAGCGCCAGTATCATTATGCAACCCGCCATGCGTCCGGCAGGCATCGTCGCCAGGCATACCAGGACGGTGACAGCTCGGTAGCCCGGATGGAGCGAAGCGCAATCCGGGGCACATGCATGGTCCCCGGAATTCGCTGCGCTCCATCCGGGCTACACGGCCGACTTCTACGGCAGCACCTCGCGCCGATCGCTGAGCTGCGCGTCCAGCTCGGCGCGCTTGTCGTCGAGCAGGCCGGCGTCGGCGGCCTCGATCACCGAATAGAGCTCGCCGGCGTCGCTGAGCCGGGTCACCGTGACGTAGTCGGCGCCGGCCGCATAGAGATCATCGACACCGGTCAGGAGGTCGGCGGTGGCAACGACCTTCGCGGTCGGGTTGAGGGCGCGGACGTGGCGCACCAGCTTCTCATTGTCGGCGCCGACCAGGAGGAAATCCGGCACGCTCAGGATGATGATCTCGGCCTTGCCGATGCCGGCATGGACCAGCGTATCGACATTGCTGATGTCGCCATAGATCACGTGCATGCCGCGGTCGGACAGCGTGCGGAACACCAGCGGATTGAAGTCGATGACGCTGATCTGCTCCAGCAGCGACTGGTTCTGCCGCTCGATCTGGCTGATCAGCGCGCTCGCGGCACGGAAAAAGCCGAGGATGACGATGCGCCGGATCTCGCCATGTCCCCCCTCCTGGCCGGCCTCGCCGCCTCCCGCGCCGACATGGTCGAGGTCGCGCAGCCCGATACGCTTCAGGGGGCCGATCAGGCCGCGCACGATCTGGTCGCTGCGCGCCATCGCGAAGGTCGAGAGCACCGCCAGCACCACGAAGGCGAACGAGGCGGCGTTCGCGGTTTCGGTCCCGATGTGGTTGGCGGCAACGCCGGTCTGGATCACCACCAGCGAGAACTCGGAGATCTGCGCCAGGTTGATCGCCGGCAGCAGGCTGGCGCGCAGGCCCTGCTTCAGCAGATACAACGGCGTGAACGTCGTGACCAGACGGCTCGCCACCGTGAAGGCCGCGATCACAAGCGCGAGCCAGATCACCGAGAGCCCCGGGATCGGGATCGTCATGCCGAGCGCGACGAAGAACAGCGTGATGAAGAAATCCCTGAGCGTCGTGACCTTGGCGGTGACGTCGAGCGCATAGGGAAAGGTCGAGATCGAGACGCCGGCGACCAGCGAGCCCATCTCGCGCGACAAATGCAGCCGCTCGGCGATCTCGCCGATCAGGAAGCACCAGGCGAGCGCGCCGAGCAGCACGAGTTCGGGTCGGCGCGCGATCTGGTGGAACAGCCGCGGCAGCACGTAGCGGCTGAGCACCAACGCGGTCGCGACCAGCATAGCGACGCGGGCGATCGACAGCAGCACGACGCTGATCTGCAGATTGTCGAGACTCGGCTGCACCGCCAGGAACAGGATCGCGAAGATGTCCTGCAGCACCAGCACGCCGAGCGTGATGCGGCCAGGCAGCGTATCCAGCTCGCGCTTCTCGTAGAGCACCTTGACGATGATGACGGTCGAGGACAGCGCGCAGGCGACGCAGAGATAGACCGCATCGAACTTGCCGCCGCCGATCGCAAGCCCGATCCCGGCAAAGAACGCCACACCGATCAGGCAGCCGCCGATCAGCTCGCCGGCGCCGGCGAACAGGATGACCTTACCGGCGCGGATGATCTTCTTGAGGTCGATTTCCAGCCCGATCATGAACAGCATGAAGATCAGGCCGAGCTCGGAGATGACGCTGATCGACTCCTGGGACTTGACCCAGCCCATGCCGAATGGACCAATGAAAAAGCCGGCGATAAGGTAGGCCAGTATCAGCGGTTGCCGGGAGAAATGGGCTAGCAGCCCAATGCCCCAGGCAAACAGGATACAGAGCGTGATATCGGGAATCAGTTCATGCATGCGTCAAAGACTTCCTGTTGCCGCAACCTAGAGGGCCGGGCGTGAGGATCAACCGAGCAATGTGTCACATCCGCGCAGGCGGCATTTTTCTGGCAGTCTTGCTCTGCCTGCTCACCGTGCGCATGACGGAGGCGCTAGCACAATCCTCCGGAAGTATTGAACAAAATTTCGCGAACTCGCTGACCGCGGTGCCGTCGGAAGGCCTCACCGCATCCGGTGCATTCTACGTGCCGGTCTATTCCAGCGTGTCGATGAGCCAGGGCAAGCTGAGGGCTGACTTCTCGGTGACGCTCAGCGTGCACAACGCCTCCGAGACGAAGCCGCTGGTGCTGAAGCGGATCGCCTATTTCGACACATCAGGCAAGATGGTGGAGAGCTACCTCAAATCGCCGATCGCGCTAAAACCGTTTGCGACCGTCGAGGTCGCGATCGCCACCACCGATACCCGCGGCGGCACCGGCGCGAATTTCGTGGTCGATTGGGCGGCCGCCGGCGAGATCGCGGAACCGGCGGTCGAGGCATTGATGGTCGGCAGCGTCGGCGCCGGACACTATGCCTTCATCAGCCAGGGCCGCCCGGTCAGGCTGATCGGCAAGAACTGACTTCATGGAAGTCCGCTTCCGGCGGCCTTCTCAATGACAACAACACGGAGCGAAACGTCCATGTCCACCTCAGCCCAGTTCGACTTTGCACCGCTGCTCCCGGCCGGCCTGCCCGCGCCGGCCACGCGCTGGACCGGGCTCGCCAAATACAGCTTCGTCGGCGGCAACAACGATCCCGACCAGGTCCCGGTCGACGGCCTCCTGGAGGCGGTCAATGCCGTGCTGAAGCGCGAGGGCAGGAATCTTGCGACTTACAACCTCGCGCACGGGCCGCAGGGCTATCTGCCGCTGCGCCAGTTCCTCACCGAGAAGCTGAAGCGCGATGCCGGGATTGCCTGCACGCCGGACGAAATCATGATCGTCTCCGGCTCGCTGCAGGCGCTCGACCTCGTCAACCACACCTTGCTCGCCAAGGGCGACACCGTGCTGATCGAGCAGGAGACCTATCAGGGCTCGCTGAACCGGCTGACCCGGCTCGGCGTCAACGCGGTCGGCATTCCCCTCGATGGCGACGGCATCAGGATCGATGCGTTGGCCGCAGCGCTCGCCGACCACAAGCGGCGCGGCATCACGCCGAAATACATCTACACCATCCCGACCGTGCAGAATCCGACCGGCTCGATCCTCCCCGAAAGCCGCCGCGCCGAGATGCTGAAGCTGTCCAAGGAATACGGCGTGCCGATCTTCGAGGACGATTGCTATGCCGATCTGATCTGGAACGGTGAGCGGCCGCCCGCGATCTATGCCATGAGCCAGCATGGCGGCGTGATCCATATCGGCTCGTTCTCGAAGTCGATCGCGCCGGCGCTGCGGGTCGGCTTCATCGTCGCGCCCTGGGAGATCATGTCGCGGATGCTGCCGCTGAAGACCGACGCCGGCTCCGGCGCGCTGGAGCAGATGGTGCTGTCGGAATATTGCGCGCCGCATTTCTCCACCCACGTGCCGCGACTGACCAAAGGCCTGCGCGCCAAGCTCGACACGCTGATGGAGGCGCTGAACGAGCAGTTCGGCACCGCGGCCGAATTCGAGGCGCCGAAGGGCGGCATCTTCCTCTGGGTCAAGCTGCCCGACAATGTCGACACCATGAAGCTCTATCAGGCGGCACTCGCCGCCGGCGTCTCGATCAATCCGGGACCGGAATGGTCGACCAGCAAGGTCCATTCCGGCAGCCGGCTCCGCCTCTGCTTCGCCAGCCCCTCGCACGAGCAGATCCGCGAGGGCGTCGCCGTGCTGGCCGAGGTGTGCCGCAAGGAGTTCGGCGTGCCCGCGCGCAGCAGCAATGTGGAGAAGCGCGGCTAGCTCTCGTTTCGCCGCGAGATGGATTGCTTCGCTCCGCTCGCAATGACGGGATGACCTCTCTCCGTCATTGCGAGGAGCGGAGCGACGAAGCAATCCACGTCTCCGCTAGCTCGAAGTCTCACCGCACCGAAAACGGCGCCTGATAGGGCCGGCCGAACGGCACGCCGTTGACCACGGTCTGCACCGGCTTCAGTTGCAGATTGCCGTCGCGCTTGTTGTTGCGGGTGTCGACGAAGGTGACCGGGCCTTCGATCAGGTCCATGATGGCGACGTCGCCGGGCGCGCCGCGCTGCAGCGTGCCGATCTTCGGCGTCCGGTTGATGATCCGCGCCGGCACCGAGGTCGCCATCGCCACCACCTGATCCAGCGAAGAGCCCATCGCCAGGAACTTGCTCATCACGTTCGGCAGGAACGGGATGCCGGGCGAGTTGCCGGAGAAGACGTGGATGTCGGAGGAGATCGTATCGGGCGTGCAGCCGGCGGGGATCGCGATCTCCGCCACCGTGAAATCGAAGCTGCCGCCGCCATGGCCGACATCGAAGAGCACGCCGCGCTGCTTGGCCGCGAGTGCGGCCGGCAATAGCTTGCCGTCCTGCACGATGTTGGTGAAGGCACCGGACATGTTCGGCGCGCCGGAATAGGCGTGGGTGAGGATATCGCCCGGCCGGAGCAGATCGAGGATGTCGGACATCAACTCCCTGGTCTCGACGCCGCCGATATGCACCATCATCCGCGCCGGCCAGCCGCACATCTCGCAGGCCTGGATGCCGCGCTTCAGCGGCTCGATGCCATGCTTGAAGATGACGTTCTCCGACATCCGCACCTTGACCCCGATCAGGAAGTCCGGGTTCTCGGCGAGCGCCATGGCGCAGGCTTCGACCTGGGCGTTGTCGATGTTGTAGAGCTCGGCCACCGGGAACGCCGACAGGCCGTTGTTGGCGATATGGACGAAGGCGTAGATCCGCGTCCGCGACTGCGCGACGATGAAGCGTCGCAGCGCCGCGAGATTGTTGACGCCGGCGTCGCCGGCCGAGACCACGGTCGTGGTGCCCTGGAATTGCACCAGTTCGTCGGCGGGAATGCCGATCGCCGAGCCGTAGGGATAGACGTGGCAGTGCAGATCGACGAGGCCCGGCATCACGAGCTTGCCGGACGCGTCGATGGTCTTGCTGGCACGCGCGACCGGGATCTCGTCTTCAACAGCCTCGATGGTGCCCCAGCGGATGCCGATGTCGCGCTTGCCGCGCAGCGACTGGCTGGGATCGATCACGTCGCCGTTCTTGATCACGAGGTCGAACTTGTCGTCCGGCCCCATCGCCGCCGCGGCCGGCCCTGCGATGACGGCAACAGCGGCCGATCCCGTAGCCTTCAAGAAATCCCGGCGTGAAAATTCGCTCACGGCAACGTCCCCCCGAACATTGATTTTTATGGTGCGATGATGCGTCGGACGGAGTGGTTAGGCAAGGCCACCGAAAGAAGCGCTGATGCTCACTCATCAGTCGCGCAGCGAACGCACTGCGTGCGTTGCGCTGCGGCAGTTGCTGAACAAGCGTTCAGAAAACTCCTCCGGTTCCTGAGGAACGTTTCGATGCCTGCACTGTTGGCTCCTCGCATCATTTGAGGAGGATGAGATGAAAAAGATTGGTTTTGTTGTTGCGGCGATTGGTGCGCTTGCAATAGCCGTTCCGTCGATCGCGAGCGCCGAGACCGTCGTGATCAAGCGCGGCCATCACCACTGGGATCATGGCTGGGGCGCGCACGCCGAGATGCGCCATGACCGCGGCTGGCATCACGGCTGGCATCACGACCATGACCGCGCAGTGGTCATCAAGCGCGATCGCTACTAAAGACCGGCACACAATAAAGGTCCGACACAACGGAAAATGGCTCCTCGCGGAGCCATTTTCTCGTTCTGCTTCTCGTTCTGCGTCCTCATCAGGTGCTCGCAGGACTCAGTCCCAATCCGGAGCAAAGCCCGGATTGACGCAGCGCATGTCCTTGCGTAGCGCTGCGATCGCCTGGCGGTCGTCATCGTCGAGCCTGACCTTCAGCGCGTCAAGATTGGCCTGTTGGCTTTCGGCACGCGATGCCTTCGGGATCGCCGCCACGCCGTCCTGGTCGAGCAGCCATTTCAGCGCCACCTGCGCCGCGGTCGCGCCATGCTTGTTGCCGATTTTCGCCAGCGTCTCGTCGGTGGCGAAGCGGCCCTGCGCCAGCGGGCAATAGGCCACCAGCGGGATCGATTTGGCGGCGAGATATTTCCGCACCGCCGTCTGGTCCAACATCGCGTGATATTCGATCTGGTTGCAGGCGATCGGCGCCTTGATGTCCTCCACCACGGTCTTGAGCAGCGCGGTGGTGAAATTGGCAACACCGATGGCGCGGGTGCGCCCCTCCTCCTTCAGCTTCATCAGCGTCTCGAAGACGGCAGGCAGTTTCATGCTCCGCGACGGCCAGTGCACCAGATAGAGGTCGACGTGATCGAGCCGCAGCTTCTTCAGGCTGGCGTCGAAGGCCTTGCGGATCGCGTCCGGTGCCAGGTTCTCATGCCAGACCTTGGTGGTCACATGCAGGTCCTCGCGCGCGACCCTGGAGGCCGCGATCGCGGCTCCGATCGCCTCCTCATTGCCGTACATCTCGGCGGTGTCGATGTGGCGGTAACCGAGCCCGAGCGCGCTCTCGACCGCCGCGCGGCAGGCATCGCCCTGCATGCGGAAAGTACCGAGCCCGAGCTGCGGCAGGCTGATGCCCTGTGTCTGCAGATTGTCCATGGATAGCTCCTGACGCGTGGGACGCCGAAGAAATCGACGACGTCACGCCAGCAAATCGGCTGTAGGGAATGAAATTGGCAGAACTGCCAACACGCAGTCTGCCCGCAAACCGGCCGTTCCGGCAAGCCGCCCGCAATCAAGATGTCGCGACAAATCCTCGTTTGACGCGTTTTTCTTGGCGCGAACCGGGACTCCACTTCGCTCGAAAGCGCCAGGGGTTAGATATGCTGCGCCATGATCTGGCCGGGCCGCGCATCCGGCCGCGGCTCGATGTCGACCGACCAGAGATCGTGGTTGTCGACGTCCTTGAGCGTCACTGTCATCACGCCGGTCTTGCCGTCGACGTCGACGCGGCCGAAGAATTGCAGGCCAAAGCACGGCGCGAGATTGTCGCCCTGCTCGGCCGAGCAGCCCTTCTGGTACATCGCCTTCGGGCCAAAGGTGTTGTCGAGCTGACCCGGCGACCAGGTGCCGGCATGCAGCGGGCCGGAGACGAACTCCCAGAACGGCTCGAACTCCTGGAACACCGCGCGGTTCGGATCATAATGATGCGCGGCGGTGTAGTGCATGTCGGCGGTGAGCCACACCGTGTTGCGGACACCGGCGCGCTTCATGAACGACAGCAAATCGGCGATCTCGTGCTCGCGCCGCTCCGGCGGGCCGTCGCCGAGCGCCACTGCATCGAGGCTGACGAGGCCGATCGGCAGATCCGCCGCGATCACCTTCCAGACGGCGTCCGACGCCACCAGCTCCCGCTTCAGCCAGGCGAGCTGGCTCTCGCCGAGGATGCAGGCCTTGTCGGGATCACCCTGCTTGTTCCAGCTGGAATCGCGGTACGAGCGCATGTCGATGAGGAAGACGTCGAGCAGCGGCCCGTAGGCGATCTTGCGATAGACCCGGCCGTCGCGCTCCGGCATCAGCCGCATCGGCATGAATTCATGGAAGGCGCGGCGCGCCCGCGCTATCAGACGCGAGCTGCCATCCGTATCATAGCCGGTCGCGTCAGCGGTGCCGAGCGGCGACCAGTCGTCGGCCACCTCGTGATCGTCCCATTGCGCAAACATCGGGACCTCGGCGTGGAAGGCGCGGAAATTCTCGTCGAGCCAGTTGTATTTGTAGTTGCCGCGAAACTCTTCGAGGCTGTGCGCGACGACCGATTTCTCCTCGGTGACGATGTTGCGCCAGACCTCGCCGTTCGGCAGCGCCTGCTCCGACGGCACCGTGCAATCCGCATAGATGTGATCGCCGGAATGAATGAAGAAATCCGGGCGTTCGTTTAGCATGGTGCGATAGCTGCGGAGGCCGCCGCGTGCGGGGTCGATGCCCCAGCCCTGCCCGACGACATCGCCGGACCAGACGAAGGAGACCGACCGGCGGCCGGCCGGCGCGGTACGAAAGTGCCCAATCCTGCTTTCGCCGGCGATGCCGTCGCGATCCTCGAAACGGACGCGGTAGAACAGGTCCTGGCCCGGCGGCAGCCCATCGAGCAGCAGTTTTGCGGTGAAATCGCGCTCGGGCAGTGCATCGGCGGACGCGGTACGCAGGATGGTGGCGAAGCTTTCGACGGAAGCGCATTCGATCTGCATGCGCGCGGCGCGATCGGCGCGGGCCCAGATCACGGCGGAATCGCTTGCGACGTCGCCGGACTGGATACCCCCGATCGCGGGCCGATCCGCGGCGCGGCTCAAATAGGGCTTCGCCAGGGCGCCCAATCCCGCCAGCGCAGCCGTGGACGCCGAACGCACCAGAAGCTGACGCCTGGTAAGGCCTCGCCCCTTCGCGGAGATCGCTGTCGGCATCGAATAACCTTCGTCGAATCGCAACGAAGGTTTTGCCTGCGCCGTTTGACTCCGCCCTTACGGTTTCTTGACTCTCCGCCGACGGTTTTGCGACGGCGGTGTGACTCGGGGAGATGGACCGCGGAACGGGGGCGTCAGGCGTCGAGCACACAAACGCGAAACCCGTCATCCTGAGGAAGCGCGTAGCGCCGTCTCGAAGGATCGACGGCCCGGCTGCTAGATCGGGGCCGATTCATCCTTCGAGGCTCGCTCCGCTCGCACCTCCAGCGACAAAGGCGAAGCCTTTGCGCGGGGATGACGGGTTAGCTGTCCGCGCGAAGGGGAGAACAGAGAACTGAGCCGCCTAATGCTTCCAGTTGCAGATGCCGCCGGTGCGGCACGGCCAGGTCTGGATCCTTGTGTCGCGAGCTTCTGCGTCGAGCGGGTTCGAATGGCGCCGCGCGAGCTTGGTGCGGGCGGGCACATGCGCGGCGCGCTTCCGCTCATGCGGTGCGGTCTCTCGCGGCTCAGTCACCCTGGTCGTGCGCACGGCTTTCTTCGGCGCGACCTTCGGCTCCTCGACCTGCGGCTCGGTGCTCGCATGCTGATCCGGACCATGGTCAGCCTTCGCCTCGACCGGAACCGGCTGGAACTGCGCCGGCGGACCAAGCGGCTTCGGCGACAGCACGGCCCGCGAGAGATCGAGATTGAAGAACTCGCTCGGGCGGTAGTCGTCAGCAAACGCCACGCCACCCAATGCCAGGCACGCGGTACAAACACTTGCAACAAAAGCGTTTTTCAGGACCGTCAAAAGGGCCTCCTGAAATCACTCGAACAGAACAGCCGTTATGTAGGGGCTCGGCCGCGCGAATCCAGCCGCAGCCGCGGGCAGGGTTACCGATCAACCAAGGCGGCAGCGGAACGTTCCCGCAGGCCTACTCCGCGGCCTGCGCCAGCGGCTGGCCGATCGCGCGCTCCAGCCGCGCGCATTCGGTGCGGTAGCGCGCGACATTGCCTTCCTTGATGTGGCCGTAGCCGCGCACGAGGTCCGCGGCCTTCGCCAGTGCGACCAGCCGCGGCAAGTCGAGCGGCTTCTTGCCGTCGAGGTGACGCAGGATCATCGCCGAATAGTCGAGCGGCAGCGCGCGCTCCACCTTGCGCTCGGCGATATAGCCGAAGATATCGAACGCGGTGCCGCGGAGGCCCTTCAGCCCCGCCAGCAGGCCGAACGCCTTGAAGATCCACGGCCCGAACTCGCGCTTCTGCAAACGCCCGGTGACGGGATCGCGCTGCGCCAGCAGCGGCGGCGCCAGCAGGACCTTCAAGCCCGAATTGCCTTCGAACTGCTCCCTCAGGGCCTTGCTGAACTCGCCGTCGGAATAGAGCCGCGCGACCTCGTATTCGTCCTTGTACGCCATCAGTCTGAACAGGCCCTTTGCAAAGGCCTCGGTCAGGTCCTGCGAGCCCGGCGCTGTCGCGGCTTCGGCTGAGCGGACGCGCGCGACGTCGTCGAGATAGCGCTTGGCGTAGGCCGCGTCCTGATAGTCGGTGAGGAACTTGGCACGGAATGCGATCGCCTCATCCAGCGTCTTCTTCGCGGGAGCAGCGCCTGCATTCTTGAAGCGCGCGGCGCTGACCACGCGCTGCAGATCGTGCGCGGCGAGGCGGCCCCACGAGAACGCGGTCTTGTTCATCTCGATCGCGGCGCCGTTGAGCTCGATCGCCTTCAGGATCGCCTCGAGCGACAGCGGGATCGCGCCGCGCTGGAACGCGAAGCCGAGCATGAAGGCATTGGTCGCGATGCTGTCGCCCATCAGCGCGGTGGCGAGCCCGGTGGCATCGAGGATGTCGAGATCATCCGGCCGCACCGCGCCGTTCAGCGCATCGCGCATCGAGCTGGCCTCGAAGTCGATATCCGGATCGATCACGAAGCTCGCGGTCGGCAGCAGATCGGCGTTGACGACGGCGCGGGTGACGCCGCGTTCGGCGCGGCTCAGCGCCGGCACGCTGGTGGCGACGACAAGGTCGCAGCCGAGGATCAGATTGGCATTGCCGGGCGCGATGCGGACGGTGGTCAGCATGTCGGACGCTGGCGCGAGCCGGACATGGCTCATGACCGCGCCGTTCTTCTGCGACAGGCCGGTGAAGTCGAGCGTCGAGCAGGCGAGCCCTTCGACATGCGCGGCCATGCCGAGCAGCGCGCCGATGGTGATGACGCCGGTGCCGCCAATGCCGGTGATCAGGATGTTGTAGGGGTTGCTGAGCGCAGCCGCAGGCGGCGTCGGCAAGTCCGCGAACAGCGCCTTGGGATCGGCGGCGGTGCGGTCGGCCTTGCGCAGCTTGGGGTCCTGCACCATCACGAAGCTCGGGCAGAAGCCCTCGATGCAGGAGAAATCCTTGTTGCAGTTCGACTGGTCGATCCTGCGCTTGCGGCCGAGCTCGGTCTCCAGCGGTTGCACCGAGACGCAGTTCGACGCCACCGAGCAGTCGCCGCAGCCTTCGCAGACGCGCTCATTGATGAAGACGCGCTTGGCCGGATCGGGAAACAGCCCGCGCTTGCGGCGGCGGCGCTTCTCGGCGGCGCAAGTCTGGTCGTAGATCAGGACGGTGAGGCCCTCGATCTCGCGCAAAGTGCGCTGCACGGCATCGAGCTCGCGGCGATGATGGATGGTGGCGCCGGACGGGAAGTAATTGGCGGGATATTTGTCGGGATCGTCGGAGACGATCGCAAGCCTCTTGGTCCCCTCGGCCCAGACTTGATGCGCGATCTGCGACACCGTGAAGCCGCCTTCGGCGGGCTGGCCGCCGGTCATCGCGACCGCGTCGTTGTAGAGGATCTTGTAGGTGATGTTGACGCCTGCCGCGGCCGCCGCGCGCAGCGCCAGCAAGCCCGAATGCGTGTAGGTGCCGTCGCCGAGATTCTGGAACACATGCTGTTCGCTGGTGAACGGCGCCTGCCCGATCCAGCTCACGCCCTCGGCGCCCATATGCGAGATGGTCTGGGTGTTGCGGTTCGGCACCGACAGCGCCATGCCGTGACAGCCGATGCCAGCCATGGCGCGGCTGCCCTCGGGAATCTTGGTCGACGAATTGTGCGGACAGCCCGAGCAGAAATACGGCGTGCGCGAGAGCTTCACGGTGCCCGTGCCCTCGGCCGGGCGGTCGAATGCCTCGAGTTTTGCCAAACGCTGCTCCAGCAGCGGGCTGCGATGGCCGAGCCTCCGCAGCCGGGCCACCACCGCTGCAGCGACCATGGTCGGCGTCAGCTCGCCCTCGCTCGGCAGCAGCGGCGCGCCGCTCTCGTCGCGCTTGCCGACCACCGACGGACGTTTGGACGCGTCCATGTTGTAGAGGATGCGGACCAGCTGGTCCTCGATGAAGCCGCGCTTCTCCTCGACAACGAGCACGTCCTGCAGGCCTTCGGCGAAGGCGCGTGCGCCGCGCGCTTCGAGCGGCCAGGTCAACGCCACCTTGTAGATGCGCAGGCCCAGCGCCTGGGCCTCGGCATCGGTGATGCCGAGATCGGCGAGCGCCTGGCGCAGGTCGAGATAGGCCTTGCCGGTCGCCATGATGCCGAGCCGCGCCGGCTTCGAATCCAGCACGATATGGTCGAAGCGGTTGGCCCGGGCGAAGGCCGCGACCGCCTCCATCTTGGGTCCGTGCAGACGCCGTTCGGCCTCCAGCGGCGGATCGGGCCAGCGGATCGAGAGCCCGTCCGGCGGCATCTCGAAATCGTCAGGCATGATGATCTTGATGCGATCGGGATCGCTGACGATCGAAGCCGAGCTTTCCACCGTCTCGGAGATCGCCTTGAAACCGACCCAGCAGCCGGAATAGCGCGACAGCGCGAAGCCGAGGATGCCGAGGTCGAGATAGTCCTGCAGCGTCGCCGGATTGACCACCGGCATCAGCGCCGAGGCGAAGACCTGCTCGCTCTGGTGCGCGAGGGTGGAGGACTGGCAGCCATGGTCGTCACCGGCGAGCGCGATCACGCCGCCATTCGGCGAGGTGCCGGCCGAATTGGCGTGCTTGAGCGCATCGAGCGAGCGGTCGACGCCGGGACCCTTGCCGTACCAGATGCCGAACACGCCATCGACCTTGGCGCCGGGGAACATGCCGACCTGCTGGCTGCCCCACACCGCGGTCGCCGCCAGATCCTCGTTGAGGCCGGGAACGAAGGCGATGTCATGCTCTTTCAGGAAGGATTTCGCTCGCCATAGCGCGTGGTCGTACATGCCGAGCGGCGAGCCGCGGTAACCGGAGATGAAACCTGCGGTGTTCAGTCCGTGCGCGCGGTCGCGTTCGCGCTGCAACATGGGCAATCGGACCAGCGCCTGGGTACCGGAGAGGAAGATTCGCTTGGTGTCCAACCGGTACTTATCGTCCAGTCCAACTTCCATCAACGCCATCAGTTTCAGGCTCCCCGCCGATCAGGTCACGCCGGTCCGAACCGGTCTCATTATCTTCCGAATGATCATGCATCAGCATGCACTGATTTTGTTATGCATGAACAGCCCCGTTCCATGGCCGCAGCACATATCTCATGGTGCGCATGCTGGGCTCTGCGAGGCCTTGTTGCTCTGCGAGGCTTGCCGAACCCCGGCATCTTTGAAACGGTGCACGCAAAGGGAGACCAAGGATGATTACAGTCGAATCCGCGTTCACGACGGAAATCGTGGAGAACGGCAATCTGCTGGTGGGTCCCTGGCGCAGCCCGAAGCAGATGCTGCAGGCCCAGACTTACGACTCCCACGCTTCGATTCACGACGATGCAACCGCCCAGAAGCTCGGCTTCCGCGGCGGCACGATCGAAGGACCGACTCATTTCAGCCAGTTTGCGCCGCTGTGCGAGCGGATCTGGGGCCGGGCCTGGTTCATGACCGGATGCCTCTCCGCGCATTACCGCAACCCGGTGTTCGAAGGCGAAGAGGTGCAGGCTCAGATCGAGAAGCCGAAGCCGGGCCAGACGGTTTGCACGATCGGGATGATCAAGCGCGACGGCACCGAGATCCTGCGCGGCACCGCCTCGATCGATGGCGACGGCAGCGAGACGGCACTGAGCCACCGGCTTGGCGAATTGAAGCCGCTGACCGATCCCGTGGTCCTCGCCGACATCAAGGTCGGCATGAAGACGCCCCGGCAGGCGATCAAGATGGATTTCGACCAGAACATGGGCGATCTCTATCCGTTCTCGCTGGCCGACAAGCTCAGGGTGATCACCGAGCCGTCGGATTACTATTCGCTGGAACACAATCCCTGGGGCCGCGCCATCATCCCGATGGAGATGCTGAGCGTGCTGTTCCAGTACCGCGCGCGCGAGGACCGGCTGCCGGTCCGCGGCCCGGCCGTCGGACTGTTCGCCGATCAGGAGATCCGGCTTGTGCGCGGGCCGCTCTTCCCGGGCGAGACCTATTGGGTCGAGCGCGAGGTCGTGGCGCTCTCGGGCAGCAAGCGCACCGAGAGCATGTGGGTGCGCTCGACCGTGTTCGATACCGACAACGCCGTGGTCGCGACCATGCTGCTCAACGGCGCCAGCATGAAGGATTCCTACGCCAACTACGAAAGCGAGCACAAAGCGCTCTACGGCTGAAGCGAAGCATGATCCGGAAAAGTGCGAAGCGGTTTTCCGAAAAGATCATGCTCAAACAATGAACTAAAGCGCGATGAGGATTCAACCCAATCTCATCGCGCTTTGGCCGCCGCTTCCGCAAGCCGCCGAACCAAGGACAACAACAATGGCCCGCCTGCCCTATCTCGAATCCGATCAGGTCGCCCCTGAGTATCGCGACATGCTCAAGCGCAACACCAATTTGCACAAGCTGCTGGTCAACTCCCCCGACATGGCGCGCGCCTTCAATGGCATCGGCGGCTATATCCGCTTCAAGAGCAAGCTCGACCCGCGGCTGCGCGAGCTTGCGATCCTGCAGGTCGGCTGGCTCGAGAAATCGGAATACGAGTTCACCCACCATGTGAAGATCGGCAAGGAGTTCGGCGTCACGGACGCGGACATCAAGGGCCTGATCGCCGAGACCGAGGGCAAGCCGTCGCAGCTCGAGCCGCTGGCGAAGGCGATCCTCAGGGGCGCCCGCGAGATGGTGCGCGAGCTTGCGATGTCGGAGGTAACCTTCGCCGAGATCAAGCGAGAGCTGTCCGACGAGCACATGACCGACCTGGTGCTTACCATCGCGTTCTACTGTGCCGTGGTGCGGGTGCTCGCCACCATGCAGATCGACAACGAACCAACCTACAAAGAGGTACTGCAGCAGTACCCGATCCCGGGAGTGAAGTGAGATGCGCCTTCAAGATCGCGTCGCCATCATCGTCGGCGCCGGCCAGAGCCCCGGCGAGGGCATCGGCAACGGCCGCGCCACCGCGCTGACCTTCGCGCGCGAAAGCGCCAAGCTGCTGTGCGTCGATCACAACCTGGCATCGGCGCAGGAGACCGTCGATATGATCGCGGCCAAAGGCGGCACGGCTGTCGCCTTCAAGGCCGACGTCACCAAGAATGCCGACATCAAGGCGATGGTGGCGGATGCGCACGGCCGCTGGGGCAGCGTCGATATCCTGCACAACAATGTCGGCGTCAGCCTCTCCGGCGGTGATGCCGAGCTACTCGACATCACCGAGGAGGCGTTCGACCGCTGCGTGGCGATCAATCTGAAGAGCTGCATCCTCGCCGCCAAGCACGTGATCCCGATCATGCGCCAGCAGCAGCGCGGCTCGATCATCAACATCTCGTCGATGGCCGCGATCACGACCTATCCTTACGTCGCCTACAAAGCGACCAAATCGGCGATGATCGCCTTCACCGAACAGCTCGCCTACCAGAATGCGCAATACGGCATCCGCGCCAACGTGATCTTGCCGGGATTGATGAACACGCCGATGGCGGTGGACACCCGCGCGCGTGAATTCAAGAAGAGCCGCGCCGAGGTCGAAGCCGAGCGCGACAGCAAGGTGCCGCTGCGTCACAAGATGGGCACCGGCTGGGACGTCGCCAATGCCGCACTGTTTCTCGCCTCCGATGAGGCCAACTTCATCACAGGTGTGACATTGCCGGTCGATGGCGGCGCAAGTGTGCGGCGCGGTTAACCAGCCGCTTTAGCCCGGTTAATCGTCTCGATTAACCTGTGTGACGACGTGCGGTTAATCTCTGTGACAACATCACGCGTTGTTGCACCGCAATGATTCGAAAAAATTGAAGTATTCCAATGACACGGCGATGTGACGGCGCGTCCACATAAATCGAAATCCTGACTCGTTGTGGTCGCACGAAATTCATCTGCGCTCTGTATCTCGCACGCCAAGAACTTCTGGAGTGCCTGGACCGATGAGCGAAGAATTCGAACTCAGACCCGATCAGTGGGATGCGCTGAAAGCGCTGCGGGCTCCCGCAGCAAACCCGTCACGGCTGAACCGGTTCGCCGTTGAAAGCCTGATGACGCTCGGTTATGTCGCCGTGCGCGGCGATTCGTTTGAACTGACGCCCGCGGGCCGCAAGGTGCTGGTCCGCGGTTCGTCGCTTCTGCTGCTCGACATCGCAGCCTGATCCCTTCGAAGCTGACATCAACGAGAGCTTCAGTCTTGAACCGAAGCTCTCGTTTGTTGTTTTGACGCGTTTTCTTCACGCGAGCCGGCATCCACTTGGCTCGAAAACGCTCTGCACACGCGGCATCATGCCGCGTGTGCTTTTCCAGGGATGGTCGCCTCGCCGTGTTGCGTCAGCGGCTTCATCCCGGTGATCGTGCGCAGCAGCACATAGAACACCGGCGTCAGGAACAGGCCGAACACGGTGACGCCGATCATACCGGAGAACACCGCGACGCCCATCGCGCGCCGCATCTCCGAGCCCGCGCCGGTCGACAACACCAGCGGCAGCACGCCCATGATGAACGCCATCGACGTCATCAGGATCGGCCGCAGCCTTAAGCGACTCGCCTCGATCGCGGCGCGGATCGGTGAGCGTCCGGCGAATTCGAGCTCGCGCGCGAATTCGACGATCAGGATGGCGTTCTTGGCCGACAATCCGACCAGCACGATCAGGCCAATCTGGGTGAAGACGTTGTTGTCGCCCTTCGAGAGCCAGACGCCGAACATCGCCGCCAACAGGCCCATCGGCACGATCATGATGATCGAGAGCGGCAGCGCCAGGCTCTCATAGAGCGCGGCGAGCACCAGGAACACCAGGAGGATCGCGAGCGGAAACACCCAGATTCCGGAATTGCCGGCGATGAACTCCTGATAGGTCAGGTCGGTCCATTCGAAGGCAAAGCCGGGCGGCAGCACTTCGGCCGCGATCCGCGTCGCCGCCTCCTGCGCCTGGCCGGAGGAATAGCCCGGTGCCGCGGCGGCGTTGATGTCCGACGACAGGAAGCCGTTGTAGCGGATCGCACGCTCCGGACCCGCGCTCTGGCGGACCTTCAGCAGCGCCGACAGCGGCACCATGTCGCCCGACGACGAGCGCACCTTCAGCTGCCTGATGTCGTCGGCGCGGGCGCGGAACGGCGCGTCGGCCTGGACATAGACCGAATAGGTGCGGCCGAATTTATTGAAGTCGTTGACGTAGTACGAGCCGAGATAGATCTGCAGCGTGTTGAACACCTCCGTGACCGGCACGCCGAGCTGCAACGCCTTGGTCCGGTCGATGTCGGCAAACAGCTGCGGCACGTTGACCTGGAAGCTCGAGAACACGCCGGCGATCTCCGGCGCTTTCTGCATCGCCGCCATGAACGCCTTGGTCGCGTCGTTCAGCGCCCCGTAGCCGAGGCCGGCGCGGTCCTCGATCTGCAGCTTGAAGCCGCCGATGGTGCCGAGGCCGTTGACCGGCGGCGGCGGGAACATGGCGATGAAGGCGTCCTGGATGCCGGCATACTTCTTGTTCAGCGCCATCGCGATCGCAGGTCCCGAGAGCGACGGATCCTTGCGCTCCTCGAACGGCTTCAGGGTCGAGAACACGATGCCGGCGTTGGACGAGTTGGTGAAGCCGGAGATCGACAGGCCGGGAAACGCCACCGAGCTTTCGACACCGGGCTGGGTCAGCGCGATGTCGCTCATCTTGCGGATCACTTCCTCGGTGCGGTCGAGCGTGGCACCGTCGGGCAGCCGCGCAAAGCCGACCAGGTACTGCTTGTCCTGACCAGGCACGAAGCCCGACGGCACCTGCTTGAACAGCACGCCGGTCAGGCCGATCAAGAGCACGTAGAGGCCGATCACCACGGCCTTGCCGTAGATCACCTTGGTGACGGTGCGGCCGTAATTCTCGGACGACTTGGTGAAGACCTTGTTGAAGCCGCGGAAGAACCAGCCCAGCGACCTCTCCATGATCCGGGTCAGCCAGTCCTTCGGTTCGTGATGCCCCTTGAGCAGCAGCGCCGACAGCGCCGGCGACAGCGTCAGCGAATTGATCGCCGAGATCACGGTCGAGATCGCGATCGTCAGCGCGAACTGCTTGTAGAACTGTCCGGTGAGGCCGGAGATGAAGGCGAGCGGCACGAACACCGCGATCAGCACCAGCGCGATCGCGATGATCGGGCCGGACACTTCGCGCATTGCCTGGTTGGTGGCATCGCGCGGCGACAGGCCGGATTCGATGTTGCGCTCGACGTTCTCGACCACGACGATGGCGTCGTCGACCACGATGCCGATCGCCAGCACCAGGCCGAACAGGCTGAGCGCGTTGATCGAGAAGCCGAACACATGCATCACCGCGAAGGTGCCGACGATCGACACCGGAACCGCGATCAGCGGAATGATCGAGGCGCGCCAGGTCTGCAGGAACAGGATCACGACCAGCACGACCAGCGCGATCGCCTCCAGCAGCGTGTGGATGACGGCCTCGATCGAGGAGCGCACGAACTGCGTCGGATCGTACACGATCTGGTAAGACACGCCTTCCGGCATGTTCTTCTTGATCTCGGCCATCGTCGCGCGGACATGATCGGAGATCTCCAGCGCGTTGGAGCCCGGCGCCTGGAAGATCGGGATCGCGACCGCCTGCTTGTTGTCGAGCAGCGACCGCAGGCCGTATTCGGAGGCGCCGAGCTCGATCCGCGCGACGTCGCGCAGCCGCACCACCTCGCCGGCCGCACCGGTCTTCACCACGATGTCGCCGAACTGCTCCTCGGTCGACAGCCGTCCCTCGGCGTTGACGGAGAGCTGCAGGTCAAGGCCCTTGACGCTCGGCGAGGAGCCGACCACGCCGGCCGCGGCCTCGACGTTCTGGGCCTGGATCGCGCGCACCACGTCGCTCGCAGTCAGCGCATGCTCGGCGGCCTTCTGCGGATCGACCCAGACCCGCATCGAATAGTCGCCGGCGCCGTAGAGCTGGACGTCGCCGACGCCGTCGATCCGCGCCAGCCGGTCCTTGACGTTGAGCACTGCGTAGTTGCGCAGATACGTCATGTCGTAGCGGTTGTTCGGCGACAGCAGATGCACGACCATGGTGAGGTCGGGCGAACTCTTCTTGGTGATGATGCCGAGCTGGCGCACCACGGCCGGCAGGCGGGGCTCGGCCTGCTGCACGCGGTTCTGCACCAGCTGGGTGGCCTTGTCGGGGTCGGTGCCGAGCCGGAACGTCACTGTCAGCGTCATCGCGCCGTCGGTGGTCGCCTGGCTCGACATATAGAGCATGCCCTCGACGCCGTTGATCTGCTCCTCGATCGGGGTTGCGACCGTCTCGGCGATCACCTTCGGATTGGCGCCGGGATAGGTCGCGCGCACCACGACCGACGGCGGCACCACGTCGGGGTATTCCGAGATCGGCATCGCCACCAGCGAGATCAGGCCGGCCAGGAAGATCAGGATCGATAGCACGCCGGCGAAGATCGGCCGGTCGATGAAGAATTTGGAGAGATTCATGGCTCCGCCCCCGCGTGCAGCGCCTAGCGCTGCACGACGTGCTGGTTGGTTTCAGTGGATGCCTGCTGCATGCCGCGCGCGCCCATCTCGGCGACTTCCATCTTCAGAAGGGCGCCGGGCCGCACGCGCTGCAGACCGTTGACGACGATGCGGTCGCCGGATTTCAGGCCGGCGGTGACGATCCGCAGGCCATCGACCGCGCCGCCGAGCGTGACCGAACGATAGACCGCGCGGCTGTCGTCACCGACCAGCATGACGAACTTCTTGTCCTGGTCGGTGCCGACGGCCCGCTCGTCGATCATCACCAAGGTCTGCTGCTTGGGCTGGCCCATCCGCACGCGGGCGAACTGTCCCGGAATCAGCCGACCGTCTTCGTTCTTGAACACGGCGCGGACCCGGATGGTGCCGCTCTGCCCGTTGACCTGGTTGTCGATCAGCTGGATATGCCCCTTGGCGCTGAGGCCGCCCGACGTCACCATGTCGACCGGGATCTGATCGAGATTGCCACGCTTGCCGGAAGCATCCGCGATCGAGTTCAGCGCACGCAGCACGACCTCCTCGTCGGCGTCGAAGCTCGCGTAGATCGGATTGACCGAAACCAGCGAGGTCAGGACCGGTGACGAGGTGCCGGCCGCAACGAGATTGCCGACGGTGACCTCGATCCGGCCGACCCGGCCATCGACCGGTGCGCGGACCTCGGTGTAGTCGAGATTGAGCTTTGCGGTCTGCAGCGCGGCTTCGGCGGCCTTGACGTTGGCGATCGCCTCGCGGTTGGCGTTGTCGCGCTGGTCGAAATCGCGCTTGGTGACGATGTTGTTGCCGACCAGCTGTGCGCCGCGCTCGACCTCGCTCGTGGTGAACACCACGCGGGCCTTGGCCGCCTCGAGCTGCGCCTGGGCGCGGTCGACCTCGGCCGCGTAGGGCGCCGGGTCGATCTTGAACAGGATGTCGCCGGCCTTCACCAGCGCGCCCTCGGTGAAGTTGGTCGAAAGGATCGCGCCGGCCACCCGTGGCCGCAGCTGGACGCGGTCGACGGCCTCGAGCCGGCCCGAGAAGTCGTCGAACAGGGTGGTCGGCCGCGGCTGGATCACCGCCACGGTGACCGGGACCGCCGGTTCAGGGGCGGCGGCAGTGGCGGTCGCCTGTGCGGCATGGAAATAATGGCCGGTTGCAATCGAACCGGCCACCGCAAGGGCGCCGATGATCACGACACCGCCGACGACGCGTCGGAAACGGCCGGTAGGGGGATTTTGGGTTGACGAGGGCATTCACGCGCTCCAGACATCTGTAGTGTTTGCTACAGATGTGGAGCTGGACGCCGGTCTGCAAGATACTTATGTATCGAGCACTATGAATTTATTATCTCATTCGTGGGGAAATGGGAAGACGCGGAAAAACACTACGTGCAACAAGAGGATAAGTCAGGGACAATCCGTCACAGAAACGGCACCCGGCTTACGGAGCAACGAAAAATGGGAATGGGACGCCCCCGCGCCTTCGACGCGGACGCCGCTTTGGACCGGGCCATGGACGTGTTCTGGCGCCACGGTTACGAGGGCGCGACGATCGCGCAGCTCACCGAGGCGATGAGCATCAATCCACCCAGCCTCTATGCCGCCTTTGGCAGCAAGGAAGGCCTGCTAAAGGCTGCGCTCGACCGTTACACCGAAAAGCGCGATGCCTGGATGGAGAAGGTTTTGGGCGCCTCCAGCGCCCGCGAGGTCGCCGAACGATTTCTGATCGAGCACGCCGACGCCCAGACCGATCCCGCCAACCCGCCCGGCTGTCTGCTGGTCCAGGGCGGCCTGGCCTGCGGCACCGGCTCGGAGAACGTTCCATTCGAACTGGCGGCGCGCCGCACCCGCACCGAGGACCAGCTGCGCGAGCGCTTTGTCCGCGCCAAGGCCGAACGCGACCTCGGTGAAAGCGCCGATCCGGTCACGCTGGCCCGCTATCTCTCCGCGGTCACGTCGGGCATGTGCGTGATGGCCTCCTCGGGCGCCGACCGCAATGCGCTGCGCGAGATCGCGGCGGTGTCGCTGAAGGCGTTCGACGAGCAGGCGAAGGGGTAGAACGGTTCACGTCAAGCGCGTGCGAGCTCCAGCGGGATTGGGAGTGACCGCGATGAATCATTGGACCGGCTGGCTGCCAGGTCTCGACACGCTCCGTCGATATGAAGCGGCGTGGCTTCGACACGACGTCTTTGCCGGGCTTGTGCTCGCGACCATGCTGGTCCCGGTCGGCATCGCCTATGCGGAAGCGTCGGGCTTGCCCGGCATCTACGGGCTTTACGC
The DNA here is from genome assembly GCF_015291625.1 of Bradyrhizobium sp. CCBAU 53421. NCBI lineage: Bacteria > Pseudomonadati > Pseudomonadota > Alphaproteobacteria > Hyphomicrobiales > Nitrobacteraceae > Bradyrhizobium > Bradyrhizobium sp. CCBAU 53421. Next base: position 7,174,435 of record NZ_CP030047.1, read on the forward strand.
AACGATCATCCCACTCCTCGTCTACGCGTTGTTCGGACCGAGCCGCATCCTCGTGCTGGGACCGGACTCGGCGCTTGCAGCCGTCATCCTCGGCGTTGTCGTTCCGCTGTCGGGCGGCGATCCCCGGCGCGCGGCAGCGCTGGCCGCCATGATGGCCATCGTCTCCGGGACGGTCTGCATCGTGGCCGGCATCGCGCGGCTGGGATTCCTGACCGAGCTGCTGTCCAAGCCGATCCGCTACGGTTACATGAACGGCATTGCCCTGACCGTGCTGATCAGCCAGCTGCCGAAGCTGTTCGGCTTCTCGATCGAAAGCGATGGACCTCTGCGCAGCGTCTGGGCGATCGGCGGAGCGATCCTTGACGGAAAGACAAATTGGGTCGCCCTCGGGATCGGCTTGGCCACCCTGGCGGCGATCCTGCTGCTCGCGCGCAACAAACGGCTACCGAGCATTCTGATTGCGGTCGTCGCGGCAACGGTCGTCACGGGGGTCTTCGATCTCGGCGCGCGCTATGGCGTAAAGATTCTGGGTCCGCTTCCGGAAGGCTTGCCGGGTTTTGCCATCCCCTGGATCGGCTATGGCGACATCGTGCAGGTGCTGATCGGCGGGTGCGCGGTCGCGCTGGTGTCATTCGCCGACACCAGCGTGCTGTCCCGGTCCTATGCGGCGAGATTGGGTGATCGCGTCGATCCCAACCAGGAGATGGTGGGGCTCGGCGCAGCCAATCTGGCGGCCGGCTTTTTTCAGGGCTTTCCGATCAGCAGCAGCAGCTCGCGCACGCCTGTCGCAGAAGCTGCCGGAGCGCGCACCCAATTGACCAGTGTCATCGGCGCGCTTGCCATCGCCTTTTTGCTGCTGATGGCGCCAAATCTGCTCGAGCATCTGCCCAACGCCGCGCTGGCCGCCGTCGTCATCGCCGCCGCACTCGGCCTGTTCGAGATCGGCGACCTCAGGCGAATCTACCGCATTCAGCAGTGGGAGTTCTGGCTATCGGTGGTTTGCTTTGTCGGCGTGGCCGTGCTGGGGGTGATTCCGGGAATTGGCCTTGCCATCGTGCTCGCCATCGTCGAGTTCCTGTGGGACGGCTGGCGGCCGCATTCCGCCGTGCTGGGCCGCGCCTCCGGCGTCAAGGGTTATCACGACATCACTCGATATCCGGGCGCCCGCCAAGTCCCCGGGCTGGTGCTGTTCCGGTGGGATGCGCCGCTATTCTTCGCCAACGCCGAGTTCTTCAAGGAGCGCGCGCTGGATGCCGTGGCAAAATCTCCGACGCCGGTGCGCTGGCTGGTGGTCGCGGCCGAGCCGGTCACCAGTGTGGACGTGACCGCCGGCGACATTCTCACCGAGCTGGACGAGGCGTTGCACGCACAGAAGATCGAGCTGTGCTTTGCCGAGCTCAAGGATCCCGTCAAGGACAAGCTGAAGAAATTCGGCCTGCTGGCACAGCTTGGCGAGGACAACTTCTTCCCGACCATCGGCGCCGCGGTTTCGCGCTACCTCGAAATCAATACCGACGTGACCTGGGAGGACTGGGAAGACCGGGCTGACGCCTAGAGAGTTTTCGAGCGAAGTGGGATACCGGTTCGCGTGAAGAAAACGCGTCAAACAAATGGCTAGAGCCCCGTTCCGATTCAATCGGAACGGAGCTCTAGCTTCACTCCCAGCCGTTCGCGCGAATCACCACATCGTCTGCCGCGCGCGCTCCGGCCATTCGCGATCGTATTTTTCACCGCCGACCGTGTGCTCGCTCATCTCGGCGAGGATCTGGCCTGGCGTCGGCAAGGCGTTCGGATCAACCCGCTTGTCCGGATTCCAGAGGTCGAAGCGCACGATCGCGCGGGCGCACTGGAAATAGATCTCGTCAACGGTCATCACGATCACCGTGCGCGGCGCCTTGCCTTCCGTCTTGAAGGAGGCGAGGAGCTCCGGCTCGGCCGAGACATAGGCGCGTCCGTTGACCCGCAGCGTGCTGCCCGAGCCCGGGATCAGGAACAGCAGCCCGACACGGGGATCGCGCACGATGTTGCGCAGCGAATCGCAGCGATTGTTGCCGCGCCGATCCGGCATCATCAGCGTCTTCGCATCGTGGATGCGCACGAAGCCTGGCAGGTCGCCGCGCGGCGAGCAATCGAGCCCCTCGGGGCCGGAGGTCGCAAGCGACACGAATGGCGACTTCTCGATGAGCACGCGATAGAGCGGCGTGACGTGATCGGCGACCTTCACGGTCGACGCGTCGTTCGGAAAGCCGTAGATCGCCTCAAGCTGCTCGATCGTGGAAATCACCGACATTCGTGCTGTTCTCCTTTGTGGCTACTCGTTGCTGCTACTCATCCCAGCGTTCGCCCTTGATGATGCGGACAAGCTGTCGCGCGTGATATTCGGCGGTGCCGGAATTGACGATGGTGAAATCGGGCGTCGACGTGCTCTCGTCGACGGTGCGGGCCAGCCGCTGCGCGAGAAGGCCGTCGCTGCTGCGTGCCCGCATCGCAAGCCGCGCGGCCAGCACATCCGGCGGTGCCGTGACCAACACCACGACGGCATTGGCATAATTGCGGCGCGCCGCCGCGATCACCGTGCGCGAGACGTTCGCGATCACGCTGCGTCCGGCCCGGATCTCATTATTGATCGCCCGCGACAGTCCATAGCGATGGCCATGGGCTTCCCAGTGCATCGCATAGTCGCCGGCAGCGACCGCGCGCTGGAAAGCTTCCGCGCTGACCTCTTGATTGTCTTCCGACACTGAGGCCTCGCGGGTGATCAGGCGACGCGGAAACACGACGTCGCGATCGTCGGCGCAGGCCGCCTTCGCCAGTCCCAGCAGCGTGTCCTTGCCCGCACCGCTCGGGCCGACCACCAGGATCAACCGGCCTGGCCCGATCGTGGTGGCGTGCTGCGCGGCGACGGCAGGGACTTCGCTCATGCCACCCTGGCTCCTTCGCGCCACACGCTGCGCACCACGGGCAGATCGCGCGCGACGTGGACGCGGATCAGATCGGCGCGCCTGCCGACCGCGATCTCGCCGCGATCGGTGAGGCCAACCGCTTCGGCCGGCGTCTTGGTCACGGTGCGGACGGCGGAGGCAAGATCGATCGCCGGCACATGCCGCGGTAGTTGCAGCGCCGCCATCAAGAGGCTCGACGGGATGTAGTCCGACGACAGGATGTCGAGCATGCCCTCATTGGCGAGATCGACGGCGGCGATGTTGCCGGAGTGCGAGCCGCCGCGCACCACGTTCGGCGCGCCCATCAGAATGTCGATGCCGGCGGCGTGCAGGCCGCGCGCGGCTTCCATCGTGGTCGGGAATTCCGCGACTGCGACCCTGTCGTTGACGGCGTCGACCACGTTCTCGTCCGTGGTGTCATCATGGCTCGCCAGCGGAATCTTGTACTCATGCGCCAGCGCGACGATCGCGCGGGTGTTCGCCACCGCATATTCCTTCTGATAGGCGAAGCGCCGGGCGAACAGCACGTCGAGCTGGGCGTCGGTCATGCCGCCGCCCTTGCCGCGATAGTAGTCGCGCAGCTTCACCTCGTCGCGGAACTGGCGCTGGCCCGGCGTGTGATCCATCAGCGACATCAGCCGTACGTCGGGCCGGTCGATCAGCTCCTTGGCCTCGGCGACGACATCGGGCATCGGCACCTCACAGCGCAGATGCAGGAAGTGATCGGCGCGCAGCAGATTCTCCTCGCGCGCGGCCGAGATCGCCGCGGCCAGCACGCCGGCGCGGCCGTCGACGTCCTCGGCGCCGTCCTCGCGCCAGACCCGCAGCGAATCCAGCACCGTGGTGATGCCCGAGGTCGCGAGCTGCCCGTCATAGGAGATCACGGCGGCGACCGGATTCCAGAACACCTTCGGCCGCGGCACATAGTGCATCTCGAGATGGTCGGTGTGCAGCTCGATCAGCCCGGGCATCAGGAGATCGCCGCCGGCGTCCTCCGCGGCCTCGGGCGCCCTGCCCTCGCCGAACTCGGTGATCTTGCCGTCGGATATCGCAACCCAGCCCTGCTCGATCACGCGATCGGCGAGGACCAGCCGGGCGTTGCCGATGATGGTGTCTTGCTTGGCGGTCATTTCAAACGGTCCTTCAGGCAGCGGCGGCGAACGAGGTCACGTCGACGATACGGTCGGCAATCAGATGGCGGATTTCGTCGTCATGGACAATCGCGACCATCGCGACGCCCCTGGTTTTCTTCTCCGCAATCAGCTCGACCACCACTGCGCGATTCGCCGCATCGAGCGATGCGGTCGGCTCGTCCAGCAGCAGGATCGGCAGGTCGGAAATGAAGCCGCGCGCGATGTTGACGCGCTGCTGCTCGCCGCCGGAGAAGGTCGAGGGCGGCAAGGTCCACAGCCGCTCCGGAATGTTGAGCCGACGCAGCAATTGCCCGGCGCGCTCGCGGGCTTCCTCGCGCGCCACGCCGTTGACGATCAGCGGCTCGGCGACGACGTCGATGGTCGCCACCCTCGGCACCGCGCGCAGGAATTGGCTGACATAGCCAATGGTCGAGCGGCGGATGCTCAGCACCTGGCGCGGCTCGGCGGTCGCAAGGTCGACAACCTTGCCGTGGTGACGGATGCCGATCCGGCCGCTGTCGCAGCGGTAATTGCCGAAGATCATCTTCAGGATCGAGGATTTGCCGGCGCCCGACGGGCCCGACAGCACCACGCATTCGCCCGGCTCGACGTGGAACGAGACTCCGCGCACCACGGGCAGCTCGACGCCGCCCTGCAAATGCATGGTGAAGGTCTTCTCGGCGTTGGCAAGTTCGATCATCGCGGTCATTGGCAAGCTCATGGCGGCAGTATCGAGGAAACGAGCAGCTGGGTATAGGGCTCGCGGGGATCGTCGAGCACCTGGTCGGTGAGACCGGTCTCGATGACGCGGCCGCCCTTCATCACCATCACGCGATGCGACAGCAGCCTCGCGACCGCGAGATCGTGGGTCACGACGATAGCGGCAAGGCCGAGTTCGCTGACGAGATTGCGCATCAGGTCGAGCAGGCGCGCCTGCACCGAGACGTCGAGGCCGCCGGTCGGCTCATCCATGAACACCAGCCGCGGCTCGGTGACGAGGTTGCGCGCGATCTGCAGCCGCTGCCGCATGCCACCGGAATAGGTCTTCGGCGCATCGTCGATGCGGCCGACATCGATCTCGACCCGGTCGAGCCAGGTCGACGCGGTGTCGCGGATCCGGCCGTAATGATTCCAGCCGACCGCCATCAGCCGCTCGCCAACATTGGCGCCGGCCGAAACACCCATGCGCAATCCTTGCGCCGGATCCTGATGCACGAAGCCCCAGTCGGTGCGGAACAGGAAGCGCCGCTCGGCTTCGCCGAGCTCGGCGAGATCGCGCAGCACGCCGTCGCGCATCCGGTAGGACACCCGTCCCGCACTCGGCGCGAGCTGCGCCGAGAGCAGTTGCAGCAGCGTCGACTTGCCCGAACCGGACTCGCCGACGATCGCCAGCACCTCGCCGGGATAGAGCGCGAACGAGACGTCGCGGCAGGCCGGCAGCCGGCCGTAATTCTTGGCAAGCCCCTCGGCCACCAGCAGCGGCTGATCGGTGTCGAGGCTCGAAAGCTCAGACATGCGCCTTCTCCTTGTGCGGCGCCGCGCTCTCGGTGCCATGATGGCCGGCGGCCTGGCGCTGCTCGCAGAAGTCGGTGTCGGAGCAGACGAACATCCGCCCGCCCTGGTCGTCGGTGACGATCTCGTCGAGATAGGAGTTGTCGGCGCCGCACAGCGCGCAGGGCGCGTTGAAGCGGTAGCGCGTGAACGGGTGATCCTCGAAATCCAGCGAGACCACCGTGGTGTAGGGCGGGATCGCGTAGATCCGCTTCTCGCGGCCGGCGCCGAACAGCTGCAATGCCGCGCAATTGTCCATCTTCGGATTGTCGAATTTCGGCGTCGGCGACGGGTCCATCACGTAGCGCGCGTTCACCTTCACCGGGTAGGCGTAGGCGGTCGCGATGTGGCCGAAGCGCGCGATGTCCTCGTAGAGCTTGACATGCATCAGCCCGTATTCGGCGAGTGCGTGCATCCGACGCGTCTCGGTCTCGCGCGGTTCGAGGAAACGCAGCGGTTCGGGGATCGGCACCTGATAGACCATCACCTGCCCGGCGTGCAGCGTCGCCTCGGGAATGCGGTGCCGGGTCTGGATCACGGTCGCGTCGGTGGTCGAGGTCGTGGTCGCGACGCCCGCGGTCTTGCCGAAGAATTTTCGGATCGAGATCGCGTTGGTGGTGTCGTCCGAACCCTGGTCGATCACCTTCAGCACGTCGTCGGGACCGAGGATCGCTGCCGTCACCTGCACGCCGCCGGTGCCCCAGCCATAGGGCATCGGCATCTCGCGGCTCGCGAACGGCACCTGATAGCCGGGAATCGCGATCGCCTTCAGGATGGCGCGGCGGATCATCCGTTTGGTCTGCTCGTCGAGATAGGCGAAGTTGTATGTCGGCGCGTTCATTCCGCGGCCTCCTGCATTTCAATGGCCTCGTTGGCCTCCGCGAACTCCTGCCGCAGCTTGCGCAGCAGGCCGAGCTCGGACTGGAAGTCGACGTAGTGCGGCAGCTTGAGATGCTCGACGAAGCCGGTCGACTGGACGTTGTCGGAGTGCGACATCACGAACTCCTCGTCCTGAGCCGGCGCCCCCGCCTCCTCGCCAAGCTCGCGCGCCCGCAGCGCGCGGTCGACCAGCGCCATCGACATGGTCTTGCGCTCGCTCTGGCCGAAGGCGAGGCCATAGCCGCGGGTGAAGCACGGCGCCTCTGTGGTCGAGCCCTTGAACTGGTTGACCATCTGGCACTCCGTCAGCTCGACCGAGCCGAGCGGCACCGCGAAGCCGACGTCTTCGGCAAAGAACTCGACCTCGACCTCGCCGAAGCGGATTTCGCCGGCGAAGGGATGGTTGCGGCCGTAGCCGCGCTGCGTCGAATAGCCGAGCGCGAGCAGAAAACCCTCATCGCCGCGCGCCAGATTCTGCAGCCGCAGATCGCGATCGGCCGGGAAGCTCAGCGGCTCGCGCGTGAGGTCGCCGACCGGCGCGTCGCCATCTGCCTGCGGCGAGGATTCGATCAGGCCGTCGCGGCCGAGGATGTCGGTAACCCGCGGCGTTGCCGATTGCGAGGCGTCCGCTGTCGCCGGCTGTTCCGGCACGAAGCCTTCCGCGAGTTGCGGATCGAGCAGGCGATGGGTGTAGTCGAAGGTCGGCCCCAGGATCTGGCCGCCCGGAACGTCCTTGAAGGTCGAGGAGATGCGCCGCCGCACCTGCATCTTGCCGGTGTTGACCGGCTCGGTGGCACCGAAGCGCGGCAGCGTGGCGCGGAAGGCACGCACCAGGAAGATCGCCTCGATCATGTCGCCGCGCGCCTGTTTGATCGCGAGCGCCGCAAGCTCGCGGTCGTAGAGCGAGCCTTCGGTCATCACGCGGTCGACACCGAGCGCGAGCTGCCCAGAGATCTGCGCCAGCGTCACCTCGAGCACATCGCGATCGCCGCGCCGCTCATGCGCCAGCAGCCGATGAGCGTTCTCGATGGCGCGCTCGCCTCCCTTGACGGCTACATACATCGCTCACACTCCGCTTGCGATCAGCCGCGTGGTGCGCGGGATCGCGACAATGTTGTCGTCATGGACCAGCACGACATCGATGCCGCGCGGGAACAAGGCTTCGTTGATCGACAGCCGCTGGAACAGATCGCGCGGCTTGATCATCGCCTGCAGCACCGCACTGCCGTCGATGCCGGGACCCTTCAACTCGAAAGCCGGGCCCTGCGTCAGGCTGTCGACCTGCAGGATCAGCGTGGTCGAACGGTCAGGATATTCGCTGCTGCCGAACGCGAAGCGCTCCAGCACCGGCAGGTTCGCCGCATCGCCGATCAGCGCGAAGCTCGCGATCGAGGGATCCGCGATCACCGGCGCGCTGGCGTGAAACTTGAGCCAGCGGGCGACGTCAGGCGTCGCCGACATCGCGGCATCGAGCCAGATCGGCGTGTCGTGATCGAACAGCGTCAGCGCGACCGCGGCCGCGCCACGCATCATGCCGGCAGGCGTCCCGACGCTGGCGGCGACGCGCTGCACGCTGCCCGGGCGCGCCATCGCATCCATCACGGAGCGGAACGTGGATTGCGCCGACAGCACCTTGTCGGCAAAGCCCGCGGGCATTTCGGCAATCGTCGTCATTGCATCATCCCTCACCGCGCACCATCGTGTAGAAATCAACCCGCGTCGCCGCGGTCTCGGCGGCCTTGCGGGCGCGTTCGGCATTCATGGCAAGGCGCAGCGGCGCGATCACCTTGGCTTCCACCTCGCCGGACAATTCCGCCGATTGCACCATGGCGTCGCACAGCGCGATCATCTGCGCCTTCTGCGCGTCGCGGCCGAGCGTGTAGCCGAAGCCGACCTCGCCGGTCGCAAGCCGCACCGCTGCGCGCGACACCGTCGCCTCGCCGAGGTTGAACGGCGCACCGTCGCCGCCGATCCGCCCGCGCATCATCACGAGGCCGTTCTCCGGCTCGCGCAGGTTCTCGTGCTTCGGTACCAAGATCGCTGCGAGCCTGCCCGCGATGTCGGCGGCGGCGGAGTGCGCCAGCACGGTCATCGCGGCCTTGCGCTGGGCCTGCTTGCTGTCTGGTCCGGTCGAACTGATGGTCGAACTGGTCGTCGAACTCATGGGCAACCTTGCTTGCATCAAGTTGTCTATGATAATAGACAACTTGATAGCCGAGCGCCATGACTGTTTCGTGACAAACCGAAGATTTCTGGTATCACCGCGCCATGAGCATGCAGGAAAGTTCCGGCGTCGCCTTGTGGCGGCAGGTCGCCGACGGCATCGAGCGCGGCATCGCTGACGGCCGCTTTGCCGCAGGCGAAAAGCTGCCCGGCGAGATGGAGATCGCCGAGACTTACCGGGTCAATCGCCACACCGTGCGGCGCGCGCTCGCCGCACTCGCCGAGCGCGGTCTGGTGCGCGCCGAGCGCGGCAGCGGCACCTATGTCGAAGCCCAGCGCCTTGCCTATCCGCTGCGCTCACGCACGCGATTCTCGGAGATCGTCGGCGCCGGCGGCCACGAACCGCGCGGCCAGCTGATCGATGCCGGCAGCGACGTCGCCAACCGCGAGATCGCGCGCGAGCTCGGGCTGAAGATCGGCGCGCCGCTGATCCGGATCGAAGCGGTGCGGCTCGCCGACCGGACGCCGATCTGCGTCTCCACCACCTGGCTGTCGGCCGAGCGGTTTCCCGATGCCGGCAGCGTGTTCGCCGACGTTCGCTCGATGACGAAGCTGCTCGGGCACTACGGCGTGAAGGACTACCACCGCGCCTCGACCCGGATCACTGCGGCGATCGTCGACGCCACCGACGCCGCACGGCTCGATCTGCCGCTGGGGCGGCCGGTGCTGGTGGTCGACGCCACCGACGTCGACATGCTGGACCAGCCGTTGGTAACCAAGCGCTCGCGCTTCGCCGCCGAGCGCGTGGAGTTTCTGGTCGAGAACGGCTGACGATCCCCACTGCAATCCGAACGCGAAGATCAAGCAGTCGTCGCACGCCCGCGACATTACCCGCGCGCGCCAACTAAAAGGATCCGAGTACCGAGCCCAGAGCGATAACGATGGCCAAGGCGATGATCGGCCCAACGATATTGGCCATCACCATGTCAAAGTAGCTCTTGCGATGAGTCGATCCGCAGACCGCGAGCAACGTCACGACGGCGCCGTTGTGCGGCAGGCTGTCGAGGGTGCCTGAGCCGATCACGGCAACCCGATGCATGAGCGCCGGGTCGATATGGGCGGTCTGCGCAATTTGCAGGTAAGTGTCGCCAAGGGCATCGAGCGCAATGGTCAATCCGCCGGAAGCCGAGCCGGTCAAAGCGGCAAGGACGTTTGTCGCGACGGCGAGAGAAACGAGTGGACCGCCGGAGATCGACAGCATCCAATCGCGCACCAACGCAAAGCCCGGCAGCGCGGCGACGACGGCTCCAAAGCCGACCAGGCTTGCCACGCTGAAGATGGGCAGCACCGAGGCGTTGGCGCCGGCATCCATGCTCGCCCTCAGATCCGTGAGACGGGCTCGATTGAGCGCGATGAGCGTTGCCGTGGCGGCGGCGAGAGCAACTGCGACCGACCACACCCCGGCAACGCCGGCAAGGGATGTCCCGCCCCAGCGCTCCTGCGCGAGGAACGAGAAATCGAGCCGTGGCAGGATCAGGAGCGACATCAGCAGGTTCACGCCCACGACCACGAGAAGGGGGATGATCGCCGTGCCGATCGGTGGCGGCACGTTGCCGCGCTTGCCGTGCGCTATTTCGGCCGGGTCGAACTCGTGGGACGATGTCGCGCGCTCGCGGATGAATTGATCGTCAGCGACCGCTCCGTTGACGAGTTCTGCGTCTCCGCCATAGCCTTCACCGGTCTTGCGTGCCGATCCCTCGGCGCGGCGGAGCCACCAGAGCCCGAATGCGAGCATGATCGCCGCAGCGACGATGCCCAGTCCGGGCGCGGCAAACGGCGTGGTCCCGAAGAACGGCATCGGAATCGTATTTTGAATCGCGGGCGTTCCGGGCATTGCCGACATCGTGAATGTGGAGGTGCCCAAAGCGATGGTGGCCGGCATGAGCCGCTGCGGGATGTTCGCGACGCGAAACATTTCCCGTGCCATCGGCGCCAAAACGAAAAAGGCGACGAAAAGGCTTACCCCGCCGTAGGTGACGATCGCGCCGGCAAGCACCACGGCAAGGATCGCGCGACGCGCCCCGAGCTTGGTGCTCATGAAATGGGCGATGGCGTGGACCGATCCGCTGTCGTCCATCAGCTTGCCGAACAGCGCACCGAGCAGAAATACTGGGAAGAATTGCGCGATGAACTGCGCAGCGCCGCCCATGAAAGTTTGCGTCCAATGGGCAAGCAAGGGCTCTTCGGCGAAAGCTGCAGCGACGATCGCGGCAGCCGGCGCCAGCAGGAGCACGCTCCATCCGCGGAACGAGAGCCAGATGAGCAGGCCAAGGGCAACCAGGATTCCGACGAGGCCCATGGCGTCAAGCCTGCCGCAAGAGCAGATCCAAATCCATCGAGGAGCGCCTGCCGATGTTCTGGTCGTTCGCAGCGAGAAATGCTTCCGCCGCACGGCGGCCTTCGTCGCGCAGCATACAGAGAAAATCCCACTCGGCATTGAGCTTTGACGATCCGCCGAGCTCGGCCAGAACCTTGCTCGCGATAAGATGAATGCGCATCTCGGCCCATTTGCGCCCCTCGGAGCTCCCGGCGTCCGCGACCTGCCGCAGCAGCGCGATCATGCGCAACTCCTTGAGCAGCGTGGCGTTGAACGCAACCTCGTTCAACCGATCGAGGATCTCGCGCGCGGAGCGCGGTGTCCCGGGTCGCTCGACCGGGTTGACCGCGACGAGAAGCGTGTCATGCGAGTCACACTCGCGTACGAGCGGCGTGATCGTCGGGTTCCCGGAGTAGCCGCCATCCCAATATGGCTCGCCATCGATCTCTATCGCGCGGAACAGGGTCGGCAAGCAGGCGGAAGCGAGCAGAACGTCGGGTGTAAGCTCGGCGTTGCGAAACACACGCCCGCGGCCGGTATGAACGTTGGTCGCCGTCACGAACAAGCGGATCGGGGAGTTCGCGATCTGTCGAAAATCGACCGACTCGGCGAGGACCTGATGCAAAGGGTTTGTGCCGGCAAAATTCAGGTCGTACGGCGAGAACACGCGGCTCGCCAGATCGAAGGCGAGATAGAAGGGCGACGTATCAAGGGTCCAGCGACCGAGGATGACGTCCAGCGGGCTTCGCCGAATGGGACTGAACCGCGCTGAGTCAGCGACCCGCCGCCAGAAGGCCTCCAATGCAGACTTGGCGCCGGCCCGGCCGTTGGTCATAAAACCGCCCGCCAGCACGATGGCGTTCATCGCGCCGGCCGACGTGCCCGATATCGCCTCGATGCGTAGCCACGGCTCATCCATGAGCCGATCGAGCACCCCCCAGGTAAAAGCGCCGTGCGATCCACCACCCTGCAGCGCGAGATCGACCAGCACGGCATCGCGCGCTTGGCCCGCGCGTGCTTGCGGCTCGTTCAAGGACATGGCGGGCTCCGACTCGCGTGCGGCCACGTCGCGGCCGGCGAACGACAGACAAAGGCGCCATCAGCTCCTGCCGGGGAGCGGTTGCGGGAGTGGTCGCGGACGCTCGATTCCCGGCCGACCAGGTCTCGGAGGCCGAGTGACCGGGCGGTGGCCCGGCCGTCGCCATCCGTGCCATCCCGCCGGACCACCCCAGCCCATTCCGCGCCTCGAAGCAAAGCCACACCGATACCAGCCGCCACCGCGCCATCCCCTATTGTACCAGCAATAGCGATGGCCCCTCCAGGTGAACTGGACAGTTTCCGCGAGACGAAGCTCGTCGGCGGCCTGACGCACGCCCAGCGGCGCCATAAGGCCGGCTTGCGAGCGACCGCTGGTCGCCGTAATCCCTGCCGAAGCAATCCCAAGTGCGAGCCCCCATAGAAGCAATCTTCGCATGATTTTCTCCCGGCTTTTGATAGCGCGGAAGAGAGCCGGCTGAGCGGCCGCGGAGCCACATGGCTGCAGCCGGCCTCCTTCGCGGGCGATCCCGCCCAGGGACCGATGCCGTTGCGCACCGATCCCTACGCAAAACTGTAGCGCATTCGGCTGCCACAGTGACTGCCGTGACAGCGCAGCTACTGCCGTTCCCGGCGATGCTTTGACGCTGGCGCCAGGCTTTGCCTCACTCCCTAGGCAGCCTTGGCCTGAGTTGCGGCTGCGAGCGTGTCGCGCAGGTGCTGCTCCTTCTTTTCATCTAGCGAGGTCGTCAGGACGATCCCTCCTGCATCCTTGATCGCATTGAGAACCTTGTCCGAGGTCATGGACTTGATCAGCAGGAACAGAACGGCATCTCCCGATTTCACCTTCGACGCGAGATCCTTCATGAACTGGTCTCTGATCCCGAAATCGGTCAGCGCACCGCTCAAAGCGCCTGCGCCGGCTCCGAGAGCCACGCCGAGAAGGGGATTCAGGAACACCATCCCCAACAGCAGTCCCCAGAAGCTGCCACTGGCGGCGCCGGTCATGGTGGTATTCACAAGCTGATTGAGCTTTACAGCGTCCCCGGTTTTGACTGCGATCACGGCATCGCTGATCGTGATCAGATACTCGTTCTGAAGTTTGAGTATTTTCTGCCGAACTTCCTCTGCTTTGACTTCGGATGGGTACACGATCGCAACGAGATCTGACATTGAACACTCCCTGATGGCTCGAAGTGCTGCCCCTATTCCGCGCGTGATGCACGGCCGAAACTTAGCACAGACCCGAAAGTCTCTTGCCGCCCAATCATGCACGCAGCTTCACAATCTCGAGATGTTTTTGGCGCTCGGTGCAATTGAGTAAACGGCATTGTCGCATGTGTCTCGAACAAGGACTCGCCGCAAGCCTGTCTGCCGCGCTCTTCTGAGTTCGATCCGTGCGACCAAAAAGCCGTCGCTTGATCCGCCGGATGACAAATCCTCATCCTGTGCTGACTTCAAGGGGCCGCTGCTTTAGCTTGATTGGTCCAATTGTCGGTGCACTGCGAAGAGAGCACGATGTCGACGGCGATTTCGGTCCTCGGTGGAGTTGGTCTGTTCCTGCTTGGCATGAGCGTCATGACCGCCGAATGTCGGAACCACGCGAACCGGCTGGCTCGTTGCGCTGATCGGCGTTCGCGTCTCCCTCACGGCCGCGGCACTCCCGATGATTTTCGTCGGCGCATTGATCAAACTGTTGGGCGGTGGCCGTGTATCCGCAGCGGGAGCAGTCCTTGCGGGGTTCGCGCTGGTGCTGTTCGCGCTGACGACCCTGCAGCAGACCACCGCAAGGTTACGCTCGCCTCAGTGGCGAGTGGAACGGCGACCGCGGACGAAGCAATCGCTCGCGTCGATGCCGTACGGCGCCTCGAAGCACTCGCGCATCACGCCTGGCGCTCCGTCGCGCATCTTCTCGGTCGCAGCGCATAGCGCCGTAGAAACATCGAGGCGCCCCGCAAGTCGCCTAGGCTACACCACCGCCCTTTGACCGATGATGGCAAAGCGCAACTTGCTCGAGATGAAGTCGATCGCGGCGACCGCGATCAGGATCATCAGGATCAGGAACGACACCTTCTGCCATTCCAAGACCCGGATCTGCTCGGCGAGTTGCAGCCCGATGCCGCCGGCGCCCACGATGCCTATGATGGTGGCCGAACGCGTGTTCGATTCTATGAAATAGAGCACCTGTCCGGCGATCACCGGCAGCACCTGCGGCAAGAGGCCGAAGCGGATTTCATGCAGCGCATTGCCGCCGGAGGCGCGGATACCCTCGACCTGCTTGCGATCCGCCGCCTCGATCGCCTCGGAGAACAGCTTTCCGAACGCGCCGAAGTCGGAGACCATGATCGCCAGCACGCCGGCGAACGGGCCGAGGCCGACGACGTTGATCCAGACCAGCGCCCAGATCAGCGTGTCGACGCCGCGGATCGAATCCAGGAAGCGGCGCACCGGAAAACGGATCAGGTTCGAGGGAATGATGTTGCGCGCCGCCAGGAGGCTGACCGGCAGCGCCAGCACCGCCGCGAGCGTGGTGCCGAGCAGCGCGATCGACAGCGTCTCGCCCAGCGCCTGCATGTAGAGCGGGAACGACGAGCCCGGGTTCGGCGGGATCATCATCATGGTGATCCAGCCGAGCTGGCTCATGCCCGTGATCAGCTTGGTCGCCGAGAAATCGAGATCGACAAGGCCGTAGACGAAGATCGCGAGCGCCGCCGCGATCATCGCCGGTAGCGCCAGGCGGGCCGACGCCGGACGGTCGAACACGCCGGGATATTTCGCGCGCAGTTCCGTGGTGTCCGGCCTCGGCATCTGGCTCATCGGCGGGTCTCCTTGCCGAACAGCCGGCCGCGCAGCCAGCCGGTCGAGATGTCGATGATGAAGACGGTGACGATGATGGTGACGAGGATGGCGCTGACGTCGGAATAATAGAACTTGCGGATCGCGACCACGAGCTCCTGGCCGATGCCGCCGGCGCCGACAAAGCCCATCACCGACGCCTCGCGGACATTGATCTCGAAGCGCAGCAGCGCGTAGCTAGCGTAGCCTGCCGAGACCTGCGGCAGGATCGCAAAGCGCATGCAGGACAGCCAGCTCGCGCCGGTGGAGCGGATGCCCTCGACCGGCTTCATGTCGGCATTCTCGACGATCTCGGCGAACAGCTTGCCGAGCGCCCCGGTGGTGTGGATCGCGATCGCCAGCACGCCGGCCATCGGGCCGAGGCCGAACGCGATCACGAAGATCAGCGCGAACACGATGCCGGGCACGGTGCGGGCGAATTCCAAGAGGCGACGGACGATGAAGCGCACCCACGGTCCCGGCGAGGTGTTCTGGGCGGCGAAGAAATTCAGCGCGAACGCAAACACGGCACCGGTCAGCGTGCCGACATAGCTGATGAGGATCGTCTCGCCGAGCATCTTCAGCCACTTGTGCCACCCCCAGAACCATTCGGCGGGATCGGTCCAGACCCGCGCGCCGGAATCCAGCGTCAGGATGCGGTCGAAATAGCTGACGAAGTTGCCGAAATAGCTGAACAGCGTGCGCAGGTTCACTTCGGCGCCGAAGGCTGCGACCATCAGGACCGCGCAGAACGCCGCGGTGGCCAGCGCGGCCTTCAGCCGCTTGCGCGCAACCGCCTTGCGGTACGTGTCTTCCAGCGCCGCCAATTGCTGGGCCGGAAGAATGGATACGGCCGTTGCCATCGTTCTGTCAGTCGAGCCTGGGGTTAAACGGAAAGAGCCGGGTTTGGAAAACCCGGCTCCGCACGTCTCCGTGGTGCGATCAGCTCGCCTTCTTGCGCAAACCGTCGACGAACTTGATCAACTCGATGGTGCCGTCCCAATCCTTGGTGGTGGCGGGATGGAAGCCCTTCTTCTGGCCGTCGGAGAGACGGTCGAAAGCCGCCTTGTCCTTGGTCGGAGCTTCGAAGAAGGCCTTTGCGATCGCAGCCTTCAGGTCCTCCGGAAGATCGGTGTTGTACGCATAGGGACCGTTGATGATCAGCGCCGACTTGTGGATGATGCGGAAATCATCCTTCTTCATCGCCGAGCCGTCGGCATTCTTCAGCATGCCTTTGGTCAGCATCTGGGCGAGCGTGGAATCGTCCTCGTTGGTCCACTGGTTGGCGGCCACATCGACCGTTCCCTGCGACAGCGCCAGGACGGCGTTCTCGTGGCTGCCGGTGAACACGACCTTGCCGAAATAACCTTCGGCGTTCGCGATGCCCATCTTGTTGAGCTCGAAGCGCGGCACGTTGTTGCCGGACGTCGAGTTCGGATCGACCAGGCCGAGGTTCTTGCCCTTCAGGTCCTCGATCGTCTTGTACGGGCTCGATGCCTTGACGAAGAACACCGAGTAATAGCCGGTCGAACCGTCGGCGTTGATGTCGTTGGCGAACGCGTCGGTCTTGACGCCGGTCAAGCGCGCGCGAGAGAACGAGGCCGAGCCGTAGCTGGCGATCTGGATGTTGCCGGCGCGCTGACCTTCGATGACGGCGGCGTAGTCGTTGGCAATGCGCAGCGTGACCTTCACGCCCAGCTCCTTCGACAGGTACGCCACGAACGGCGTCCAGCGCTCGGTGACGCCGGAGGCGTTCTCGGCCGGCACCACCGCGAAGGTGAGCTCCGGATATTTTGCCTTCCAGTCCTGTGCGGACGCCGAACCGGCGAATGCCAGCGCGGCAGCGCCGGCCAGAACGATGCGACGAGTGATCATGACTACCCCTCTTTTGTGGTTACACCTGTTGGCCGGGCAAGACGCCCGGCCTCGCAGATTGAAAAATGCGCGCGGCTCAGGCCGCGGCAGCGGTGCCGAGCGCCGGAGCAGTTGCGCCGTCGGGCACGGGCAGCGGCGCCGCGCCGATGACGTCATTGGCCTCGAGGTCATAGAGCTCGCGGGCGATATGGTCGGTCAGCGCCGCGGGGGCGCCGTCGAACACCACGCGCCCCGCCGCCATGCCGACCAGCCGGTCGCAATAGGTCCGCGCGAGGTCGAGCGAGTGCAGGTTGCAGAGCACCGTGATGCCGAAATGCTTGTTGATGCGCAGCAGCGCATCCATCACGATCTTGGTGTTGCGCGGATCGAGCGAGGCGATCGGCTCGTCGGCAAGAATGATGTCGGGCTCCTGCACCAGCGCGCGGGCGATCGCGACCCGCTGCTGCTGGCCGCCGGAGAGCTGGTCGGCGCGCTGCGCCGCCAACTGGGCGATGTCGAACTGCTCGAGCGCCGACAGCGCCAGCGCCCGGTCCTGCTCCGGCCAGACCTGCGCCAGCGAGCGCCAGGACGGGATCTGGGCAAGCCGGCCCATCAGCACGTTGGTCAGCACATCGAGACGGCCGACGAGGTTGAACTGCTGGAAGATCATCGCAGAGCGCGCCCGCCACTGCCGCAGCGCCTTGCCGCGCAGCGCGGTCACGTCGGTGCCTTCAAACAAGATACGGCCGGAGGTCGGATCGGCGAGACGGTTGATCATCCGCAGCAAGGTCGACTTGCCGGCACCGGAGCGGCCGATCACGCCGACAAAGCTGCCCGGCGCGATCGAAAAGGATGCGTTGTCGACTGCGGCTTTTGTGCCGAACCGGCACGTCAAACCTTCCACCACCAGCATGTAATGCTCCAACCGCGTCGCGTTGGGCCATCGCTATCCCCGGCGTTTTACAGTTATGTGACGGTTGCGCTGCGGTGCGGCGATCGTCCACACCCCTCCCATGTCGCTCCGTTGCCGTCATCGCAACGTCATGATGTTGTCATCAAGCGTCCCGATGACGAGCGCGCATCCCCCGGAAACCCAAGATTCTTGAAGATTTGCGGAGGCCCAAATGGCCGGAAAGACACTCTCGGTTGTGCCGACGATCGACCCGACTGCGTCGGTGCGCGAGAGCAAGCTCGGCAAATATACCGAGGTCGGCGCACGCACGATCCTGCTTGAAGTCAGCATGGACGACTATTCCTACGTCGTGAACGACAGCCAGATCACCTACACCTCGATCGGCAAGTTCTGCTCGATCGCGGCGATGACCCGCATCAATCCCGGCAACCACCCGATGCATCGCGCGACGCAGGCGCATTTCACCTACCGCGCCAGCGCTTATTTTCCCGGCGAGAGCGACGACACCGAGTTCTTCAACTGGCGACGTGCGCATCACGTGCATATCGGCCATGACGTCTGGATCGGTCATGGCGCGATCCTGCTGCCGGGCCGGAACATCGGAACCGGCGCTGTGGTCGCCGCCGGCGCGATCGTGACCAAGGATGTCCCCGCCTACACCATCGTTGCCGGTAATCCGGCGCGCCCGGTGAAGCGGCGCTTTTCGGAGACAACAGCGGATCGCCTTGCCGCGCTGGCGTGGTGGGACTGGGATCACGAAACACTTCGTCGTGTGCTGCCCGACTTCCGCAAGCTCGCGGTCGAGGAATTCCTCGACAAGTATGAGGCCGAGGCCGTATCCCAATCAGAGAACAAGCAATGGAGCGCCGCATCGTGACCGACATTTTCATCGAAGGCGGACGCACGCTGGTTGACGGTACCCTGGTCGAGACCTCGCTGCGGACTGCAGGCCGCGACATCGGCGCGCTCGACGCCGAGCAAGGCCGCGCCGCGCTTCACATCGATGCCGGCGGCCTGTTGGTGCTGCCCGGCGTCATCGATCTGCACGGCGATGCGTTCGAGCGACAGATGATGCCGCGCCCCGGCGTCGACTTCCCGACCGACGTGGCGCTGCTCGACAGCGACCGGCAGGCGATCGCCAACGGCATCACCACCGTGTTCCATGGCACGACCTGGTCGTGGGAGCCCGGCCTGCGCAGCGCCGACAATGCCCGCAAGCTGCTCGATGCGATCGAGGCGCTGCGGCCGCAGCTCGCCGCCGATACCCGCTTCCATCTGCGCCACGAGACCCACAATCTGGAGGCCGAGGCCGAGATCATTCAGTGGCTCACCGAAGGCCGCATCGACCTGTTCGCCTTCAACGACCACAGCAACGTCAAGCCGAAGAAGCGCAACCAGCTCGCCGAACGCGCCGGGCTCTCGCTCGAGGCCGTCAACGACATGCTCGACCGGGTCGTCGCGCGTCGTCAGGAGGTACCTGCCTCGATCGCGCGGCTGGCTGCCGCTGCACGCGCGGCTGATATTCGGATGCTCTCGCATGACGACAACAGCCCGGGGATGCGCCAGGAGTTTCGCGCGCTGGGCGCCGTGATCGCCGAATTCCCCGTCAATGAGGAGACCGCGCGCGATGCCGCCGCCGCCGGCGACTTCATTGTGTTCGGCGCGCCCAATGTGGTGCGTGGCGGCAGCCACACCGGCTGGACCAAGGCATCCGACATGATCGCACAAGGCCTCTGCTCGGTGCTGGCGTCGGACTATTATTATCCGGCGCAACTGCTCGCCGCATTCCGCCTCGCGGCCGAAGGCATCCTGCCGCTCACCAAGGCCTGGGACCTGATCTCGTCCGCGCCGGCACGTGCGGCGGGGCTTACCGATCGCGGCGTGCTCGCCGCAGGCCGTCGCGCCGACATCATCATCGTCGACGACAAGGTGCCGCTGCGGCCGCGCATCATCGCCGTGATCGCGGCGGGACGGCTGGTGCATCTGGCGGACGCGAGCTGCCTCGCCCATTCCCTCGCGCCGCGCAAGACGGTTGCGGCAGCATAGTCAGGACCTATTCTGCCGCCATGGCCAACACTCCGCGCTACGCGATCTATTATGCGCCGTCCTCCGACAGCGCCCTGCACCGCTTCGGCTCGACGCTGCTCGGCTATGACGCCGTGTCGGGCGACGACCTGCCGTTTCCCGCCGGCGTCGCGCCCGACTGGCGCGAGGTGACGGAAGACCCGCGCAAATACGGTTTTCACGCCACGCTGAAGGCACCGACCGCGCTCGCCGAAGGCAAGAGCGAGGCCGAGCTGCTCGACGCCTGCGCTGCCTTCGCCGGCCGCGCCCGGCGCATCCCGGTGATCGCGCCTGTGGTCGATACCATCAGCGGCTTCATCGCCGTGATCCCGGCAAGCCGCTCGGATGATCTGCACCAGCTTGCCGCCGACTGCGTCACCGAATTCGACACGTTTCGTGCGCCGCTCACGCCGGAAGATCGCGCACGGCGCAAGCCCGATCGGCTCACGGAGCGGCAGCGCGACTATCTCGATCGCTGGGGCTATCCGTACGTCATGGAGGAATTCCGCTTCCACATGACGCTGACCGGACGGCTGAGCGAGGAGCGGCGCGGCCCGATCGTGGCGCGGCTGCGCGAGCGGTTCGCGGCGATCGAACTTGCGACGCTCGCGATCGACCGCATCGCGCTGTTCAAGCAAACGGATGGCGCATCGCGCTTCCGGATCATCGGCAGCTGGCCCTTGCAGGCGAGTTAATTCGGCGCCGCGAGTTCGGCCAGCAACCACTTCTTGAATGTCTGCAGCGCGCGATTGCGCTGCGCGCCCGGGGGATGAACCAGCCAGTAGCTGCCGGTGACGTGACCGACCGGCAGCAGCCGGCGGATCGCACCGCGCCGCTCACTTTCGGCGATGAAGGGCTCGAGCGCGAGCGCAACGCCCGCACCGCGTTCGGCGGCCTGCAGCGCGGCCACGAAGCTGTCGACCGAGATCGCGCGCGTTGCCGGCGGCACAGGCTCGCCGGCATGCCTGAACCAGAGCGGCCAGGCCGCGGGGAATGTCGTCACATGGATCAGCGCGGCGCGGCCGAGGTCGGCTGCGGTACGCAGCTGCAACCGCCGCGCCAATGCCGGCGCACCGACCGGAACGGTCCTCACTTCCATCAGGCGATTTGCGACGACGCCTTCGGGCTTGTCGGGGCCGAAGCTGATGCCGGCATCGAATGTCTCGGTGTCGAAATCGACATTGCGGTTCGAGGTCTCGATCGCGAGGTCGATCCCGGAATGCCGGGTGAGGAACGCGGACAGCCGCGGGATCAGCCAGGCCGACGCGAATTGCGGCAGCACCTTCAGCCGCAAACGGTGCTGGCCCGCCGCTTCGACTGCCGACTCGGCCTGGGCCAGCAGCGCGAATGCGCGACCGGTCGCAGCCGCCAGCTTCTCGCCGGCATGAGTCGGCCGTACGGCGCGATGGGTGCGCTGAAACAGCGCGACGCCGAGATGGACTTCGAGATTGCGGATGCGATGGCTGATCGCCGAGGCGCTGACATTCAGCACATCCGCAGCCTCCTTGAAGCTTCCGAGCCTGACCGCGACATCGAATGCCTGCAACGCCAGGAGATGCGCCGGCCGGAGGCTTGCAGCAGCAAGGTCTTCCCTCCCGCGCAACGGCGGCCGGCGCGCCGGCCCTTGGTTGTTCCTACCCATGTGCCGATCCTAACGGCCGGCCGCGGTCGATGTCGCGCGGAAAATCAGTTCGGATGAATGTCATTCATCCGAACCCGGCTGGTTTCGCTTGTCGGATGCGAGGCAATGCGGGAGGCTGCCCCTCGAAGCGGACCGGCGGCAAGCCCGGCCAACGAAGCGGGAGGACGGCGATGACGACACAGCTCGCGGACGAAACATCCATCGTCGA
Source organism: Bradyrhizobium sp. CCBAU 53421 (assembly GCF_015291625.1). Taxonomy (NCBI): domain Bacteria; kingdom Pseudomonadati; phylum Pseudomonadota; class Alphaproteobacteria; order Hyphomicrobiales; family Nitrobacteraceae; genus Bradyrhizobium; species Bradyrhizobium sp. CCBAU 53421. Next base: position 7,196,031 of record NZ_CP030047.1, read on the forward strand.
CCGCATCCTCAGGCATATCGACGCCAAATCGACCGATCTCAGCGACGGCGTCTGGCACGAACCGGTCGCGCATTATGCGTCGCAGGACCGCTTCGCGGCCGAGATCGAACACGTGTTCCGCCGCACGCTGACGCCGTTCTGTCCGTCGGCTGCGCTCGCCGAGATCGGCGCCTATGTCGCGCGCGACGCGGCGCTGACGCCTGTTGTCGCGATCCGCGGCGCGGACGGCGTCGCGCGCGCCTTCCGCAATGCCTGCCGCCACCGCGGCGTGCAACTCGTTGACGGCGCCGGCTGCCGCAAGGCACTGACCTGCCGCTATCACGGCTGGACCTACGGTCTCGACGGCCGGCTGCGCGGCATCCCCGACGATCACGGTTTCCCCGGCCTCGACAAGGACGCGCATGGCCTCGTGCCGGTCACCTGCATCGAGCGCGACGGCCTGGTGTTCGTCTCGCAGGACGAGCCGGCCGCAACGTCCGACGCCGCCGACATGCCGACGCTGTTCGGCGACGACTGGACGCTGTACTCGACCGTCTCGCAGGAGGTCGACGCCAACTGGAAGATCGTCGCCGAGGGCTTCCTCGAAGGCTATCACATCCGATCGACGCATCAAGATACGTTCTATCCGTTGCAGTACGACAATCTCAACGTGATCGAATCATTCGGCCGCAACAGCCGGATCAGCTTCCCCTATCGGCGCATCGAGAAACTGCGCAACGTACCGCCGGGCGAGCGCAGGACGGCCGGAATGCTGACGCACGTTTATCATCTGTTTCCGAACGTGATGCTGTCGACCTTTCCGACCAATCGATTGATGACCGTGCTCGAGCCGCTGGCGGTGGATCGCACCCGGCTCATCACCTACACGCTGTCGAACCAGATCGCCGCGGAGGATGGCCGCGCCGCGGTCGCCCAGGGACGCGACTTCGTCACCGCGGGCGCGGCCGAGGATCGCGAGATGGCCTGCGCCGCGCAGCGCGGGCTTGCAACCCGGGCGAACGATCACTTCACCTTCGGCCTGTTCGAAGGCGCGATCAGGCATTTTCACCAGAATCTTGCGGCGATCATCGAGAGCCGCACTGGCGCACGTTGATCCGCCCAACACAGCTGAGGACTAAACATGCTGGACCATCCGACCGTCAAATACCGCACCGAGCAGGCCGTCGCGATCGTGACCATCGATCGCTATGACGAGGCGCGCAACGCGGTCAATCCGGAGACCGCCCAGGGGCTGGCGCAGGCGTTCCGCGCCTTCGACCGCGATCCGTCGCTGTCGGTAGCGATCCTGACCGGTGCGGGCGGCGCATTCTGTGCCGGCTTCGACCTCAAGCGCACCGCGGCCGGGCATCGCGGCCACCGTGTCGAGAACGGCGATGGGCCGATGGGCCCGACGCGGATGAAGCTGTCGAAGCCGGTGATCGCCGCGGTCGAGGGACCGGCCGTGGCGGGCGGGCTCGAGCTAGCGATCTGGTGCGATCTCCGGGTCGCCGCAACCGATGCCACCTTCGGGGTCTATTGCCGGCGCTTCGGCGTGCCGTTGATGGACCTCGGCACCGTGCGCCTGCCGCGGCTGATCGGGCACAGCCGCGCGATGGACATGATCCTCACCGGACGCGGCGTCTCCGGTGAAGAGGCCGGGCGGATTGGACTCGCCAACCGCGTGGTCGAACCCGGTACGGCGCTCGCCGAGGCGCGCAGCCTCGCCCGTGATCTGTGCCGCTTGCCGCAGGCGGCATTGCGCAGCGACCGGCTCTCCGCGATCGAGCAATGGGAGCTCGGCTGGGAGCAGGCCACGCTGAACGAGTTTCGCCTCGGGCTTGCGACGGTTGCGAGCGGCGAGACCGAGGCCGGCGCGCGCCGCTTCGCAGCCGGAAAGGGCCGGCACGGCGATTTCGCCGACATCGCCTGAAGCACCGATCGCGGCGGCCGCGGCGCGGCACTACTCGTCCACCCGCGTGCGGTCGATGATCTCGGCAGCGCCCTTCGCGAGCAGCTCCATCCCGACCGCGCGGCCAAGTTCGCGCGGCCGGTCCGCCGGTCCGCGCCGCGTCACCTCGATGAAGCCGGCACCGGCCTCGTCGAGCACCGAGGCGCGCAGCGTCAGCTCGCCTCCGGCGAGCGTGGCGTGGCCGGCGATCGGCGAATTGCAATGGCCGTTGAGCACCCACAGCACCTCGCGCTCGGCCTCGGCGGCAAGCCGCGACGGCGCGTTGTCGATGCCGGCAAGCCGGGCCCGCGTCGCCCAGTCGGTCTCGACGCATTCCACCGCGACGATACCCTGGCCGACCGCCGGCAGCATCTCGTCGACCGAGAAATCGTGGGAGATGCGCGCGGTCATGCCGATGCGCTCGAGGCCGGAGCGCGCCATCACCAGCGCATCCGCGGGACCGACCTCGCCGCCATCGGGCAGCCGCTGCTTGTCGCCGCGATCGAGTTTTGCAACTCGCGTGTCGGCGGCGCCGCGATAGTGGATCACGGTCGCCTCCGGAAACAGCCGGCGCAGATAGGCGGCGCGGCGCACCGCGTTGGTGCCGATCATGAAGCCCTTGCCGCGCGCGGCGCGCAGCGTCTCCAGCGATAGGCCCGGCCGCAGCACGAGGCTGTCATTGGCGGCATCGCGCGGCAGCATCGCGGCGAGGACGAGACCCGGCGTCTCCTCATTGCCCGGCACGTCCTTCAGCGAATGCATCGCGGCCTGCAGCGCTCCGGCGCGCATGGCTTCGCGAATCTCGGCGACGAAGGCGCCGCCCTTGCCGCCGTGGCGCAACAGCTTGCTGGTTTGGTCCTGGTCGCCGCGGGTCTCGAACTTGACGATGTCGACGGCAAGGTCGTCCGCCGAGGCGCGCAGCAGCCGCGCGACCTCGTCCGTCTGCGCCAGCGCCATCGCGCTCTTGCGCGTCCCTATCCGCAAAACCTGTCCCGACACGAAAGCTCCGCTGCGTGATCATCAACGGCTGGGGATTAGAACAAAAGGCCAGTCAAAACAATGGTTTTTGCCCCCCTGCTCGGCCGGGTTCAGGCAATCTCCTCGACCAGCGTGACACCGGCTTCAAGCATCGCCGCGGTGGCAGACGCAAGCGAGCCGCCGAGATCGATGGCACGGCAGCCCGCCAGCACGACCGTGGTCTCGAACCCGAGCCGCCGTGCATCGAGCGCCGAATACTGCACGCAAAAATCCGTCGCGAGCCCGGCCATCACGACACGCTTGAGGCCGCGCTCGCGCAGATAGCCGGCGAGCCCGGTCGGCGTGGTGCGGTCGTTCTCGAAGAACGCCGAATAGGAATCGATCGCGGCCCGGAACCCCTTGCGGATCACGAGCTCAGCCCGCTCGGTCGCAAGCTCGGGATGAAACGCGGCGCCGGCGGTGCCCTGGATGCAGTGATCCGGCCACAGCGTCTGCTCGCCATAGGGCATGGCGATCGCGGAAAACGGCGCCGCGCCCGGATGCGAGGTGGCAAACGAGCTGTGGCCCGCCGGGTGCCAGTCCTGGGTCAGCACGACATGGTCGAAGCCCGCCGCGAGCCGGTTGACCACGGGCACGACGGCATCGCCGCCGGCCACCGCCAGCGCGCCACCGGGGCAGAAATCGTTCTGCACGTCGATGATCAGCAAGACGTCGTCGGGCTCGATCTTCATCAGGTGCCGATCCGCAAGGACGCGCGCAGCTTGCGCAGGCAGGCGATCACCGACAGCGCCGTGATGCGGCCGGTCTTCGGATTCTCCGAGGGGATGTTCTCGATCATCATCGAGAACCGCGCCGAGTCGGAATCGACCTCGATGCGGTGGGTGTTGCGCGTCACCGTCGGATCCGCCCAGATCTCGACCCGCGTGCGATCGGGGCCGATGCCGGCGAGCGACAACGCCACCGCGACGTTGAGATTGGCCGGAAAGCCCTTTGCGGCGTCGCGCGCGCTGCCTTCGAAGACGCGCAGCGGTTCGGTGATGCCTTCGATCCGGATGTCGTTCTCGACCAGATGCGGCGCGCCGACGAGGCCCGCGACCGGCTTCCGCGTCACCAGCTTCGCCGAATGGATGGTCCCGATCGCCGCCGCGGTCACCGCATCGAGGCCGATCAGCGCGCCGGTCGGCACGATGATCTGGCCGCCATGGGCTTTGGCGAGATCGACCAGGTCCTCGTTCTGCAACAGCGCGCCGACGCTGAGCACAACCGCGGTCTTGCCGCGCTCGACCACCGGCGCCACGATCGCGCGCACCACCTTGCTCGGCGCGCACTCGACCACGATGTCGGCAACATCAGCCAGCGCATCGATCGGCACCAGCCTTGGCGCCGACTTGAGACTTTCGACCCAGCTGCGGTGCTTGTCCGGACTGTTCGCCGACACCGCAACCAGCGTCAGGCCCTCGATGCCTTGATCGAGTGCCTTGACGATTTCGGTGCCGATCGCGCCGAGGCCGGCGACCGCAACCCGTGCGTTTGTCTTTCCGTCAGCCATCATTTCCCGCCGGCGAGCATCTTGACCAGGCGATAGAGATACTCCTCGCCTTCGTAGAAGGACTTTACTAGCACGCGCTCGTCCTTGCCGTGAGCCCGGTTGTCATCGACGTCCGATCCCAGCCCGGAATGGCCATAGGTCGGAATCCCGGCATTGCGCAGATAGCTGCCGTCGGTGGCACCGGTGCTCATCACGGGGACGATTTCGGCATCCGGCCAGAACTCCTTCGACAGCTTCTCGACCGATCCCATGATCTCCTCGTTCAAGGGCGACGGCGGGCTCAACACGGCCTTGCCGGTCGGGGTCACCTCGATCTGCTTGTCGGCGAGCACCCGCTCGATCGTCGCCTGAACACCTTCGACCGGCTCACCGGGCAGGATCCGGCAATTCACCTTGGCGGTTGCCAGCTGCGGCAGCGCGTTGATGGCGTGGCCGCCCTCGAGCATGGTCGCGACGCAGGTGGTGCGGAGCTGCGCGTTGTAGCCGGGATTTTCCGACAATCGCGCCAGCGCCGCCGGGTCCGGCTGCGGCGCGAGAATGGCCTTGATGTCGTCGGCATGCGACTTGTCGACCTCGGCGGTCTTGGTGAAATAGATCCGCGTCGTCTCGTTGAGATTCATCGGGAAGTCGTATTTGGAGAGCCGCACCAGGCCCTCTGCGAGCCGGTAGATCGCATTGTCCTTGCGCGGTAGCGACGAGTGGCCGCCGCGATCCTTCACCGTGAGCTGGTAGCCGATCGAGACCTTCTCGCTGGTCTGCACGCTGTTGCGGATCGCCTTGCCGTTCTTCAGGCCGACGCCGCCGCCTTCGTTCAGTGCGAACTCGGCGTCGATCAGGTCGCGGTGGTTCTTGATCAGCCACTGTATGCCGAGAGCATTGGCATCGAGGATCTCCTCGTCGGTCTCGAGCGCGACGATGATATCGCGGTCGGGCTTGTAGCCCTCCTTCTTGTAGCGGATCAGATTGGTGATGAAGGCCGACGCCATGTATTTGTCGTCGCCGGAGCCGCGGCCGTAGAAGTAGCCGTCCTGCTCGGTGAGCTTGAACGGATCGACTGTCCAGTCCTCGCGAAGCGCAGGGACGACGTCGATATGGGCGACCAGCAGGATCGGCTTGCGCGCGCCGGAGCCGTGCAGCCGCGCCACCAGATTGCCCTTGTGCGGCGCCGGCGAGAACACGTGCACGTCGGCCTCGGGGAAGCCCGCCGCGCGGAGCCGCGCGCCCATCGCCTCCGCCGCCTTCTGGGTATCGCCGGTCGCGGTGGTCGTGTTGATCTCGACCAGCTCCTGGTAGATGCCGCGGGCGAATTGCTGCTGCTCGGTCAGTCCCTGCGCGCCGGCGCCGGACGCGAGCAGGAGCGGCGCGATCGCGGCCGCGAGCTGCAGCGATCGAACCATGTTTCGGGCCTTGTGCGACATCGTGCTCTCCCAGAATTCCACCATCTCGGGCGCGAATTCAGACAGGCGGCACGCGCTTTGGCAAGACGGCGAGCCCTTCAATTTCCGCGCGCATGCTCCGCGCTTTCGCGCACGCTATTTGGAGTCCTTATGTGGCGTCCTTATTTCGCATCCTTGACCGCGATCACCTCGATCTCGACCAGGAAGCCTGGATTGGCGAGTGCGGCGACGCCGACTACCGAGCGCGCCGGCAGGTTCGGCTGGCTGCCGCCGAAGAACTGGGTGTAGCCCTCCATGAAGGCCTTGAAGTCCATCGGCGCAGCCGTGTTGTGCACCAGGAACACCTGCATCTTGACGACGTCGCCCATGCCAAGCCCCTGGCCTTCCAGAATGGCCTTGATGCGGCCCAGCACGCCGACGGTCTGGGTCTTGGTGTCGCCATAGGCCTGCGGGCTCGACGGATCGGCATCCTTGTTGACGACCGGCGGCACTTGGCCGCTGACATAGACCGTCGTGGTGTTGCCGGTGACGGTGACGGCCTGCGCGATCGGGAAGGTCGAGTTGGGAATCGGATGCCTGACCACGTCAGCCGAGGCCGCGGTCGCCATCGCCGACAGCGCGGCGCCCAGCACGATACCGATGAACTTCATCAAACTCTCTCCAAATGGTTAGCGGCGGGCGTCCTGCACATCCTTGGTCGTCACCGCGTCCTGATAGGTGTTGCCGAAGTGCGTTCGCAGATAATTCACAACCGCGGCGACCTGACCATCGGTCATCATGTCGCCGAACGCCGGCATGCCGCGCCGGCCATTGACGACGAGGAAGATCGGATAGCTGCCGGATTCGAGATTCTTGTTGCTGGCGAGCGAGGGATAGGTGCCGGCGCCGCTCGCGCCCGTCGCATCCGGCATGTGGCAGCCCTGGCAGACATTGGCAAACAGTTCCTCGCCGGTCATCTCCACGAAACGATAGCCCGAGGAGAAGGTGCGCTTGCCCGCCGCGCTATCCTGCCCGAGCGCCGCGGTCGCCGAGAGCAGCGCCAGCGCCGCGATCACAGATGTCCCTGTCCGCATCATCACGTCTTCACCACACGTTCGTGCAATCGGGTAATGGCATCGAGCGCCGACAGGATCGCGCCCTCCTGCCAGGCCGGCAGCTGCGAGGCGTGCTCGCCGGCCAGCGCGATGCGGCCGTCGATCTGGCAGAGATTGCGGTAGTGCTGCGCCCGCCCGGCCTCGGTCCATTCACCGGCACAGCCGAGCGTGAACGGCACCCGATGCCACGCCACCGCGACGCCGTTCTCGAACTCGCTCTTGTACTGCGGATGAATCTTGGCGCCGAACTCGACCGCACTGGCGACCCGTTCGGCCGGCGTCATCGCGGTGAACTCGAAGGAATTGGCGCCCTCATACAGGTACGCGCCGAGCAGCACGCCGCGGCCGCCGCGGTTGAAGCCATAGTTCGGATAGCCGATGTTCCGGATCGGCAGATCGGTGTAGCTGATGCCGCCATAGATCGCCTCGTCCTCTTCCCAGAACCGCCGCTTGAACTGCAGCCCGACCTTCACCGAGGCGGCGTAGGGCAAGGAATCGATCGCATTCTTCATCGGCCCGCCGACGTCGACGGGCAGCTGGCTCAGGATCGGCAGCGGGATGGTGCAGATGCACCAGTCGGCAGTCGCCTGCTGCACCGTGGACGGACCGGCGGTGTCGACATAGCTCACGGTGACGCCCGAGCCGTTCTGCTGGATCTGCGTCACCTTGGCGTTATAGCGGATGAGATCGCCGACCTCGCGCGCGAACGCCTTGCCGATCATGTCCATGCCGCCGACCGGCTGGAACATGGTGGTCTGGAAATCGTAGTGCGCGAAGCTCTGCACATAACGCCACATCCGCGACCGCAACAGCTCCTGCAGCGAGATCGGATCGCTGGGCAGCGGATCGCCCATCAAGCCGCCGCCGGGATCGCGCGCATAACCGCGGACGTCGGCGGAACGCAGATTGGCATTGTACTTGTAATCGCGATCCAGCGCGCCCCAGTCGCGCAGCGCCTGCAGCAGGATCTCCTGATCTTCCTTGCTGACGAACTCGTCGAGCCTGCCCTGCTGGCTGACTTTCGCCAGCAGCTCCGACACCCCGCCCTGGAAATCCGCCTTGACGCTGCGAAAGCGTTGCGGCTTGCCGTCGAATGCACGCGTCGCGTGCACATAGGCATTGTGGTTGAGCTGGATGAAGGGTTCCAGTGTCACGTTGAGCCGGCGGCAGTAATCGAGCAGCGCCCGATGATGATAGGGAATCCGCCACGGGCCGGGATTGAGATAGAGCCCCTGCTCGAACTGGCAGGTCTGCTTGAAGCCGCCGAGCTCGGTAAAGCTGTCACCGCCGCGGATCGACCAGTTGCGGCCGCCTGCGCGATTGTTGAACTCGAGGATCTGGACCTTGTAGCCGGCTTTGCGCAGTTCCAGCGCCGCAGTCATGCCGGCAAGCCCGGCGCCGAGAATCAGCACCGAAGCGCCCTTCACGTCGCCCGTGAGCTTGAGCGGGCCCTTGTAGGGCGACTCGGACGCGAAGCCGAGGTTCGTCATCGCCTGATACATCGCCGAACTACCGGCGATGGTCCCGATCAGCGCCAGCAAATCCCGCCGCCTGATCACAGATTGGTTCTGCACCCGCGTTCACCCAGCCACTGGTTTCGATGGCGAAGGGAAACGGTTGACGCGACCCGTGTCAAGAAAGGGCACGCGCGTGCACATGCACCCACACGCGCTTTTGATGCATCACGCGACCGAACCATCACACCACGCGCTCGCGATGCACGCGCCGGCAATCCATTTCGAAGTCGAGCCCGACCACCGGCGGCCGGTCGAAATGCCAGGTCAGGCCGTTGTGTAGCACACCGCGGCGGCCGAGCTCGCTTTCCAGCACCGGATAGACATCATGCACGGTGTAGAGCTGCACCGCGGTGGTGTCCCGCCAGGAGCCGCCGAACGCGCTCATCCGGCGTTCCATCTCGTCAGCCACGAATTTCGCCTTGGCCAGGATGCCGGCGGGGCTGGTATCGCCGGGCGCTATGGTATGATCGCGATAATTGGCCTTGCCCTCGACCGACTCGCCGCTGCCGGCCACGACGAAGCTGCGAGGTGCATCCTTCGCAGCCGGCACCGTGTAGCAGAAGGCGTGGAAGCTCGGCTCGGCGGGCGGATCGAGTTTTGGACAGACATTGCTGCGCGCCACCGGATTGACGCCGTCGCGCATCACGCCCCAGGCGATCAGCGTCTTGGTGTAGATCTCGTTGAAGGCCCTGAATCCTTCCTCGGTGAACGGCGCCGGTGAACGCAGTTCGCAGGCGCCGAATGCGGTGAGCGGGCGGCCAGCGTTCCTGATGATATCGGCAATCCGTTCGAAACCCGCGCTCAGCGACACCGGTTCAGAGAATCTGACCCGCTCGATGGCATAACCGGGCAGCGCGCCAATGCCGCAGGAATACTGACTGACGCCGGGCATGAAACGGTAGCCGCCGTCTTGAGCCTCGATGGTGCTGGTCATGGTGCCTCTTGATGCTGGATGCGGCGGTCGCGATGACGGTTCGCGATGGAGGATACCCTCAATTCGAGATGTCAAACAACGCGCTGTCATCACCCGCGAAAGCGGGTGATCCAGTATTCCAGAGGCATCTGCGCTTGAGCCGAGAGGCCGCGGCGTACTGGATCGCCCGGTCAAGCGGGCGATGACAGCGTTGGGCCTCCGAATTCTTCACAGCGACAAGCGAGCGATTTGTAAGAACGATGCGCTCACCGGTCAGTTCACCCGGGGGCCACCTCACGGCATTCCGCGGCGTCGAGCCTCGCGCCCTTAATGCGCCTTGGCGACGTAGGGGCAGCCGCCTTCATCGAGCGGACGGAAGGCCTGGTCGCCCGGCACCGTCGCGAGATATTCGTAGAGATCCCATTTGCCCCTGGACTCTTCCGGCTTCTTGATGCGCATCAGATACATGTCGTGCACCATGCGGCCGTCCTCGCGCACCACGCCGTTCTGAGCGAAGAAATCATTGACCGGGGTCTTGCGCATCTGCGCGATCACGGTCTCGGAATCGACCGAGTTGGTGGCGGCGACCGCCTTGAAATAGTGCCGCAGCGCCGAGTTGACGCCGGCCTGGTAGGCGGTCGGCATCGCGCCGTGCCGCTTGAAGAACTCCTGGGCGAAGACGCGGGTCTCCGGCGTGCGATCCCAATAGAAGGAATCGGTGAACAGCAGGTCGTGCGCGTGCGCGAGGCCAAGCGCCGGCACGTCGGTGAGCGTCACCTGCAGCGCGACGAGCTGCATGCTGGCGCGGATGTTGAACTCGTCGGCCTGCGATACCGCGTTGCGGAAGTCGGAGCCGGCATTGGCGAGCGCCAGGATCTTGGCTCCGGAGGATTGGGCCTGCAGCAGGAAGGACGAGAAATCGGCGGTGTCGAACGGATGACGGACCGCGCCCAGCACCTTGCCGCCGGCCGACGTCACGGCCTTGCTGGCGTCGCGCTCCAGCGCCTGGCCGAACGCATAATCCGCGGTGAGGAAGAACCAGGGCGCGCCGCCGCGCGCGACCACTGCCTTCGCCGTGGCGTTCGAGGAGGCATAGGTGTCGTAGGTCCACTGCACGCTGGTCGGCGAGCACTGCTTGCCGGTGAGATCGGATGAGCCGGAGCCCGAGATCAGGAACAGCTTCTTGCGTTCGCGCGTCACGGTCTGGATCGCGAGCGCCACCGCGGAATTGACGCCTTCGGCGATCACGTCGACGCCCTTGTTGTCGATCCAGTTGCGCACGATGCCGGTTGCGACGTCAGGCTTGTTCTGGTGATCGGCCGAGATGATCTCGATCTTGCGTCCGGCGACGGTGCCGCCGATTTCCTCCGCGGCCATCTGCGCCGCGATCACCGATCCCGGGCCATTGCCGTCGGAATATTGCCCGCTCATGTCGGTGATGATGCCGACGCGCAGGACACCATCCTCCGCGCGAGCTGCGCCGGCGGCGAAGCAGAGACACAGCGCGGCAATTGCGATCAGGACATGCGAGCGTTTCGTGATGGACATTTCGTTCCCAGGGATTCGGATGGTTCGGACGAACTCCTGAAGGAATCAGGGACCGCGGGCAACCCCGCAGCCGGAATGGCGCTCTGCGAATCCGCGCACAAATTCCGGGAGAAGGAACAAGCTCGAAGTGCCGACACGCGCGCGTCATCATGCGAACGCCGCGGCGAGAATTCGCCGCGGCGCTCTTTGGGTCATACGATTGAACAATCCGAAACGGCCTGATCGCCTCAGCGCCGCTCCCACAACTGCCGTGCCAGGATGCCGGCCTTGCGCTCGATCGCCTCGGCGGCATCGAGACACATGTCCTCGCGGTAGCGCGAGCCGACGATCTGCACGCCGACCGGCAGGCCCTCGTGCAGCCCGACCGGCACCACGGCCGCCGGCAGCCCCAGCACGTTCATCGACGAAATGAAGCGCAAATCGTTCCAGAACAAATCCTTCACGCGCTGGTCGCCGCCGAGATCGGCATTGACCTCCGGCGTCTTGCGCACCGAGGTCGGCATCAGCACCAGTGGATACTGCTCGAGGAACATCATCCAGTTCCTGATGTGGCGCGAACGCTCGGCGATCGCCTTCATGTAGCCGGCCTGGTCCAGCGGATTGGCCAGCGCCATGAAGCCGTGGAATGTCTTCTGGAAGTCGGCGCTGGAGGTCGCCAGCATCTGCTCCTGCTGCAGGATGCGGGTCTCGGTCATGATCAGGTCGCACCAGAGCTGCCAGACCTTGTTGAGATCGGGCACCTCGACCTCGCTAACCGCGTAGCCGGCATCGGCCAGGTAGTCCGCCGCCTTGCGCTGAAGCGCGATCACGCCGCGATCGGTCACCATGTCCTCGGGGATCTTTGCCAGCGCGACCTTGACCGGTGCGGCAGGCTTCGGCCCTTGCAGCGGCGCCGGCACATACCAGGGATCGCGCGGATCGCGCTGCGCCATCACCTCGAGGCCAAGGCGCACGTCCGCGACGTGGCGCGCCAGCGGCCCCTGCGACGACATGAACTGCGCCATCAGCGGCCGTTCAGCCGTTGCGCTGGGATTGAACGCCGGAATCCGGCCCTGGGTCGGCTTGATGGTGACGATGCCGTTGCAATGCGCCGGCCAGCGCAGCGAGCCGCCGATGTCGTTGCCATGCGCGATGGTGCCGATGCCGGCCGCGATCGACGCGCCGGCGCCGCCCGATGATCCGCCGCAGGTCACCTCGGCATTCCAGGGATTGCGCGTCAGGCCGTGCAGCGGGTTGTCGGTGAAGCCGCGCAGCGAGAATTCCGGCGTGTTGGTCAGGCCGATGATGATGGCGCCAGCCCTCTTGAGATTGGCCGTCACCGGCGAGTCGCCCGGCGCAATATTGTCCTTGAAGGCAACCACGCCGTTCGAATTGGCCTGGCCTTCGACGTCGATGTTGATCTTGATCGTGACCGGCACGCCGTGCAGCGGTCCCGCCGTGCCGCCCTTCCCCTTGCTCGCTGCCAGCGCCTCGTCCGCCGCCTTGGCGGCCTGCATCGCCGATGCGCCGAGATCGACGACGACTGCGTTGAGCGCCGGGTTGGCTTCCTGCATGCGGTCGAGATGGGCACGAACCACCTGCTCCGAGGTCACTTGGTTGTTCCTGATCGCCGCCGCCGTCTCGACGGCGGACCATTGCCAGATCGGTGTAGTCGTCACTTTGTACTCTCCCATGATGCTCAGTGCTTGTTGTTGGTTTCGAAAACCGCGTGCCTTCAGTCGCGCGGATCGATCGGCGTCAGCGTCGAGGCCCGCGCCTCGATCACCTCGGCGACGGCGAGACAGACGTCCTCGCGGAAGCGGCCGGCGATCACCTGCACGCCGACCGGCACGCCGCCGGCAGTCCCCGTCGGCACCACGACCGACGGAAAGCCGAGCGCGGGCACCGCGAGCAGCGGCCGCTGCGCGTCGAGCAGCGCACGCACCACTGTTGCGTCTTCCTGATCCTGATCGAAGCGGAACGGCAGTTGCGCCGAAACCGGCAGGATGATGACCGGGCAGCGCTCCTGGAACAGCTGCCAGGCCCGCACGATCGAAAGCCGCCGCTCGAAGCAGGCCAGCACCTGATCGCCATCGAGCTCGGGCGCATAGGCGACATGGCAGTCGAGATTATAGCGGCTGCGGTCGTCGCCGAATTTGCGGATCATCGGCGCCAGCACGCGGCGCTCCTCATTGATGACGAGGCGATGCCAGAGATCGGCGGCCTCTGCGAGCCGCGGCGGCGTGGTCTCCTCCACGGCAAAGCCGGCGTCCGCGAGCCAGCGGCCGGCGGCGCGCACCGCTGCGCTGACCTCCGGTGCCTCGTCGCCGAACGGCGTCGCCGCGATCGCAACGCCGATCGGACGCTTGAGTGGCGCGCCCTGCAAGGGCACCGGCATCCACGTGCCATCGCGCGCATCCGCCTGCGCCATCGCGGCGAGGCCGGTGCGCAGATCGGCGACCGAGCGGGCGAGCGGCCCCTGCACCGACATCATCTGCGCGGTGATCGGACGATCGCTGGTTGCCGATGGATTGAATGACGGAATGCGTCCCGGGGTCGGACGCAGGCCGGCGACGCCGCAGGCATAGGCGGGATAGCGGATCGAGCCGCCGAAATCATTGCCATGCGCGATCGCGCCCATGCCGGAGGCGACGGCCGATGCGGCGCCGCCGCTGGAGCCGCCCGGCGTCAAGTGCCGGCTCCAGGGATTGTAGGTCGCGCCGTGCAGATCGTTGTTGGTGAACCAGCGGTGCGAGAAGGCCGGCGTGTTGGTGCGGCCGACGATAACCGCGCCCGCCTTGCGGAAGTTCGCGACCACCGGGCTGTCCTCGGCGGCGATGACATCGCGGAAGGCGACGACGCCGTTGGTGGTGGCATGGCCGCGCTGATCGACATTGACCTTGATGGTGACCGGCACGCCGTGCAGCGCGCCGAGCTCTGCGCCAGATTTCACCGCGGCATCCGCGGTGTCCGCCGCGGCCAGCGCCTCATCGGCCAGCACCTCGACAATGGCGTTCAACGCCGGATTGACCTGCGCGATCCTGTAGAGACTGGACTGCACGGCGTCCCGGCTCGAGATCGCGCGCGTCGCGATCGCGCGCGCCAGATCGACGGCCGACCAGCTCCACAACTCATTCTCGCGCCGCTTGACCATTGTTGTTTCCTCCAAAGCGTATGCAACAGTCGGCCGTTGCGCTTCAGTCGAGCCGCAACGGCTGGTGAAAGACCGGCAGATCCATGCGCCGGTCTTCCGCGGGAACGACCACGGCTTCGGCGCTCAGCACATGATCGAGCATCACTCGGCGGGCACGCGCCGCATTGCCGGAGCGGAACGCGGCCATCAGGCGCTTGTGAAATTCGATGTTCTCGCAGGTGAAGCTGGATGCGAATTCCTGCACGCCGAGCTTGCCGATCAAATGGCGGATCGCCTCGTTGACGAAGCGGGCGACCAGGCCGAGCAACGGATTCGGACAGGCCTCGATCAGGATGTCGTGGAAGTCGATCTCGGCGTGGCGGTGGTGCTCCCAGTCCGCGATGCCGCCGGGATGATGCTCCTGAACCGCGATCGCCTTGTCGAGTGCCGCGAAATGCGCTGCCGTGAGGTGGCCGACCACGCTGAAGGCGAGCTCCGGCTCGATCAGGCGGCGGATCTGATAGATCTGCGCGGTAGAGATCCACTGGAAATAGAAGTAGTTGCTGAGCAGGCCGACGATCCGGTTGATCGACACCGTCGCCACCCGCGCGCCGCCGCCGGGACCTGTCGTGTTCTGCACCAGCCCCTGCACTTCCAGCGATTTGAGCGCCTCCCGGATGGTCGAGCGGCTGCAGCCGAACATCTCGATCAGCTCAACCTCCTGCGGCAGCCGGTCGTTGGGCTGCAACCCGGCCTGGAAGATGTGGCTGCGGATCAGGTCGGCGACCGCGTCCGAGCGCTTGCGCTTGATCGCGGCGCGCCGCGACGGGTCCAGGGACGGAAGAGCCGATTTATCCATTTTATGATCATAAATAGGATGGAGCCGGCTTGGCAAGCCTCCGGTTGCCTGGGGCATTCATTCTGTGGAGGCGCCAGCGACGGATTCAGGACTTGTGTCGGGCCGCGCGTTCGCTGCCGGGCGTTTCGACCGGTATTGCCCGTCAGCCGAGGCGGTCCTGCCCTTAAAGCGGGCGATGGTTCACCCTGAGGCGCATCCGGCGACAGAATCCCTCGATGACCTGTGCAAGCACCTCGAAATTGACGAGCAGCTGTTCGGCCTGCTCGCGATCAACCGATCCGGGGGCAAACGATTCCGTCAGACGCCGTTGGCGATCTGCCCAGGCCCGGCATGTTGCGGCCTTGCCTTCGGCAAACTCAAGCTGCTCGCTCCGGCGAACGAGCCTGTCTTCTTCCTCAAGCGACCGGCTGTTGGGAATTGGTCTCGTGCTGGTTGGAACGTCCGAGCGCCTGAACAGATCCAGGTAGTGATCCGTGTTTGCGCGCGCGATGGACTCATTGATGTAGGTGCCTCCCGCCAGTCGCAGTCCTGGTCGGCGAGGTTTGGCTTCAGGACTCAAGAACTGCTCGATCTCTGTCAGGAGGTCACGAAGCTCATCAGTCGAAAACCCCTGCAGGGCATCGTCGACCTGGCTTCGGGTGTTCTCCGGATAGACGACGTTGTCTTCGGCCATTGGCGTGCAACAAATCAGAAAAAAGCCCTATCAGGCAGGCACCATGCATTCGTATGAAAAAGAAACGGCAGCCATTGCGCGGCGCTCGGTCCAAACAGGACAATGCCCGCGCAAACAATGATTTCAGTCATCGCGCGCTCGCGAATCCCAATGGCTTTGAAGATAAGTTACGGGTGGAACAGCGCCTAGTGCACTCTGTGCCAGCCGCGCTCTGCGCCGGCCATCGGCCAAATCTTGGTTGTCGCATCCTTAAAGTCGGAACAGGCCGTTGCAAAAATCAAAGCAGGAAGCTGCGGATGCGAACAGGCTGACATCGAAGATGCAGCATGTGAACGACGCAAGCGACGGCGAGCCCGGATCGCTCAGTTCGTTCCGCGCTGCGCCTCGAGGCCGCGGCTGTAGCGCGACATCGCAAAGCAGAAGATGAAGTAGATCACGCCGACGAAGACATAGACCTCGACGCTGAAGGACTGCCAGGCCGGATCGACGATCGCGGTCTTGGCGGTGGTCAGGAGGTCGAAGATGCCGATGATCAGGACCAGGCTGGTATCCTTGAAGAAGGCGATGAAGGTGTTGACCAGCGGCGGGATGACGTGGCGGATCGCCTGCGGCAACACGATCAGCGCGTTCTTCTCCCAGTAGGACAGCCCGAGCGCATCGGCGGCCTCATATTGTCCGCGCGGCACCGCCTGCAGGCCGCCGCGCACGACTTCCGCAAGGTAGGCGCCGGCATAGAGGATGAAGGCAATCTGCGCGCGCAGCAGTTTGTCAATGTTGACGCCGTCGGGCATGAACAGCGGGAACATCACACTCGCCATGAACAGCAGGCTGATCAGCGGCACGCCGCGGATCAATTCGACATAGAGCACGCAGAGCGAGCGGATCGCCGGCAATTTCGAGCGGCGGCCGAGCGCGACCAGGATGCCGAGCGGAAAGCCGAACGCGAGCCCGAAGGTCGCCAGGATCAGCGTCACCGGCAGCCCGCCCCAGCGGTCCTGCGTGACGAAGCTGAGGCCAAGGAAGCCGCCCCACATCAAGCAACCGATCACGACCAGGGCCGCGGCCCACAGCAGGAACAGCTCCTTGCGCCAGAAGCTGCGGCGGCTCGAGACCGCGAACAGCGCGATGAAGATCACGACTACGAGCGCCGGCCGCCACTGCTCGTCGAACGGATAGGTGCCGAACAGGATGAAGCGGTACTTCTCGGGAACGACGGCCCAGCAGGCGCCGATGCCGCGCAGCGCGCGGCAGGCGCTGCTGTCATTGCCGGAGACGATCCAGACGGCGTTCGCGATGCCCCACTGCCAGAGACCGATACAGGCCTTGCCGAGCACGAACAGCAGCAGCAAGGTCATGATGCCGGACGGGATCGAGGCGAACAGGTTGGCGCGCAGCCACGCTGTGAGATGTCCGCCGAGCGCCCGTGGCGCCGGGCGCGGGCCGATCGGCAACGGATCCTGCGGAAGGTGCGCGACCGAGCTCATGTCAGCGCTCCACCAGCGCGATCCGCGCATTGTACCAGTTCATGAACAGGCTGATGCCGAGGCTGATGGTGAGGAACACCATCATGATCAGCGCGATCGACTCGATCGCCTGCCCGGTCTGGTTCAGCGTGGTGTTGGCGATTGAGACGATGTCCTGGTAGCCGACCGCGACCGCGAGCGAGGAATTCTTGGTCAGGTTCAGATACTGGCTGGTCATCGGCGGGATGATGACGCGCAGCGCCTGCGGCAGCACGATGTGTTGCAGCACGAAGCTGCGCTTGAGCCCAAGCGCCTTGGCGGCATCCGACTGGCCGCGCGGCACCGCCTGGATGCCGCTGCGCACGATCTCGGCGATGAACGCCGACGTATAGGTGACGAGCGCGATCAGCAGCGCAAAGTATTCCGGCGCCAGGGTCAGCCCGCCGACGAAGTTGAAGCCGCGCAGCTCCGGCAGCGCGATGCTCCAGCTCGCGCCCACAAACCACGACACCAGCGCAGGCAGCGCGACGACGAGCCCGAGCGCGTAAGGCCAGGCCGGCCGCGCGCGGCCGTCGAGCATCTGCTGCGCGATCAGGCGGCGCCTGACGACATGGAAGACGAACACGCCCGCGACCAGCGCCAGGATGGTCCACCAATTGGCTTCATGCAGCGGGACCGACGGCAGGATCAGGCCGCGATTGGAGAGATAGACGCCCTCGACCGGCTTCCAGGCCTGGCGCGCCGCCGGCAGGCCCTGCATCAGCACGTACCAGAACAGAAGCTGCAGCAGCAGCGGCAGGTCGCGCAGCACTTCGACATAGACGGCGGCGAGCCGCGCCAGGAGCCAGTTCGACGACAGCCGCGCAATGCCGACCAGCGTGCCGATCACGGTCGCCAGCACGATGCCGATCACGGCGACGCGCAGCGTGTTGACGATGCCGACGATGAAGGCGCGCAGGTAAGTGTTCTTCGGCGTGTAGTCGATCCAGGAGTCCGCGATCGGCATGCCGGCTTCGCGGCCGAGGAAGGCGAAGCCGGTCGAGATGCGCCGCACCGAGAGATTATGGACCGCGTTCGACCACAGCCACGCGACGATGGCGACCGCGATGGCGACCACCAGGACCTGCCAGAACAGGCCGGCGACGCGGGGATCGCTGAGCGAAAGCCGCCAGGAGCGACTTGGAGCCCGGGCGGGGCGTTGCGGCGTCGACGTCGTCACAGCACAGGATCCTCTGAGAAGCGATCTTCTGCCATGCGCAAGAGCGTATTCGGGGCTGCGCACTTCATATGTTGCACCAAATTGATATTCGTGCAACATATGTTTCATGGCCCAGGCTCAGCCGAAACCATCGCCCCTCAACGAATTGTGCAGCGCATTGCCGTCGCTGCCAATGCGGTTGCAGGAAGTCGGTCGGTTTGTCGCAGCCAATGATTACGACGCCACCACGCGCTCGATGCGCGAACTTGCCGCGGTCGCCGGCGCCGATCCAGCCTCCTTCACCCGTCTTGCCAAGGCCCTCGGCTATTCCGGCTGGGACGAATTGCGCGCCGCTCTCACCGAGGCGCGACGGCCGGCGCAGGGCTCGCCGTTCTCCGGTCGCGCCAGAAGCCGCCGCGCCGGGCCGAATGCCGATGTCAAACTGGTGCACGACAAGCTGGAGGCGGAAGCCGCGGGGCTTACCCGGATTTCCGCGAGCGCGATCGCTGACGCCGCGCGTGCGCTGCACGCCGCTGACAGGATCTGGATCACGGGCTTTCGCAGCTGCCGCAGCGTTGCGGAACTTTTGACGTATCAGCTTCGCCTGTTCCGCCCCGACGCCGTGCAGCTGGTCGGCGGTTCCGGTCCGTTCGATCTCGACCACGGCGCCTTCCGTTCAGGCGACGCCGTGGTGGTGATCGGTTTTGCGCCCTACACCCTGGTCAGCGTCGAGACCGCACGTGCGGCGCATCAGGCGCGCGCCACGCTGATCGCGATCGCCGACACGATCACAGCGCCGATGGCCGAGGGAGCCGATCATCTGCTGCTGTTCGAGGCCGCCTCCTCGCCCGGCTTCTTCCCGAGCCTGACCGGCGCGATCGCGGTCGCCCAGTCGCTCGCCGCCGTTGCCTTCACGCTGGGCGGCGCGAGCGCAAAACGCAAGCTGGAGGAGACCGAGGGCCGGCTTGCCGAGATGTCGCAATATTTTGTCGAGAAAGGATAAGTATCATGGCCGCCAACAAGAGCCGCGTGATGCATCGCAGCCTGCGCGAAACCCCGCCCAAGGCGATCGGCGGCGACGGTGTCTGGCTGATCGCGGAAGATGGCCACCGCATTCTCGATTCCTCCGGCGGCGCCGCGGTGTCCTGCCTCGGCCATCAGCATCCGCGCATCCTTGCCGCGATCGCGAGGCAAGCGTCCAAGATTGCCTATGCGCATACCGGCTTCTTCTCCTCCGAGCCGGCGGAAGAGCTCGCCGAGCGGCTGGTCGGCCACGAGCCCGGCGGCCTCGGCTATGTCTATTTCGTCAGCGGCGGCTCGGAGGCGATCGAGGCCTCGATCAAGCTGGCGCGGCAATATTTCATCGAGCGCGGCGAGCCGAAGCGCGCCCGCTTCATCGCGCGCCGCCAGAGCTATCACGGCAACACGCTCGGCGCGCTGTCGGCCGGCGGCAATGCCTGGCGCCGCGAGCCCTATGCGCCGCTGCTGTCGCCCTCGTTCAGCCACGTCACCCCGGCCTTTGCCTATCACGAGAAGCGCGACGATGAATCCGAGGCGGCCTTTGTGGCGCGGCTTGCCGCCGAGCTCGAGGCCGAATTCCAGCGGCTCGGCCCCGAGAACGTCGCCGCCTTCATCGCCGAACCCGTGGTCGGCGCCACCGCCGGCTGCGTGCCGGCACCGGAAGGCTACTTCAAGGCGGTGCGCGAGATCTGCAACCGTCACGGCGCGCTGCTGATCCTCGACGAGGTGATGTGCGGCATGGGCCGCACCGGCACGCTGCATGCGTGGGAGCAGGAAGGCATCTCGCCCGACATCCAGGCGGTCGCCAAGGGGCTCGGCGGCGGCTATCAGCCGATCGGCGCGATGCTCGCGAGCGGCAGCATCGTCGACACCGTGCGCAACGGCTCCGGCGCGTTCCAGCACGGCCACACCTATCTCGCGCATCCGCTCGCCTGCGCCGCCGCGCTCGAGGTGCAGAAGGTGATCAGCGAGGAGAAGCTGCTCGAACGGGTCAAGGAACGCGGCCGCCAGCTCGAGCAGCGGCTCGTCGAACGCTTCGGCAATCACCGCCATGTCGGCGACATCAGGGGCCGCGGGCTGTTCTGGGGGATCGAGCTGGTCGCAGACCGCGGTACGCGGCAGCCGTTCGATCCCAAGCTGAAGCTGCATCAGCGGATCAAGTCCGCAGCCTTTGCCGGCGGCCTCGGCTGCTATCCGTCGGGCGGCACCGCCGACGGCCAGCGCGGCGACCATGTGCTGCTCGCCCCGCCCTATATCGCAACTTCCGGCGACATCGACATGATCGTCGAAAGGCTCGGCGCTGCGGTAGACAGCGCGTTGAAGGATGTTGGTCATTAGGAGGAGGACAGAATGTACAGGGTATTGATCACTGCAACCGTTCTTGCCGCCAGCATCGCTGGCGCAAGCGCAGCGACGCTCGACACCGTCAAGCAGCGCGGCACGCTGGTGTGCGGCGTCTCGACCGGGTTTGCCGGCTTCTCGGCGCCGGACTCGCAAGGCAATTTCAAGGGCCTCGATGTCGACTATTGCCGCGCGCTTGCCGCCGGCATCCTCGGCGATGCCAACAAGGTGCGTTACGTCGCGTTGACGGCGCAGAACCGCTTCACCGCGCTGCAGTCGGGCGAGATCGACGTGCTCTACCGCAACTCGACGCAGACTTACCTGCGCGGCACCACGCTCGGCCTGCGCCAGGGCCCGGTCAATTTCTACGACGGCCAGGGTTTCGTGGTGAAGAAGGACCTCGGCGTGAAGGAGCTGAAGGATCTCAAGGGCGCCACGGTCTGCGTCGCGCAGGGCACCACGCATGAGGTGACGCTCGGCGACTACGGCCGCGCCAACGGCATCGACTGGAAGCCGCTGGTGTTCGACCGCCCCGACACCATGTACCAGACCTTCTTCGGCGGCCGCTGCGATGCCATGACCCAGGATGCTTCCGCGCTCGCCGGCGCGGTCGCAACCGCAGCGCCGAAGGCCGACGACTACGTCGTGCTGCCGCAGACCATCAGCAAGGAGCCGCTCGGCCCGTTCACCCGCAACGGCGACGAGGTCTGGAGCGACATCATCACCTGGCTGCACTATGGCCTCGTTGAAGCCGAAGAGCTCGGCGTCACGCAGGCCAATGTCGACGAGATGACGAAGTCACAGGTCCCGGCGATCCAGCGCCTGCTCGGCGCATCCGGCGATCTCGGCTCGCGGCTCGGCCTCGACAACAAATGGCTGGTTGGGGCGATCAAGGCCGGCGGCAATTACGGCGAGATCTTCGAGCGTAATGTCGGCAAGGCGAGCCCCCTGAAGCTCGAGCGCGGCCTCAACGGCACCTGGAGCAAGGGCGGCCTGATGTACGCGATCCCATTTAAGTGACGGATCACCTCGCCCCGCTTGCGGGGAGAGGTCGGATTGCGAAGCAATCCGGGTGAGGGGGAGCCTCCGCATATTCCACCCTCACCTGCTGCGATGATAGAGCCCCTCACCCCTGCCCTCTCCCCGCGAAGGGCGGGGAGAGGGAGGAAGAAGAGGCGATAACACACCATGCGCATCACGCTCATTCACGCCCTGAAACACTCGATCGTGCCGATCGAGGCATCGTTCGCAAAGCATTGGCCGGAAGCGCGGCTGATGAACCTGCTCGACGACAGCCTGTCGGCCGACCTCGCGCGCGACGGCAAGCTCACCGAGCGGATGACCGAGCGCTTTCTGACCGTGGGCAGCTATGCTGCCAGCACCGGCGCCGACGGCATTCTCTTCACCTGCTCGGCGTTCGGCCCCTGCATCGAGGCGGTGGCGCGCGCGCATGCGCCGATGCCGGTGCTGAAGCCGAACGAGGCCATGATCGAGCAGACGGTGGCGAAGGGACAACGGATCGGCCTGCTCTCGACCTTCCCGCCCACGCTGGTGTCGATGCCGCCTGAATTCCCATCCTCGGTCACGCTGGTGCCGAAGCTCGCCGAGGGCGCGCTGGCGGCGCTCGATCGCGGCGACCGCGCCGAGCATGACCGTATCGTGGTCGAGGCAGCCAAGGATTTGCGCGACTGCGATCTGATCGCGCTCGCGCAGTACAGCATGGCACCGGCCGCCGAGCGCGTCGCCGCCGTCACCGGCCGCGAGGTGCTGACGACGCCCGACAGCGCGGTCAAGAAGCTGAAGGCGATGCTCGGCGGTTAGCTCCGCTGCGCCGGGTGGATTAGCCGAAGGCTAGTCGCCCTACAGAGCTATCCGCCCGCATCCTTCACGTTCAGATCGACGCCCTGCGGATCCCTGATCGTCGACACCGTGATCAGCGAGATCAGCGACAGCACCGCGATGTAGACGCCGACACGCCAGGACTCGCCGTAGGCGCCGATGATCCATTGCGCGATCATCGGCGCGAAGGCGCCGCCGAAGATGGCGCCGAGCGCGTAGCCGATCGAGACGCCGGAATAGCGCACCTTGGCCGGAAACAGCTCGGCATAGAGCGCGGCCTGCGGGCCATAGGACAAACCGAGCGCGATGGTGAGGCCGACGGCGCTGATGAAGAACAGCAACAGATTCTTGCTGTCGATCAGAAACCACATCGGCACCGCCCACAGCACCATCAGGGTGTAGCCGATCTGGAAGCAGCGCACGCGACCAATCTTGTCGCCGAGGATGCCGCCGAGCAGCGTGAAGATGAACCAGCTCACGGCCGCGAGCGTGCCGATCAAGAGCAGCTGCTCGGACGGCATCTTCAGCGTGTTGGCGCCGTAGCTGATGATGAACGCGATCAGGATGTAACCGGCCGCATTGTTGGCCATGAAGATCAACGCGGTGCGCAAAATTTCCTTGCTGTGATTGCGCATCAGCTCCCTGAGCGGCGCGGAGGATTCCTTGTGCCGCCGTTGCATCGCCTTGAACACCGGAGACTCTTCAACCGTGCGGCGGATCACGATGCCGACGACGATCAGCAGGATCGACAGCAGGAACGGAATCCGCCAGCCCCATTCGATCATCGCTTGCTTGCCGAGAATCGTGGTCAGCACCCACAGCACGCCGGTCGCCAGGATCATGCCGAGTGGGGTGCCGACCTGCGGGAACGAGCCGAAGAAGCTGCGCTTGTCGACGGGTGCCGACTCCACCGACATCAGCGCCGCGCCGCCCCACTCGCCGCCGGCCGAGAAGCCCTGCAGGATGCGCAGAAGAATGAGGAGCGCCGGCGCCCAGGCGCCGATTTGGGCATACGTCGGCAGCAGGCCGACCAGCGCGGTCGCAGCCCCCATCAACAGCAGCGTGACGACCAGCATGTTCTTGCGGCCGAAGCGGTCGCCGAGATGGCCGCAGACGATGGCCCCGAGCGGACGGAACAGGAATGAGAGGCCGAGCGTCGCGAACGAGACGATCTGCGCCAGCAGCGGGTTGTTGGCGTTCATCGGCGCGAAGAACAGCGCGCCGAACACGAGGCCAGCGGCCTGGGCGTAGACGAAGAAGTCGTACCATTCGATCGTGGTGCCGACGAGCGTTGCGGTGAGGACCTTGCGCTCCTCATCCGACAGCGTAGCGCCGCGCGAACGCGCGGAGATTTCGATGGACATGTGGCCTCCCCAAAACCCGTTCTTTGGCCGTGCCGGCGTGATCGGCCGCGATGCGCCTGCCCAGCACGGATGCTGGTACCGGGATAGCAGAGGTTTTCGCGGGGGACGAGCAAAATAGTTGCAGCAGCAACGATAGCGCGCCACCCGATGCCCTCGGCGCCGGTTCCATGACCCGGCTACCTCACCCGCCGGTGACGGTCTCCCATCCCGAAACGCCGATTGTGCAACGCAGCAAGAGCATTATGATCCGGGTTCGCCACGAGGTCTTAAGTGTCTGACATCAATGCCGATGCCTGGGTTTCCTCAGGCCACCGCCCGATGGGCTTCCCGGAATTCGTCGTCGTCATCGCCTCCATCATGGCGCTCAACCCGCTGGCGATGGACATGATGCTGCCGGCGCTGCCGAACATCCGCTCCGCCTTCCAGATCGCTGACGCCAACCGCCCGCAGATGGTGCTGTCGATCTTCCTGGTCGGCTTCGGCGTCGGCCAGTTCGTGATGGGCCCGCTGTCGGATCGTTTCGGCCGCCGCCCGGTGCTGCTCGGCGGCATGACCGTCTACACCATCGCCGGCCTGCTCGCGATCATGGCGCCCTCGTTCGAGACGCTGCTCTTGGCGCGCGCGCTGCAAGGCCTCGGCACTGCGGCAACGCGCGTGATCGCCACCTCGATCGTGCGCGACTGCTACGCCGGACGTCGGATGGCGAGCGTGATGTCGCTGGCCATGATGGTGTTCATCGCGGTGCCCGTGATCGCGCCGTCATTCGGCCAGGCGGTGATGCTGCTGACGCATTGGCGCGGCATCTTCGTGCTCTTGATGATCTACGGCGTGATCGCGCTGGCCTGGAGCGCGATGCGGATGCCGGAGACGCTGCCGCTGGAATTGCGCAAGTCGCTGGCGATCCCGGAGGTGCTGTCCGCGTTCCGCCAGACCGTCACCAACCGCCAGACGCTCGGCTACGCGCTCGCCGCCGGCGGCGTGCAGGGCTCGCTGTTTGCCTTCGTGTTCTCCTCGCAGCAGATCTTCACCGAGATCTTCAAGCTCGGACATTACTTCCCGGTCGCCTTCGCGGCCTGCGCGGTCGGCGTCGCGATCGCCGGCTTCCTCAACTCGCGCATCGTCGGCCGCATCGGCATGCGCGTGATCTCGCACGCCGCGCTGACCGGCTTTGCCGTGGTCGCCGGCGCGCTGTTCATCGCGGTGAAGACCGACACGCTGTCGCTGCCGCTGTTCATGGTGCTGGCGGGCCTGATGATGTTCGCATTCGGGCTGATGATGGCGAACTTCACTGCGCTCGCGATGGAGCCGCAAGGCAAGATCGCCGGCACCGCCACTTCGCTCTACGGCACCATCACCACCCTGCTCGGGATCGGCGTCGGCACCACGATCGGCCAGGATTACGACGGCACCTTGCTGCCGTTCGCGACCGGCTTCTTCCTCTGCACGCTGGCGGCAGTCGCCGTCGTGCTGGTGACCGAGAAGGGCCGGATGTTCCGGCCGCATCACCATCCGATTTGATCTTCGTAGGGTGGGTTAGCCGAAGGCGTAACCCACCATCTTTCTCGCGAGCGGCGCGGCGGATTACGCTTCGCTAATCCGCCCTACGGAACCGGCGTTGGTTCGCACCCGCGCCGGCGCAGCAACCCGCCGCGTTGCCGCAAATCCCTCCATCCCGAGCTGCCACTGCAATCCGACGATCGCGCCCTTGGTCGGCTGCAACAATCCGAGTGCGCTGAACAGCGTGAACGGCAACCAGATCGCCAGTTGCAGCCAGGCCGGCGGCGCGTAGGTCATTTCCATCCAGAGCAGCGCCGGCACCACGACGTGGCCGACCACGACGATGACGAGATAGGCCGGAAAGTCATCCGCGCGCTGCGGGGTGAAGTCCTCGCCGCAGACCTCGCAATGATCGGCAACCTTGAGGAAGCGGCCGAACAGATGGCCGCGCCCGCAGTTCGGGCACTTCATGGTGAAGCCGCGCAACATCGCCTTTGGCAGGGAAACCGTCTCGGTCATTGTCGTTTTCCTTTCGCCGTTGTCCTTGACCTGATCTGATGATCCATACAATATGCCTTCGATAGCATACAATCAAAGACAATGCGCTGGATTGCATGGATTGGATCCCTACAGTTTCGGAATGGCACGGCCCGATGTTCCTGCGCATCGTCGATGCGCTGGCCGCCGACATCGCGAGCGGGCGTCTGGTGCGCGGCCAGCGGCTGCCGACCCACCGCGCGCTGGCGACCGCGCTCGGCATCGACCTCACCACGGTGACGCGCGCCTATGGCGAGGCGCGGCGGCGCGGGCTGCTCGATGCCCGGGTCGGCCAGGGCACCTTCGTCTCCGAGACCACCGCGCGCGCGGCGTCCGATCTGCCGGCGCCCGTCAACATCGACCTTTCGATGAACCTGCCGCCGCAACCGGTCGAGGCCAATCTCGACCTGCGCATCGCGCAGGGACTTGCCAACATCCGTTCCGAGGCCGGATTTTCAGCCTATCTCGGTTATACGCGTCCGGGCGGCACCGCCGAGGAACGCGAGGCCGGCGCCGCATGGCTGCAGCCGCGCGTGCCGAACGCATCGGCCGACCGCATCGTGATCTATCCGGGTTCGCAGGCGATCATCTTCAACGCCCTGCTGGCGCTGACCTCGCCCGGCGATGTCGTGGTGACGGAGGCGTTGACGTTTCCCGGCATCAAGGCCGCGGCGGCGCGGCTCGATGTCCGCCTGGTCGGCGTTGCGATGGACAGCGAGGGCGCGAGGCCCGACGCGCTGGATGAGGCCTGCCGCAAGCACAAGCCGAAGGTGGTCTATCTGGTGCCGACGCAGCAGAACCCGACCACGGCGACGATGGGCGCTGTCAGGCGCAAGGCGATCGCCGACATCATCAGGAAGCGCGGCTGCGTCCTGATCGAGGACGACGTCTACGGCCCGCTCGAGCCGCAAATGGCGCCGATCGCCACGTTGATTCCGGAACGCACCTACCTTGCCGCGAGCATCGCCAAATGCATCGCGCCGGCCTTGCGGGTCGCCTATCTGCTGGCGCCGGATGCGAGCGCCGAGCAGCGGATGCGCGCCGGCATGCAGGCCACCATGCAGATGCCGCCATCCTTGATGGTCGCGCTGGTCACGCAATGGCTGCGCTCCGGCGTCGCCACTGAGATCATCCGCGCGATCCGCAACGAGGCGGCCGCGCGCCAGCAGCTCGCGTCCCGCTTCCTCAAGGGCGTCAGCTACGCGGCGCGGCCGGCGAGCCACCATCTCTGGATGCCGCTGCCGAAACATTTCGACGGCACCGACCTGCTGTCGCATCTGATGCGCAATGGCCTCGCCGTGGTCGGCGAAGACGCCTTCGCGGCCGGCGATGCCGCGCCGCGCGGCCTACGTGTCTCGCTCGGCGCCGCGCGCAACCGTGCCGAACTGAGCCAGGCGCTGCAGGTGCTGTCGAATGCCGTGCGTACGCCGGTCGGCGCCACGCAAATTGTATGAATTTCGACCATCGTTGAGGAATAAACTCGCCCGAAAATGATTATGGTGCGGGGGCGCCTGCGCTAAAACCGCGGCGTTCAGGCATAGGCAGGGGCGGGCTTTTCAATGTCGGGCAGAGTTGATCGGGCAGCGCGGCCTTCCGTGCGAACGCTTCGTAGGGCTGCGACTGCGCTCTTCTGTCTTGCACTTGTCATATCCGGCGCGGCGCGCGCCTCTGATGCCCCTGCCCCATCGCCGGACAAGCTCGAACGCATCACCGCATTCTTCGACAACGAAGTTGCGACGGGAAAAATTCCAGGCGCCGCCATCCTGATCCAGCAGCACGGCAAGCCGGTCTATCTGAAGACCTTCGGATATCGCGACGTCACGACCAAGTCGCCGATGCGGCCGGACACCATGTTCGCGCTGCATTCGATGACCAAGCCGATCACCAACACCGCCGCGATGATGCTGGTCGACGAAGGCAGGCTGTCGCCGCAGGACCCGCTGTCGAAATACATTCCGGCGTTCGCCGACGTGAAGGTCGGCATCGAACCGGATGGCGGCAACGATCTGAGCAAGCTCGAGCTGGTGCCGCCGATCCGCCCGGTCACGATCGAGGACCTGATGCGGCACACCTCGGGCATCACTTACGAATATATCGGCGCCGACTGGATCCAGAAGCTCTACCGCGCCGGACATCTGTTCGACGGCAAGTTCGACAACAAGGAATTCGTCGCGCGGCTGGCCAAGCTGCCGCTGTCGCGGCAGCCCGGCACGATGTGGCGCTACGGTCATTCCACCGACGTGCTCGGCCGGGTGATCGAGATCGTCGCGGGCAAGACGCTCTATCAGTTCGAGAAGGAGCGCATCTTCGATCCCCTCAAGATGAACGACACCAGATACGTGCTCGATGCCGAGACCGAGCGGACTCGGCTGGCCGAGCCGCTGCCCTCGGACACCATCCTGATCGAGGGGGAAAACGACCGGCGCGCGCATCCGGAGTGGGAATCCGGCGGCGGCGGTCTGGTGTCGACCATTCTCGATTATGCGCGCTTCGCACAGATGCTGCTCAATGGCGGCGAGCTCGACGGCAAGCGCTATCTCAGCCCCGCCGCCTTCAGGACCATGACGACCGACCATGTCGGGCCGGGCTCCGGCGTCGGCCGCGACTACTGGTACTTCCCCGGCGACGGTTTCGGTTATGGCTACGGCATTGCCGTGCGCACCGATCCCGGCATTGCCAAGCCGCCGCCCCCCGGCTCGATCGGCGAGTTGAAATGGGACAGCGGCAGCGGGACCTATTTCGGCGTCGATCCGAAACTCGACATGATCTACATCATGCTCGAGCAGACCCAGAACGAACGCCAGCGCATCACGCCGGCATTCCGCAAGCTGGTCTACGACGCGTTCAGCCCGGATTGAGCTCGGTCGCTGGTTCCGTCATTGCGAGGAGCGAAGCGACGAAGCAATCCATCTATCCACGCATTCGCGGATAGATGGATTGCTTCGCTTCGCTCGCAATGACGGAGCCGGAAGTATCCCACCCCACGACTTCCGCCGAACCATCTCCTGCCTGCGCCATGCTGCATCCGCGATCAGGCTCGCGGTGCATTCGTCGCAGACGAACGCACACGCATCCGTAAACAGGCCGATCCGCGGCTCGAGTCCGATCGCACCATCGTCGACGAGCCCGTCGATGATGCCACCGCAGCACTCGCATTGGTGGCGCGCCGCCGATTCCCGTTCCATGACGCGCTCTCCAGCGGACGCTGCTTCCCTCTCTGCTGCTTCCCTCACGCTATATACTATCGTATATATCGAGACGACAAGGCAGGCGGGTGAACAATCCGGTCGGGAACCCTGCACACAATAACCATCGACCGGAGACGATCGCCTCACAATTCCTGCCTGGTCCAACCAGGTTCATTGAGGAAACGCGATCATGATAAAAAACAATGGCGACGCGGGACATCCGCGCGCAACGGGAGAACTGCTCAATATCCGCCGCGCATCGCTTCCAAGCGCTGCGGCCATCGTCCTCACGCTCGGCACCGCCGGCGTAGCCCGCGCCGAGACCGCGCCGCTCGGGGTTCCCGACAAGAGCTTCCCGGAGAGCGTGACCTCGACCTCCGACGGCACGCTTTACGTCGGCAGCTTCAATCATGGCGGCGTGACCAAGATCTCCGGCGGCAAGGCCGAGCAGCTGGTCAAGCCGGGTGCCGGCGACAGCCGCTCGACGCTCGGCGTGCTCGCCGACGAGAAAAGCGGCACGCTCTATGTCTGCTCCAACGACATCAGCGCGATGGGCGTCGCGGGGCCGAGCGACGTCAAGGGCGCCTGGCTGAAGACCTATGATCTGAAGAGCGGCGCGCCGAAGGGCAGCTTTGCGCTGAGCGATCCGAAATCGTTCTGCAACGATATCGTGGTCGGCGCCGACGGCACCGCCTATGTCAGCGATTCCTTCGCGCCGTTCGTCTACAGCCTGAAGCCCGGTGGCACGGCGCTGGCGACATTCGCGACCGATCCGCAGCTGGCGCCGGCCAAGGACGGCGTCGGGCTCGACGGCATCGCGATCGGCGCCGACGGCAATCTCTATGTCACGACCTTCATTCCGGCAAAGTTGTTCAAGATCGAGATGAAGGACGGCAAGGCGGGCGCCGTGACCGAGCTGAAGCCGTCGCGGCCGCTCGACCACGCCGACGCGCTGCGCGCGCATGGCGGCGGCTTCCTGCTGATCGAGGGCAACGGCAAGCTCGACAAGATCACGGTGACGGGCGGTGAGGCCACGGTCGACACCATCAAGGATGGTCTGGCCGAGCCGGTCTCGGTAACTAAGGTCGGCGATGTCGGCTGGGTCGCCGAGGGCAAGCTGTCCTACGTGATCGGCGACAACAAGGGCAAGGACCCCGGCCCGTTCAAGCTGACGCCGGTGGCGCTGCCGAAGTAGCCACCGTTGTCATCGCCCGGCCTGTGCGCAATTGCGCACATGGACCGGGCGATCCAGTACGCCGCGGCCTCTCGCCTCAATTCGCTGCTGCCTCTGGAATACTGGATCACCCGCATGCGCGGGTGATGACACCGAGCAAGCTGAGCAATCACCTGGTCACCCTGAGAGCCCGCCAACGGCCGGGGCCTCGGAGGATGGCTTGCACAATTTCGGAATAATGGAAAAGTACCGCTGAGTTGCCCGACGAGTCAAGTTGCCGTGTCCGCCGCCAGCCGCCGGCTACTGTGCATGGGGTTGTTTTCGATATTTTGGCAGCTGCCCCCAGCAACTCGGCACCGACGCGGTCGCACCGCCGTCACCAGGTCATCGCTCAGATCACATAGAACCCGTGCGTCGCGTCGCGGCGCAGCTGCTCGACCAGGCCGTACTCCCAATCGAGATAGGCCTGCATCGCCGTTTCCACGACGCCGGTGCCTTCATAGGGGCGCCGGTAACGGTGCGCGGGATCGGGCCGCGGCACGACGCGCGGCGGACCGGCTTCGAGCCCGCCGTCATAGCCGCCGTCGAGCACATAGACCTCCCAGCCCATCTGCGCGAGCCAGGACGCCGTCATGTCGGCGCGGATGCTCCTGTCGTCGGTCAGCACGATGCGCGCGCCGCGCACCGGCGCGGCCATGTCGATTTCCTGCACCAGCTGGCCGCCGGCATAATGACGGAAGCCGGCGAGATGACCGGCGGCGTACTCCTCCGCGTCGCGGACGTCGAAGCGATACAGCGTGCGCTGGGCGTCCTTCTCCAGCGCGGCGAGTTCAGCGGCGCCGATGTGACGGACGCCGGCGCGATAGGCGACGTCGCGGGCATTGCCGGCCGCGCCTTCGAACGGCCCGATGCTGCCGCGCTTGCCGGCGCCGTGTTCGAGATCGTGTTTGGCGAGCGTCCAGCCGATCGTGCCGTTGCGCAGCGCCCGCACCTTGTTCGGCAGCCCGGCATTGATCAGGGATTGCGTGCCGATGATCGAGCGGGTGCGGCCGGCACAGTTGACGATGATCGTGGTGTCGGGATCGGGCGCCGCGCGCCCTGCCCGCAGCACCAGCTCGGCGCCGGGCACGCTGACCGAGCCCGGGATGTTCATGGTGGCATATTCGTCGAAGCGGCGGACATCGAGGATCGCGATGTTGGCCTTGTCCGAGATCAGCGCGGCGACCTCATCGGCGCTCAGCGACGGCGTGTGCCTGCGCGACTCGACCAGCTCGCCAAAGGCCTTGGCGTAGGAATTGACATCCTCGAACACCTCGTAGCCGGCGGCCTTCCAGCCCTGCAAGCCATCGGCAAGCGCCGCGACGTTGCTGTAGCCCAGGGTACGCAACCCGGCGGCCGCGGCAGCGACCAGGCCCTCACCATCGTCATAGAGCACGATCGGCACGTCCTTGCGCGGCAAGCGAAGCTCGGCTTCGAGCGCGATCCGGTCCGCCGCCATGTTGGCGGCAAACAGCGGATGGCCGGTGGCGAATTCCGCCTCGTGCCTGACGTCGAGCAGCGCGATCTCCTGGCGCAGCAGAAGCGTTGCACGGATGTTCTGGGGCGTGACGAGCGAAACTGTCATGAGATGCTGGGCCTCGGGCGGGACATGCGCAGGCCTGCTCTAGGCCGAAATCGCGCGCCGTCAATAGCCTTAACCCGTCCGCAACCCCGATCTTCACGAGCAGGGGTTGCGGGAACGAAAGTCTGTCATCCCGCTTTGCCCAACCGGGGCGCGCTTGCTACGTTCCAATCGGCCCCGTTGGCGCCCGATCAGGCCTTCCGGACAAGAGAAGGCAGCGGGGCCAGCCTGAAGTTCTGGGAGGATGACCATGAGATCAGTCGGAAATGAACCATTGTCGCGTCACGCCCTCGCTTTCGTGCTGGCCGGCGGACGCGGCAGCAGACTTCAGGAGCTCACCGACAGGCGCGCCAAGCCGGCGGTGTATTTCGGCGGCAAATCCCGCATCATCGATTTCGCGCTCTCCAATGCGGTGAACTCCGGCATCCGCCGCATCGCGGTGGCGACCCAGTACAAGGCGCACAGCCTGATCCGGCATCTGCAGGGCGGCTGGAACTTCTTCCGGCCGGAACGAAACGAGAGCTTCGATATCCTGCCCGCAAGCCAGCGCGTCTCCGAGACGATGTGGTATGTCGGCACGGCGGATGCGGTCTATCAGAACATAGACATCATCGAGGCGCACGGCACCAAGTACATTTTGGTGCTGGCCGGCGACCATGTGTACAAGATGGACTACGAGATCATGCTGAAGCAGCATGTCGAGAGCGGCGCCGACGTCACGGTCGGCTGCCTCGAGATGCCGCGGGCGGAATCCTCCGGCTTCGGCATCATGCATATCGACGAGACCGGCCTGATCCAGTCGTTCCTGGAGAAGCCGGCCGATCCGCCGCCGATGCCCGGCAAGCCCGACAAGTCGCTGGCCAGCATGGGCATCTATGTCTTCAATTCGGAATTCCTGTTCGACGAATTGCGCCGTGATGCCGCCGACCCGAACTCGGCCCACGATTTCGGCAAGGACATCATTCCCTATATCGTCAAGCACGGCCGCGCGATCGCGCATCAGTTCAACGATTCCTGCGTCCGCTCCGGCGACGATCCGCGCGCCTATTGGCGCGATGCCGGCACCGTCGACGCCTATTGGGGCGCCAACATCGATCTCACCGACGTGGTCCCCGAGCTCGATCTGTATGACCGGTCATGGCCGATCTGGACCTATGCCGAGATCACACCGCCGGCGAAGTTCGTCCACGACGAGGAAGGCCGCCGTGGCCAGGCGGTCACCTCGCTGGTCTCGGGCGCCTGCATCATCTCGGGCGCGTCGCTGCGACGCTCGCTGCTGTTCACCGGCGTCCATGTCAATTCCTACGCCAATGTCGAGAATGCGGTGATCATGCCCTATGTGAATGTCGGCCGCGGCGCGCGGCTCAGAAACGTCGTGATCGATCGCGGCGTGCGGATTCCGGAGGGGCTCGTCGTCGGCGAGGATCCCGCATTCGACGGCAAGCGCTTCCGCACCACCGAGAACGGGATTACGCTGATCACGCAGGCGATGATCGACAGGCTCGAGACATGACGCAACTGCGCGTCCTCGCGGTCGCTTCGGAAATCTACCCGATCGTCAAGACCGGCGGCCTCGCCGACGTGGCCGGCGCGCTGCCGGCGGCGCTGCAGCAGCACGGCGTCACGACGCGGACGCTGGTGCCCGGCTATCCGGCTGTGCTGAACGCGCTGACCGCGGCGGAGACGCTGCTGCACTGGGGCGAGTTCTACGGCGGGCCGATCCGCGTGCTCGGCGGCAGCCATGACGGCCTCGATCTGCTCGCGCTCGACGCGCCGCACCTCTATGCGCGTCTCGGCAATCCCTATGTCGGCCCCGACGGTCGCGACTGGCCCGACAACGGCATCCGCTTCGCGGCGCTGTCGCGAATGGCCGCCGAAATCGGCCGCGGTGCGATCGCCTCCTTCGTCCCCGACATCGTGCACGCGCATGACTGGCAGGCCGGCCTCGCGCCGGCCTATCTGCATTATGCCGGGCAGCCGCGGCCGGGCACGGTGATGACCGTGCACAACCTCGCCTATCAAGGGCAATTCTCGCCGGACATGCTCGCGACATTCGGCCTGCCGGGCGAGGCCTATTCGCTGCACGGCGTCGAATATTACGGCACCATCAGCCTCTTGAAGGCCGGCCTGCAATTCGCCGACCGTATCACCACGGTGTCGCCGACCTATGCGCAGGAGATCCAGAGCGACGAAGGCGGCATGGGGCTCGGCGGCCTGCTGCGCGAACGCGCCGACGTGCTGAGCGGCATCCTCAACGGCATCGACATCGACGTGTGGAATCCGGCCACCGATCCCGATATCGCCGCGCGGTTCAGCGCCGGGCAGATGGCGGAGCGCGCCGCCAACAAGGCGGCGCTGCAGCGGCGCTTCGGGCTCGATCCGGCGCCGGATGCGATGCTGCTCGGCGTCATCAGCCGGCTGTCATGGCAGAAGGGCCTCGACCTGCTGCTCGACAACATCCCGACATTGCTCGGCGAGGGCATTCAGCTCGCGCTGCTCGGCAGCGGCGATCGCGATCTGCAAGATCGCTACGCCGCGCTGGCGCGCGACAATCCCGGGCGGATCGCGGTCGTGATCGGCTACGACGAGGCGCTGGCGCATCTGATCCAGGCAGGCTCCGATGCGCTCGCAGTGCCGTCGCGCTTCGAGCCGTGCGGCCTCACCCAGCTCTGTGCGCTGCGCTACGGCGCGGTCCCGATCGTTGCCAATGTCGGGGGTCTCGCCGACACCGTGCTGGGCTTCGACGAAGCCGCGATCACCGGTAGCGCGGCAACCGGCGTCAAGTTCGCACCCGTGACCTCGGAAGCGCTCGCCCACGGCTTGCGCACGGCGAACCTGCTGTTCAACGACAAGGTGACCTGGCGCCGGCTGCAGCAGGCCGGCATGGCCACCGATGTGTCCTGGCACAATCGCGCCGGCCGCTACGCCGCGCTCTACCGCGAGCTCGCTGCCGCGCGAGGCTAGAGCATGATCCGGAAAAGTGCGAAGCGGTTTTCCGACAAGATTATGCTCAAACGACGCCGCGATCAGTTCAGCAGATCACAGGACGCGATGCGGTTGACGTCGGCGAGGCGCCGGTCGGAATCTCCCTTGAGATCGAGGCTTGCGACAAGATCGAGCAGCCGGCCATAGGCACGGTCGGCGACTGCGACCGGCAGCGGCTCCTCGTCGAAGGCCTCGATGTAATTGCCGACGAGACCGCTCAGCAGCCGGCACATCGCCCGTTGCTCAGGCTGATGCCTGCTCAAGGTCTCGAGTTTTTCCTGGAGGGTTCGGTAGGTTCGCAAGCCGTGCGGCTGTTGCGAAAGCCAAGTGACTAAATCAGGATTTTGCAGATCGGTCATATTAGCCTCTTCAAAATGGAGAAGAAGCTGCGGGTTTATACAGCCGATCATGGTTCCGCGCCATGACGATTTTTGCATGCACCCCTGCCCAGCCGCGCAGGCCGTGTCATCGGATTTGCACGCAGCATCGCTAGGCTATTCTGGTTTGGTTAGAGCCGCGCGAGTGCCGGCAGAATCCTGTAGCGCGCGATCTCGTGCGGATAGTCGCCGCGATTGGCGAGCAGCACGATGCCGAACCTGCGCGCCGGCACCAGGCCGATATAGGCCGAGGCATTATTGAGACCGCCGGGCTTGTCGATGACGGTGACACCGTCCAGCCGCACATGCTCCCACGCCATCGCCTGCCCGAACTTCGCATCGACACGAAAGCTCTCACGCATGGTCATCTGCAATGCCGCGCGCAATTCGGGATCGATCACCGCGCCGTCGAGGCAGGCGCGCAGCAGCATGCCGAGATCGCGCGCCGACGAGAACATCTGACCGGTGCCGGGAAAATCGTAATAGCTCTGCTGATTGCCGGGTGGACCGATCGCCGTGCCGTCGTGCGAGTAGCCCTGGACCATGCGCTGCATGATCTCCGGCGCCACCGCCGCACGGTTGTCCTCGCCACGATCAGGAACGAAGGTCGAGGTCATCCCGAGCGGCTTGAGGATGCGGCTTTCGATCAAGGTCGCGATCGGCATGCGATAGCGCTGTTCCAGCACCAGCTGCAGCAGGACATAGCCGGCATGGCTGTAGATGCGCTGCTTGCCCGGCTGCTCGCCTGCCGGAGGCGTCCAGGCATTGAGCATCGCGATGAACTGATCGCGGCTGAAGCTCTCGTTCGGCCAGGGCGGATGATCGGTCGGCAGCAGCAGCCCGGATGTATGGTCGACGAGCTCGCCGATGGTGATGCGGCCAATAGTGCCACCGTGCAACTCGGGCAGATATTTGCCGACGGGATCGTCCAGCCGCAATTCGCCGCGCTCGGTGCCGAGCGCAACCAGCGTTGCCTCGAACAGCTTGCGCAGCGAGGCGAGGTTGAACAGCGTGTCCGAGGTGACCGGCCGCTCGGCCGCCGTGTCAGCGAAGCCGTAGTTGAAGAAGGCGACCCGGCCACCGGCATAGACCGCCGCGACAAGGCCGCCCGGATCGGCCGCGGTCGCGGTCGGCGCCAGTTCCGCCGCGACGATGTCCCTGATCTGCGCATCCATGTCGGAATCAGCCCGCGCCGCCGTCAGCACGCTGGCGGCAACGGCGAGCAGGACGGTCGCGATCCGGACGAAGAGCCATTGTCTCATGGAGAACGAATTCGGGACGATGTTGCAATGTGATCCGCAGGCGAACCTGTTCAGCCATTGCGAGATGGCGACATCGCGATCCTAGCGATGGAACCCACACTTTCCGAATTCACGATCGCGCGTCTTTGCGCCGCCGCCGTCCCGGGCTGGGGGAACGGGCGGCCCGATCGCTGTTCCAGCGGTCACTGCCGGAAACCGCGATCGCGACCGCCCTCCCACTCCAGCCACGGCGCGGGAACTGCAATGGAACTAAAAAATGCGGAGTGTTTGAAAATACGGGAAATGTGCTGCGACGGAGAGGCAATGCCAACGCTTGCCGAGAAAGCCGCCGATATGTCTGACTTCGTCACATTCCGCTCCCGACCGGGGGACGGTTTCTTACTAGCAACAATTCGTCAATCAACGGTTGCATAGGCCCGTGGGATTCGATTTACAAGACACGGCTGCCTGCGACGAATTGTCCTGTTCCAGGTGCCGGGATGTCGCGTTCGCGTCCCGCCCGCACCTGAATGCCGCTACTCCAGACCGAGATAGTAGCGCCACTCGGTTCCCATGTTGTCGTCGGTGACGAGGACCTGGTCCTTCGTTCGCGACAGCAGGGCCGGGCACTGCTCGATCATGTCGCCATCGAGGCGGAACTCGTCCATCAGCTCGTCGAGGAATTCACGATCGGTCTTGCCGGCCGGATTGAACTGGCGCTTTCCGTCGATCGTGTAGGCGTCCAGCACCGCCCGCCAGCGGGCATAGTTCCAGTCGAGCGGAGCGTTCGAGGCCACCATGTGGTTGGTGAATCGCGCCCCATAGGGAAACACGGTGCATGCCGTCTTCTGCATCCGCCGCGATGAGGTCGTGTTGTAGAACACGATACCGCCGGGATTGAGATGACCGCTGACCAGCTCGAGAAACTCGACCGAGAGCAGGTTCGTCGCGTTGGCGCGGAAGTTCCAGGTCGTGTTGGAGACGACCGCATCGAACTGCTGTCCCGGGTGGCGGCGCAACCATCGGCGTCCGTCGTCGGCGATGATCGTGACCTTGGGATGATGCAGCAGCGATTGCACCTCGGGGCGCTCGGCAATCAGTTGGGTGTAGCCCGGATTGATCTCCACAATGGTGAGCTGCTCGACCGACGGATTGTTCGCGATGACCTGCGCCCACGACCCCGATGCCAGTCCGATCATCAGCACGTCGCGCGGCGCCGGGTGAAACAGGCTGAGCGCATAGGCGCGGATGACGCCATTGCGATCGGATTTCAGGCTGGTGTTGAAGCGACCGTCATACATGCCGTTGCCATAGACCGCACCATCGGCGTCGACGGTAATCACGCCGCTCCGGTTCTCGACCACGCTGGCGAAGGTCTGACCGGAGATCGCATGGGTCTGAAGATTTTCGAACAGGTGCCGCGAGAGCGGCGGCGCGACAATCGTTCCCGCGCACAGAACCGCAACAGCGATCGCAGCCGCCCTCGCCCGCACACCGGCCACGGCGGGTGATCGGTAGATCAGCAGCAGCGCGCACAGGGTGCCGATCCCGAGCAGCAACATGCTGATCTGCTGCAGACCGAGGTAGTTTGTCAGCACGAAGCCGGTGACGACGGCACCGCTGGCGCATCCGGCGATGTTCGCGCTGTAGAGCAATGCCGTCTGCATGCCGGCCCGATCGTCCGCCGCAATGCCGAAATGCGAGAGGAACGGCAGCAGCGCACCCCATTGCCGCGCGATCAGGTAGATCCCCGCGAGCACGACCAGAATGGTTCCGATACCGAGGCCCGCCGACTGGTTCGCGAGCGGCAGAAAGGCCGCGCCCGCGGCATTGGCCCAGATCAAGCCCTTGGCAGCCTCCCCCATCGCTTCCGCCGGAGAAAGCCGCGCGCAGACATGCGCCGCATTGTAGGCGCCGCCGGCAACGCCCGCCAGAAAACCGCAGAGCACGAAGGCGAACGCCATCGAGCTCGATCCCGAGGCAAACGACACGGTCCGAAACAGGAATATCTCGTAGGACAGCGAGACGAAGCCGCCGACCGCGGCAAGCAACATCACAAACGGCATCGAAAGGATGGGCTGCGCCGTTCGCAGACGTTGCGGGACGATGCTCGTGTCGTCCAGTTGCTTGCGCCGATGATGGGCGATGAACGCACCGACGGCGACCGCGACATTGATCCCCGCCGCGATGTGCACTGCCATGTGCATCCCGAGATGGGGAAAGATGACGACGGCGCAAAGCAGGCAGGCCGCCGAGGCCCCCAGCGTGTTGACGTAATAGAGAAGGCCGACCGAATGGGCCGTCTGTCCCGACGTTCTCACGAGGTGCGAGACCAGGATCGGCAGCGTCGCGCCCATCAGAAGCGTCGGGATCAGCACCAGCAACAGGTTGACGGCGCCGATGGCCGGCAACGACCAGTCGAGCGCGAGGTCGCCGATCCATTCGAAGATCGCGAGCGACACGACGCCAAAGGCCGCAGTGAGCAGCTCGATGATGCCGAGCAGCAGCAAGGGCTGCACGGCGCGCCGCCGCGTGATCCATCCGCCGGCAAGGCTGCCGAGCCCCAGGCCCAGCATGAACGCGGTCACGACGATGGTGACGGATTCCGTATTGACCCCGAAGATGCGGAACAGGCTTCGTTGCCAGGTGAGCTGGTAAACGAGTGCGGGGATTCCGGAGAAGAAGAACAGGATCGGCAGGATCCGATGGCGCACAGCTGATGAGGCCGGGCTCGCCGTCGACAGTTCAAGGGCAGTCACATCCATCCCCCACGTTCGGGAGATTGCTCATAGCAACAATATGTCAATCGACGGTTGCAGCGGTCCCTTGCATTCGAGCAACGGGAGGAGGATTTCGGTCGAATATGTCGAGGCGGGCGCGCTTGGGTCGGAGCGAGATACCATTGATTCAGCACCCGTTAACCAAGGCGGCATCTATCCGGTCCGCGACCCGACGATCGACCGCGGCAACGACGCCAGCAGCAGCACGAGGCAGACGCAGAGCAGCACGATGTCCTTGAACAGGAATTCGCCGGCCAGGTTCCAGGCCATCGGGTCGGCCGACAGGCTCCATTTGACCACCCCGGGCGTCGTGAAGAAGAACGACCAGGTCACCGCGAAGGTGATCACGCCCATCAGCGCGCCGATCGCTGACAGGATCGGGTTGAACGCGCCGGCCGCAAGTAGCACCGCGATGCCGAACTCGGTGACGCCGAGCACATAGGCCTCGCCGCGCAGGCCGAACACCGACAGCCACGAGACGAACGGGCTGTTGCTGATGAACTGCACGATGCCTTGCGCCGATTGCAACGTGAACTTCTGCATGCCGAACGACACGAAGATCACCACCATGACCCAGCGCAGGATCGCGAGCAGACGATAGGACCCCTCGCCGTGTTCGGCGATATTGAACGACAGATTCATGCGGATGTTTCTTCCCTCGCTGCGGTGCCACCATCGGCCGTGGTTACGGCGTTCTTGGCAGGTCTACGCAGCGCGCCCCCACGCGCGTTACGCATGGGACCGGTAGCAGCCTTCACAAGAATGTGCGGACGGGGTTAAGGGCGGTCGCCGCCGCCGCGATAACCTCACGCGCGCTGGCGCAGCGGCCGCGCGGCGTCCTTGGCCGGCACCGGCATGGTGAAGCCGTACAGGAACAGGTCCACCACCATGTCGGCGAACTCGCTGGGGTCGACGCCGCCCTTCGGGTCGTACCAAGTGTGGCTGAAGTTCAGGATGCCGAACAGCATCATGCTGTAGATCTTCTTGGTCCGCTTGACGATCTTGCCTTCCTTGTCGAGCTTGACCAGGAGATCCGAGACCGTGTCGACGATCTGGCGCTCCAGCGCCTTGATCGCATCCTGCTCGGTCTCGCCGAGGAACGAGAGGTCGTTGAGGATCACGCGCTGCTCGTCGCTGGAGCGCGCATTGAGCGCGACGATAGCCTGGATCGCCGCGCGAAACTGCTCCAGCGTCGCCGTCTTGCCGGCCATCGCGGCCTCGACATCGGTGATCATCTCGCGGATATGCGCATCGAGGATCGCGAACAGGATCGCTTCCTTCGAGTCGAAATAATGATACAGCGCGCCGCGCGACAGCTTGCAGGCATCCGCAAGGTCGGCGATCGAAGCACGCATGTAGCCCTGCCGCGCGAATAGGCCGCAGGCGGTGGTGAGGATGCCCCGCTGGATCTCGTCGTAATTTTCTGAGCGCGTTCGCGCCATTGCATTTCTCTCGTGCACCATCGGCGCCGCCGGAATCGGACGGCACCCGTCTCTCTATACTACCGCCACTCCGCGCCCTCCTCCCCTTTGCGGGCACCATCCACCAGAACTCGTCGAGCAAGTCACAGCTTCATTGACCTGCGTCAAAAAATAATTTGAACGACCGGTCGGATTATATTATCGTGCCCGTCATCAGGCAAGCAGATTGCGCACGCCGGGACCAACCCGGCGGCACCGAGGGAGGCTGCGCGTGGATGCTCATAAGGTCGATGCTGTCGTGATCGGAGCCGGCGCCGGCGGGCTATGCGCCGCGGCGCGCCTTGCCCATGGCGGGCTGCATACGCTCGTCGTCGACGACAAGGACCGGCTCGGCGGACGCGCCTCGACCGAGGAGATCGATGGCTTCAAGGTCAATATCGGCGCGATCGCGATCGAGTTCGGCGGCGTGTTCGAGGAGACCTTCCACACCGTCGGCGCCCCGCTGGACATTCGCGCGCCGGAGCCCGCGAGCTCGTTCTTCATCGACGGCAAGGTGATCGATGTCGGCCGCGGCGGCTGGTCGCTGCTGCTCGGGCAGCTCACGAAGCAGGCCTCGCGCATCCTGGAGAAATTCGCCGATGCCCGCGCCGGCAACCTGCCCGACGGGCGGCAATCGACCGAGGACTGGCTGAAGGGCTACACCAGCAACGCCACGGTGCACGCGCTGTTCCGCAATCTCTGTGCGGCGATCTTCGCCTGCAACGCCGCCGAGCTGCCGGCGCGCGCCTTCCTCACCTATTTCACCAGCAAGGGCGCCTTCAAGAAGTTCGGCTTCTGCCCGCAGGGCACGATCGGCGTCTGGAACAGCCTCGGCAGCGCGATCCGGCGCAACGGCGACATCTGGCTCGGCACGCCGGCGACCACGATCCACACTGCCAACGGCCGCGTCGAGGGCATCACCGTGCTCAGGGATGGCGAGAAGGTGCGGATCGACACCGATCTCGTGATCAGCAATGCGGGACCGAAAGCCACCGTCGCGCTTGCAGGCAGCGCGGCCTTCCCGGCGGACTACATCGCCAAGGTGAAGAACGACCTGCGTCCGGCCGCCAACATCGTCATCAACGTCGCGAGCCGCGAGCCGCTGATCAACCATCCCGGCATCGTCACCTTCGGCAAGACGCGGCGGCTCTGCAACATGGCGAACCTCTCCGCCACCTGTCCGGAACTGGCGCCGCCCGGCTGGCATCTCTACGTCGCCTATGCCGTACCGGTGCCGGCGCTCGGCGATTTCGATTCCGACGCCGAGGTCGCGCTGGCGCTCGAGGACCTGCGCGAGCAGTTCGCGAGTTTCGACCAGGCGAAAATCCTCTCGATCCGGGTGATGCGCGACGACTGGCCGGCGCAACGCAGCTGCGCCGGCTACGACCTGCCGCGGGAAACCGGAATCGAGGGCCTGTGGTGCGTCGGCGACGCGGTGAAGCAGTACGGCAATGGCGGCACCCAGGCCTGCGCCGAGACCGCCAAGATCGTCACCGATGCGATCTTCGCCGCGCGGCCGCGCCGATCGGCCGGCCGGGTCTGAGCGCGATGCCGACGACCATCGCGCATCCGACGCCGCAGCCAGCAACCCAGGCCGCTCCTGCGCCGGATGCCCTGCTCGAATTCCGCAACATCCGGATCGTCTACGACAACGCGATCGAAGCGATCCGCGACGTCTCGATTGCGGTGCCCGAAGGCAACATCGTCGCCCTGCTCGGCTCCAACGGCGCCGGCAAGTCGACGCTGCTCAAAGCGATGTCCGGCATCCTCTACACCGAGGAAGGCGTGATCGAGAACGGCAGCATCCGCTTCCGTAATGACGAGGTGCATCGTCTCGCGCCGGACGAGCTGGTGCGCCGCGGCATCGTGCAGGTGCCGGAGGGCCGCCGCGTGTTCGCCGCACTGACCATCGACGAGAACCTGCAGATGGGCGGCTACACCAGGACCGGCGCCGAAGCGCGCGAGCGCCGCGACAAGGTATTCGTGCTGTTTCCGCGGCTCTATGAGCGGCGCGACCAGATCGCCGGCTACATGTCCGGCGGCGAGCAGCAGATGCTCGCGATCGGCCGGGCGCTGATGACCGATCCGGTGCTGCTGGCGCTCGACGAGCCGTCGCTCGGCCTCGCGCCGCTGATCATCGACCGCATCTATGAGGTGATCGTCCGCCTGCGCGACGAGCTGAAGATGACGGTGCTCCTGGTCGAGCAGAATGCACAGCGCGCGCTCGACATCGCCGACTATGGCTACATCCTGGAAACCGGCCGCGTGGTGCTCGACGGCACCGCCAAAAAGCTCACCGCTAACGAGGACGTCCAGGAGTTCTATCTCGGCGTCTCCTCCGCCGGCCGCAAGAGCCTGCGCGACGTCAAGCATTACAAGCGCCGCAAGCGGTGGCTGTCGTGACCGCGCTGCTTGCGATCGAGAACCTGTCCAAGCGCTTCGGCGGCCTGCAGGCAGTCGCCGACGTCAGCCTGCAAGTCTCGCCGGGCGAGATCTGCAGCGTGATCGGCCCGAACGGGGCCGGCAAGACCACGCTGTTCAACATGATCTCGGGCGTGCTGCGGCCGAGCGGCGGCCGGATCACATTTGACGGGATCGACCTTTCGACCATCTCGCCGTGGAAGTTCGCCGCCGTCGGCATCGGCCGCACCTTCCAGAATCTGGCGCTCTTCAAG
This sequence comes from Bradyrhizobium sp. CCBAU 53421, assembly GCF_015291625.1. Lineage (NCBI taxonomy): Bacteria > Pseudomonadati > Pseudomonadota > Alphaproteobacteria > Hyphomicrobiales > Nitrobacteraceae > Bradyrhizobium > Bradyrhizobium sp. CCBAU 53421. The sequence continues at coordinate 7,239,358 of NZ_CP030047.1, forward strand.
CACGGCACCGTGGTCGAGAACATCCTGACCGGCCGCCATACCCACCTGCGCTCGACCGTGCTCGACGCCGTCGTGTTCTTCGGCCGTACCCGCAAGGAGGAGATCGCGGCCCGGCGGCGCGTCGAGCATATCATCGAGTTCCTCGAGATCGAGCATATCCGGGACGCGGTGGTCGGCACGCTGTCCTACGGCCAGCAGAAGCGCGTCGAGCTTGCCCGCGCGCTCGCCTGCGAACCAAAGCTACTGCTGCTCGACGAGATGGTCTCCGGCATGAACCAGGAGGAGACCGAGGATATCGCGCGCTTCGTGCTCGACATCCGCGACGAGCTCGGCATCACCGTCGTGATGATCGAGCACGAGATGCGCATCGTGATGGACATCTCCGACCGCATCCACGTGCTGAACTTCGGCCGCAAGATCGCCGAAGGCACGCCCGACGAGGTCAGGCGTGATCCGGCGGTCGCGGAGGCCTATCTCGGCGGCCAGCGCGCAGAGGCGATAAAGGTGGGCGCGTGATGTCGACGCTGGACAGTTTTCGTACCGTTCATCCACCGTTGCAGGCCAATGCAGCGCGCAGCGCACCTGCGGGAGGAGCCGACGCGCTGCAGGCGGCGCTTGCGGATGCCGCCATCACCATCCCGCAATTGCTGCAGCGGCGCGCCGCGATGCATGGCGATGCGCTGGCACTGCGCGAGAAGGACTACGGCATCTGGAACCCGTATTCCTGGCGGCACTATTACGAGACCGCGCGCGCGGTCGCGCTCGGGCTGCTGTCGCTCGGCATCAAGCCGGGCGACCGCATCGCCATCGCCGGCGAGAACACGCCGGAATGGTTTTACGCCGATCTCGGCGCCCAGATGATCGGAGCGGTCGCGGTCGGCATCTATCCGACCAATCCCTGGGTCGAGCTGCAATATATCGTCAAGCATTCCGGCGCCCGCATCGTCGTCACCGGCGACCAGGAGCAGACCGACAAGGTGCTCGACGCGATGGCGGGTAATGGCGGCCTGCCGGACCTCGAGGCCATCGTCTGCATCGACATGAAGGGCCTGCGGCACTACCGCCAATCGGAACTGATGTCGTTCGCTGCATTGTGCGAGCGCGGCACGGCCTATGCCGAGGCGAACCCGGACGCCAACACGGCGCTCGACCGCCTGATCGGCCAAGGCGCGCCCGACGATGTCTGCATCCTGGTCTATACGTCAGGCACGACCGGCCCGCCCAAGGGCGCGATGCTGACCCACCGCAATCTGGTCTACGCCGCCTATGCCTACGCCAAAACCGTGGGGATTGCCGACAAGCCGTTCGAGGCGGTGAGCTATCTGCCGCTGTGTCATGTCGCCGAGCGCTGCTACGGCACCGTGACGCATCTCGTGCTCGGCGGCACCGTCTCCTTTGCCGAATCGATCGACACGGTCGCGATCAACATCCGCGAGATCGCGCCGACCTTCTTCGTCGGCGTGCCCCGCATCTACGAGAAGCTGCAGCAGGGCTTTCTGTTCAGGCTCGGCGAGAGCGGCCGGATGCGGCAGAGCTTTACCAAAGTCTGCCTCGCCTGGGGCCGCGCCCTGTCCGACCGCCGACAGGCCGGCAAGGCCAATGTGCTCGACCGCGCCGCCTACGGGCTGCTCTACCTCCTGATGTTCCGCAATCTGCAGCGCCATCTCGGCTTCGCTTACAGCCGGCACCGGCTGTGCGCCGGCGCCTCGATCTCGCCGGAGACGCTGCGCTTCTTCGACATCATCGGCCGCCCGGTGTCGCAGGGCTACGGTCTCACCGAAAGCGGCGGCGTCGCCTTCATCCAGACCGCGAGCCACCACCGGATCGGCGGCTGCGGCGTGCCGTTGCCGCAGACGGAATGGAAACTCGACAGCGATGGCGAGATCCTGCTGCGCAACCCCGGTATCTTCAAGGGCTACTTCCTCGACGAGAAGGCGTCGACCGCTTCGCTGGAACAGGACGGCTGGCTGCGCACTGGCGACATCATCGACGTGCTCGACAACGGCGAAATCGCCGTGGTCGACCGCAAGAAGGCGATCATCATCACCGCCGGCGGCAAGAACATCGCGCCGTCGGAGATCGAGAACGCGCTGAAGGATTCCGAATTCATCAAGGAAGCCATCGTGGTCGGCGAGGCCAGGAAGTACCTCGGCGCCATCGTCCAGGTCGATTACGACAATGTCGGCCGCTGGGCGCGCGACCGGGCGCTGGCCTACACCAACTACAAATCACTGTCGCAGCTGCCTGAAGTGCACGAGCTGGTCGAGCGCATCGTCAACGAGACCAACAAGCGCTTCGCCCGGGTCGAGAACATCAGGCGCTTCGCCATCCTCGAGAAGGAGCTCGACCATGACGACGGCGAGCTGACCGCCACGCAGAAGGTGCGCCGCGCCATGATCGAGAAGAAGTTCGCGCGCGAGCTTGCCATCATCTACCAGTCGGAGGGCTGAATGCAGTATCTCGTCCAGCTCCTGATCTCGGGCCTTGCGATCGGCGCCATCTACGGCCTGATCGCGATGGGCTTCGCGGTGATCTACAAGTCCACCGGCCTGGTCAATTTCGCGCAAGGCGAGATGACAATGATCACGGCCTATATCGCCTGGACGATCTCGACCACGGTCAGCGGCAACGTGTTCGTCGTCGCCATGGGTGCGATCCTCGCCGCGGTCCTGCTCGGCCTCGTCATCGAGCGGTTGGTGATGCGACCGATGCTGGGCGAGCCGGTGTTCGCGACCGTGATGGTCACGATCGGCCTCGCGGTGATCCTGCGCTCGGCGATCAACTTCATCTGGGACGCCTATCCGCACGGGCTCGATATCGGCATGGGCCGCGGCATCGTGCATCTCGGCAGCATCGGCGTACGGACCGGGCAGCTCGCGGTCATCGCGGCGCTGCTCCTGCTGCTCGCCGCGATCTGGGCCTTCTTCCGCTACAGCAAGGTCGGCGTCGCGATGCGTGCCGTCGCAGCCGACGACCGCACCGCGCTGCTGATGGGCATCAGCGCCACCAAGGTGCATGCGTTGGCCTGGGCGGCGTCGTCAGTGATCGCCGGCATCGGCGGCGTGTTCTTCGCGCTGTCCTACGATCTGTCGCCGGCGATGTTCCAACTCGGGCTGAAGGCGTTTCCCGCCACCATCCTGGGCGGGCTTGACGCCGTGCTCGGCTCTGGCCTTGGCGGCCTCCTGATCGGCATCACGGAAAACCTCGCCGGCGGCTATCTCGGCTCCGGCATGAAGGAGGTGGCGGGCTTTGCCATGATCATCGTTGTGCTGATGGTCCGCCCGTTCGGCATCTTCGGCGAACGCGACATCGAGAGGGTGTGATGCGCACGGGCGATTACAAGCAGAGCTATGGGGAACTGGTTGCGCTGATCGATTCCCCGCCGGTGTGGCTCTGGTCGGCCGTGCTGCTGCTGGCACTGATCGCAGCGCCCCATCTGTTGAATTCCTACGCGCTGTCGTTCCTGATGATCATCCTGATCACGGTAACCGGCGCACTCGGGCTCAACATCCTGACCGGCTACACCGGCCTGATCTCGCTCGGCCATGTCGGCTTCCTCGTCACCGGCGCCTATGCTTACGCGGTGTTGGTCTCGAAATACCACATGCCGCCGCTGGTCGGCTTCCTCGGCGCCGGGGTGGTGCCGGCGCTGGCGAGCCTGATCGTCGGCGCGCCGTCGCTGCGGCTCAAGGGGCTCTACCTCGCCATCACCACGCTCGCCTTCTCCTTCATCATCAACACCGTGATCCTGGAGATGCGCTGGTTGACCAACGGCGCCCGCGGCATCCAGGTGCAGCGGCCGGAGATCCTCAGCATCAGCTTCGACGGCGATGCCGCCTTCACCTATCTCTGCCTCGGCATCGCGGGGCTGACGCTGTTCGCCACCCTCAACATCCGCCGTAGCCGGGTCGGCCGCGCCTTCGTCGCGATCAGAGACAACGACACCGCGGCCCGGGTCATGGGCATCAACCTGCATGCCTACAAGCTGTTCGCCTTCGTCACATCGGCGTTCATCACCGGCATCGCCGGCGCGCTCTACGGCATCTATCTCTCCTTCGTCAGCGTCGAGGGCTTTCCCTTCCTGCTGTCGATCGAGGCGCTGGCGATCCTGATCGTCGGCGGGCTCGGCTCGGCGCTCGGCGCCGTGCTCGGCACCGTCCTGATCGTGTTGCTGCCGGAGGCGACACGGCTCGTCTTCAGCCTGTTCAGCGCGCAGATGGACGCGACGTTTACGACCGGCGCGCAGGAGCTGAAGAGCATGCTCTACGGCCTCGTCATCATCCTGTTCCTGCGCTTCCAGCCGAGGGGTCTGGTCGGCGCCTGGCACGACATCAAGCGGACCTGGGTGCACTGGCCGCTGCGCTACTAACCAAAAAAAGACGCAACACCATGAGGAGGAGACAATGATCAAGCATCTGGCGGCGGCCGCGCTGCTGCTCACCACGGCCTGTCTTGCCATCGGCCCCGCTGCAGCCGCCGACCCGGGGATCACCGACACCGAGATCCTGATCGGTGACGTCGAACCCCTGACCGGCCCGCCGGCGCTGCTTGGCGTCGCGGCCTCGATCGGCCACAAGATCGCGATCGCGGAAGCCAATGCCGCCGGCGGCATCAACGGCCGCAAGATCAAATATGTGCTGGAGGACGATGGCTACGTCACCGCGCGCACCATCCAGGGCGTCAAGAAGGTGATCGACGTCGACAAGGTGTTCGCGATGATCGGGATCTCCGGCTCGGGCCAGTCGATCGCCGTGATGCCGGTGCTGGAGAAATCCGGCATCCCGACCGTGATCGACGTCGCGCCGGTCAAGTTCCTGTGGGAGCCGCCACGCAAGAATGTGTTCGTGGTCGGCCAATCCTACGAGGAAGGCATCATCCACCTCGTCAATTTCCTCGCCGACAAGAACCCCGGTAAGAAATGGGGCCTGATCACCCAGGACGACGATTACGGCATCACGGTGCGCGACGGCTTCGATTCGGTCGTCAAGGCCAAGAAGCTGAACGTCGTCTACAGCGGCAATTACAAGAAGGGCCAGCAGGACTTCTCGTCCGACATGCTGCAGCTGAAGGATTCCGGCACCGAGGTGTTCCTGGCCGGCGGCATCATCGCCGAGAACATCGCAATGATGAAGGAGCTCGAGAAGCTCAGCATCAAGCCGGTGACCGGCATCTTCTGGCCGGGCCGCATCGAGCCGGTGCTGAAGCTGATGGGTCCGGCCGGCGACGGCATCTACGCGGTCGACTATGTCGAGCCGTTCGCCGGCGCGGCCGGCAAGGCATTCCTGGAGAAAGCCAAGCCGCTGGTGTCGGAGGCCGAGCTCAAGGGCATCAACCGCTACACCATGACGGGCTATGCCGCCGCGAAGGTGTTGATCTCGGCGATCGAGCGCTGCGGCAAGCAGCCGACCTGGGCCTGCACCATCGCGGAGCTGGAGAAGACCAAGAACGTCGAGACCGGCGTGATGGCGCCGATCAGCTTCGGCCCCGGCGTCCGCTTCTCCAACCAGAAGCTGCAGATCATGCAGGCCGATACGGCGACGCTCAGCTTCAAGCCGGTGGACTAGAACCATGAAGGTCCTGATCGTCTTTGCCCATCAGGAGGCGCAGTCGTTCAACGCTGCGCTGCTGGCGCGGTCGGTGGCGGAGCTGACCGCGCTCGGGCATACGGTCAGGATCTCCGATCTCTACGCCATGCGCTTCAATCCGGTGGCGACATCAGACGATTTCGGCGCGCGGCGGTTTCCCGACCGGCTGCAATATGACCGCGAGCAGAAATACAATCTGCAACAGGGGGCGCTCAGCGGCGACATCGCCGCCGAGATCGAGAAGCTGCTGTGGTGCGACCTCCTGATCCTGCAGTTTCCGCTGTGGTGGTTCTCCGTTCCCGCCATCATGAAGGGCTGGATCGACCGCGTGTTCGTCAACGGCGCGGTCTACGGCGCGGGTCGTCGCTACGACACCGGCGGCCTTGCCGGCCGCCGCGCCATGGTGGTGACCTCGACCGCCGCCTATCCCGGAATGTGCGCGCCCGACGGGCTGGTCGGCGCGCTCGACGTCGTGCTGTGGCCGATCCAGAACGGCACCCTGGCCTATGCCGGCTGCAAGGTGCTGCCGCCCTTCGTGTCGTATTCGGTGAATTTCGTCGACGAGGCCACGCGGCACCGCTATCTCGACGGCTACGCCGAGCGGCTGCGTCGGATCGAGACCACCGAACCGCTGTTCTTCCATCCGCTCGCGGATTTCGGCGAGGATTGGCGGCTGAAGCCGGGGATTGCGGCGCAGACTGTCGGCCAGGGCAAGCCGGCGTCGAGGTAACGGCCGTCCCTTACATTCGCTTCGCCACTTCTTCCAGCATCACCTCGGTGGCACCGCCGCCGATGGTCAGCACGCGGGCGTCGCGCACCATGCGCTCGATCGGCGTGCCGCGCATGAAGCCGCTTCCGCCGTGCAGTTGCAGGCAGCCATGCACGACCTCGTGCAGCACCTCCGGCGACAGCGCCTTGACCATCGACACCTCGCGCAAACACTCCTGCCCGGCCGCCGCGAGCTCGGCGGCCTGGTAAGCCAGCGCGCGCGCCGCGGCCGCCTTGGCCGCGAGCTGGGCGAGCTTCAGCCGCACGCCCTGCTGGTTCCAGAGCGGGCCGCCGAACGCCTGCCGCGTCTTCACATAGTTCGTCGTCAACTCGATCGCCTTGGCGGACTCGCCGGCGCAGATGCCGCCGATACACATGCGTTCGTTCTGGAACGTCTCCATGATGCCATAGAACCCCTTGTTCTCCTCGCCGAGCAGATTCTCCGCCGGCACCCGGACGTCCTGGAAGCCGAGCTCGGCGGTGTCCGAGCAGAGCCAGCCATGCTTGTCGAGTTTTGTCGCCGTGATGCCCGGCGTGTTGCGCTCGACGATGAACAGCGAAATGCCGCGGCTGCCCTTGGCGTGCGGATCGGTGCGCGCGGCGACGATCAGGATATCGCCATAGACCGCGTTGGTGATGAACATCTTAGCGCCATTGATCACCCAATGATCGCCGTCGCGCCGCGCACGCGTCTTGAGGCCCGCGACGTCGGAGCCCGCGTCGGGCTCGGTCACCGCGATCGAACAGACCGTCTCGCCGCGGATGATCGCCGGCAGAAATTTCTGCTTCTGCTCCGGCGTGCCGCGCAAGGAGATGTGCACAGCGGACATGTCGGTATGAACCAGGATCGACGAGGTGAAGCCGCCGAAGCTCGAGCGCCCGAGCTCCTCGGCGAACACCATCGAGGCCAGCGGCCCCATGTCGGTGCCGCCATATTCGGCGGCATGGCGCATGCCGAGGAAGCCGAGCGCACCCATGCGGCGATAAATCTCGCGCGGGATCTTGCCGTCGCGCTCCCACGCCTCGGCCTGCGGCACCACTTCCTTCTCGACAAAGCGGCGCACCTGCTCCCGCAGCATGCGCAGTTCCTCGGGCAGATTGGGCTGCTCCGGGAAATGGAATTCGGTCTCGGTGAGCTGGCGCGGATCCGGGGTCATGACGTTCATTGTGGCGCTCTCTGATGGCCAATGTGAAGGTGGTTGCGCAGAAAATCCGCGAGGGCCGTGATCGCCTCTCGCGCCTGCGGAATTTCGGGGAACATCTGGAAGACGTGGATCATACCGTCCCAGAGCTGTAGTTCCACGTCGCAGCCGGCGGCTTTCGCCTTTGCGGCCAGCTCCGTTGAGTCATCGCGCACGGTTTCGCGGTCGCCGACCTGCACCAGCAGCGGCGGTAGACCAGCGAGATCGGCAAAAAGCGGCGAGGCCAGCGGATCGCAGGGATTACCGTCCTTGCCGAGATAGTTCTCGGCGAGCGCCAGGATCATCGCACGCTGGTGGATCGGATCGGCCTCGGCCCTGCTCTGATAGCTCGCGCCGCTCGCGGTGAGATCGGTCCAGGGCGACATCAGCGCGCCGGCCGTGGGGAGCGGCAGGCCGCGATCTCTCGCGGCGAGCATCGCAGCGAGCACGAGATTGCCGCCGGCGGAGTCCCCGGCGAAGGCAATCTGTGCAGGACGCAGTCCCTGATCGCGAAGATACTGATAGGCAATCAACGCATCATCCAGCGCCGCCGGAAAGCGATGCTCCGGCGCGAGGCGATAGTTGATCGAGAGTACCCGGCAGCCGGACGCATCGGCGATCCGCGCGGCCAGATCGCGATGCGAAGCGATCGAGCCGATGCGAAAACCGCCACCGTGAAAATACAGGATCGCCTTGTCGCGCGGTGCGCCTGGCGGCACGAGCCATTCGCCATCGACGCCGCCGGCGGAAACCGGCTGGCAGCTCACCGGCACCGAGCAGCCGGCAAAGGCTTTGTCCCAATCGCTGCGCATCTGCGCCACTGATGTATCGCGGGTCCAGCCGCGATAGATCGCACGCAAACGCTCGATCGCGCGATCGACCGGCGCGATGGCGATATCGTCGCCCGCGGTACCCATCAGCCGCCGATGCCCATGCCGCCGGAAACGCCAAGCGTTTCGCCGGTGATGTAGGCGGCCTGGTCGGAGGCCAGGAACAGCGCGGCGGCCGCAACCTCCTCCGGCTCACCGAGCCGGCCGAGCAGCGTCGCGCCGGTCATCGCCTGCAGGATCTTGTCGCCGCCTTTTGCCACCGCCTGCTCCAGCATCGGCGTGCGGATCGGTCCCGGCGCGATCGCATTCGCGGTGATGCGATAGCGCGCGTTCTCCCGCGCGATGCTCCGGGTGAAGGAGATCACGCCGCCCTTGGCCGCGGAATAGACCGCGCCGCCCTTGGAGCCGAGCCGCGCCGCCTCCGAGGTCACATTGATGATGCGGCCGAACCGTGCCGCCTGCATCGCCGGCAGCGCGGCGTGGGTGCAGGCCAGCACCGAAGTGAGATTGACCGCGATCAGCCGCGCCCAATCGTCGGCTGACGTGTCGGTGAAGAAAGCATGCTGATCGATGCCGGCATTGTTGACGACGATGTCGAACGGGCCATCCTGCGCCATCATGGCCTGCACCGCCGTGGCATCGCTGACGTCGAGCCCGGCGACCACAGCGCCGGTCTCGCGCGCGAGCTCCGAGGCCGCGGCGACGTCGAGATCGGCGATCACGACCCTGGCACCTGCTCCGGCAAAGCAGCGGACGATCGCAGCACCGATGCCGCGCGCGCCGCCGGAGACGAAGGCACGGCGGCCGTCGAGGCGTCCGAATGGCAAGGTGCCAGCCACGTCTTAGCGCCCCGTGAAGACAGGCTTGCGCCGCTCGATCACGGCGGCGAGCCCTTCGCGCGCATCGGCCATCCCCGAGAGCTCGGCAACGGTACGCGCCTCTTCCGACAAGCATTGCTCGATGCTGGTGCCGGTGCCGGCCCAGACCAGCCGCTTGGTCGCGGCCAGCGCCTTCGGCGCGCCGGCCGCCAGCTCGCGCGCCAGTGCGAGCGATGCGTCGGCAAGCTCCGCATCAGGCACCACCTTGGTGACGATGCCCATCTGCAGCGCCTCGGCGGCTGATATCACCGGGTTGGTCAGCAGGATCGACATCGCCCGCCGCAGGCCGACCAGCCGCGACAGCGTGACGGAGACGCCGGCATCCGGCGCCATCGCGACCCGCGTCGCGCCGGCAAGGAATTTTGCCGACTCCGCCGCGATCACGATATCGGAAGCGCAGACCAGACCGAAGCCGCCGCCGCCTGCCGCAAAGCCCTGCACCGAAGCGACTACCGGCGCCTCCAGCCGCAGCAATCCGGTGACCGCATTCTGCAGATAGGCGGTGGCCTGCCGGATATAGTCGGGCAGCTTCTCGCCCTTGGAGGCAAAGGCGCGGACATCGCCGCCCGCGCAGAAGTTCGTGCCCTCGCCGCTCAGCAGCACGACGCGCAGGTCCGGATGGCCGTGGCAGGCCATGATGGCGTCGCACAACGCGCTCAGCAGTTCTGCGCTCATGCCGTTGGCAGCGTCGGGGCGGTTGAGCCGCAGCCGCGCGATGCCGTCGGTGATGTCGAGCAGGACGGGACCCTTGTCGATCATGGCAAGATCTCTCCTAGACCAGGAATGACAGCGTGTAGATCGCCTTGTCGTTGTTGACGAGGATGACCTTCTTGCTGGCCATCCGCAATTCGCCGTCGACATGGCGCAGCCGGTATTCGTTGCGCGCCGCCCACAGCGTGTCGTCGCGCAGGCTCGACTCGAAGATCAGGCTGTTGCTGGCGACCGCGATGTCGCCATCGTCCGGCTGCTCGTCCATCAACTCGATGTTGGAGATCAGCCGGCGCAGGTTCGACTGCGGTGTCTGGGTGAAATGCTTGCCGGTCATCAGCTGCCGGACGCGCAGCGCGATCCGCGAGCGGTTATCGTAGATGATCGACATCTGCCGCTCCGGGTCGATGTCGGCGCCGTTGGCCGGCACCCAATAGACGCCGTCGTCGGTCCAGAGCTTTTCCCAGGCCTCGTATTGATGCTCGTCCTGCAATCGCGCCTCGCGATAAAGGAAGGCGGTGATGGCGCTCATCAACGTGGCGCTGCTCTCGCGCGACAGCATCAGGCAGGCTCCATCAGCTTGCGATAATGGGTCCAGATGCCGCGCGACGGCACCTCGTCGGTGACGTGGCCGACCGTGAAGCCGAGTTCGTCCTGCCGCTGGCGCTTCTCGCCGCGGCCGAGGAAGATCCATTCCGGATTGCGCGCCAGCACCCCGCGATGGCAGCGCTCGTACATCTCGGAATCATCCGCGAGCAGGAAGCCGGCCGGGCCGACCGAGCCCATGGTCTGCTGGCGCAGTCTCCGGTTCAGATCGGGCGCCCCCTTGAATTGCAGCGCCGTGACATGCTGCACGCTGTCGTCGACGCCGAGCGGCTGGATCACGAACATCTGGATCTCGGCGATGAACAGGTTCGGGAAGATCATCACATGCGGCGTGCCGTCGATCATGATCTCGCGCGCCGCGCTGTCGCCATAGGCGGTCTTCATGCGCGCGGTGTAGTCGGGCAGCCGCTCCTCGCTGGTGCCGAACCAGCTCATCGGCGCGTCGCGTTTGCGAAACTCGGGCCGCAAATCGATCTCGGTATGGCCGTTGCCATAGTCACGGGTCAGCGCGGTCGAGGCGCCGCCATAGAGCTTGCCGATCATGCTGTCGGCAACGCCGAAGATCGAGGTGTGCACGAAGGCCGGGTGATAGCCGTCGCACTCGTTCTCCAGGATGAACTTCCAGTTCGCCTTGACGCGATGCTTGAGGAAGCCCGCCGTGATCTCGACCTCACCCTCCGGCGATGATCGTACCAGGCGATCGATGGTCTCGGCGGCGCCGCCGAGATGTTCCTTCAGGGTCGGGCCTTCGGCCGCGAACGAGCCGAACACGAAGCCGCGATAGGACTCGACACGCGCCACCCGCCCGAGCGCGAGCTGCGCCTTGTCCTGCCCCTCGTATCCGTCGGGAAAGGCGTAGCCGACCAGGCGGCCGTCATTGGCGAAGGTCCAGGAGTGGAACGGACAGGTAAACGAGCGCGCATTGCCGCGCTCGAACGAGCAGACCTGGTTGCCGCGATGCGAGCAGCGGTTGAGCAGCAGGTTGACCTTGCCCTGCTCGTCGCGCGTCATGATCACGGATTGCGGGCCGATCGATTTGACGACGTAGTCGTTGGCATTAGGCACCTCGCTCTCGTGCCCGACATAGACCCAGGTGCGGTACCAGATGTTCTTGAGCTCGGCCTCGAAGATCTCGGGGTCGGTGTAGAGCGATCCGTGCACCCGGTCGGGCCGGATCAACCGCTCCCATGGCGAGACGCCGGTCATCATGTTCATCGCTCCGTCTCCCTCGCCGGCCGCTTGCCGCGGATGCCTTTACCGGCCCATCAATAATAATCCGAACGACCGTTCGGTCAATGAATAGCACGAGCGCCGCGGACCGGCAAGCTTCTTTCCCAGCGACACCACTGATTTCCCGGAACACCGCACAAAGATGCAATTCCGGGCAGCCGGCGGCGCAACGGCCTCAGCCCTGCGCCTCGCCGCCCGCGATCTGCTGCAACATCGACTTCGGCGTCGTCGCGAGCTCGATCTTGAGCTGGTCGCAGATCGCCCGGCGCAACAGGCGCTCAATCTCGCCCGCAGCATCGCGATTGGCCGCACGCGCCCCCTCGCCGCTCGCCCAGAGCAGAAGCTGCCCCAGCCGCCGGTCGCCATCGTCGCGGAGCGCCTCGATCATGGTGGCGTCGGACATGTCGCCCGGGATACGCGGCGTCGCCGGAATCTCCGGATGCACCATGCCGTCGGTCAACCGTTTGACCGCCGCAAAAGTATCGTCCTGCAAACGCACCTGCTCGAGCAGCGGTCCGGCCTTCCAGTCAGCCGCGAGCTTCAGCCCGTTCAACGCGTAGATCGCGGAGAACACCTGGCCGCGGACGAAATCGTCGTTGCTGTTCGGCACGACATGGCTTTGCAGGGCATCGATGATGCCGTCGATCAACCGCTCAAAGGATGCACTCATGCCGCGGCCTCCAATGCGCGCTCGAAAGCCCGCACGATCGACGGCATCTGGCTTGCCATCACCGCGAGGCGCATGTCGTTGAAGCGATCGACCTCGAAGGCGCGCACCGCGCACATCTGGATCGCCGCCGCCTGATACAGCGCATAAGCCTCGTAGAAGGCGAGGCTCTTGTCCGAGACCGCAATGCCGGAGGCACGCTGATAGAGATCGATCACCTCCGCGCGCTCGAGCACGCCATAGAGTTTGCGACTCCTGGCGTTGAAGGTCGGCATCATCGCCCAGGCCAGATCCTCATGGGGATCGCCGAGGTGCGTGAGCTCCCAATCAAGGATGGCGGTGATCCGCCCATTGTGCTCGATGAAATTCCCGATCCGGTAATCGCCATGCACGACGGTGCGGCATGGCGGCGGCGGGCAGTTATCTTCAAGCCAGCGTCCGCCCCAATCGAGCAGCGGATAATAGCGTGCCGTCGGCCGCGCCAGCGAGGCGCGCCAGCCGGCGATCGCGCCGACTTCGGCGCGGAGCCCGCCTTGTTGCAGCGATGCGAATGGCGTTCCGCTCGCGTCGATCCGGTGCAGCGATGCGAGGATCTCGACGAACTGCCGGGCGATCGCGCGCTTGTGGTCCGGGTCGAGCTCGCTCGCCGCCCAGGGTGCAGGTACATCGCCCTCGACATGCGTACAGATGAAGAACGGGAAGCCGATCTCGGCGCTACCCTGTTCAAACGACACCAGCGCCGGAACCGGCACGCCGGAGCCGGCAAGCGACTGCAGCGCATAGACCTGCGGCAGCACCGAGTAAGGCGCAAACAACCCGTTCGGCGGACCGACGCGCAGGATCAGCTTGCGGTCTCCGTCAGCCGCAGAGCGCGCCACGAAGGCATAGGTGATCCAGGAGAAGCCCGACGATTTGCGGCCGAAGCTCGTGATCTCCGTCCGGCTCCCGGATATCCGCGACAGATGCCGCGCGAGACCGGTCCGCACCGCGTCGTCATTCACCACGACAGGGCGAGCGGGCTCCGGCGCGACATCCGACTCGTCGCCGGATCGTTTGGCAGCCTCCTGCTTCAATTGACCGACCTCGTATAGCCCTGCCACTTCTCCTCACGCAGCGCCGACTTCATGATCTTGCCGGAACCGGTCAGCGGCAACGGCTCGAGACGGATGTCGACCGAGCGCGGGCATTTGTAGCCGGCGATCAGGGTGCGGCAATGCGCGATCACCATGTCGGAATCGAGCCGCGCGCCGTCCTTCGGCACCACGATCGCGTGCACCGCCTCGCCCCATTGCGGATCGGGCACCGCGATGACGGCGCATTCCTTGACCTGCTCGTGCTGGAAGATCGCGTTCTCCACCTCGCCGGAATAGACATTCTCGCCGCCGGAGACGATCATGTCCTTCAGGCGATCGACGATATAGACGAAGCCGTCCTCATCCATCCAGGCGCCGTCGCCGGTGTGCAGCCAGCCGTTGCGCAACACCCGCGCGCTCTCCTCGGGCTTGCGCCAGTAGCCGAGCATCACGCCGGCGCCGCGGATCGCGATCTCGCCGACGGTGCCGCGCGGCACTTCATTGCCCGCAGCATCGATGATGCGGATCTCGACGCCGGGCGCCGCCCGCCCAGCCGATTTGCGCTTGCCCGCCAGCGGTCCCTCCAGCGCGTGATACTCCCACGGCAGGATGGTCGCCAGCGCCGCGCTCTCGGTCATGCCGTAGCCCTGATGGAAGCGCCAGCTCGGCAGCACGCGCATCAGCTTGACCAGCAGCGCATCCGGCATCGGCGAGGCGCCATACTCGCAATCCCTGACGCTGCTCAGATCATATGCGCCGAACGACGGATGATTGAGCATCATGTTGAGCATGGTCGGCACGAACAGGCAGTAATCCACTCTGTGCTCGGCGATCGTCTTCATCGCGAGCTCGGGCTCGAATTTCGGGATGGTGACATGGGCGCCCCCAACGAGCGTGAGCGCGATCATCGGCGAGGTGCCGGCCAGATGAAACATGCCGGCCGAGTGCAGATACCGGGTATCTTCGCGGAACCGGAGCGCATAGATCCAGACCAGCGATTCATAGATGATGTTGGCATGCGACAGCATCACGCCCTTGGGAAAACCGGTGGTGCCGCCGGTGTAGAAGATGCCCGCGAGATCATTGTAGGCGCCGGATGCATCCGCGATCGGCGCGTTCGCAATGAGTTCGTCATAACCCTGCATGCCGCCAGGGACCGGTCCCTCGTCCAGATAGACCATCGCGGTAAGTGATTTCGCACCACGCAGCGCCGAGCCGATCTCGGCAAAGGCCTTGTCGACCAGCAGCAATTTCGGCGTGGAATCGTCGATCGCATAGGCATTCTCGGCGACCGCCCAGCGGGTGTTGAGCGGCACTGCGACCGCACCGGCCCAGGCGATGGCATAGAGCGCCTCGATATAGAGATCGCTGTTGTGCGCAAGGATCGCAACGCGATCGCCGGCCTCGATGCCGAGCCGCCGCAGCCCGCCCGCGGCACAGGCGACGCGATGGCCGATCTCCTTCCAGCTTCGCGACCGTCCGGCATGGATGGTGCCGGGCGCATCCTTGCGCAACTGCACTGCCGAGATGAGCGCCTGCGTCAGCTTCATGTTTCCTCCTTGCCGCCATTCGGCCGCGCACGCGCGGATGTTTCCGTCACGCGTGAGGCTGATATCCCTGCCCGGAGATTCCAGTTGATAATCCGGACATACGGTCTATTATTACATAGCCGATGCGGCGGGTAAAGCCTTTGCCGGCTCCGCCGTCGGGATCAACGAGCCCCGCAAAAGAGGGCGTCATGGGAGGGGAAGATGCGGAAGCTAATCGCAACGCTTGCCGTGTGGGCGCTCGCGCTCAGCGGAGGGCTCGGAACAGCGAACGCCCAGAAGGCCTATGGTCCAGGAGTTAGCGACACCGAAATCCTGCTCGGCGCCAACGCGCCCTACAGCGGACCGGCGTCGATCTATGCGAGCTTTCCGAAGACCATGCTCGCCTATTTCACGATGTTGAACGAGAAAGGCGGCATCAACGGCCGCCACATCAACTTCCTGACCCGCGACGACGCCTATAGCCCGCCCAAGACCGTGGAGGTGACGCGCGCGCTGGTCGAGAACGACAAGGTGCTCGCGATCATGGCGCCGTTCGGCACGCCGACCAACGCCGCGATCCAGAAATATCTCAACAGCAACGGCGTTCCGCAACTCCTGGTGCAGAGCGGCGGCACCCGCTGGAACGATCCCAAGCAGTTCCCCTGGACGACGCCCTACTCGCCGACCTACGTCAACGAGTCCCGGATCATCGCCCGCTACGTGCTGCGCGAGAAGCCGGATGCCAAGATCGGCGTGCTGCTGCAGGCCGACGACATCGGCAAGGATTTTGTGCTCGGCCTGAAGGAAGGCCTCGGCGCCAAGGCCGACACCATGATCGTCAAGGAGGCGATGTATCAGTCGACCGAGCCCACTATCGACTCGCAGATCGTGAATCTGAAGGCGTCCGGTGCCGATACAATCTTGATCGCCGCGCAAAACAAGTTCGCCTCGATGGCGATCCGCAAGATCCACGAGCTCGGATGGAAACCGCTGATCTTCCTCGGCTCGACCGCGAATTCGATCGCCGGCGTGCTGGTGCCGGCGGGCATTGAGGCCTCGACCGGCATCCTGACCACGACCTCCTACAAGACACCCAACGATCCGGCCTGGGCCAATGACAAGGGCATGGCCGACTATCTCGCCTTCGCCGCGAAATACATGCCGGGGATGGACCCGAACGACGTGATCGCGGTGACCGGCTACACCACGGCGCAGCTCGGCGCCATCATCCTGCAACGCTGCGGCGACAACCTCACGCGGGAGAACGTGCTGAAGCAGGCCACCAACCTCAGCGGCATCGAGCTGCCGATGCTGCTCCCGGGCATCACGATCCAGACCACGCCGCAGGATTACGCGGCGATCACCGAACGCCGCTTCGCCCGCTTCGACGGCAAGACCTGGGGGCTGTTCGGCGACATCGTGGGCGCGGGTCCGGCCAAGGATTGATCCCGCGCCGGCCATCCATCTGACCGAACCGGCTCAAACATAAGGACAAGAACAATGCTGACAGCCCAGGACGATCTCATCGGCCACCAGACGCCGCAGCCGTTTGCCAAGGCCGGCGGCGGCGATGTCAGGTTCACCGAGCGCTACTGGTACACCGCGCATCCGATCGACGGCAGCGAGCTGCTGATCGACATCGGGCTCGGCTATTACCCGAACCGCAACGTAATGGACGGCTTTGCCGGCATCAGCATCGGCCGCCGCCAACACAACTTCCGCGCCTCGCGCCGGCTCGGGACCCGTCCGCTGGAGACGGAAGTCGGCGGGCTCAGGATCGAGATCGTCGAAGGCAACAGCCTGCACAGGGTCTCGCTCGCCGACAATCCGTCCGGGATCAGCTTTGAGCTCGAATTCAAGGCGAGCTTCCCGGCGGCGCAGGAGAAGCAGAATTTCCGCGAGCGCAACGGCGTCGTCGAGGAAGACCTCGCGCGCGTCTCGCAATTCGGCCGCTGGCGCGGCTGGATCGTCGCCGACGGCAAGCGCTACGAGATCGAGCCGGAACAATGGTGGGGACAGCGCGATCGTTCCTGGGGCCTGCGCTCGGAGATGCGCACCGACGAGACAACGCCGCCGGTCGCAACCCATCGCAATTTCTTCTGGACCTGGTCGATGTTCCAGTTCGAGACGTCCGCGCTGTCGATCTTCATCAAGGAGCGCACGCCGGGCAAGCCGCATTACCTCTCCGGCACCGAGTTCCGCCGCGAGGCCGACGGATCGGTGTCGCATCGCGAGGTGACCTCGGTCGAGCACGCGATCGAATGGGCCGACGATCCGCTCGGCCAGACCATCGCGGTGGCCGACTTCACCTTCAGCTTCGAGCGCGGCGAGCCGCGCCGCGTCAGGATGCTGGGATTGCCGACGCGATTTTATCTGAAGGCCGGCATGTATGGCGGCCTGCAAGGCTGGACCCACGGCGACGACCGCGGCGAGAGCCATGCCGCCCACGACATCTGGAACCTCGACGACGCGGCGACACGCGCCATCGCTCGGACGCTGTCGGACCATGTCGTCCGGCTCGAAAGCGGCAACGAAACCGGATTCGGCATCAGCGAATACGGCGTCGCCGCCGGCTATCCGCTCTATCCCGGACCGCAGAAATTCCCGGCGATGTGATGGACGGGCAAGGCATCCGCGTCGCGGAGGGACATGGCGACACCTGCGATCCGTGGGACGACAAGGCGGCGGAGGCGCTGGTCTCGCTCGAGACCATCGCGCCGCTGCGCTATCGCAGCCGCTTCGGCGACGGCAATCTCAACGGGCGCTCCTACGGCGGCCAGATCCTTGGCCAAGCCATGATGGCCGCAACGCTCAGCGCGCCCGAAGATCGCCCGGCGGCGATGCTGCAACTCCTGTTCCTGCGCGGCGCCGATCCTGTCAGGCGCATCACGTTTGACGCGGCGGTTCTGCAGGACGGCAAGCGGTTCTCCTCCCGCCATATCCTCGGCAGCCAGGGCGACGGCCGCATCGTGCTGAGCGCGCAGGCCACGTTCTGCGCAGCGCAGCCGGGTCCGCGGCACGCAGCGCCGTTTGCACGATCGGAACATCCCGAGAGCCTGCCCGATCTGAGCATGATCCCCGACCGGCTGATGGCGCAGTTGCGACCGCTCGGTCCGTATTCGCAGCACATCAAGTCCAGCATGGATTTCCGTATCCCCGAGATCGAGCGTCAGCTCTCGGCCGCGACGGCAGGGCCGCGCCTGCGCTTCTGGATCAGATCCCGCCAGCCGCTCGCCGCCGGTTCCCGCGCCCAGGCCGCGGTGTTCGCCTATCTCTCGGATTGGTGGCTCAATTTCTCCAGCGTCGGCGGCCATCTCCGCGACCTGCAGTCGCGCGCGCCGCTCTATCTGTCGAGCCTCAACCATTGCATCTGGTTTCACCGCGCATTCTCGCCCGACGCCTGGATGCATGTCGAAACCGAGAGCCCGTGCGCCGACGGTGGCCGCGGGCTGTCGATCGCCCGCGTCCATGACCGCGATGGGTCGATGCTCGCGACCTCGATCCAGGAAACCCTGATGGTGCATCCGGACGGTGATGCGTAAGCCACGCCGCGACAGTTCAGCGCGTGTCGTGATCGCGGCTGCGTAGCAGCCGTTGCCCGTGATTGGGTTCCATCGTCTGTTGAATCCCGGCAACACCGCCAGACAAAATGCGCAATCGTGCAGATTGCGCGCTTTGAATCACGAAGGCGCCGCATCCCTGTCAAATCCTGTCTGCGGGTGGCGCAACAAAAACACTATGGGGAAAACCTACATGCAGCAGGCAGTCTCGGGCGCACGGAGTGCGGAATCGTCTGGCTATGTTCTCTACTTCCAGCTCGCCAGCAATGGCGCGAGACGCGCGTGCAGTCTGACGATCCAGGCGGAAAGTGCCGACGAGGCGGCGCGGATCTTCCGCGAGAACTGGGGCACGATCGAATCGATGGCACGCGACGGCGTGAGCACGGGAATGGTCGGTTCGGCGTGCGTCAGCCTGGCTATGTCGTGAGGCGCATCGCGCCTACACGAGCGACCCTACGCTTGAGGTGCGACAGCAAGACGACTGCTGACCGCAGACCAGGATCGCGCGACCATTTGACGCGCTAACCTGACAATCAAACATGAGAGGCGAGGCTCGCGCACGCGCGCGAGCCTCGTCTTGTCTTAGAACGATTCAAATCCAATCCGGTTAGAGGGATTCAAGTCTGCTCCGGTTCTTTTCGCGCGGGCTAGCTGCTAGAGGCGCGGCGTGAATGAGTTTGCGTGAATCGGAAGTCTAAGAGTGCCTGCAAGAGTGTCTGTGAATGCTGATGGCCGGCTTGTCGGCGACCGTCGAAATGCCGCCGACAAGGGCCGTACTCACCTGCTGATCGGCGCGGCATTCCTGCTCGCCGATGTCTCCTCGGCGGTGACGCCAGCAAACGCTCAATCGAGCGTCCCCTTGCCGCCGGTCACGGTCGACCAACCGACGCAGAAGCGCAAGCCGACCGCTGCGGCGAAGCCGGCGCAGCGAACGCAAGCCGCCGCCTCGGGACGGCAGCGCAGCCGGCCTGCCCAGCCGGCGCCACCGACACCGTCGCAGCGTGCAGCAGCGGCCGCCGCCGCGCTGAACGAAGCCAAGCTCGGCTATCGCGCGATGCCGAGCTCGACCACCTTGCGCAGCGGCGCCTCGCCGCTCGACACCACGCAGACGGTCAATGTCGTACCAGAGCAGGTGCTGAAGGATCAGCTGCCGCGCAATCTTGACGACGCGCTCGCCAATGTCAGCGGCGTTACCCAAGGCAACACGCTGGCCGGCACCCAGGATGCGGTGATGCGCCGCGGCTTCGGCGACAACCGCGACGGCTCGATCATGCGCAACGGCATGCCGCTGGTGCAGGGCCGCAGCCTCAACGCTGCGGTCGAGAGCGTCGAGGTGCTGAAAGGCCCGGCGTCGCTGCTCTACGGCATCATGGATCCCGGCGGCATCGTCAACACGATCAGCAAGCGCCCCGAACTGTATCAGCACGGCTCGGTGACCCTGCTCGGCTCGACCTTCGCCAACGACAAGAGCGGCGCCGACGGCACCATCGACATCACCGGCCCGATCGGCAATGGCGGCCTCGCCTACCGCTTCATCGGCTATGGCGTGAGCGAGGACTATTGGCGCAATTTCGGGCGCCACCGCGAAATGCTGGTCGCACCGTCGCTGGCCTGGTACGGCGACAACACCACCGTCCAGCTCAACTACGAGCACCGCGAATTCATCACGCCGTTCGACCGCGGCACCGCGTTCGATTCCGTGACCAAGGCGCCGCTGGCGATCCCGGCGACGCGGCGGCTCGACGAGCCCTTCAACAACATGTGGGGAACTTCCGACCTGATGCAGGCCTCGGTCGAGCACCGGCTGAACCAGGACTGGAAGCTGTTCGCGGCCTACAGCTACAACACCGAGACCTTCAGCGCCAACCAGCTCCGCATCACCGGCGTCAACAGCAAGACCGGCGTCGAGACCCGCAGCAATGACGGCACATGGGGCTCGCTCAGCAATGCAAGCTACGGCACCTCCTATCTGCAGGGCAATGTCTGGCTCGGCGGCTTCCGCCACGAGGTGCTGCTCGGCGGCGACGGCCAGTACCGCACGATCTACCGCGACAATCTGATCCGGCAGGCGACGCCGAGCTTCAACTTTTATAATCCGGTCTATGGACTGATCACGCCGGGCACCACGATCTCCGCCGCCGACAGTGCCCAGACCGACAAGCTCGGTCAGTGGTCGCTGTTCTTCCAGGACACGCTGCATCTGACCGAGCGCTTCGCGCTGGTCGGCGGCGTGCGCTACATGGATTATGATCAGATCGCCGGCAAGGGACGGCCCTTCATCACCAACACCAACGTCTCGCAGGACAAGGCGCTGCCGCTCGGCGGCGCCATCCTCAAGCTCACTGACGAGGTCTCGCTTTACGCAAGCTACACGCAATCGCTGAAGCCGACCTCGACGATCGCGCCGCTGACCGGCGGCGTCGTGATCGGCTCCAACATCGCGCCCGAAGAGGGCACCCAGTGGGAGACCGGCGTCAAGTTCGACTTCAACAAGCGGATCTCCGGCACGCTTGCGCTCTACGACATAGACAAGAAGAACGTGCTGGTCTCGCAGCTCAACCCCGCGACCGGTATCGTCGAATACCGCACCGCCGGCAAGGTTCGTTCGCGCGGCGTCGAACTCGATGTCACCGGCAGGTTGACCGACAGCTGGAGCATGATCGGCAGCTATGCCTATACCGATGCACGGGTCACCGAGGATCCGACGCTCGCCGGCAACGCCCTGCAGAACGTCGCACTCAACACCGCCTCGCTCTATCTGGTTTACGATTTCGGCACCACCCTGCCTGGCCGGTTGCGCCTCGGCGGCGGCGCGCGCTATGTCGGCGACCGGCCCGGCGATGCCGCCAACAGCTTCGTGCTGCCGGCCTACACCGTCGCTGATGTCTTCGCGACCTACGAGACCAAGGTGCAGTCGTTCCCGGTAGTCTACCAGTTCAACGTCAAGAACCTGTTCGACACCGTCTACTACCCCTCCGCCAACAACATCCTGACGGTGGCGATGGGCGACGCGCGGCGCTTCTCGCTTTCGGCGACGGTGAAATTCTAGCATGGGCACGGCACGGACAGCGATCGGACTGCTCGCCGTCCTGGCTGCGACCGCTTTCGCCTGCGCCACCGTCCACGCCGAGGAGCTCACGCTCTACTCGACCCGGGAAGCCAATCTGGTCGAGCCCGTCATCGCCGCCTTCACGGCAGCGAGCGGCACCAAGGTCAGGACCGTCTTCGTCGAGGACAGCCTGGTCAAGCGCCTGACAGCGGAAGGCGACACCTCATCCGCGGATGTCCTGCTGACCATCGGCCTCGACAAGACGATTCTGCTTGCCGCGCGCGGGCTGACGCAGGCGATTGCATCTCCAGGGCTTGAGCAGGCGGTGCCGGCGAACCTGCGCGGCGGCAACGGCCAGTGGATCGCGCTCGCCATCCGTCCGCGTGTGGTGTTCGCACGCAAGGACAGCCCTCTCGCCGCGATCACTTATGAAGAGCTCGCCGATCCCAAATGGCGCGGCAAAGTGTGCATGCGGCCGGCCGCGCACCAGAACAATGTCGCGCTGATCGCGGCCTATCTTGCACATCATGGGACGGATGCGACGGAGACCTGGCTCGGCGGACTGAAGCGCAACCTCGCCCACAAGCCGGCCGGCAAGGACAACGACGTGGTCCGCGAGATCGCGGAAGGGCGCTGCGACATCGGAATCGGCAACACGGTCGCGCTCGCGCAGCTTCGCGACGGCCGCGACGGCACCGACTGGCGCGCATGGGCGGACGCCGTGAAGGCGGTGCCGACCATATTTGAGGGCGGCGGCAGTCACGTCAATCTGACGGGCGCCGCGATCGCCCGGCACGCACCGCATCCGGCCGCGGCCCGCGCGTTCCTCGAATTCCTCGCCACACCCGAGGCCCAGACGATCTTCTCCACCGCCGAGCTGCAATACCCCGTGCTTGCGACCGCAAGGCGGGCCCCGATCGTGGAGGGGATCGGATCGTTCGCGGCCGATGCTCTCTCCATCGACGAGATCGCGGCGCATCAAGCGGCCGCAACCGCCCTGATCCGAAAGGCCGGATTCGATGAGTGATGTCCAACGCCCGATCAAGGCCGCGCTGCTGCAGGTCCACTCCATCGCCGGCCTCGCGCTGGCGCTGCTCTGGGCCGTGGTCGGCCTCACCGGCGCGACGATGGCGTTCGAGGACGAGATCGAGGCCAGCCTGAACAGCGGCATCATGCGCGTCGACGCCAGCGCGGCCCGGCGGCTGACGCCGGATGAACTCGTCGCATGTCTCCAGTCAGGTGGCGACTTTGGCCGGGCCTCCGCCGTGATGATGGCGAGCAACCCGTCAGCGGCCGCGCGCGTCCGCTTCGCCCGCGGCGAAGGCGGCTCGCGGCCATCCTCAGTGTATGTCGACCCCTATGACGGACATGTGCTCGGCTCGCCGCGCGGCGAGGACTTCTTCGCCACCGTCCGCAAGCTGCATCGCTGGCTGCTCCTGCCGGGCGACGGCAACGGCATTGGCCGCACGATCACCGGGTCAGCCGCGATTGGCCTGATCGTGATGCTGATCACCGGCCTCGTGCTGCGCTGGCCGCATCGCGCGCGTAGCGTGAAGATGTGGCTGAAGCCGAACCTGGGCCTGCGCGGGCGCGGCCTGCACCGCTCGCTGCACGCCGTGATCGGCACCTGGGTGCTGCCGGTCTATCTGGTGATAACGCTGACCGGGCTGTGGTACTCGTTCGAATGGTACAAGGCCGGCGCCAACTGGCTGTTGGCACGGCCTCAAGCCACAGCCGCAGCGATGCAGCCCAAACCCCCGCGCGCCGGCGCGGCTGCCGCGAGCAAGGGCGACACCAGCGCCGAGGCAAAGCCACTCGCCTTCGACCGTGTCTGGTCGGCCTTCCTGCAACAGGAGAAGGACGGTTACGCAAGAGCCCTCCTGACCTTGCCGGCCGGCGCGGGCACGGCGGTGCGCGTGCGGTCATGGCCGCGAGATTCCTCGCTCGAGAGCGTGCGTGACGAATTTCGCATCGACGCCGTCACCGGGCATGTCATCTCGTCGGATCGCTACGCGGACAAGACGTTCGGCGAGCGCGCCCTTGCCGGCGTGCTCGACATCCACCGCGGCGCCATCCTGGGATGGCCCGGCAAGCTCGCCTTCATGCTCGCCGCCGCCATGATGCCGCTGTTCGCCCTGACCGGCCTGCTGCTCTATCTGTCCCGCCGCAGACACCGGCGCCTCGCTCGGCCGCCGGTCGGCCACCTCGTCCCGGGCGAATGAACTGCGCGATCAGCCGGGATCGCACGCCGCGAGCCGGGCGCGCAACGCGGCGTCGGTTTCGGCCGCAAGTCCGAGCAATCCGCGATAGGGATCGCCTGGTATGCCGAGCACGGCGGCGAATGCAGGCTCGGTCTTGAGGCCATCTGCCCGCAGCTTGCCGACGGCTCGCCGCAGCCGTCCGTCATCCAGCGCGAGCAACCGCCGCTCGACCTCGAAATGAATCCAACCCTGCTGCTGGTCCACCGGACTCCGGTCGCCGAACAGTTCGAACGGCCAGCCATCCCACACAAAGCGGGCAATCGTCGGCCGTGTTCCCGAGGTCCATCGATAGAGCGCGAAATCATCCGCCGATCGGTAGTGATCCCAGACGATTTCCGCGAAGGCATTCGGATCCGGCGCATGGCAGACGATATCGATGTCGCTGCCGGGCACGGCAAGACCGAGCGGCAGCGTTCCGACGATACGGGGATCGAATGGTTTCAGCAGCTCGATCACGGCAGAGCTGGTGACGGCGGATGCATAGTGCCCGGCCTTCATCGCACGGCGTGCCCTCGAGATCGCAGCGATGCAATACCACGCTCGCGTGGGGTGAGAGAACCTCGACAAGCGGGCGGAAGCCTGACGGGAAAGGTCTTGCAAACGCTACGGGGCGATCTCAACCGCGTCATCGTGGTCGAAATCGCCCCGTCAAACGCAGACAGGCGGGACTGCCTCGCAATCCCGCCTGTCCAGCCGATCGTCGCAATGATCGGTTCGGATCGATTAGCCGAACTGGTTCATCGTGTTGTGAACGCCGCCCGCCTTGAGGGCAGCCTCACCGGCGAAGTACTCCTTGTGATCGTCGCCGATGTCGGAGCCCGCCATGTTCTGATGCTTCGCACAAGCGATGCCCTGACGGATTTCCGCGCGCTGCACGTTCTTGACGTAGCCGAGCATGCCCTGCTCGCCGAAATACTCCTTCGCGAGATTGTCGGTCGACAGCGCTGCCGTGTGGTAGGTCGGCAGCGTGATCAGGTGGTGGAAGATGCCGGCGCGCTTGGCCGAATCCGCCTGGAAGGTACGGATACGCTCGTCGGCTTCGATCGCCAGCGGGGTGCCGTCGTATTCCACCTTCATCAGTTCGGCGCGGTTGTACTTGCTGACATCCTGGCCCGCTTCCTTCATCGCGTCGTAGACCTGCCAACGGAAGTTGAGGGTCCAGTTGAACGACGGCGAGTTGTTGTAGGCGAGCTTCGCGTTCGGAATGACCTTGCGGATGCGATCGACCATGCTGGCGATCTGCTCGATATGCGGCTTCTCGGTCTCGATCCACAGCAGGTCGGCGCCGTTCTGCAGCGAGGTGATGCAGTCAAGCACGCAGCGATCCGCACCGGTGCCTGGACGGAACTGGTAGAGGTTGCTGGGCAGCCGCTTCGGACGCATCATCTTGCCGTTCTGGTTGATGATGACGTCGCCATTGCGCGCATTGGCTGCCGTCACTTCCTCGCAATCGAGGAAGCTGTTGTACTGATCGCCGAGGTCGCCGGGCTTGTGGCTCACGGCGATCTGCTGCGTCAGGCCGGCACCGAGCGAGTCGGTACGGGTCACGATGATGCCGTCTTCGACGCCGAGCTCGAGGAACGCATGGCGGCAGGCGCGGATCTTCGCGATGAACACCTCGTGCGGCACGGTGACCTTGCCGTCCTGGTGGCCGCACTGCTTCTCGTCGGAGACCTGGTTCTCGATCTGCAGGGCGCAGGCGCCCGCCTCGATCATCTTCTTGGCGAGCAGGTAGGTCGCCTCGGCATTGCCGAAGCCGGCGTCGATGTCGGCGATGACGGGCACGACGTGGGTCTGGAAGTTGTCGATCTTCTCGATCAGTGCCTTTTCCTTGGCCTTGTCGCCCTCCTTGCGGGCCGCATCGAGCGCGCGGAAGATGTCGTTGAGCTCACGCGAATCCGCCTGACGCAAGAAGGTGTAGAGCTCCTCGATCAGGGCCGGCACCGAGGTCTTCTCGTGCATCGACTGGTCGGGCAGCGGGCCGAACTCGGAGCGCAGTGCGGCGATCATCCAGCCGGAGAGATAGAGGTAACGGCGGTCGGTGTTGCCGAAGTGCTTCTTGACCGAGATCAGCTTCTGCTGGGCGATGAAGCCGTGCCAGCAGCCGAGCGACTGGGTGTACTTGGTGCTGTCGGCGTCGTAGGCGGCCATGTCGGCGCGCATCAGCGCAGCCGTGTAACGGGCGACGTCCAGACCGGTCTTGAAGCGGTTCTGCAGGCGCATGCGCGCCACGGCCTCAGCGGTGACGCCGTTCCAGGTGTCCTTGGTCTTGAGGAGCGCTTCGGCCGCCTCGATCTCGCTCTGATAGGAAGCCGGCCCCTGGATGGCCCGGTCGCTGATCCCGCGCGGTTGGAAGTTCATGTCCGTGATCCCTTCGGTGACGAAATAACTGCACCGTTTGTGACGCGCGGCGTCACGGGGAGCTAGACCTGGCGCGGAAAACTTGTCATAACTTACAAGAAACCGATGTATTGTTGTAAGAATCT
Source organism: Bradyrhizobium sp. CCBAU 53421 (assembly GCF_015291625.1). Taxonomy (NCBI): domain Bacteria; kingdom Pseudomonadati; phylum Pseudomonadota; class Alphaproteobacteria; order Hyphomicrobiales; family Nitrobacteraceae; genus Bradyrhizobium; species Bradyrhizobium sp. CCBAU 53421. The sequence goes on from NZ_CP030047.1 coordinate 7,265,769, forward strand.
TACAAGAATTGGATGAGGCGATGGTAACCTCAAGCGCCCGCTCCGTTTTCATGGGCCCCCGGCTGCGCCGGTTGCGGCGCGACCTCGGGCTGACCCAGGCGGACATGGCCGCCGATCTCGAAATTTCCGCGCCCTACGTCGCGCTGCTGGAACGCAATCAGCGGCCGGTGACGGCCGACATGCTGCTTCGCCTGGCCCGGACCTACAAGATCGATCTGGCCGATCTCGCCGGCGATGGCGGCGCCGATCACACCGCCCGCATGCAGTCTGTCCTGAAGGAGCCGATGTTTGCCGACATCGACATCCCCGCGCTCGAGGTCAGCGACCTCGCGGTCAGCTATCCCGGAATGACCGAAGCGTTCCTGCGCCTCTATACCGCCTATCGCGAGGAGCAGCTGGCGCTCGCAGAGCGGCGCGCGCCGGACCTGGCGGGAGCCGCCCTGCTGCCGGGTGAGAACTTCGACGCCAACGATCCCGTCGCGGAAGTCAGGCGATTTCTCGCCGCGCGCCGCAACAATTTCGCCAACCTCGACGATGCCGCCGAGCGCCTGGTCCATGAACCGGCCGGACCAGCCGGATTTATCGAGCGGCTTCGCGAGCGTCACAAGCTCCAGGTCCGCTATCTGCCGCCGAACGTCATGCTCGGCTCGGTCAGGCGACTGGACCTGCATCGCAGGCAATTGCTGCTCGAGGACTCGCTCGATACCGCGGGCCTCAATTTCCAGCTGGCCAAGCAACTCGCGTACCTGGAGCTGGAAGGCGAGATCAGCGCGGCGGTGGAAGACGGCAAGTTCACCAGCAAGAGCACCGAGCTGCTGGCCCGCCGCGCGCTCGCGGCCTATGCCGCGGCCGCGCTCATCATGCCTTATTCCGTGTTTGCGAAGGCAGTCGAGGCGCGCCGCTACGATCTGGAGGCGCTGGCGCGCCAATTCGGCACCAGCTTCGAGCAGACCGCGCACCGCGTCACGACCCTGCAAAGGCCAGGCCTCGAGAAGGTGCCGTTCTTCCTGATCCGCGTCGACCCGGCCGGCAACATTTCCAAGCTGCTCGATGGCGCCGGCTTCCCGTTTGCAAAGCACGGCGGCGCGTGTCCGCTATGGTCGGTCCACGACATCTTCAAGACGCCGCGCCAGATCGTCACGCAATGGCTGGAATTGCCTGACGGACAGCGGTTCTTCTCGATCGCTCGCACCGTGACCGCCGGCGGCGGCGCGTTCGGCGCCATACGCGTCGAGCGGGCGATCGCGATCGGCTGCGCCGCCGAGCATGCCGGCCAGCTGATCTACACGCGCGACGGACAGGGACCGAACGCGGATGAGCCGACGCCGATCGGCGTCGCATGCCGGGTGTGCCATCGCCCGAGATGCGCGGCGCGGTCGGCACCGCCGATCGGGCGCGAGATTCTTCCCGACGATTTCAGAACCTCGAGCGTTCCGTTCGGCTTCTCGGCGGACTGACGCGGTCGATCACCCCTGCGGCCGGTTCGCGTCGTACAGCACCCGCACGCGGATCGTGCCGTCAATGGCCTTCAAATCGGCCAGCAGCCCCTCGCCCTCGCCGCCGACAACGTCGGTCTCGAGCACGACATAGCCGACCTCCGGATCGGTCTGCAGATATTGCGCCAGGATGTTGATCCCGTGCCGGGAGACTGCGTCGTTGACCTGACGCATGACGCCCGGAACATTGCGGTGAACGTGGATGAACCGGGTGCCGGTCGGTCGCGCCGGCAATTGCACCTGCGGAAAATTGACCGCGCCGAAGGTCGACCCGACATCGGAATAGTCGATCAGCTTGCGCGCGACCTCGCCGCCGATGCGATCCTGCGCCTCTTCCGTCGAGCCGCCGACATGGGGCGTGAGGATGACGTTGGAGAGGCCCTGCAGCGGCGAGACGAAGCGCGCCTCGTTCGACACCGGCTCAATCGGAAACACGTCGACAGCGGCACCCGCCAGCCGGCCCTCGCGCAGGGCGCTCGCCAGCGCATCGAGATCGACCACGGTGCCGCGTGAATTGTTGATCAGATAGGCCTCGGGCTTCATCAGCCGGAGCTGGGCTGCGCCGATCATGTTGGCGGTGGTCGGCGTCTCCGGCACATGCAGGGATACGACGTCGCTCGCTGCGAGCAATGCATCAAGCGATTCAGCCGGCTCGGTATTGCCGTGGCGGAGCTTGTCGGTCTGATCGAAATAGATCACGCGCATGCCCATGGCTTCGGCGAGGTTCGACAGCTGCGAGCCGATATTGCCGTAGCCGACGATGCCCAGCGTCTTGCCGCGTACCTCACGGCTGCCTTCGGCGGATTTGTCCCAGCCGCCGGCATGTGCGGAGACCGAGCGCGGAAAGATCCGGCGGAACAGCATGACGATCTCGGCGATGGTCAGCTCGGCCACGCTGCGGGTGTTGGAGTATGGCGCGTTGAAGACGGGGATCCCGAGCTTTCGCGCGGCGTCGAGATCCACCTGGTTAGTGCCAACCGAAAAGCAGCCGACAACGAGCAATCGGTCGGCGGCCTCGAGGATTTCCGCGGTCAACTGGGTCCGCGACCGGATTCCCAGCATATGGATGCCCGACAGCGCTTGCCTGAGCTCTTTCGGCCCCAGCGCCTTGGGCAGACGTTGCAGCTCGGTATAGCCGTTCGCCTCGAACATCCGGGCCGCGGAATCATTGACGCCCTCCAGCAGCAACACGCGTATTTTTGTCTTGGGAAGCGACAACATCATCAAGATCCAGGCTCGTGGGCTCGGGCAGGTCATGCACGGGCGGTTTCGACGGATCAGGTGATAACATAGAAAACAATCGCGTCAGAAGCGGCCGTCGGCGGCCCGCCCCGCGATTTCCGATCAAGCCCCCTCGATCCGCGCATCCAGACGCTGGGCGGGAACCGATTCAGCCAAATATCTTGCTCAATTCGTCGGCAGAGGGCCCGTTGCGACCCTGGGGTGTTCGAACGCCTGCTCCGGCTCACCGGCCGGAGCAGGCGCGGCTCCATCTCAAACGCTTACTGGCAAGGATAGCGCCGGCCGTCCTTTGCCTGGAACGTATTCGACGCCGGATCGTATGAGCGATAGCGCTGGGCGCACGATGCTGCGTGCTGCTGGGCGGCGGCGGCTTCCTGCTGCGCGGCGGCGTTGGCTGCGCCGGCCGCGATGACGCCGCCGATGAGGCCACCGACCAATCCGCCGACGGCTGCGCCGCCATCGCACTGCCCGTAACGACACCAGACCTTCTCGGTCACGGCCGGTGCTGCCGCCGCAACACTGGCACTGTGCTGGAGCGGAGCCGAAATTGCGGAGGCGGAAAACATCATAACGCCGGTGGTGGCCGCCAAAACAGCTTTCAGAAAGCGAGCCCTACGCATCATATCTCCTGCTTCATTGCTGTGGGCGCAGGTCGGCGCCTGCGTCCCGATTCCCTCAAAAATGGATGGCTCGTCCGGTCTCGGACCGGACGGCACCCTTACACGCGCGGCCGGTTACAATTCGCGCGTCAGCCTTGCTTCACAGATGGGCGGAATTCATTGGCCGGCTGCGTTCACGACGCGGCAGAGGTTGTCGCCGACGCCTGGGGCCAACTGTCCGGGCGGCAAGGTGAAGGTCGCATCGACGCGGCTGCCTTTGCCGTCCTTGCGGACGACGACTTGCAGCGTTTGTGGCCGGCCCGACCCGGTGGTCTCCTGCTGCGTGGTCACGGTGCCAAGCTTCTTGTCGACGTTCACACCGACAAAGCCCTCTGCCAGAACGGCGCGAGACACCTTATCGAGGGCGACACCGGAATTGACCGACGGGAAAATCATCCAGGTCTTGTGGGTCATGCCCGTTACCATCGGAACGCCGGTACTCTGGACGTGATCTGCGCAGCTATCGGCCAGCGCAGGTATGGACGAAAGAACCGTGAGCGCGAATACGCAAGTTATCCTTGTAAGCATGCTTCCTTAACCCGTTTGAGTTGGTCGAAAGCATTTAGGCCAAATGGGCTATGAGTCCATGGACGGCATCGCATTCCGGATGGAAGCATTCGGATTGTGGCTAGCACGATCGACCGCGAGCGCTGCGCATTCGTGCGTGCTCTCAAGCGTCAGCGCGGCAGGACGAGATCGGAACTTTCGCGTTGCCCGGGCGAGCGAATGAGATCAAATGTTACCTTCCGCGCCTCGATTGCGCGATATGGATATTTCATTCGACAATTGGATATTGAAGTGATCGAGGAGAGCGCGCGCCGAACTCACCAAAGCTGTGCTAATGTGACGATACGATCTATGCGTTTGGCGGACGCCCTGAACGATGGATACGCGATCCCGATGGATCGGATCATTTTCGCGGACAGCAACATCCGATGGTTAGGATTTGATGGTCGAAGACATACTCGCTGCGCCTCCCACGCGATCGGGATCATCGTTTGAAGAGCTGCTGCAAATGCTCCAGCCGCACGGGATCAATGCGCACTCGTCGCCGCGGCCCGACGAATCGTTTCGTTGGCATGCGGATATTGCAATTGGCGCGGAAATTGACGTCGTTCGGGCGGAACTGTCCGCGGGTTGGGATTGGGACTATTCCTACGAGAACACGTCGGGAGAGCTTGCGATCAGCCTGCTGAATGCCGGCAACGCCGAAATGCGCATCGCGGGAAAGAACGTCCAGCGGACCCCCTCCGAGATCGCCATCGTTCCGCTTCCGACGATGCAGGCGCAGCGGGTCGAAGCTGTCGATGGACGATACGCGAGCGTCACGCTCACCTTGCACACGGGCATGGTGACAAAAGTGCTGTCCGCGACGTTCGGGAGCACGGCGCTGGAAGACCTCAATCTGACGCCAATCGTCGATCTGTCGACCGGCACCGGGCAGACCCTTCTTCAGCTTGTTCGTGCCAGCGCGACCGGCTTGTATGACGGCATCCTGGCGCGCTCGCCGAAAGCCAGCGCGCTGCTGTCAGAGGCTGCGATACAGCTCATCCTCGAGAACGTGCCGCATCGGCTGAGCGACCGCTTGAACCGCTACCCGCCGGATGCGCCGCCGCGTTACATCAGGCGGGCTGTCGAGTATATGCGGGCCAATCCTCACCTGCCGCTGACGATCTCAGATATTGCCGGAACGGTCGGCGTCAGCAGCCGGTTGCTGCAACTGGGCTTCCGTAAGATTCACGGCACGACGCCTGTAGCCTATCTGCGAAAGATCCGGCTTGAAGCGATCCACGATGAGCTGTCGCGACCGGAGAACATGCTGCCGATCAGCGAGGTTGCGCTGAAGTGGGGCTTTACTCATATGGGCCGTTTCGCGGCGGTGTACCGCTCGGCATTTGGCCTGTATCCGTCCGATACGGTGCGGCGAGCCCGCGGGTTCTACAGCTAAAAGAACTGTCACCGCGACAGATCAGGAAATGGCCTTCCCTGACGCCTTGTCGAACAAATGCGTTCGCTCGAGGTCGAGCGCGACGTCGATGACGTGATCCGGCTCCGCGGCAACGCCCACCTGCATTTGCGCGGTGAACGCAGAGCCGGCGACGGTCCCGATCACGAGCGTGTGCGGTCCGAGCGGCTCCACGTCCTTCACAAGCATGCGGATGTGAGAGCCTTCCGGCGCACCTTGCCGCAATACATGATCGGGCCGCACGCCGAGCACCACGGGCTTGCCGACGCTTGCTGCATAAGCCGCCTCACGCGACTTCGGCACTCGCAACGCCGTGCCTGATGCCGCGGTGAAGGTCAGCGCGCCGTCGCGGGCGATGATTTCGCCATCGATGAAGTTCATGCTGGGCGCACCCATGAAGCCCGCGACGAAGAGATTGCTGGGCTTCTCGTAGATCGTGATCGGATCGGCGGCCTGCTCGATCCGGCCTTTGTTCATCACCACGACGCGATCGGCCATGGTCATGGCTTCGACCTGGTCGTGGGTGACATAAACGATGGTCTTGGCGAGACGGCGGTGCAGCGCCTTGATCTCGGTCCGCATCTCGATGCGGAGCTTGGCGTCGAGATTGGACAGCGGCTCGTCGAACAGGAAGACATCCGGGCTGCGCACGATGGCGCGGCCGATCGCCACGCGCTGGCGCTGCCCGCCGGACAACTGCTTGGGCCGGCGCTGCAAATACTGCTCGAGGTCGAGCACGTGCGCCACGTCACCCACGGCCTTCTCGATGCTGGCGCGCGATTCGCCGCGCACCTTCATGCCGTAGCCGATGTTCTCGCCGACCGTCATGTGCGGATAGAGCGCGTAGTTCTGGAACACCATCGCGCAGTTGCGCAGGCCGGGACGCAACTGCGTCACGTCGCGGTTGCCGATCCGGATAGTCCCGCTGGTGACGGCCTCCAGTCCCGCGATCATGCGCAACGTCGTGGTCTTGCCGCAGCCGGACGGGCCGACCAGCACGACAAACTCCTCGTCGGCCACCTTGAGGTCGAGCCCTTCGATGATCTTGTAGGGTCCGTATGCCTTGCTGACGTTCTCGATCTCGACGTGCGCCATGGAGTCCTTTTCCGTCCCTTCGTCGACGGCTGGTCAAAATCCCGGATGACGCGCGTGCATCGTCCGGGACGTCTCACTCGAAAGCTAGTTCTTGGGCGGCAGGCCCATCGCCGCGCGATAGGCGGCAAGCTGCTTGGCCCGGCCGAACTCGTCGGTCAACCGATTCCACTCCTTCGCCATCGCGTCGAGCGCCGCCTGCGGCGTGGTCTGGCCGGCCAGTGCCTTGCCGAGCTCGATCTCCACGACCTCGGTGTAGGAGAAGTAGCCGGGCAGACGCATGTCGAGCGCGACGTTCTTGGCGTTGATGGAGTCCGATTGCGCGCCGAGATATTCCTTGGCCTCTTCCGGCGAGAAGATCTTGCTCCACAGTTGCAGGTTGGCGGTGTGCGATTTGCGGTAGGGATTGACGCCGCTGCCGCCGGTGATCGCCGCCTGGCCCGACACTTCAGGACTTGTCAGTGTCTTGACGAAATCCCACGCCGCCTGCTGGTTCTTGCCGGCCTTCGGCACCGCGATCTGCCAGCCGCCGAACGCCATGAACGGGCCCGGAAGCACGCTCGGGAACTTGTCCCACTTCTTGGTCTTGGCGTTCCAGATCTCGTCCGAGCCGGGCAGCATCGCCGAGCCGACCTTGCCCGAGATCTTCGACTGCTTCGGGTCGGCGGCGATGACGCCGGTGTCGCCCCAGCCGATCGATTCCGCCACCTGGCCGCCGGCCACCGCCGCGTTCACCTCACCGAACGAGAAGTTCAGCGCATTGGGCGGCCCGAGCTTCGATGCGCGGATGTATTCCTCGAGCCCCTTCACCCAGCCCGGGTTGTTGATCTGCGCGTCCATCGTCTCGGGGTCGAAGAACATCGCGCCCGGATAGTTCGGATTGTTCGCGTAGGCCGCCGCATGGCTGAAGAAGAACCAGAATTGCTGACCGCCGCGGCGGAAGGCCTCCGCCGTTCCCCACAGGCCCTTGTCGGGCCGCTGGAAGAACTCCGCAATGTCGAGATATTGCTTCCAGGTCTTCGGCGGAGCGAGGTCGTAGCCGTATTTGGCCTTGAAGGCGTCCTTCTCCTTGGGATCGCTGAACAGGTCGGTGCGGTAGGTATAGGTGTGGACGTCGCCATCCATCGATTGCGAATAGATCTTGCCCTCCCACACCATCAGGCGTTCGCGATAGGCCGGCTCGATATCGTCCCAGTCCTTGCCGGACTGCATTTCCTTCGGCATCTCGCTGAGGTAGGGCACGAAATCCGGCAGCCAGGCCGGCGCAAAGCTGACGAGATCGAACGTCGCGTCCGACGCCGTGAGCGATGTCGCGATCTTCGGATAGAGCTCGGACCAGGGAAACTCGACGACATTGACCTTGCCGCAGGTCTTCTTGGCCCATTCGTCGGCGCCAAGCTTGAGCGCGGAGGCGATATAAGGTCCGGTCTGCGACGCCACCGTCAGGGTGACGCCGGTGTAATCCGGACTGCAGGCAGCGTTCGCCTGGCTCGCGGCGCAGGCCATCGCGAGCGAGGTGGTCAGCATCAGGAACGTCCGTCGCAACATCGTCTAGTCCTCCCTACAAGGTTTTTTGCTATTTGATGGCCCCGAGCAGCAGGCCCGACCGCATCATCCGGCTGAGCAGACCCGCCATGATCATCATGGGAACGATGGCCACGAGCGCCGCAGCCGAGATCGCCCACCATTCATCGCCGCGTTGGCTGTTCTGTCCCGCCACCAGGATCGGCAGCGTCTGCCATCTGGAATTGGTCAGGAACAGCGCGAACAGGAACTCGTTCCAGACGAAGGCCAGCGTGATCATGAACGTCGCCAGCAGCCCGTTCATCGACATCGGCACCACGATGCCGATGAAGATGCGCCAGCTCGGCACATTGTCGACCATCGCCGCCTCCTCGACCTCGATCGGGATCGCCTCGAAGAAGTCGCGCATCAGCCAGACCACGATCGGCAGCGAGAACGCGACGTAGCACAGCGTCAGGCCGACGAAACTGTCGATCAGCTGGAAGCCCAGCCGGCCGATCTCGCTGTAGAGCAGATACAGCGCGAAGGCCGTCACGATCGGCGGGAACATACGCTGGCTGACGAACCAGAACAGGATGTCCTCATTGCCGAGGATCGGTCCGGGCAACGGCAGACGATTGGCGACGACAGCGGCGAGCAGCGCGATTGGAAAGGCGAGCAGCAATGCCTGCGGCCGGGTGAACCCGAACGTCGCGTTGAAGAGCAGATAGCCGCCGAGCGCGAACAGGAAGAACACGAGGCCCGCACCGAGGCGGACCTTGAACTCGAACCGCACGAGCGCATAGGCCGCCATCGCGCCGATCGCGGTGGCGATCGCCGCCGCAGACAGACCGACGATGGTCGAGTTCAGGAAGGTGCGGAAGAACTCGCCGCGAATCCCCTGGTAGAGATCGATGAACGGCTGCAAGGTCGGCGTGAAGTCGATGAACGGCAGATAGGTCGGTCCGCCGACGACGCCCGGCGGCGTCTTGAACGCGGTCACGACCACCCAATAGAGCGGAAACACCGTGATCAGGCACCAGAGGAGAACGCCGAGCGCGACCAGACGGCGGCTCCATGGCGACAGTCCGGTCAGCCCCTGCCCGCTCATCGGCGCTTCTCCAGATGCGGCCGCAGCAGCGCCAGATAGGTGACGCCGATGATCGTGATCGCGATCAGGAACAGGAAGCTGAGCGCCGATGTGTAGCCGAGATTGAACTTCTTGAAGCCTTCCTGGTAGGCGAACAATGTCAGCGTCTCGGTGTCGACGCCCGGCCCGCCGCCGGTCATCACGAACACCGTGTCCATGATCTTGTAGCTCTCGATCAGGCGGATGAAGACGACCGCAGCCGAGATCGGCAGCATCATCGGAAAGGTGATGCCCCAGAACTGCTGCCAGGCACTGGCATTCTCGAGCTCCGCGGCCTCGTAGACGTCTTCGGGAAGCGTCTGCAGGCCGGCCAGCATCATCAGGATCACGAACGGGGTCCACTGCCAGACCTCGACCGCGATGATGCAGGCGAGCGCCCAATGCCCGTTGGTGAGGAACGGCAGGTTGACCAGACCGAACTTCGACAGGAACTGGTTGAGCGGCCCCATGGTCGGGTTGAACATCATGCGCGCCACCAGCGCGACCGCGACGGGCGCCAGCAGCATCGGCAGCAGCAAGGCAACGCGAAACAGCCGCTCGCCCGGCACCCGCGCGTTCAACGCCAAGGCGACACCGAAACCGATCGCGTATTGCAGCCCGACCGCGATGAAGGCGATCAGCGTCGTCGTGAAGAGCGCACTCCAAAAACGCGGCTCCTGCAGCAGCGTGGCATAATTGCCGAGCCAGACGACGCGCGGCGGGATAGGCGGAATCAGGCGATAGCTCAGGAAGCTCGTGGTGAGCGAATAGATCAGCGGAAAGATCGAGATCGCCAGCACGACGAGCACCGCCGGCCAGATGAAGACATGCTTGATCGGATCGTTCCGCATCATCGCGCGGTCATCCCTTCAACAGCGCGTCGATCTCCGCACGCCGCGGCATCGCGGGCGCGGTGCCCGGTCGCGTCACCGAGATTCCGGCCGTGGCCGAGCCGAACCGTGCAGCCTCGAGCGGATCGGCGCCGTCAGCGAGCGCCGCCGCAAAGCCGCCGACGAAAGCATCGCCCGCGCCGGTGGTTTCGACCACCTTGCCGGCGGCGAACGGCGGCACATGCAGCGAGCGGTCCCGCGCATGAAACAAGGCGCCGCGCTCGCCGAGCGTGATCAGCGCCGTTCCGGCGCCTTTCGCCAGCAACGCGTCGCCGGCGCGGCGGGCGCCGGCGAGATCGCCGACCGCGATGCCGGTCAACCCTTCGGCCTCGGTTTCGTTGGGAACGACATAATCGCAGAGCGCAAACAGGCTGCTATCGAACTTGATGGCCGGCGCTGGATTGAACACGGTGATGCTGCCGGCGGCGCGCGCGATCTCGAGCCCGCGCCGCGCCGCATCGACCGGCTGCTCGAGCTGCGTCACGAACACGCTGGAGTCGCGTATGGCGTCCGCCACCGCGTCGACATCGGCCGTACCGATGCCGCCCGCCGCACCCGGCACCACGATGATCGCGTTGTCGCCGCGCGTCTCGTGGACATAAATGAATGCCGCGCCGGTCGGCGCATCCGCGGTCCTCGCCACGCGCGGCCGGATTCCCTCGGCCTCCCAGGTCTTGATCGCAAGCTCGCCAAAGGCGTCGCTGCCGATCCGGGAGATGAAGCTCACACTGGCGCCGGCCCGTGCGGCCGCGACAGCCTGGTTGGATCCCTTGCCGCCGGGCCCCATCGCGAATCCCGATCCGGCGATGGTCTCGCCGATCGCCGGCATGTTGCCGGCGCGGAACGCGAGGTCGACGACGAAGACGCCGAGGACGGCGACGCCATTCTTGCTCATGTCGTCACTCCCCGTCCGGCGCGATGACGCCCTTGCTGAACAGGAAGCAGCCGTAGAAGCGTCGCTCGCCGGTCGCGATCACGCAATAGGCTGCCTTGGCCTTCTCGTAGAACGCATGGCGCTCGACACCCACCAGCGGCCAGGACCGTCCCTCGGCGCGATCGATCGCGGCCTGCACCTCGCGCTGCACGGGCGGCACTTCCTGCGGCTGTCCGACAATCTCCATGCGGATCGCGGCGTCGTCGACGAAGGTATCGAGCGGCATCACCGAGAGAACGGCTTCGACCGCCTTGGCGGCGCTTACATTGTCTATGCGCAGCAGCCTGCCGAGCGCGCTCTGGCGCGCGATCGAGTCGGCCGGAAAATTGGTATCGCATACCACCAGGCGATCACCGTGCCCCATCGCCCGCAGGGCGTAGAGCACGTCGGCATTGAGCAGTGGATCGATGCCTTTCAGCATGTTTGCGTCCCTCCCTTGTCTTCAAGATCGCCGGACTCTGGCGGTCCGGATCCTTATTCCCTATCACCGCAAGGTGACGCCCCTAGTCACCATACGGAATCCAGATGTTCTTCACCTGCACGGCATGCCGGAGCAGGATCGGCCCCTCGCTCGCGGCCTTGTCGTACCAGTCGATCGCGAGGCCATGATCGACCAGCGTCCGCTTGAGATTGCCGATCGATAGCCGCTCGGCGGTCGCGGAGGCCTCCTGCGACCCGAACGCCCAAAGCGCGTCGACATCGTCATGCTCGGCAAGCACCTTGACCAGTTCGTCGCGGTCGCCGGTGACGATGTTGACCACGCCGCCCGGCACGTCCGACGTCTCGAGCACCTGGTAGAAATCGGTCGCGGCGAGCGGATGCCGTTCGCTCGGCACCGCGACGACCCGGTTGCCCATCGCAATCAGCGGCGCCACCAGACTGATGAAGCCAAGCAGCGGCGCCTCGTCGGGACAGGCGACACCGACCACTCCGATCGGCTCATGCATTGCCAGCGCCACGCCGCGCAGCGGCGGTGCGTGGACGGATCCCTCGAATTTGTCGGCCCAGGCGCCATAGCTGAACAGCCGCTCGATGCTCGCATCGACCTCGTTGCGCGCCTTCGCGCTCGAAACGCCGGTCATGTCCGCGATACGGCGGCTGAACTCGTCACCTCGAGCGGAAAAATTCTCGGCAAGGTAATAGAGGATCTGGGCGCGATTATGCGTCGTCGCCCGCGCCCAGGACTCGGCGGAGCGCGCCGCGGCCACCGCATTGCGGATATCCTTGCGATTGCCCTCGCCTGCCTCGCCGAGACGCCGGCCCTTCGGCGAGAGCACCGCGCGCGAATAATTGCCGTCCGGACGCACCTGCTTGCCGCCGACGAACAGTTTTGCCGTCCGATCGATCGGCGGCACGTCGAAACCGGCGCCGGCGCTGGCCGCAATCGGCGGAGGCGATGGCTTGGGCCGCGCCTTGCGCCCGCTCCAGGCCTTCGGCTTGAGATATTCGTACATGCCTTCACGGCCGCCCTCGCGGCCAAAGCCGGACTCGCGATAGCCGCCGAAGCCGACGCTGGCATCGAACAGATTGGTGGCATTGACCCAGACCACGCCGGCCAGGAGTTTTGGCGCGATGTCGAGCGCGAGCCCAATCGTCTCGCTCCACACGCTGGCGGCAAGGCCGTAGCGCGTGTTGTTGGCGAGCATGACAGCCTCGTCAGGCGTGCGGAACGTCATCGCCACCAGAACCGGGCCGAAGATCTCTTCGGTCGCGACCGTTGAGGATGGATGCACGTTCCAGAGTAGCGTCGGCGGATAGAAGCATCCGTCCGCCGGCAGCGCGGCGGACGCCTGATACTTCTCGGCGCCCTCCTTCACCCCGGTCTCGACCAGCGACTTGATCCGCTCGAGCTGCACCGGCGCGACCACCGCGCCCATGTCGATCGCCTTGTCGAGCGGCATGCCGACGCGAAGCGTCTCCATGCGGCGGATCAGACGCCTGCGGAAAGTCTCGGCAATGCCTTCCTGCAGCAGCAGCCGCGAGCCGGCACAGCACACCTGACCCTGGTTGAACCAGATGGCATCGACCACGCCTTCCACCGCGCCATCGATATCGGCATCGTCGAACACGATGAACGGCGATTTGCCGCCAAGCTCAAGCGTCAGCGATTTGCCGGTCCCTGCGGTCGACTGGCGGATCAGGCGCCCGACCTCGGTCGAGCCGGTGAAGGCGATCTTGTCGACATCGGGATTCTCGACCAGCAACGCACCCGTCGCGCCGTCGCCGGTGACGACGTTGAGCACGCCCGGCGGCAGGCCGGCCTCGGCCGACAGTTCGGCAAACAGCAGCGCCGTCAGCGAGGTGAATTCCGCCGGCTTCAGCACCACCGTGTTGCCCGCGGCGAGCGCGGGCGCGATCTTCCACGCCAGCATCAGCAGCGGGAAATTCCACGGGATGATCTGGCCGATCACGCCGATCGGCACCTGATCGGCGAATTCGCGGTCCTGCAACTGCGCCCAGCCGGCGTGATAGTAGAAATGGCGCGCGGCGAGCGGCACGTCGAGATCGCGTGTTTCCCGGATCGGCTTGCCGTTGTCGATCGCCTCCAGCACGGCGAACAGCCGCGCGTGACGCTGCAGCATGCGCGCCAGCGCGTAGAGATGACGCGCGCGGCCGTGACCGCCAAGCTTGGCCCAAGTGACCTGCGCGGTGCGCGCGGCGTTGACCGCCGCCTCGACATCGGCGGCGGTGCCCTGCGCGATGCGCGCCAGCGTCTTGCCGGTGGCAGGCTCGCTCGTTGTGAGGTGCTTACCCGCGTGCGGCGCGGTGAACTTGCCGGCGATGAAATGCCCGAACGTGGCGCCATGCCGCGCCAGCCAGGCGCGCGCCTCGCCGTCCGCCTCGGGCGCGGGGCCATACTCCATGGTCTCGAAATAGCTTGCGACGCTCATCGCTGGAGTCTCATCCCACGGGGTGGCGGTTGAAAGCCGAGTAGTGGCCGGTCACGTGATGCTCGAGCTGCCGCTCGATGTCGGCGAGCAGGCTGGAGGCGCCGATGCGGAACAGATCCGGCTCGAGCCAGTCGCGTCCCAGCTCCTCCTTCATCAGGAACTGGTAGTTGAGCACATCCTTTGCCGTCGAGATTCCGCCGGCCGGCTTGAAGCCGATCTTGTAGCCGGTGCGCTCCTGATAGAGGCGGATCATCCGCAGCATCGCCAGCGTCACCGGCAGCGTCGCGTTGACGCCTTCCTTGCCGGTGGAGGTCTTGATGAAGTCGGCGCCGGCCATCATGCAGACCATCGAGGCCTTGGCGACATTGCGCAGCGTCTTGAGGTCGCCGGTGGCCAGGATCGTCTTCAGATGCGCGTTGTCGCAGACCGCGCGGAAATCCCGCACCTCGGCGTAGAGCGCCCGCCAATCGCCGGTCAGCACGTGCTCGCGCGTGATGACGATGTCGATCTCCTGCGCGCCGTCGCGAACCGATGCTTCGATCTCCTTCAACTTCAGCTCGTGCGGCACGAGGCCTGCGGGAAACCCGGTCGAGACCGCGGCGACCGGGATGCCGGATCCATCGAGCGCTTCGACAGCGGTGCCGACGAAGCGATGGTAGACGCAGACCGCTCCGGTATGCAGCCCGCGCCCGGCAAAGCCGAGCCGCTCGAGAAGATCGCCGCGCACCGGCGCCCTGGCCTTGGCGCAGAGGCGCTTGACCCGCTCGGCCGTATCGTCGCCATTGAGCGTCGTCAGGTCGATGCAGGTGATCGCTTTGAGCAGCCACGCCGCTTGCGCGTCCTTCTTGACGGTGCGCCGGCCCGGCAGGCTCGCGACACGCCGTTCGGCGGCCGACAGATTGATCCTGATCTCGTCGAGCCAATCCATCTCGAGCGCGCGGCCGCTGTTGCGCGGAAGCGGATGCAAATGCTCGCCGCCCGGGGAAGGCGATTGCACGGCCAAAGGCGACGGATTCTGGATGAAGACGCTCTGCGTCATGGCGGCGCCGTGCGGTCCTAGCGAATCGAGGAGGTGGGCAGATAGATTGAATGTGTCGATCGCAACATGTGATCCTCCCCTGACCTTGCTGCTGGGCTTGCCGACCGCCTGAGGAACGACACCCCAACGCTCGATCAGCCCGCTGGACTGGATGTTATTATTGTAACAAATCGACGTTGATAAACTCACAACATTGTAAGATCATTGTCAATCGGATAAGCAAGCCCGGCGATCAAAATGGCTGAAACCTCGAACGCACGACCAAGCGAGACACGCGTCCAGCGCCTGCAGAGGCTGCGCCGAGCCGTGGAATCGAGTGGCGCGCTGCATCTGAAGGACGCCGCCGAGCTCCTGAAAGTTTCTGAAATGACGGTGCGGCGCGACCTTGCCGGTCCGGAGGCCGCCCTCGCTTTGCTCGGCGGCTACGTCGTCAATGCGGCGTCGCCGACCGGCATCAAGTACACGTTCGAGCAGGAGATCGACCAGCACACCCAGGACAAGCGTCTCGCCTGTCGGGCTGCCGCGGCCTCGATCAAGGAAGGCGACACGATCTTCATCGACTGCGGCACCACGATGCAGTCGCTGGCGGACTGCCTGCCCGAGGATCTGCCGCTCTCGGTGATCTGCTATTCGATGAACGTGGCCTCGATCGTGACGCGACGGCCGGCCACGCAGGTGATGCTGATGGGCGGGCTCTATCATCCCTCGTCGCAATCCTTTGCGTCCGACGACGGGCTGTCCTATCTGCGGCGGCTCGGCATCAACAAGGCCTTCATCTCCGCCGGTGGCGTGCACTGGACCCGCGGCGCGAGCTGCTCGAATTTTCACGAGGTCGCCGTCAAGCAGGCCGTGATCGAGACCGCGATGGAGAGCATCCTGGTGATCGACGCGAGCAAGCTCGGCAGCCTCAAATCGGCATTCTTCTCCGATATCGGCGCGTTCTCGCGGATCATCGTCGGCGGCGCGGCGTCAGCGGATATGCGTAAGCACTTCCGCAGCCTTCCCGTCGAGTACGTGACCAACGCAACCTGATCCGAGCGGGGGCTGGCACGCCCGGATCAGGCTGCTCACGATGCGCGGGCTCGCGGGACCACGCACCGAACTCAAGCGACTCAGTTACAGGCAGGCTTCGCCTTGTTGCAGGCGTCGGTCAGCTCCGGCGGCGGCTCCTTCTTGAACACCGTCTTGTAGGATTCCAGCACGTTCGACTGCGTCACTGGCAGCGACTGCACGCCGACCCAGGCCGGTGTTTCCTTGCCGAGCAGCGCGTTCATCATGGCCATTGCTTCGGCGACGCCCTGGTCATAGGGACGCTGCGACCCCGTCGCCTTCAAGGGACCGCCCTTGGCGATCTCGATCGCCGATTGCAGGCCGAGGTCGACGGTCGTGACCGGAACGTCGATGCCCTGTGCGCGCATCGAGCTCAGCGTATCGAGCGCCGGCTGATCCCAGACCGCGAACACGCCCTTGACGTCCGGATTGCCGGTGAGGAAGTCGCCCGCGATCTGCGACACCTTCGGCGGATCGGTGAAGTCGACCTGCTTCATCTTGATGTCGGGACGGTTCTTCTGCATCCAGTCGCGGACGCCCTTGGTGCGTTCGTTGGTGCTGAAATAGTCGACGCCGAAATTGACCAGGCCGATGGTACCGCCCTGCGGCATGCAGGAGGCCAGGATCTGGGCCGCGATCTGGCCGTTGCCCAGATTGTCCGCCGAAATCATCGAGGCGTATTCCTCGGGATGCTTGAGGCCGGTCGGAATGCTGTCCATCAGCACCAGCTTGATGCCGGCCTTGGCGACCTTCTTGTAGGTCGGCGCGGTCGCCGTGAAATCGACCGGGATCGAGATGATGCCGTCCGGATGCTGCTGGATGGTGTTCTCGATGTCGGCGATCTGCTTGTCGACCTGATATTCGGCGGACGCAACACCAGTCACGGTCACGCCATACTTCTTCAGCGTGTCGGTGATGCCCTGGATCTGCAACTGCGCCCAATCGAGGTTGACGGTCTGCATGGAGATGCCGACCTTGAAGTGCTTCTCCTTGACCTTGGCGGCGTCGGCGTCCGACAGCGCGAGCACCTCGGGCGACGCGGCCTTCTCGCCGTGCGGCCCTTGTCCGACGATGGATTTCGGTCCAAGCGTCGCGAGATCGACGCCCTTGACGCAGGTGGCCGGCACCTCGGCGCGCGCCGCGGGGGCGATCGAAATCGCTGTCGCCGCGATCAGCGCGGTCAGCGGCAGGGTTTGTCGCAAGATTGGCTTCATTGTTTCCTCCCTTTTTTGGTCGCCGATTGACCGGAGGCCGGCGACCTTGCCCCTACAACTTTCCGGATCGTGCTCTAGCGTTTGGTGAAGGCGACCGCGGCGACGATGATCGCTCCCTTGATGACGAGCTGCATCGGCGAGCTGACGCCGAGCAGCACGAGGCCGTTGTTGAGCGTGCCGATGATGAGGCTGCCGAACAGCGTCCCGAGAATGTAGCCGCGGCCGCCGAACAGACTGCAACCGCCGAGGATCACGGCGGCGATGACGTCGAGCTCCATCCCCTGCACGACGTCGGGCCGCGCTGCGTGCGAGCGCGCGGACAGCACCAGCGCCGCAAGCCCAGCCAGCGCGCCGGTCAGCACAAAGGCTGCGGTCGTCACCCATTTGGTGTTGATGCCGGAATACAGCGCCGCGGTCGGATTGCCGCCGACCGCATAGATACGACGGCCGAACACGTTGTAGTGCAGCAGCAGGATGCCGACGATCATCGCCACCAGCGTCCAGGCAATCGGAACCGGGATGCCTAGGAACGTGCCTTCGCCGAAGATCGCGAAATAGGTCTCGTTGGTGATGATGACAGGCTTGGTGTTGGTGACCATCATCGCCAGCCCCCGCGCCATGCTCAGCGATCCCAGCGTGACCAGGAACGAGGGGATCGAAAGCTGCGTAGTCAGGATGCCGTTGAGCAGCCCGACCAGCGCGCCGGTTCCGAGCCCGGCGGCGGCGCCGACGATCCAGCTGTTGCTGATCTGGCTCATGGCGAGCGCAGCCGCCATGCCCGACAGCGCCAATGTCGATGCGACCGACAGATCGATCTGACGTGCGATGATCACGAAGGTCATGCCGACCGCGATGATCGACACCAGCGTGGTCTGGCGTCCGATGTTCAGGAAATTGTCGACCGACAGGAACCAGGGCGAGGACAGGCTGAACACGACCAAGAGCACGACGAAGGCGATGTACAGCATGTAGGGCCGCTCGCCGCGCAGCAGATTCTGCAAGAGCTTGCGGCGACGGTCGGATCGGGTCGACGCGGCGACGACATTGGGCGCGGTTAGTTCAGTCATGCGGGCTGCTCTTGCAATACGCCTTGTCCGGAAGCCTGGTAGATCTGCAGGAGATGATGGAGCTCTTCGGCATCAACGATCTCGCCCCGCACAAGCGTTCGCGCCACGCGTCCATCGACGATCACGGAGATGCGGTCACAGAGTTCGATCAGTTCGACGAGATCCGAGGAGACGATCAGCACGCCGCTGCCGTCGCGGGCGGCATTGCGGATCACGCCGTAGATTTCCTCGCGGGCGCCAACGTCGACGCCGACCGTCGGCTCGTCCAGCAGCAGCACGCGCGGCTGCGGATCATTCCATTTTCCGAACACGACCTTCTGCTGGTTGCCGCCGGACAACGTCCGGACCAGGCTGGAAGCGCCTTGCGCTTTCACCGAAAGCCGCGCGACCGCAGCGTCGGCGCGCCTGATGGCGGCGCGTTGCTGCAAAAAGCCCCAGCGCGAGAAATGCGGAATCCGCGGCAGAGTGATGTTGCGTTCGATCGAATGATCGAGCACGAGGCCCTGCACATGCCGATCCTCCGGCACCAGCGCGACGCCCAGTTCGATCGCATCCGCCGCGCTCTTCGGCAGCCATGGCCGGCCCTCAATCTCGAGCGTGCCGCTCTCGGCCGGCCGAAGTCCGAAGATCGTCTCGAGAATCTCCGTGCGCCCGCTGCCGATCAATCCGGCAAGGCCATGGATCTCGCCTTTCATCACCGATAAGTCGACGGCCGACAGCCGGTCATTTGACACACCCGACAGGGAGAGAACCGGCGATGAATCGAACGAGCGCGCTGCGGCGGGCGCGGCCCGCGACGCCGCCGGTGCCAATCGATCGGTGCCGATAATGGCGTTCACCAGCCGTTTCATATCGGTATCGGCGGTGACGAACGTGCCGGCGTTGGCGCCGTCGCGCAGCACGGTGACGCGCTGCGATATCTCGAACACCTCGTTGAGCCGATGGGTCACATAGATCACGCCGACGCCGCGGCGCGTCGCCTTGCCGATCGCATCGAACAGGATGCGGACCTCATCCGACGTCAGCGAGGATGTCGGCTCGTCGAGGATCAACAGCCGCACCTCGCCCATCAGCGCCTTGGCGATCTCGGTCATCTGGCGGTAGGCGAACGGCAGCGAGCCGACCGTCGCCTTGGTATCGAGGGGAATGCCGAGCTCGCTCAGGAACGTCTCGGCCCTGGCCATCAGCTCGCGCTTCCGGACAAAGCCGAACCGCGCGCGCGGCTCGCGGCCGAGCAGCAGATTGTCGGCGACGCTCAGGGACTCGACGAGGCTGAGGTCCTGATAGACGACAGCGATCCCCGCCTCGCGCGATCTTGCCGGGCTGTCGAACGTCGCCGGTTTGCCGGCGATCTCGATCGTCCCGCTGTCGGCGGCATGAACACCGCTGAGGATCTTGATCAGCGTGGATTTTCCGGCGCCGTTTTCGCCCAGCAGCGCGTGCACCTCGCCGGAGACGACCTCGAGGTTGACGTCGCGCAGCGCGCGCACGCCGCCGAAGCGCTTGTTGATGCCACCGACCGTCAAAAGCGACGCCGACGGCCGAGGCTCTGCCGCGATCGAACCGGACAATTCCATCCTCCTCCCGTCGCCCGCGCGAGACGCTGATGCGATGATGACATCATGTTATTTTTGCAACTTATTGTGTTATAATTCTATCACATCGGGCGACCTGTCAATGGGAGATCACGCCGTCAGGCGCTCGATTTGGGGGCAGCCGGTCGCGATCAGGCCCGACACACGCCACCGGCCTCCCCATGCACAATGGAAGCCGGCAAGTTGTGCTACGCTGCAGTCGCTCATCTCATCAAAGCCAACGCCGGTGCATCACGATGAAACTGAGTGCCGCGATTGCCGTCGCCCTGATCTCGTCTTGCCTTCCTGCGACAGCGCAGCAAGGCGGAGCCGCCCTCTACGCACAACGCTGCGCGCAGTGTCACGACAGCAGCAACACCGATATCCGCGCGCCGAGCCGCACCGCGCTGCAATCGAAATCGTTCGAAGAGGTTCTCGGTGCGATCACCACCGGCGCGATGTCGTCCTTCGCGCAGGGGCTGAGCAGTGACGAGCGGGCGGCGATCGCCTCGCTCGTCACCGGCAAGACTGCCTCGCACGCGTCGACCGACAGTGCAGGCCAATGCGCGCAGAGCGAGGCCGGGTTTCCGCAGCCGATCGATGGGCCACGGTGGAACGGCTGGGGCGCGGATCTCAACAACAGCCGGTTTCAGACGGCGGCGATGGCGGGCCTGACGAAGGACCAGGTCCCGCGGCTGCGTTTGAAGTGGGCGTTCGGGTTTCCCGGCATATCCACGGCCTTCGCTCAGCCGACGGTCATCGGCGGCTTGCTGTTCGTCGGCGGCGGCGACCGCAAGGTCCACGCCCTCGACGCCAAAACCGGATGCACCCGCTGGGTGTTCCCGACCGACGCGCCGGTCAGGGCGGCCATCAGTCTGGTCCCGATGGATAACGGCCAGTCCGCCATCGTCTTTGGCGATGTGCTCGCCAACGTCTACGCCGTGAATGCTGCGACCGGTGCGCTGATCTGGAAGAGCAGGATCGAGGATCACCTGGCCGCCCGGATCACCGGTGCGCCGACCTTCCATTCCGGCGTCATCTATGTCGGGGTGTCATCGATCGAGGAGGCCACGGGGTCTCGGCCCACCTACCAATGCTGCACGTTTCGCGGCAGCGTCGTGGCGCTGAAGGCCGAAACCGGCGCGCAGCTCTGGAAGACCTACACCATCGCTGAAGCGCCGCATCCCACAAGGACCAACGCCGTCGGGACCCAGTTGTTCGGGCCGGCCGGCGCATCGGTCTGGTCCGCACCGACGATCGATGTGCAACGCAAGGCGCTCTATGTCGCGACATCGAACAGCTATGCCGATCCGGCGACCGACACCAGCGATGCCATCCTCGCCTTCGATCTCGCGACCGGGCGAATGCTTTGGCATCAGCAGGCAACGCCCAAGGACAGCTTCGTCGTTGCGTGCTTCGGCGCCGACCAGAGCAACTGTCCGCAGGACCACGGCCCCGACCACGACTTCGGACAATCGCCTATCCTGGTGACGTTGCGTAGCGGCCAACGCGCGCTGGTCATCGGCCAGAAATCCGGCGTGGTGCATGCGCTGGATCCCGACCATGAGGGCAAGATCCTGTGGCAGACGCGAATCGGTCAAGGTGGCCCATTGGGCGGCACCGAGTGGGGCTCCGCCGCAGACCAGGACCGAATTTACGTCGCCAATTCCGACGTGCGATTCCTGAGGGACGGCTCGAGGCGGCTCAATTCAAGCGAAGGCGGCGGCCTGTTCGGCCTCGATCTTGCGACCGGGAAAATCGAAATGCAGGTGGCGCCGGTTGCCTGTGGCGACCGCCCCCAGTGCAGCCCCGCCCTCTCCGCAGCGGTCACCGTGATTCCTGGCGTCGTGTTCTCGGGCGGCGTGAGCGGCTTCTTGCGCGCCTACGCCACCGATGATGCACGGCTGCTTTGGGAGATCGACACCGCGCGCGACTACACCACCGTGAATGGTGTTCCGGCCCATGGCGGCGCCATGGACGGGCCGGGATCGGTCGTCGTCGACGGCATGCTGTATGTCAATTCCGGGTACGCGCAATGGGGCGGCCTGCCCGGCAACGTTCTGCTGGCCTTCGAGGTCGGCAATCCCTGAGAGGCGCGTTTCAGAATCTGCGCTGGCACGTGAGCACTACTCGCGACGGGCTATTCGTGCTTTGATGGTGGCCAGAACCGGCCGATCGGTCGCAGCCGCTCGTTCCGGCGACTCGCCGATTCAGGAACATGCGCCCCGGAACGACGAACATGGCTGCCGCGCTAGAAATCAATGCGCAATTCGTTGCGCACAAAAAACACAGAAACTATAAGTGCTTGGAAAGATGGTCGGAGTGGCAGGATTCGAACCTGCGACCCCTGCGTCCCGAACGCAGTGGGCATCTTCTAACTTATTGATCTTTCTTCGTGTGGTGACCACTCCCGTCCCGTTTTGTTCACGGTCGTTTCACCCAATTCATTGCGATTTCGTTGCGGCATTTCCCGACGAGAACGGCGCTCGCTGAGATGTCGGGCCGGCGAGCTGCAATGTGACCTGACCAAATCAGCACCACCAGATCTGATCGGAAGGAGAAGCAATCGTAGCGATTTCCGAGCGACCCTAAACTCTGCCGCATGAACACTGGTTTTTGCGTAACAAGCTCAGTTCTTTCAGAAGACCGACCCTGATGACGTCTCGGGAAAAAAGTGGTCTGACGGCGACCACGATCGGCACCGATTGCAGCCCGGCCATCGACCGGACCTGCCGCTCGCCAACTTCCTTGACTGCGTCGGTGACGAGTCACTGCACGACTTTGCCAAAGCGCCACCCTCGGGCTTTGTCCGGGTAGTCAGCTAAAACAGAAACGCCAAGTCTTTTCACTACTCATGCATTTCATTGCTGGGGCGGGCGGGATCCGACCGCCGAATGACGAAAATCAAGATCCGCCGGCGCTCGCCAGCTCTATGCTGCGGCTGGTCCACCGTAAAAACTTGGTCCGTTTTCTGACAGCGACGTAAGGTCATGTCAGGATCGGCACACTGCGCGTCGGGTTCAGATTTTCCAAAGCACAGTTTGCCGCTTACTGCGCGCTTGCGGCGTTGGCACGACCATTGCTCCAGCAAAGATCAGCTTCAAAGATACAGAGGAAAACCGGTCATGCTCTTCTTCCCTAGTCCTCGCGTCCTACACAGAACAGCGGTCCGCGCGTTTACCTGACCAGGCGCAATACTAGACATACGGATCCGCAATTGTCCGATCGCAAACGCATTTACCGCCGCGGTACTTGCCTTAGGTTCGTTCGCCCATGAAATCCGCGATTGTGTTCGACTGGAATGGCACGCTGCTCGATGATGCCAATGCGGTGCTTCAAACCATTAATGCAATTTTGAGCCGCTTCGGTCGCGCAGCCGTAGATATGCGCAGGCTTCGAGAGGAATTCGAACTACCTCTTTCGGTTCTCTTCCGCAACCTAGACATGTCGAAAGATGAAATCGACGTCGTGGAGAGAAATGACAGCGCCATTTTTCACGACACCTACGAATTCTTGGCGCGCAACGCTGCCTTACGCAAAGGGGCACGAAATCTTTTGCTCGCCGCTGATCACAGAGCCGTTCACACCGTTATTGTCAGCAATCACATTGTTGAACCAATTCGCGCGCAAGTGCGAAGACTTGGAATCAAGACTCACGTCACGGACATTTTGGCATTTGAGAGCCGCGCAACCCAGTTTAAGAGCGTGAACAAGGGAGAACGTCTGCGCTTGTATATGCAGGCCAATGATATATCCCCACGAAGAACCGTCATCGTGGGTGACATGCCAGTCGAGACGGAGATTGCTCGCAATCTCGGTCTTATCAACGTATCAATCATGGGGGGATTTGTTTCCGAAGCGCGCTTGCGCGCCGCGGGGCCCGATTACATGATTCATGACCATCACGAATTATTACCTATTTTGCAGAAGCATTGCATTCTTCCGAACGGATGAGTCATCACAAGAGCATAACAGAAGAATCTGCCGGTTGGCGCGCTCCTGCTGTCCGCTTGGTCTTCACCATTCGACGAGAGTGGTCGGCGATCAAGTTCTTTCGTCACTCGGGCGAACTATCGGTTCAGTCCGATAGCTTGCGCCAAATATCGCGATCCGTTTAGCGCCCATGTGAGTCTACATGGTCGGTCTGGGTCCGTCGCATGGCACAATGCTTGCTGGAATCATTCGCTACCGAGAGGCGAAGAAGACACTGCGAGTTGGCTTGGAAAAACAACATGAGCACAACGGCTTTGATCGGTGACGTCATTTCAGGCACCGATGTTGTGAAGCGTGCAGCGCGCATCGGTGCCGAAGTCAAAAATATCAAGCTATCGGGCGATCTACCGGACCACACGATCGCCGCGATTAACAGCTTGTTGCTCGAGCACAAGGTGATCTTCTTCCGCAATCAAGGACATCTCAACGACGCCGAGCAGGAGCGCTTTGCCGCTCGCCTTGGAAAGCTAGTTCCCCATCCGATGCTCGGTCCTACCAAGGGAATGGCGTCGCTCCTCGAACTGGACTCCAGTCGCGGCGGCGGTCGCGCCGATGTTTGGCATGCGGATGGGACCTTCGCCGACGCCTATCCCAAAACTTTGGTCCTACGAGCCGTTGTAATGCCAACGTTCGGAGGCGACACCGTGTGGTCGAACACAGCGGCCGCTTATCTTGATCTACCGGCACCGCTACAGCGGCTTGCAGAGGAACTATGGGCCGTTCACAGCAACGTTTTCGATTACGCCGGAATCGCGCGCGTCCGCGAGGTCGACAAGAGACACTTTGACGAGGTGTTCACCAGAACGGTTTTTGAGACCGAGCATCCCGTCGTGCGCGTCCACCCCGAAACAGGCGAGCGGGCGCTGGTGCTCGGCGCCTTAGTGAAGCACTTTATTGGGGTCCCCAAGTACGACGGACAAAAGCTGTTCGATCTGTTCCAGTCTCACGTCACCGCGCCCGAAAATACTGTGCGCTGGAACTGGCTAGAGGGCGATATCGCGATATGGGACAATCGCGCAACACAGCATTACGCGGTCAACGATTACGGTGACCAGCATCGCGTCGTACGTCGGGCCACGATCGATGGTGACGTGCCCATCAGCGTAGATGGCCGGAGCAGTGTAACGCGCCTGAAGGTAACCGAATAGCGGCCCATCGACGCCCAGCGCCCTCGCATTGAGAATGGAGAAACCTGATTTGCCGGAGTTGTTTCGGCAGACTTGGAAACACACATTCCCACACGATATGTCAGCTGTTGGGGCCAAACTCGGCGGCGCCTAGGTTTATGCTTCGCAACTATTCAGCGTCGCGCGACAGCTTCGAAAAACCTTGGGCATCACTGTCTTCGCCGGCGACCGGTACGTCGCCCTGACGTTTCAGTTTAGAAAACCCACGATCCGTGGCCATAAAGCGCGCTAACATGGGAGCGATTAGCTTAGTCGGTTCGACCACTTGACCGCCTTGAAGCGTAAGGGCCTCTGCATATGCAATGAGATCACGATGCACGGCCGCCGGCAGCTCCGTACTCACTTTGACCGGCTTGTCGTCTGGAAGCTCTCCTATTTTGAGCTTTGGCATGCTGTCACCCTCTATACGGCGTAACTATGAGATCACGATTGACAAGAACACGGACCGGGAAGCCAGGCCGCACGGTCAGAGTAGGCTGGATGTTGAGACTGCGTCGAACCACCTGCTGTCCGGTTTGGTTTAGTGAGTCGGAGGCGCCGTGTCGCAACGCCTGGATGATGGCGCTGTCGTTGCTATTGGTGTCCGAGCCAGCCCCTAGTTCGGTCCCGACCGCCAGAAACGTCGATAGTGCCGCAGCCTTGAATAGCTCTGTCCAGTGATTGTCGACTTGGTCTTCCAGACCCGCATAGCCAGCGCTATCAGCGCCAGGCTGCCGCTCGAGAACGATAGAATGTCCATTCGGCATAATCAGCCGCGTCCAGACCAGTAGGACACGGGACTGGCCGAAAGTAACTTGACTATCGTACGTGCCGATCAGACGCGCTCCCTGAGGCACAAGCAGAAAGCGGCCGGTCGGCGTGTCAAAAACATTCTCGGTGACCTGCGCGGTAATTTGGCCTGGCAGGTCCGATCGGATCCCGGTAGTCAGGGCTGCCGGAATGACCGTCCCAGCCTGCACGACATATGGTGAAGCCGGCTTGGTGATGCGGTCGGGGCTGACCGTGCGACGGTCCACAGAAGCATTCACGAAGGCAAGCTTTCGGTCTTGACCGTTCTGCGCAAATCCGTCGTCGCCAGTGCTCGATAAGTTCGGCGACGCGACGCGGTCGCCTTCAACAGCCGCAGCGGCAGGCGGACGTCCTTCTCCTCCCTTGGTCGCAGCGAACAAATGGCTAATGCGGGCGGCCTCGGTCTCCTGGTCCCGGCGCTGCTGTTCCGCATCAGGCCCGATCGCCGGCGACTGGCCTTGGGCAGCAAGGATTGGCCGACCGAGGTCGCCAGGGAGTGGCGGACCAAGCTGCGGGATTGGCTGGCGCGGAACGCCAGCATAGTCCTTCGGCAGCGTCGTAAGGCCGTCGGCAACATTGTGATGGTCAGTGCTGTAGAGTTCCTCGGCCGCCTGGTTTCGGGGACGATTGTTCTGCAGCGACCACAGGACTGCTCCACCAATGACAAAGAAGGCAAGCGCGCTCCCTCCGGCCAGGACTTTTCGCGACAACCGTGTCACGCGCGGATGCTCCGCTCTCAGTCGGAAGCTTTTGGACTGCTCCTCTTGTGTCTCCGGCGAATCTGCTTGCTCGTGATCGTTTCCACTCCGGCTGTTCATGACGACGGCCTCCCGTCGGTCCTGACAATCCTGACCTTTTGCTGACGCTCACCGCCGAGCCGCAGTTCAGCTGCTGCAAACAGCCGATCGACGATCAACACGTTACCGTAGGCGCGATAGTTGACGAGCTCGGTCTTCCCGTCAGGGCCGATGACAAAGAGCGGTGGCATCTCTCCCTGGACGATACCTTTAGGGAATTCGACGTAGACCTTGCGGCCATCGTCGTATGCGGCGAGCGGCCGCCAGGGTGGACTGTCCCCTTCAATGGCATAGCGGGAGATACGCTGCCCTGGATCCGGAAGAATGGGTCTCAGAGCGACTGAACGGGATCGTTCGCGCGCTGTTTCGGGATAGTACCAGGCAACAGACGGCATATATGGCCGCTCGCGGGAGCGGAGCTCAATCAGGTAGGTGCGCCGGTCGGTATTGACAATGAGGTTGGTCTCGATCGATGCGCGGGTCGGCTTGACCAGGATATGGACGCGTCGCGTATCGCCGCTCCCGCTCTCGGTATCGCCTACGACCCAGCGTACGGTATCTCCGGCCGCGATGGGCCCTGATCCCGTCAGTTGCTCTCCCTCCTCGAGCGCGATGTCCGTGATCTGCCCCGGCGCGGCATAGATCTGATAGAGCGCCCCGGGACTGTAGGCGTAGATCTGCGCTGCGTTGAAATATCCCCGCTTGCGCGGTTCGACCCTGGCTGCGCTGTTTGCCGTCTCAACCCGGCTCACAGGTTCGGGCTCTTCCTTCCCACCTGACTTGCCGCCGAGAGCCGGCTTCCAGAGCGGCGGAACGTGGAGCGGTCGCGACTTGTCATCCAGAGGCGCTGGCAGCGCCGGCAGCGGCGGGATTTCCGCGTCATAGCTGATCCGTGGCGGGATGTAGGTCGCGCACCCACCGAGCGCCGACGAACAAAGCAGAAGAGCGGATAGAAATGCTCGCTTCGATGTCACGAACTCGGACCAAGTCGAATTGCACCTACTCAGCACGATAGGACGCTTCGAATAAACGTCAGACGGGGTCTTGGTCACTGACTCAACTCCTTTGACCAGTTGATGGCGCGGACATAGACGCCAAGGGGATTCTTGCGCAGGCGTTCGGCATCGCGCGGCATCTCGATCACGACGGTGAGAATTGCAGTCCAGCGCTCGGTCGAACTCAGCGAGCCGTTATCGTAGGTGCGTTGGATCCATGCGATCCGAAAGCTTTCTGAAGACGCGCGAATGACGCTCGACACGTCGACGGAGATTTGCGCCTTACCCAGTTTGGCAAAAGGGTCATTGTTGCGCGCGTAGTCGTTGAGCGCAGCGGCGCCGCGATCGGTCGCAAAATCGTATGCCCGGAGCCAGTTTTGGCGCAGAACGATGCCGTCGGCCGGAAGGCCCCTGACATCCTCGATAAAGCGCGCCAGATGGTAGGCGATCTGTGCATCAGTGGGTTGATAGTCGATGTTGGCCGGCGCGACCCTTTGGGCCTGGCCAAGATGGTCGACTTCGACCACCCAGGGTGTGATCGAGCCTTGATTCGACTGCCAGACAAGCCCACCAGCGAGACCGGCTGACAGCATCAAGCAGCCGAATGCCATCAGGCGCCAGTTCTTGGCTTGCACGCGCGCTGATCCAATGCGTTCGTCCCAAACCTGAGCTGCTTTCTGATACGGCGTGACCGGTGCGGGCATGCGCCCGTAGTGAACGGAAGTTCGTTTGAACATCGATGGTTACCCTGGTATCGAGTGATCGGTTTCACGTCGGGCGATGGAAGGGTTTGAGGTGCTGATGTGCGGCGTAGGTGCAGTGGTGCGTCTCAGCGCTCTCCTTCGGACAAATCGACGGAGGAGCCGCTGCCACCGTGATCGCCCGAGCGGACGGCGTGGCCGGCAGCCGAAGCACCATGCCGAATAGTCTCGGCACGCTTCATCCGGCGCGCCCAATCAGGCTGCCCCTCGGCCGAGGTGCTCGCGGCCCTTTCGCCCGCTTGCTCACCTCCGAAGGCAGCCGCTGCGCGACGCAAAGGACTCATGGCAGCCGAAGCGCCAGCCTCCGCGACGCCGGCAAGGCCGCCGCTTCGATAGGCGGCTGATGCTCCGCTTAGAACAGCGCCGCCACCGCGCGCGGCGCCTGCAATCGCGCCACTAGCGAGACCAGCACCACCGGCCGCTACACCAGCACCTGCCGCAACAAGCCCGCCAGCAGCCAACCCCGTTCCAATCGCCGCACCGGCGCCGAGCTGCGGTCCGCCGGATACCAGGCCGTTTGCAATACCCGGACCGAAGATGCCGAGGCCCAGCAGGGAGAGCGCCGCGAGCACTAGCGTCATTGCGTCTTCAATGGTCGGCTGAGCGCCTCGGAAACCAGAGGTGAACTGCGAGAACAGGGTCGAACCGATGCCGACGATGACAGCTAGGACCAGAACCTTTATCCCCGAAGATATTACATTGCCCAGGACCCGCTCAGCGGCAAAGGCGGTCTTGCCAAACAGACCAAATGGAATGAGCACGAAGCCGGCCAGCGTCGTAAGCTTGAACTCGATCAGGGTGACGAAAAGCTGGATCGCCAAAATGAAGAAGGCGAGCAGCACCACGACCCACGCGAATAAGAGAACAACGATCTGAACGAAATTCTCGAAAAAGCTGATGTAACCCATCAGGTTCGAGATCGAATCGAGCAGCGGTCGGCCGGCATCGAGTCCGACTTGGGCGATCTTTCCCGGCCTCAGGAAATCGGATGCGGACAGGCTTGCACCCGACGCTTTCAGCCCAAGGCCGGCAAAGCTCTCGAAAACGATGCGCGCCAGGCTGTTCCAGTTGCCGATGAGGTAGGCAAGGACGCCGACGAAGAGGGTCTTCTTGACGAGCCGCGCGATGATGTCCTCGTCAGTTCCCCAACTCCAGAACAACGCAGCGAGAGTGATGTCGATCGCGGCGAGTGTCGTCGCGAGATACCCAACGTCACTGCCCAGCAACCCGAATCCGTTATCGATATAACGCGTGAACGTTTCCAAGAATTGGTCGATGATCCCGGTACCCGTCATGGCTTGGCCGCCTCGGGTGTCGCCGGTTGCGGATATGCTTGCGGGATCCGGCTCTGATCCTTTGGGGCGGGCGCCAGCCCTGCGGCGGAATCATTCTGGCCAGGGTCTGCTGGGCCGGTTCTTTTGCCAAAGAAGCGACGCCGGTTTTCGTCCCAAATCTGCTTGCAATGCCGATAACCCGCTGTTTCCTCTAGAGTAACGCCGCGGCAGCGTGCGAGGTCGGAGTCGGCTGCATCGGTCCCTTGCTTCGCCTTCGGTGCCGACCGAGACTCGTCTAGTCCGCGCAGCTGAATCGTGCAGGCAGCGACGGCCACTAGGCCGATTGTCGTAAGCAGCGACAGCGCCTTGAATGCCTTTACGTCGGTCATCAGTGGAACATCTGTACATTGGAGGATTGATAGCCCTGTCCTGGTGTCAGGAAGCGCTTGAGCTGCTCTCGACCCTGATCCTGGGCCGCGGCGCGCTGCGCCGCTTCGAGGCTCTGCGCCCTGCCCTGCGCCGCCACGGCCGCCGTGAGATCGGCAAGTTGTTGCGCTTGAAGCGCGAGAATCTGATTGCCAGCCTGCGTCGCCTGCAGAGCGCCAGTGGCACCCTGGCTTGACGTCACGAGCGCGGATGTCTGGATGCGATTGGTGTCGAGGTTAGCAACGATGCCGGCCTGGACACGAAGCGCGTCTTGCGTTGCGGCATAGGAATTTTGCCATCGCGCTTGAGCGTTGGCGACCAGCAACTGGTTCGACTGGCTGCTGGTCGCTGGCGCGTAGCTTGTCGAGAAGGCATGATCGATCTGCTGCACGTCGTAAGCAATGCGCTGGGCCTGGACCAGCAATTGCTGGGTACGCTGAATCGATGATTGCAGTTGCTGCAGCGACGAATACGGCAAGCTCGCCAGATTCTTCGCTTGATTGATCAGCATCTGCGCCTCGTTCTGCAACGAGTTGATCTGGTTGTTGATCTGCTGGAGCTCCCGCGCAGCGGTCAGGACATTCTGAACGTAGTTGTTGGGATCGAAAACGATCAGCGCCCGTGCGGGGATCGTAACGCCAAGCGCCAGCGCGGTGACGCCGGCTGCGGCCAATAGGGCTAGACGCCTCATGGCGATTTCTCCAGATTGACGAGATTGGGAATCAGATCTGTGGCCCAGGCGACGCCACGGTGCTGGAGCCAGGCCGGCACGAAGCCGTCAGGTCCATGTTCGGCGAGGAGCTGCGCAATGGCAGCCTGGTCTGTCTTGGAAGAGGCCGCAGTGAACGCGAGCGCAACCTCACCAAGCCCGAGTTCGAACATCCGGTTGCCGCGGCGGGACTGGCAGTAATAGTCGCGTTTTGGCGTTGCCCGACTCAATAACTCGATCTGGCGGTCATTGAGGCCGAAGCGGCGGTAGATGGCGGTGATTTGCGGTTCGATCGCCCGTTCGTTCGGCAGCAACAAGCGAGTTGGGCAGCTTTCGATGATCGCCGGCGCGATCGCGGAGCCGTCGATATCCGAGAGCGACTGGGTGGCGAAGATGACGGAGGCATTCTTTTTCCGAAGCGTCTTGAGCCATTCCCGGAGTTGCCCCGCGAAATCCTCGTCATCGAGGGCAAGCCAACCCTCATCGACAATCAGGAGTGTCGGCCGACCATCGAGACGATCCCCAATACGATGGAAGAGGTACGCCAGCACGGCCGGCGCCGCGCTCGTTCCGATCAAGCCTTCGGTCTCAAACGCCTGGACCGACGCTTCGCCAAGGCGCTCGAATTCGGCATCAAGCAGGCGCCCTGAGGGACCACCCAGGCAATAGGGTTGCAGGGCACGTTTCAGGGAGTTGGATTGGATGAGGACTGACAGCCCCGTCAGGGTGCGTTCCTGCATCGGCGCCGAGGCGAGAGACGTCAGCGCCGACCACAGATGATCCTTGACCTCCGGGGTGATCTCGATCTTTTCCCGTGCCAGGATCGCGCAGATCCATTCGGTGGCCCATCCGCGCTCGGAAGGATCATCGATCCAGGCCAGCGGCTGCAGCGCGGCGGGCCGATCACTTCCGTCAGACAAAGCGCCGCCCAAATCATGCCAGTCGCCGCCCATGCCGAGCGCGGCCGCCCGGATCGAACCACCGAAATCGAACGCAAAGACCTGAGAGTTCGGGTAACGGCGGAATTGCAGTGCCATCAGAGCGAGCAGTACCGACTTGCCGGCCCCCGTCGGTCCGACCACAAGGGTATGGCCGACGTCGCCGACGTGGAGGGAGAATCGGAATGGGGTCGATCCCTCGGTCTTGCCGAACAGGAGGGGCGGACCCTTGAAGTGCAGATCCCTCGCCTCGCCGGCCCATATGGCGGAAATCGGAATCATATGGGCGAGGTTGAGGGTCGAAACCGGCGGCTGACGCACGTTGGCGTAGACGTGCCCGGGCAGACTGCCGAGCCAGGCTTCGACGGCGTTCACCGTCTCGATCATGCAGGTGAAATCACGGCCCTGAACGACCTTCTCGACCAGCCGCAACTTTTCATCGGCAGCACTAGGATCGCGGTCCCAGACGGTGATGCTCGTCGTGACAAAGGCCTGTCCGATCTGATCGGACCCCAGTTCCTGCAACGCCGCGTCGGCATCAAGCGCCTTGTTGTGGGCGTCGGTATCGAGCAGCGTCGACGCCTCGTTCGTCATGACCTCCTTGAGAATGGCGCCAATCGACTTTCGCTTGGCGAACCACTGCCGCCGAATCTTGGTCAGCAGCTTGGTGGCGTCGGTCTTGTCGAGCATGATCGCCCGGGTCGACCAACGATAAGAGAATGGCAGGCGATTCAGGTCGTCTAGGATTCCCGGAGTCGTGGCGCCCGGAAAGCCAACAATCGTTAGGACCCGAAGATTGGCTGAGCCCAACATCGGCTCTAGCCCGCCGGTCAACGGCTGGTCGGCCAAGAGCGCATCGATGTACATGGGAATTTCGGGCACCCGAACCCGATGACGCTTGGTCGAGATTGTCGAGTGCAGGTAGGTCAGCGTGTATTGATCATCGAGCCAGGCGCATTCGGGCATAAATCCTTCAACGAGTTGAAGCACGCGGTTGGTTTGATCGATAAAACCGCGGAGTACCTCGCGAGCAGCGGCCCCAACGGCGCGGTCGCGACCCTCGTAAAGAAGTCGCTCTGCCTTGGCGGCTCCTTCCTCGGGGGGCAGATAGAGGAAGGTCAAGAAGTAGCTGGACTCGTAGTGGGCACCCGCCTCTTCAAACTGAGCTCTGCGCTCGGCGTCGACCAGTGCGGATGCGACATCCGGAAATGTGCTCGGAGGATAGGCCCCGGCAAAATGGCGCTGCGCCTCGACGAATACGGCCCAGCCTGATCCGAGGCGGCGCAGGGCGTTGTTCAGACGGCCGGCGACGGCGACAAGTTCAGCCGGCACCGCGCTGTCGAGGTCGGGGCCGCGGAATTTCGCCGTCCGTTGGAAAGACCCGTCCTTGTTCAGGATGATTCCCTCGTCGACCAGGGCTGCCCATGGCAGGAAGTCGGCAAGACGGGCGTCGGAGCGGCGATATTCAGCGAGATTCATCATGATCGGGGGCTCAGGTGTTGAGATGGCCGGGAATGCGAAGATGTCGGCGCACGACGTCGACAAAGGCAGGATCGCGCTTGGCGGCCCAGACGGCGGCCATGTGGCCGATGAACCAGAGGACAAGGCCCGCGATCCAGAGCCGAAGTCCGAGCCCCAGGGCTGCAGCAAGCGTGCCGTTGACGATCGCGACCGACCGTGGCGCGCCGCCCATCAGGATTGGCTCAGTGAGCGCGCGATGAACGAGCACGACAAAGCCTGTGACCGGTTCATCCATCAGATCACCACGCCGCCGCCGAAGGAGAAGAACGAAAGGAAGAAACTCGAGGCGGCAAACGCGATCGACAGACCGAACACGATCTGGATCAGCCTGCGGAAACCACCTGACGAGTCTCCGAACGCGAGCGTGAGCCCGGTCACGACAATGATGATGACGGCGATGATCTTGGCGACCGGACCTTCAACTGACTGCAAGATCTGATTGAGTGGCTGTTCCCACGGCATGTTCGATCCGGCAGCCCATGCCGGTGCCGACGCCAAAAGAAGCATCCCGGACATGGCCAGTGAAGCGGCATCTCGACGAAAACGAAATTGCGAACGCATGTCAGTCTCCTGTTGATGAAAGGTCGTAGCCGCCGGCGGCCCCTAGCCCGGTGACGAGGGCAAGCTCAGCGAGGCGACGGTCAGCGCCGCGCCCCGCAAGCACAGCAACGAGGTTGATGGTCTCAGCGATCAAGGCGCGCGGAACCGTGATGACGGCTTCCTGGATGAGTTGCTCGAGCCGCCGCAGGGCACCGAGCGCAGTACCCGCATGGATGGTGCCGATGCCCCCGGGGTGGCCGGTGCCCCAAGCCTTGAGCAGATCGAGTGCTTCGGCACCGCGAACTTCGCCGACTGGAATTCGGTCAGGACGCAGTCGCAGCGAGGAGCGAACGAGGTCCGATAGCGTGGCCACGCCATCTTTGGTACGCAAAGCGACGAGATTGGGCGCTTTGCACTGAAGTTCGCGGGTATCTTCGATCAGCACGACCCGATCAGAAGTCTTTGCCACCTCGGCCAAGAGCGCATTCGTCAATGTTGTCTTGCCGGTCGATGTCCCGCCGGCGACGAGGATGTTCTTGCGTGAGACGACTGCGCTCTTCAGGATGTTGGCCTGTTCCGGGGTCATGATCTCTTTGGCGACGTAGTCATCCAGCGTAAACACGGCGACGGCGGCCTTGCGGATAGCAAAGGCCGGTGCTGCAACGACCGGGGGCAAGAGCCCCTCGAAGCGTTCGCCGGTCCCAGGCAATTCGGCCGAGACCCGTGGCGCGCCGGCATGCACCTCGGCGCCTACGTGGTGCGCAACCAGGCGAACAATGCGCTCGCCATCCACTGCGGACAGAGTTTCGCCTGTATCGGTCAGGCCATGCGACAACCGGTCGATCCACAGCCGCCCATCCGGATTGAGCATCACCTCGATGATCGCTTCGTCTTCGAGGTAGCTGGCAATCGCGGAGCCGAGCGCGCTACGCAGCATTCGCGCACCGCGCGAATTCGCCTCCGATTGAAAGGAATGGATTGCCACCGTCGCCCCCACCGAATGAGGGCCTCCACAGAGGGCCCCTCAGATGGGGACGATTAGAAAAGGCACCAATGGACTTGGCGCAACAAGCGCTTTCGATGATCGTAGACCGGCGTAGAAAAAGAAAGATTGAGAGGCGATATTTGACGCCTACTCAATCGTATGGGTTCGCTGCGAGTTGCTGCTCACCACTCCGCATCGTCATCCGGAGGCAGGAGGATGGCCGAATTCTCGTACAAGCCAACTGACTCGACAGGTTCGAAGGCGCTAGCCGACATCTCGAGAGAGATTGAACCCACCCATGACGCAAAGGCCCGGAACCAAGGCAGCGCGAACCAGAGCAATGTCACGATCTGCAGTGCTACGTTGAGACCGAACGCTACTTGATAGGCTTGGACGGGCCTATGGCCATCATTCGCAGACCATTGCTCCAGGATAAGACCTGTCGCGTATTGTGCTAGGAACGCCCAACCAAAGTGCAAGACGTTCAAGGCGCCGTTGGCACGACCGGCAAGCTCCGGCGGAAAGTAATCCGCTATCACGGCGAAGCTAACCACGGTTGCCGTTCCGACAATTGCGACAACAGACCAGGGCAAGATAGATGGCAGAGACGCTCGAAGGATCAAGGCAAACTCGGCTGCGATAAATAGTACCGCAACCATCGCCAATATTGTCTCCGCCCCGATTCCCCTTCGTTTGACGTAATGGACCGTCATACCGAACAACCAGGCACCCGCGCTAAGTACGATCGACATAATGAAAAGCTGGCTCACGAGGCTTGCGCGATCAAACCCCTCTACGTCGGTCAGCCATGGCGATGCCCATAATCCCTGCAGAGACCAAGCCGATCCAATGCAAGTCGCCGACAATGGGGCCATTCGCCAAAAGCGCCGATCGCTGAAAACGGAGCTCAGGGTGGCGGAAGCTGTTGATGGGGCTGCGCTTCGTTCAGGCACCACGAGATAGATGAGAATGGCCGTCGTAGCGGTCGCGACTGCCAAAATCTCGAAGAGCTGCCGCCAGCCCATCGAAGTCAGCAGGTGTTCGACGGGAGCCGTCGCGGTCACCGCTCCTAGCGATCCCAGCATGATCATATAGCCGTTCAGCAAGGCAACTCGTTCCCTAGGGAACCAAAGGATGATCGACTTCAGTCCTGCGGTCAGTGCCGCCGCTACGCCAAGCCCGATCATTGCGCGCGCGATCAAAAGCGACAGGAAGCCAGTCGATACCGAAAACAGTCCGCCGCCCACTGCTGCGAGCAAGAGCAGAACGCTCTGGACGCGACGCGGACCAAAGTGGTCCAACAATAAACCGACGGGGATCTGGGCCACCGCGAGAACAAGAAAATAGACTGACGTAAGCAACCCGAGGTCAGCAGTCCCAAGCCCGGTGTCCGAGCTGAGATGGCTGGCGATCAGAGCGTTGATCGTTCGAAACAGATATGAGAGATAGTACCCAGCTGCAAAAGGGAGAAAAACGCGCGCGATTCGACGCCATGCTGTTGAGATTTGCATGCTGGCCCCTTTGCTCTCAGCTCACCCGAGCCGATAGCGCGTCCAGCTTTTGTCAGTTCGGTTAACTCGCGGCGGTAGTAGGCTGGCGTAGAAAAAGAAAGAGCGGCGAAACGGTCTATCGACATGGTTCAATCAGCCTTCTTCTGCCGATTCCTGACGGCGGATATCTTCTGGAATCTCGCGCAGAAAGCTTTGCCCCTTTTGCAAACGACGCCCGAGCGCCTCGACAAATCCCTCAAAGCGCTCCCTTCCCTTTGCTTGAGCGGCCGCTTGCGCATCGTTGGGCAACGGTGGCGTGATCGTCAGCCAAAAACGAATGAAGAGGGCCAAGGTCTCGGCCGTCAAACCGACGTCACGTTCCAGCCTCTGCATCTGACGGGAAAGCCGATCCAGACGACGGGTAAATGCTGCCTCCCGCCTGTCCGCTCCATCCGGTGACAGAAACGAAGCGACGGCCGCTTCCACGATCGCAGACCGCGAAAGCTTCTTGCGATCGGCAAGATCGGAAATTTGCCTCAGAAGCTCGGGCGGGAAATACACGTTCATCCGGTCGCGCATATTGCCTCAGAGCTCCATACCGTCATTCGGGTCCATAGCGACTTGACGCGCGACGCCACGCGTCTGCATAAGTCGAGACTGGCAGACCGCATCCTCGTCGTCGTCAAGAACGGCAGCAAATTCCTCTGCCGGCGTCGGTTCGGTCGTTTCCTTGACGATCGCGACGTGATCGGGGAGTTCCGGCTCTCGACGGAGCCCGCTGTTCGCCGTGTCTTTCTCAGCCTCCGCGGCTTTGTCAGTTGAACCTCCCGCCGGCTTTAGCGTTCGGAGCGCTGACCATCCGTCCGTTCGCGATGATCGGCCGGCCCTCGCCGGATCAGGGGGAGGTAGAACCCGCTCGGCGAATCGCCGATCCTCGTAGTAGCGGACCTTCTTCGCCCGGATCGGCGGCGTGCCCGCCACCATGACGATCTCGTCCATCGGCGGAAGCTGCATGACTTCGCCCGGGGTCAAAAGCGGCCTTGCCGTCTCCTGGCGCGAGACCATGAGGTGACCGAGCCAAGGGTTCAACCTGTGCCCGGCGTAGTTCTTCATGGCCCGCATCTCGGTCGCCGTACCCAAGGCGTCGGACACACGTTTGGCCGTCCGCTCGTCGTTGGTCGCGAAGCTGACGCGGACGTGGCAGTTGTCGAGGATGGCGTTGTTAGGCCCATAGGCCTTCTCGATCTGATTGAGCGATTGCGCGATCAAGAAGCTCTTGATGCCGTACCCCGCCATGAAGGCGAGCGCGGACTCGAAAAAATCGAGCCGCCCTAGCGCTGGGAACTCGTCGAGCATCATCAGGACTCGATGCCGGCGGTCGCAGGCGTGCAGGTCCTCGGTTAGGCGACGACCAATCTGGTTCAGCACCAGACGGATCAACGGCTTGGTCCGTGAGATATCGGATGGCGGCACTACGAGATACAACGTTGTAGGGTGGCTATCTGCGATCAGATCGGCGATCCGCCAATCGCAACGGCAGGTCACCTGGGCCACCACGGGATCACGGTACAGCCCGAGAAACGACATCGCCGTGGACAGGACACCAGAACGTTCATTTTCCGACTTATTGAGGAGTTCGCGCGCGGTCGATGCGACCACGGGATGAGCGCCCTGCTCGCCGAGGTGCCGAGCGGTCATCATCGCCTTTAGAGTGGCTTCGATCGGCCGCTTCGGGTCGGAAAGAAAAGCTGCGACGCCGGCCAAGGTCTTGTCTGTCTCGGCATAGAGGACATGGAGTATGGCGCCGACCAGAAGCGAATGACTGGTCTTCTCCCAATGGTTCCGCTTGTCGAGCGAGCCTTCGGGGTCGACCAGGACGTCGGCGACGTTCTGGACGTCGCGAACCTCCCATTCCCCGCGCCGGACCTCGATGAGCGGGTTGTAAGCTGAGGACTTCGGATTGGTCGGGTCGAACAGCAGGACGCGGCCGTGACGAGAGCGAAAGCCCGCGGTCAGTTGCCAGTTCTCACCTTTGATGTCGTGGACGATGGCCGAGCCCGACCATGCCAACAATGAGGGGACGACGAGACCGACACCTTTGCCCGACCGGGTAGGTGCAAAACACAGTACGTGTTCCGGTCCGTCATGGCGGAGGTAGTCGCGGTCGAGTTTGCCAAGCACAACGCCATCCGGACCGAGAAGTCCGGCCGCTCGAACCTCTTCGGCATCAGCCCAGCGCGCCGAACCATAGGTTTCGACGTTCTTGGCTTCACGCGCGCGCCACACCGACATGCCGATCGCCACCGCGATCGACACGAAGGTCCCTGACGCCGCGATGAAGGCCCCCTCGACAAAGATTTGAGGCGCGTAGGCGTCGTAGACGAACCACCACCAGAAGAAGATTGGCGGGTAATAGATCTTGAAGCCCAATAGTTCGAACCAAGGCCGCCCAAGCTCCGGTTGCCAAGCGAGTCGCCAGGCCGTCCACTCGGTGGCTCCCCAGATGGCCAACAAAACGATCAGGCCGACAACGATGACCTGTCCCCAGAGGATTTTGGTTCCGGACATCCCAAACGCCCTTCCGCAACTAAATTGGAGAGATTGCTAGAGGCCAAGGTCGCGCTTGCGGCCAAGGTCCCATTCGATGCCGCCGCCGTCCTTCACGACGCCGGCGACGTGCCGGCCGAGCCTCTTTTCGAGTTCACGCGACCAGGGCACGAGTTGGAAGCCGAGCCCATTATCGATCATGGCGAATCGTCCCGAGGTGAGCGTCAGTCGCTGGCGATACGTGCCCGCCACATGCGCCCCGGAGGCGGCCTTCATGTGAGGTAGACCGGTGTCGGCCGACACCTTTGTTGCCACCTCCTCGACTTCGCGTCGGCGTAATGTGTTCAGGAGGTCTCGCTGCAAGATGACGCGTTGGCCTTGCCGCCGAGCCAGGCCCTCCTGAACCAGATGCTCGGTCCGGGCTTCCATGGCATCGCGGGTCTCACGGCCGAATCCGCCCATGGCGAGCGGCATCGGATCGCGTTCGACGAGCCGGTGGTCGAGCCAGGTCGCGCCCTTGGCGGTGACCTGCGCCCCAAGATCGATATCGGAACGGGGCGCGAGCACCAGGGTGGGACGCAGATCGCCGGCTTGACCGAAGCGTCGGACTTCGACGATGCCGCCGACCGGTGGCGCATGTTCGAAGGCCTCGAGCCCTCGAAAGCGCACGTGGTGAGCGCGTCCGTCTGTTCCATCGATCGTGGCGTAGGCCTCGCCGGTCAGTTCGTCGTGCAATCCACGATCGACCAGTCGTCCGATAATCTGGGATGTCGGCTGTCCGCCGTCGATGACGAAGTCGGCAACGCCGCGCGCTTCCCCGCGCTCGGTAAAGGCGCGGTGCACGGTCTTGATGATATCGCCGCGCATGCCGAGGTCGCGCAAGCTACGCTCGGCCTCGAGCCCTACCATCCATTCCCCAGGTAGCGCGGATGCGGCCAGGCCCATCTTCTCCAGTTGTTGAAGGCGACCGACCATCAGGCGCCGGATCTCGGGGTCGGACCTGCCGGGATTCTCTGGGCGAAGATCGATAGTGCCGGTCTCGTCTGCCATCAGCCGGATCTCCCGATCGAGCCGCGTCCATCGTTCCGCCGTGACTTCCCTCTCCAGCGAATTGCGAATCTCATGCTCCGGTTTTGGCCCCAGTTCGATGGCGACCAGTTCCTCGGCGCGTGAGCGCAGTCCCCTGCTGATGTAGTCGCGGGAGATCACGAGATCCGCCCCGTCCTTATCTACTCCACGAATGAGAAGATGGACGTGAGGGTTGTCGGTATTCCAATGATCGACAGCCACCCAATCGAGCCGCGTGGCGAGATCGGTCTCCATCTGCGTGGCGAGATCGCGGGTAAAGGCGCGCAGGTCGTTCATGTCGCCGGCATCCTCCGGTGAGACGATGAATCTGAAATGATGCCGGTCGTCCTTGCACCGTTCTGCGAAAGCCGCGCTATCGGCGCGGTCGCTACCCGCATCGAACATCTCGGCCCGCTCACCACCCCGAGTCACGCCGTCGCGCTTCAGATATGAGAGGTGGGCGGTCAGTGATGCTGAACGGAAGGCTCGCCCTTTATGCCGAACCACGCGCGCCTTCACCACAACGCGCCGCGTCGGGCTGAACAATCTGGCGCGGCTGAAGGCGAGGCGCCCGCGGCCAAACGTCGAGCGCCCATAGGCCGCCGAACGCCTGCCGGCCACAGCCTGCCCCGAGGTGTGCCCTGCTTTCTTCGCCGCCCGCAGCACCTGGTTGATGAAGCTCTTCGGCTTCGGCGTGCGCGTGCTGCGAATGCGCCCAGGCCGAATACGCAGGTCGCTATCGGCCGCGGTCACAGGCGGCCCTCCAGGCGGGCGAAAGCGCCTACAGTGCCGAGATTGTCCTTGATTGCATTGTTAAAGATGCAAGGCGCGGCACGCGCCGCGACCGACCGGCACGCCAGAACCCAAGCCATGTCAATGGCTTGCGGTTCGACCGGCGAGCCCCTTTTATCTCGCCTTCCTAATCGGGTGTTCAAAGTCAACTCATTCCTACGCTTTTCTTCGACTCTTCGCACTTCAGCCATGACAGACTCCCTGCATCGACAACACGCAAACGTCTCCACACACCGCGCTTGCGATCGCATTCACCGGGCGGGGTCCATGCGTTCCTTCTTCGGCACTTGGACCGTCGCATGCTCTTCATCAGGTTGGTAAACAGGGCCGTCCAAGCGGTCCGGCGCTCTTGTCCTCCCCGAGCCGAGGGCGCACCAAGTTCCGGACGGCTGTGGGTGTATGCCTGCGATCAATGGAGCTGGGCTGGGCCTGAGCCCCCGGCTGCAGTTTATGTGTTCGCGCACGACCGGAAGGCGGAGCGTCCGGCGGCGCATCTGACGCATCTCAAAGGCATTCTGCACGTCGACGGATACGCAGGATTCTATCGGCTGACTGACGCCGGAAACATCATCCTCGCCGCGTGTTGGGCGTACACCAGGCGCAAGTCCTACGAAGTTGCGCAGTCCCAGGACATGCCCGTGTCCGAGGACATGCCCGTCGCGCACGAGGCCCTGCGGCGCATCGCTAGCCTCTATGCCGTCGAAGCGCAGGTGCATGGTCAATCGGCGGCGCATCGGCTGGCGATGCGGCACGCATTCGCCAAGCCGATCGTTGACAGCCTTCGCCCTTGGCTCGAGATGCAGCCTCCTCAACTGCCCGGCCGCGGCAATCTCGGCGAAGCGATCGGTTATGCACTGTCGCACTGGGATGGATTGACCCGCTTCCTCCATGAGTGCTGCATCGAACTTGACACGAACTCCGTCGAGCGGGCGATCCGACCCGTGGCGTTCGGACGCAAGAACAATCTCTTCGACGAGAACGATGGCGGTAGGGAGCGACGGGCGATCCTCTGTTCGCTCATTGCAACGTGTATGCCCAACCACGTCGAGCTTTACGCATTCTTGCGCGGCATGCTGCAGCGCATGGTCG
The DNA here is from genome assembly GCF_015291625.1 of Bradyrhizobium sp. CCBAU 53421. Classification (NCBI taxonomy): domain Bacteria; kingdom Pseudomonadati; phylum Pseudomonadota; class Alphaproteobacteria; order Hyphomicrobiales; family Nitrobacteraceae; genus Bradyrhizobium; species Bradyrhizobium sp. CCBAU 53421. The sequence continues at coordinate 7,307,416 of NZ_CP030047.1, forward strand.
ACGGGCTTCTGCCGTGGAACGGGAGCCCCGCGGGACTTGCCGCTGGCACCGCCTGAGCAAAGCCAGACTATCGCTAAACGACGAACATGAGACCGCGAGTAATTGCAATTGCCGTCCTTTGTAACGATATTACATGACGTTCTAAAATTACGATGTGATGGGGTTATAGAGGTTACGTAGTCTTCGCGAAGCGGGACGGATACTGCGCTGCTCTCCGAGACCATCGCAAAAGGGGAAGCTGCTATAGCTGAGTCCCACACAGAGTAGGAGTTCTCTGGCTCGAAGAATTGCCACGTGAGGCCGTTAAGTACGTCAAGATACGACGTCGTGTGCAGCCTCCGGACGCGGACGCATATCGTCGTGTTGCCCCCAGTCCCAGGTTTCCGGCCGTTTTCCTCGCTGAACCACGCGATCGCCTCCCAAGCCGCACAGCTGATCATCGCCCTGCTCCCGAGTTCGACCGGGCGACAAACATGTCAGTGGCCTTGGGGACCATCTGCAAAACATCTCGCGACCAGATTGCAGTCGTTGCGCCGCTCGAGAATAGGAACGTCGGCTTCCGATCGCCCGCCTTGACTGGGTCAATTCGCCCGACGAACAGCGTCGCAGCTGCTGATGGCTGCTGGCTCGCGGCCCAAGTTGCTGGCAGTTCGATGCCAAGCAGATTTGCAAGCTTGGCCACATATACTCGCGTCTCGTCTGACAAAGGAGCGCCCGCGAGATGCCCGTCGTAGCAAGTTGGCCCCGCGTTGTACGCGGCGAACGCCCCGGGCGAACCATAGCGGTCCAGCAGTTCGCGGAGATATGCCGTGCCGGCCAGAATGTTGTTGCGCGGATCGTAGGGATCGCTGCCGAGATGATAGCGTTCGCGAAGTTCCGCCCAGGTCGCCGGCATGATCTGCATCAGGCCGATTGCGCCCTTTGGCGACTTCGCTTGTACGTCACCAGCGCTTTCGATGCTAATGACTGAACTGATCAAGTTTTCCGGAACTGCAAAGCGTTTTGACGCTTCGTAGACGAAAGCTGCAAACGGCTTGCTCGTCTGAGAGACCGCTCGAACGGTAGTCGATCCATTCTCGGTCAGACCAACACTATGCGACGCAGTCAAAATGAGCAGCAGTGACACGACAGCGCAAACACGCACGCCCGGTCGAACCAAAGATGGCGAGTTCGCGCCCGTCCAGCGTAAAGCTGCTTCACGTCGGCCGTTCGGCCGCCTTGGACCGCCGCCGCACGCGTCGGCTTTGCAGACCTTGACCGGGACGGAGGAATGGTCCCCAAATCGATCGAACAGAGGAATGGCGTGGCGACCACGTGAAACCCGCACGATCAGTCCTCCCACGTCCACAGCGGGATGGCACGGCCGATCACGGCCGAGGCCGGAAGAAGTCCAAAATATCGGCCGTCAAGGGAGCCGTCCGACTGCCAATTCATGACAAAGAGCTCGCCGTCTCCGACGACGCGGCACCCCTGCCATTTCGGCAGCGGCCGGCCGCGTCCGTCGCGATCCCGCGCCTCGCCCATTGCAATGTCGTCGACCGAAATCGCGGTTCCGCTTCTGCAGACCGTCTGCCCGGGCAGCGCCAAGACTCGCTTGAGCATAGGGACGCCGAGCGGCAGATAGCCGTTGAAGTCGAGAAAGGTCGCAAGCGGTTCCGGCGGCTGAACGGCGACCAGCTCTGTAACAAAGAAGTGCTTCGCTGGTCGTAAGCCATAGAGACCGATCGGCACGCTTGCCGATGCATTCCAAATGTAGATCGGCAGCGGCTCCAGAGCGATCGTCGCGACAAGAGCGGTGACAACGGCAAACGTCGTGGCCAACGTCAACAGGCGGCTCGTCATCGCATCACCCTTTGACGATGGAGCCAAGCCTGGTGGCGGCCCTTCGTGTATGGACGCGGGTTTTCGTTGACGGACAGGCGATTGTGAACGTGATGCCAATGATCGGGCGCTACATCAGCCGGATCGATGCCCAGCGCATCGATCGCGTCGATCATCTGCAGCACCCGTTCGACCTTAGGCCAGCCGGAGAGTCGTAGCAAAATCTCTCCGCCCGGCGTCACATAGGGCACGGTCGAGCAGCGCTGTCCCGCTGCGACCGCGCGCAAGATGTCGATCCGCGAAATGACCGTACCAAAGTCGTTGGAGGTCCAACGGACAAAGGCAAAGATGCCGCCAGCTGCAAATGACAGGATACGCCGGTGGCGATCGAGCTTCCGTTCTTTGACAATGCGACCGAAACGAATGCGGTTTTCAATACGCTTTTCGAGCCACAGCACTTCCACTTCGGTGAGATCGCTCATGCCTCCGCTCCCTGAAGCTCGAACTGGGAACCGTGTGCTTCGGGCTTGGTGAAGCGGATGCGCCGCGTCGGAAGGTGGGTAGGACTCGCGATCCGGCGCGGCGCGAGATCGCAAGGAAGTGCACGAAACAAGTCAAGCTGCTCACGCTCGAGGCGGCGGTAGTGCGCTGGGGATTTGCTGACGGACATGGCCTAGCGCCGCTCTTTACCAGCATAGGGAATTGGCGCATGCCGCTTTGCGGGCAGTACGGTGCCGGCACCGGGATCGGAGGTCGATTTCTTCCTGCCCAGTTTGGCCCAGGCTGTCAGGTCGGCTACTGAGTAGACCACACGCCCGCCGATCTTGTGGTATTCCGGACCGGTTCCGTACGTTCGATGTTTTTCCAAAGTGCGGCCGGACAAACTCAAAAAGCGCGCGGCTTCGGACGTACGAAGGTACCGCGGCGGCTTATCCGTGTTCAGATCGGACATCTGAAAAGCTCCGTGATCGTCTGGAGCGCGAACGAGGTTCGCCGCGCGTCGACGGCCACAATCGCGGAGCAGCAGTGCTTAGGGGGATGCCGAAGATGACGGGGGCATTTTCGATACCCCCACGGAAGACGTATTCGTTCTCGCGCTCGGATCGTAGAAGCTTATGACGAGATGCACAGTCAGCCTCGAAATGTCCGCGGAGCAGATCGCATATCGCGACATCGCATCTCCAAATGCGGGTAGTTGAGACTAAAATGCGGTACAAGCTTCTCGACAAGGCCATCAGGCAGGCTGGTCAGCTGGTTACCGCTAAGATTGAGCGATTAAAGCGTGCTCGGAAGGGGAGCTGGCAAGTTGGCCAATTGATTGCTGCTGACATCGAGTTCGATGAGCCCCCTGAGTAGGGATTCGGGGAGCTCGGTCAGCTGATTTCCACTAACCGCGAGCGAGGTGAGCCTGCTCGGGAGAGCGTCGGGCAGGCTACTGAGTCGGTTGTCGTTTGCGTTCAGGATCTCGAGCCCAGCCGGAAGGTTGGCGGGCAGACTGGTCAAGCTGTTATCGGCCACCTCTAGCCGGGAGAGGGTCGCCGGCAGAGCGTCCGGCAAACTGGTCAACCGGTTATGGCTAATGAGAAGATGCTGGAGACCGGGTGGGAACGTAGCGGGCATCCCCTCTGCAGCTTTTGAGCAACACGCAAGCACCAAGTAACGATAGGTTGCAGTATTTAGATACGGCATTTCGCTGGCTTGAGCGAGGAAATTAATGCTTTCAGAGGTTGTGCTACAATCTAGCAATGGCAGAACAGCCTGAAATTGCGCCACTATCAGGAACGACAAGGGACAGTTTCTTCCCGGTGTATCAAGCAACCCCGCACTAATGGAGCAGTTGCTTACTGATCTCCTTCCTGATCTTCAAAAGCTGCACAAGCAGAGCAAGAACTAAGCCGCCAAGAAGAAGATACTGCTCTACATCGAGCGCATCCACGAAGCACTGGGATCACCGCAATGAGGAAGTTGGTCGAGTACGAATTGTCTTGCCTGACGGCACCAGCGCTATGAGTTCATCGAACCCAAGAACGACATGAGCGTGATGCAGCAAATCAACTTGGCAATGAAGATGCACGGCGCAGTGAAAGCGCATCCAGTACAGCCTGGTCTATTCGATACCCCGCCTGATTAGCGGGGTTTTTCTTTTCTGATACTGTCCCTCAATTCAGTTAGGAAGCTTTTCAAAAACGCGACTTGACGCCCATACTCTTGCGCTTCCGTCTTAGTCGGCTCCGTATTCGTATGGGCAATTACATCGCGGACTTCGCGCAAGGATTGGTACAGCGTCACATACGCCGTTGGCATCTTCTTCTGTGCCGCGAGCGCATAGGCGACTGATCTTGGGTTTGCAGCATCTATCCCAATCAAGTCTCCAATCTCATAAAGCAGATTGTCTAGCTGATCCATCGAAGCAAGTATGTGGCGCGCAGACTTCGACAAGCCGATTTCAGGGGAAAGCACATGTCTGTGCATATTTGCTGGGAATATTATTTCATCGGACTCAACAAGAGGCGGCTCTAGTCTTTGTTCAGACTTCGCAGGAGGAGTTGTCGGCGCCTGATCCACTATCTCAGCGCCTTTGGCCAGCAGCTTGTCAAATTTGACGGTGGCCCCGCCGAAGCTCAGCTCCAAAATGCGCTCGGCTAATGACCCCAAATGCTTACGAACCGCGAAAGTGATAATCAGCACAACGCCCGGCCACGCTATATGGCCGATCATTTTCTCAATGAACTCTAGCCAATTCACTGTGCTACCCTCGAGTAGTGCAATCCCGCACTATCGTACTTACGGTTGAGCCAAAGTCTACCCAGCACATCTATCGCCACACGTGCCGTGGCGGCTATGCGCCCGTTACGACGGCGCCATCGAACCGCGGCGATGTCTCAGCAAGCGTCACCGTGCTCGGAAAATTGCTGAAGCATTGGGATCGAACCGGGAGACCTGCCCGAGAGGCGGCGCGGCTTCGTACGCGGCCTCTCGCCAGCCGCGTCGCGCCCCGCCGGATGGGCGGGGCGCAGCACTCGGCTCACTCACTCACTCACCGTTCTTGCGCGGGCGCGACCACAGCAGCGTGTAGCCCTCGCCGCCTTCGTCGTCGAACAGGTTCGCGTAGATCGGTGCGTTGAACGAGGGATCATCGAGCTTGAGCGAGAGGTAATCGCGGCCCTCTTCGGAGCGCTTCGACCAGGCTGCGCCGATCTCGGCCCGGCCCACATAGATGCGGTGGCTCGGAGCGTTGTCGTTGGAGCGGTTGGTCTCGGCGACGATACGGACGCCCTTGGCTTGCAGGCTCAGGGTAACAATCTCGCCCTGGAAATCGTTGCCCAGCTTCTTGAAAGAACCGATGTTAGCCATGTCACTTCTCCTGTTGTGTTTCGAGCCCGCGACCACCGCGGCCTCGATGGCGATCTAAAGGCCGAGGACGATCGGCGACGCACCCGCGTTCCAAGGGCCGAAGCACAGCGAAGGACGCCGTTGAGGCGACTTTCTTGTCTCGCGAGGAATGGGCGAAGCCCAGGGGAAGAAAGTCGCATCAACGGCGTTGCGGCTCAGACGATCGAGGCGAAGCCGGTCTTCGGCCAGATCAAGCCATCAAAGAGGCCACGTGCGTCCGCGTGCTGAAGCGCAATCTCAAGGAGAAGACTGGCGACCTCGGTTGAGTTGCACAAGATGTTGGAACGATTCAGCGAAGAAAGAGAAACGATCTGCCGCAAAGGGCGGTATCGCCCATGAACGAACGATCGAGAGCGCGCAATGCGCCACCGCGACGAGTGGGCTAGGCCGAGATTGCTGCAGTCTGGTCGAAGCGCTCCGAAGAGGGCCGCGTTACCTCTCGCTCTCGTCACCTTGACCCCGCATTCAACGAACCAGGCGAACCCGTTCGACGAGGAAGGTGACGAAGGATCGTCCCTCGCGTGTGGCGGCCGTGAGAATGGTTGAGGCGGTTGCGCCAGGTCTAGCCGGCTCGAACAGGCGGGCTTCCGCGAGCAAGCACAGTCAAGCGCGTCCACGTCGTGCCGCCTACGCAAAGCGCGCCGAGGCAAGCGAAGGCCTCTCGCCAGGCCAGCGACGGCACTGCGATCTGTGACAGCGCGAGCACTACATTGTAGCCGGCGATGGCAGCTGGAACAGCAAATATGGTCGCGATCATGACGCGCAGGGCCACGGATCGGCTAGCAGCGAAGGTGGCCTCACCGACGACAAATGTCAGCACGCCCGCGGCAATTGCGACGAGCAGCGCGCCGATGACGCCGGCGCCGCCATGGAACGCTATCATCCCGAAAGTAAGTGCAACGAAAAACGGCAAGGCATACACTGCCAGCGCGAAAACCACCCAGCAGAACAGACCGATGCCGAGTGCGTTGAGAACAAGCCCAAGGGCGGGCATGGTGGCGGCTCCAGTTGCATGGATTTGCAAGTCGCGCCTTCCACCACCACCACGGCGCAACTACGGATGTAAGGTCTGAACGAGGCGGAGTTGCGGCGCGTACAACTCCGCTTTGATGGTTTGCAGACGAGAAGACGGCGCTCACGCGCCGCCGAATCTCCAAACGGGGATGCCGAAACGCCTCGCCTTGTCGGCGAGGTTGTCCTGGATTCCGGTACCCGGAAAGTGCATGACGCCGATCGGCAGGAGTTCGAGCATGGCGTCATTGCGCTTGAAGGGGGCCGCCTTGGCATGCTTTGTCCAGTCGGGCTTGAAGGCGATCTGGGGCACCTTGCGGGTGGTCGCCCATTTGGAGGCGATCAATTCGGCCCCTTTGGGCGAGCCGCCATGGAGCAGGACCATGTCGGGATGCTTGGCGTGAACCTTGTCGAGGCGATCCCAGATGAGGCGGTGGTCGTTGAAGTCCAGCCCGCCGGTGAGTGCGATCTTCACTCCCGGCGGCAACATGACCTCGGTCTCGGTACGACGCTTGGCGGCGATGAAGTCGCGGGAGTCGATCATCGCCGCGGTGAGCGTGCGGTGGTTGACCAGCGAGCCCGCCCGAGGACGCCAGGACGAGCCGGTGTGGACCTCAAATCGTTCGATCGCCTGCTCGCGAAAGATTTCCAAGCAATTTCGGCGCTCGATCAGCGTGATGCCCTCGGCCGTCAGGCGCTCAAGCTCGACCGATCGCACCTCCGACCCGTTCTGCTCCTGTTGGCTCTTGTGCTGGCCTTGTTCATTGTCGTCGAGCTGACGTTCAATGCGGTCGACGGCACGATGGAACAGGTTGACCGTCGACCAAAGGAGTTCGTCGAGGTCCGGCTCTAGCCGCGTATCGCTCAGCGTGGCGACCAAGGCGTCGAACATATCGACGATGGCACCGGCGATCGTTTTCGCCTCGGGAAGGGGTCTTGGATCTGGCTGGTCGTCGAAGGGACGATAGCCGAAGAGCTGCAATTCGCTCAGGACGTGGTCGGTTGGAGACGCCGCCTGCGCCGGTTCGATGTCGTCGTGGTCGGTCATGGGAAGAGGTCCTTTGCCGGATTGGCCGCGCCCATCGCGGCCTTCGTGGCGATCACTCAGACGGCGGGCGGAACGGGCCAGAACCCGGAGCGGCTTGTCCGCCGAAGCCCGCTAGGGCGTAGGCGGAAGCGGAGGGCCGAAGCGGCAGCGGAGGATGGCGGAGGCCGGCTATTTTGCTTCGCGATGCAAAGCGCGCTGGTCGAATCGCTGGCGTGCCGTCTCATCGCCTGCGCGCGGCGGAAAATAGCCGGGCGCAGCCATTGCCGGCCCGAACCGCTTGCCGTCCGATCGCCCTCTAGAAGGCCGTGGTCGCGTGCTCTTCCGGCATTGGCCCAATCTACCACCGATCCATCGCGCTCGATCGAACGATAGCGGCTTTTTCTGCAGCCGGCGGGAGCGAATGCAAGAAGCGAACGACATCTTCTGGTACGAGTTGAAGCCGCAACGCTGCTCGGAGCGCTTCAGGGCCTAAGATGTGCAGATCTTCATTGAAGTCGCCCAGCCGAGGCGACAACGCGATCGCTTCGATGCCGGCATCTTCCGCGCGCTGGGTAAGGTTAGCTTGTACGGCATCTCCGGCAGCATCGGCGTCGCGGGCGATATAGAGCCGACGTAGCCCAGACGGCAGCAACATGGCCGAGAGGTGATTGGCCGACAGCGCCGCTGTCATCGGCAAGGTCGGCAGGACGTAACGCAGCGACAGCATGGTCTCGATACCCTCGCCGGCCGCGAGCACGTCGTCCACCAGGCCGAAACGAACGGCATTGCCGAGCAGGTCGCCCATGGCCCGCCGCGGCGTGTCGACAGGAGCCTTGCCGAGCCGGACACGATCGAAGCCGTCTGGATCTAGCCAGGTGCGATGCACACCGGAGATCCGCCCATCGAGATCCGTGACGCAGGCGATCATCGCTGGCCATGTTTCGGTCGGCAAATGCTCGTTCGGTCGATAGTAGCAACGTGGGTGGAAGCGCAAGCTGCCACCATGGTGGATGCGGGCGATTCCGCGACGCTGCAAATAAGCTTCCACCATCGTTCCGTCGATTGGGCTGGACATGGCAAAAAGCCGACGGGCGGCTCCCCGCGATCCGGCCAGCACGGCTGGACCCACCCGTTCCGGGGTAGGTTGCCGCTCGGAACGAGGTAGCTTCAGAAAGCGTCTCGCCTCCTCGGCCACCTCGCGAAAGTCTCGCAAGGCCAGACTTTCGCGGATGACGTCGAGGAGATCACCATGTTCTCCGGTCGCGGCATCGGTCCACTTGCCGGCGGCCCCCTTCGGCGATTCCTGGAGCCGTACGAACAACGAACGGCCCGGCGTGTTGTGGACGTCGCCGACCACCCAGTACCGTCCGGCCCGCTTGCCATTGGAGAGATAGTGCCGGCATACCGCCTCGGCCTCGCGCGCGAGGCGGCGTGCCAATTCGGAGGCGTCGCGGGGCATCACGCGGCCTCCCGTCCACCAACGCGCGCGACCGGGTAGCTGTTGAGCACCTTCGCCAGGACCTCCACGCCGCTTGCGTCCGTGGGCACGAACATGCGGAGCTTCCAGGAGATGATCTCCCCGAACAGACCATAAGCCCGCAGGCGATCCCGCATGGTGTCGTTGAATCCCGACAGTTCGATGCGGGTTGCGCCCATCAATCGGACACGGCGAAGCTGGAGGTCTTCGGCAAGATCGAGGACGATCTGTCCTTCCATCAGCGCGGCAAAAGCAGCGTCCGGCGTCAACGTGGGCGCATCCGCGGCAAGGACGCTCGCGACCCAGGCGGCGGAGACCTTGCGGCCGATGATGCGTTCGCCCGCATCGGTCTGGAGCCGATAGACGCGTGTCGATTCGTTCGGCAGCCGCTTCCAGATGGGTAACAGCAAGCCGGCAACAACGTGGATCGTACTCTCCGTGAACTCGGGTAGCTCGGCGAGCTCCGCCAGCCAGGCGGCGGTAAAGCGTTCGCGATCCGATTCGGTCCAATGGCTTTCCCTCATCATGTTGAGGGGGACGCTGTGCTGCTCCATCGGCCGTATCAGGCGGATGCGCCGCTCGATCTCGCCGTCGTCGAGCATGAAACTTGGGGCCGGGAGCTGCACGGCCGCACGGTCCGAGCGTTCATTGCGCAACAGGATCGCGCGATGATCGGAAAGCCGAGCAAGAGCCGCATCGAGACTCAAGGGATGATTGCGCTGGCGCTGGGCCAGCGTAAGCAGGCGGGTCTGCGCCCCCGTGCCGGGATGGGTGTAGATCGTCCGCCGGTCGGAGACGACAAAGCTCTCTGCGCGGAGCGTTTCCAGCCCAATGTCATAGGTGCCCGACGCAACCGCGCCCTCGATCCGAGCGATCAACAGCTGTTCGAAGACGGTGAACAGGACGTTCTGTAAGTCGATGGTGAGCGCCAGCAAACGATTGAGGAAGGTTGTGATCGGCGGCAGCTCATCCCTCAGCCCATTGGCATCGGTCAGTTGCAGGCCGGTCGCATCCTCGAACCTCTCGAGCGAGCAGCCGTCGACCTTGCCGCGGACGAGCAACGTGTAGAGTTGACGCAAGGCATCACGCCCGTACCGGCTTTCGAGATTGTCCTCCGGCCGGAACAGGCCCTGCCCTCCGGTTTGGCGCTGACCGCGTGTGATCGCGCCCAGCGTGTCGAGCCGGCGCGCAATGGTGCTGAGAAAGCGCTTTTCGGCCTTCACATCTGTCGCGATGGGACGAAACAGCGGCGGCTGCGCCTGATTGGTCCGGTTGGTCCGGCCCAGCCCCTGGATCGCCGCATCAGCCTTCCAGCCGGGCTCGAGCAGGTAATGGACCCGCAACCGGCGATTTTGGGCCGACAGTTCGGCATGGTAGCTCCGTCCCGTGCCGCCCGCGTCGGAGAACACGAGGATGCGCTTGACGTCATCCATGAAGGCCGAGGTTTCCGCGAGGTTCGCCGAGCCCGCTCGGCTTTCGACCATCAATCGGCCATGCTTGCGAACGATGCGGCGCGAACGGCCGGTCACTTCGGCGACCATGTCGGTGCCGAAGCGCTGGATGACCTGATCCAACGCCCCAGGAACAGGCGGCAGCGAGGCGAGCTTTTCGATCAAGCGATCGCGGCGGGAGACGGCTTCCCTGCTCTCGACCGGTTGACCGTCGCGATAGACAGGCCGCGAGCAAAGATTACCCTCTGAATCAGTGAAGGGCTCGTAGAGCTGCACCGGGAAGGAAAAAGCGAGATAGTCGAGGACATACTCGCGAGGCGTAATGTCGACCTGGACGTCGCCCCAGTCTTCGGTCGGAATCTCGGCCAGCCGACGCTCCATCAGCGCTTCGCCCGTTGAGACGATCTGAATCACCGCGGCATGGCCGGCGTCGAGATCATGCTCGATCGATCGGATCAGCGAAGGCGTCTTCATCGAGGTCAACAGATGCCCGAAGAAGCGCTGCTTGGCGCTTTCGAAGGCGGATCGCGCCGCCGATCTGGCCTGTCCGTTCAGCGTTCCGGTTTCGCCGGTGATGTTGGCGGCCCGCATCGCGGCGTCGAGATTGTTATGGATGATGCTGAACGCGTCAGCGTAGGCGTCGTAGATGCGAACCTGCTCGGATGTAAGCTGGTGCTCGACGAGTTCGTACTCGACGCCCTCATAAGACAGCGAGCGGGCGGCATAGAGACCGAGCGCCTTTAGATCACGAGCCAGGACCTCCATGGCCGCCACCCCACCCTCCTCGATCGCCTCGACGAACTCGGCGCGCGTGGCGAACGGGAAGTCCGCGCCGCCCCAGAGCCCGAGGCGTTGCGCATAAGCGAGGTTGTGCACCGTGGTGGCGCCCGTCGCCGACACATAGACAACCCGAGCATTCGGCAAGGCGTGCTGGAGCCTCAGGCCCGCGCGCCCCTGCTGAGAGGCCGCCTGGTCGCCGCGCTCGCCCTTGCCCCCGACCGCATTCTGCATGGCGTGGCTCTCGTCGAAGACGATCACTCCGTCGAAGTCGGAGCCCAACCATTCAACGATCTGGCTGACACGCGAAAGCTTCTCGCCGCGCTCGTCGGTGCGTAGCGTGGCATAGGTTGTAAATAGGATGCCTTCCGAAAGCCGGATCGCCGTCCCCTGGCGAAACCGGGACAGCGGCGTCACCAGCAGGCGCTCCATGCCGAGCGCCGACCAGTCGCGCTGGGCATCTTCGATCAGCTTGTCGGATTTGCTGATCCAGACCGCACGGCGGCGGCCCTTGAGCCAATTGTCGAGCAGGATCCCTGCGACCTGCCGTCCCTTGCCCGCGCCGGTGCCATCGCCCAAGAACCAGCCACGGCGAAAGCGGATGGCATTCTGAGCGTCCTCGCACGCGGCGGCCACAACATCAAAGGTTGGATCGACCGTCCAGGAGCCTGCCAGGAACTCGGAATGTGCTCCGCCGGCATAAATGACGCTCTCGAGCTGAGCCTCCGACAGAAGTCCATCTGTCACGACACGCGACGGCAGATGCGGACGGTAGGTCGGCTTCGGTGGCGCGACGGATGCCATCGCCGCGGACTGCACAAGTTTGGTCGGATGTGGATGCGATCCGGAAATCCGGATCGACTGCAATTCGTACTCCTCATAAAGCGCATCGGTCAGTCGGGCGCCTTCCGGCGGCGACCATGCGACTGTCTCGTAGTTGAGCTCTACGCCTCTTGGCGCCACCCTTCCCGACGCGGACGATGGACACGGTGCAGCGGCGGCGGTCGATCTCGCCTTCGCTGGACGACAACGCATAAGGTCGACCGCAGCCGGCGCGGTGACGACGGGTAGCCTCGAAGGCACATGCCGGGCCACCCAGTCAAGCAAGGTGGCGACATCGCTCGCCATGCCCCGTGAAGCAGGAAATACCTTCGGATCAGCCGCAGGCAGCTTGTCGATCACAAGCAGCCTCGTGTCCGTCTGAGTTCCGTGCTTGGCGTAGACGGCGCCGTCAATGGCGGCAGAAAACGCCACTCGCGCGCATTCCTGGAGACGAACAAAGGCTTCCGTCCATGCTGGATTATCCGGCGCAAGGCTCTCGCCCACGATGGCGACGAGACGCCCGCCGTCGCAAAGGCGCGCTAAAGCTGATGTGATGTGCCGGAGAGCTGCGTCCGGCATCGGTCGTTCGACATTCGCCACAGCCGCGAACGGCGGGTTCATCAAGACGACGCTCGGGACGACACTCGCCTCGAGGTGATCATCGATCTGGGCGGCGTCGAAGCGGGTGACCTTGATGTTGGTGAACAGCTGATCGAGCAATGTCGCGCGCGCCTCGGCCAACTCGTTCAACACCAAGGCGCCGCCCGAAAGCTCGGCAAAGATCGCGAGCAAGCCTGTCCCCGCCGAGGGCTCGAGAACGCGATCGGCAGGCGTAACGCCCGCCGCCGCAGATGCAACAAGGCCGAGCGGAATCGGCGTCGAGAATTGTTGAAGTGCCTGGCTATCCTCGGAACGCCGCGTATGGGTCGGCAGACAGCTCGCGATCCTTGCGAGCATCGACAGCATGACGGCCGTCGAACCCGCCTTGGCGCGCATGGCGGGGCCGAACTTGCGAAGGAAGAGAACGGTCGCCGCCTCGCAGGCATCATAGGCGGTCTTCCAATTCCAGGCGCCGGCGGCGTCCGAGGCGGCGAAGGCAGCCTCCATGGTGCTGCGCAGGATGGCGCCATCGATGCGACGACCGCGCTCGAGCTCGGTCAAGAGCTGTTGTGCGGCGCGGAGGGCGGCAGAGGTGAGACTTGCAGCGGCACGCATCGAGAGCGGCGCGGCGGCGGCGCCGCCGGTGATAGATTCGGTCATGGCAGGATGTCTTTCGGGAGAGCGGGAACGGGTCGAGCCGGCCGACGCTCTCTCTGGACCGTGCCGGCTCAAACCCGTCTCGGCCGCTCTCTGCCTCTCAGGAGGCAGCCGCGCGCCCTCACGCCGCGCCGTCACATTCGGCCGGGCGACAAGACGAAATCACTGCCGGACACGGCGTGGACGGGCGCGGGATGAGACGTGCGAAGGAACGCGTGCGGGACGGCCGGAGCCGTCCCGCGACAAGGCATCATTCGGCGGCATCGAGCTGTGGTTCGGCCTCGTCGCTACTGTCCTTCTGCCCTTTGTCGGCGAGGAATTCGGGGAGCGATCCGGCCTCCCCCTCCTGTTCGACTGGCGAGGCGGTGGCGTCGACGAGGCGCAGCAGCTCCGGCAACCAGCCCGACCCCTCGAGAAGACGCTCGGCCTCCCTGGCCATCTCGGTCTTCTTCAGGTGGTCGATCAATTGCGCTGACGATTCACCTCGCGCCTCCCGCACCGCCTCCAGGATACGAGGCTTGGTGACGCGGCCGAGATAATTGTCGACGGTCGGTCTCCAGCCAGACTGAACCATGTCGAGGCCGACGGCGCGCGCCAGCACATCGGCCTGGTCGAGCCGAGAGCAGACGCCATGAGCACCGACACGGCCCTGATTGTGACGGTTGGCCGGCTCATGGACGGCGTTGACCGCAAATGATGCACAATGAGCGAACAGGGATGCCTGTGCGGCACCGTCAAGGGCCGTGAGCGCATCCCAGAGAGCGTTCTCGCTCTCGGGCAGCCGCGCCTTCCAGGATTCGTGCCGGGCCTCGACCGCCTTGGCAGATGCGCTTTCCCTGAGCCCGGGAGCTTGAGCGGGAAAGGTCGGCGTGCGAAGTCCGATCTCAAGGCACGTGCCGGACGATCCGTACCGGTAAAAGGTCGCCAGCACGAAGTTGTGCAGCACCGCCTGGAACGCGATTGCCGGATTTTCTGCCAGCGCGTCCCGTAATGCCAACGTACGATGCGCCGTCAGTTCGGTGATGAGTCGATCCGGCAACGGCCGTGCCGCATCCTCATCATGCTCCTCCGGCCCGGTCGATGCACCGGCAAGCGAAATCGTCGTGCGCTGGACCGAAGCACCGGGCTCCTGCCGTTCAGTCAACGGTGCACTGGTGTCTCGCTCACCTTCGACATTGGCCGCAGGCACCTCGTCCTCCGGTCGGACATAGCCGCGATTGACAGAAAGCCGCCCTTCGCAATCGATGCTGACGAAGACGCCGGCCCTGGCCATCTGGTCCGGCTCGAAGATGTCCGGCCGGTTGTTGAACGCTTCGAGCGCCTGCTCGAGTTCGCCGAGCCGCGCGTCCACCTCGCCTGGCAGTTCGTCAGCGCCTTCAAATCCTGTCTGAAGCGCGTCGTATTCCGCCTGGATGGCATCGAAGCGCGCCTGCTCCTCGGCGGTGAGAGCCGCAGGGTCTGCGCCAAGCCGACGGAGCCCGTGGTCATGGCCGTAGGGAAAGCTGGCGGCGGTGACCTCGATCCACTTCCAGCCTTCGGCGGCGATTGTCTCGGCTTCCGTCCGCAGCTTCTCAGCCACGAGACGCTCCAGCAAGGCAACGTCCTCGAGCCAGCCGCCGCCATCTTCTTCGAAGAGATCGCGCAGCACGCCGCCGCCGGCCGCTCCATAGGCGGCGAGGCCGACAAATCGCGCGCGCCTGTCGGACGCCCGCACCGCACGCTCGGTCAGGAGGCGCCTGATCTGATACGGCTCGTCATAACCCGACTTGTTGACGGTCTCCCAGACCTGTTCCTGCCGGCCGTGATCGGCGGTAACCGAGAACGCCATCAACTGTTCGAGCGACATGCCGTCGTCGGCGTAAACCTCGAGCAGCTTCGGGGACACCGCCGCAAGCCGCAGCCGCTGCTTCACGACGTTGACGGATACAAAGAAGATGGCAGCGACATCTTCCTCGGACCGCCCTTGCTCGCGCAGGGTCCGGAATGCGCGAAACTGATCCAGGGGATGAAGCGCGACGCGGTGCACGTTCTCGGCGAGCGAGTCCTCTTCCGCGGTGATCTCGTCACCCATGTCACTGACGATGCAAGGGACCGGCGCGGTCTTCGCCAGGCGCTTCTGCTTGACCAGGAGCTCAAGCGCGCGATAGCGACGACCTCCGGCCGGCACCTCGAACATGCCGGTTTCCTGGCCTTCGCCGTCGAGGACAGGCCGGACGTTGAGACTTTGCAGCAGGGAGCGCCGGGCGATGTCCTCGGCGAGATCCTCGATCGAGATGCCGGCTTTGAGGCGCCGCACATTGTTCTGGCTCAAGATGAGCTTGCTGAAGGGAATGTCGCGCGACGACGACAGCTTGATCTTCTGAACGGCCTTTGCCATGTCAGTTTCTCCGAAACGGGCGGCCGGGAGCCTCTCTCTCGGCCTCCAACCCGTTCACGAACATGCCTGCCCCTCTCTCGCTCTCGCTTACTTGCGGGCGCAATGGCGGTTGTTGGCGGCTGCCGCGCTATCGGAAAACTGAGTTGCGCCCGAGCTCGGATACGATCCAGTTCACCTCTCGTTTCAGAAGTCGAGGTCACGTGGGCCGAAGCTGAGCGCGGCCGCGCCAAGATCGTAAGCTCGCGGCACTTGACGTGCATCTTTCGGTGGCCCAGCCAGTTTTGTCGACGGCGCTACCGTCTCCGAGCCGCCGCGGAATCGTCGGCCCGCGACGGACATCAACATCTCCCCGAGAGGCAGCGCCCTCCCCGAACTGGTGAACCGGAAAAGCGCAGACGAGCCAAGCCGGAGAACGGAATCCCCGGCCTGGCCGCAACTACGCCACGCGGTCGAGCAACTTCTTGGCCTTGGCCTCCATGTCCAGGCGGACATCCTGATGCGGCCTGTCGCGCGCGACGGCGGTGATGCCCTGCACGAAATCGAAGATGCTTTCAGGCGGGCGGCCTTCCTCCGCCAGCACCGCGTCGATCACCTTGCCTGTCTCGGCCTTGGAGAAGCCGCGGCGGCGCAGAAACTCGGTGCGATCCTCGTCGCTGCGTGCCACGATCCGCTCGCGGGCGGCCTTGATGCCGTTGACGAAGGGCATGGGCGAGGAGTTGGCGAAGTTCAACAGTGCCGGGGCTACCTCGTGAGCAAAGCGGGAGGCTGCGTATTTGGAATGGCGGATGGTCATCTCCTCGAAATCTTCCACGCCCCACAGATTGCGATTTTGACAAACCGCACGAAGATAGAAGCTGGCCATGCCGAGCGTCTTCGCGCCAACTTCCGAGTTCCAGCAATAGAAGCCTCGGAAATAGAGGTCGGGCGAGCCGTCCCGGAGACGACCGGCTTCGATCGGATTCAGGTCATCGACCAGAAACAGGAAAACGTCCCTGTCCGATGCGTAGAGGGTCGTCGTGTCCTTGGAAATGTCGACGCGGGGATTGTAGATGCCACTTGACCAGTCGAGCGCACCAGGCACCTTCCACCGTGTATCGCCTGTGCCATTGCCAGCGATGCGTTGTACGGCCTCAACCAGCTCGTGGTCATAGATCCGGCCATAGTCAGGACCGGTGACAGCGCGAAGCTCGATGCGACTATCCTCGGTCTCGAGCGTTTTGATCTGCTCGACGCGATTGGCGGTCAGGCCATATTGCAGGTTGATTGCTGCGAGTGCCGCGGGGAGCTGCCGCAGGTAGGTGGCCGGCGCGCCAACCTGGCTTGCAAGCTGGCCGAAGCTCCAGTGGGTCGGGGCGACCGGCGTGTCCGAGCCGGGCAGCAGCAAGGCCAGGCGCGCAGGATCGGCACGGCTTGCCTCGACATGGATGAGCGCGCTTTCGACCACGCGCGTCCGGCTGCGGTCCGCGCGCTCGCGCACCTTGCAGGCCAGTTCGTTGAGCGACAGATAACGCTCATCCGCCGGACGACAGAACCACTCCGAGGACACCCGACCAACGCGCTCGCCGCGGCTCACGTCCACTCTGTAACCGAAACTGGGGCTGCGGCTGGCAGCAACAATCTGCGTATTCATGGGAGCAATCTCCATGACGGGCGCCGGAAGACTCTCCTCCGACCCTCAACCCGTCATGGCCAAGGCCGCTCCCCTCTGCCTCTCCCGTATCATCGGTCGCCAACAGCAGGCCCAAGACGCGCGACCAAGGCCCTCGACCACGACCCGCGACCACGACCCGCGACCACGACCCCGCTGCGCCGCAGCTTCCGTCAGGGATGGAAGCCCGAAGGGTGAAAACCCGGCGCAAGCCGGGGTTTCAGCGCCAGCCGACAGCCCGGTCCCGCAGGGAGACGGCAATAAACTCGGCCAACGCTTGACAAGACATCTAACCGGAATCGTAGAAGGCGGCTCGATAAAGCTCCTCGATCTTCGTGACTTCGTCTGGCGTCAACCGGGAGAATTCGTTGTCACGGGCGCGCTTTGACAGTCGCCCTTCATTCTGTTGCAAGAATCCAAGCAGGCTATTGAAAGTCCGCTCCGGCATGTCGATCATGTTTTCGACACCCGAGCGGAATCTATCGAAGCTCCGCAAGAACCGGGCTTGCCTCGGAAGATCCTGTTCGATGGTCCTCTGCACGCATGCGTAGAGAAATTCCGCGTGCGGCGTTGCATCGAAGAAGCGATAGAAGTCAGCTGTATCGTTCAAGACCTTGACGTTGCCCTGTGGGGTCGTTTCCCATTCGATGCATGGAAGCAATCTACGCGAATAGCTTTCCAGCACGTCCTTGTATTCGCCGATGTTGTCGAGAATGGCTGCTGAAACAGGAAAATGGATCCCGGCAGGATTGAATCCGCGCCGTGCCAGAACATGGTGCATCAGGTAACGGTGAATGCGGCCATTACCATCCTCGAACGGGTGGATGTAGACGAACCCGAAAGCCAGCACGGCGGCGGCAACGACGGGATCAAGCTGATTTTCCGCCGCCTGATCGAACGCGATCAATCCGCGCACGAGGCAGGCGATATCTTCCTGACGCGCGCTGATATGGTCCGGAACAGGCCCTTGGGTCTCGCGGTCATGCTCGCCGACGAAGCCGCCTTCGCCCCGGAAACCGAGTCTTACGAAGCGCTCATCGCCAATGACGATCCGCTGCAGGCGCAGCAACTCCGCCTCATCGAGCGGCGCCCGTCCTGCTTCGCCGATGACCTTGCCCCAGCGCTGGATGCGATCCTGGGGCGGCCTCTCGCCCTCGATGACATAGCTCGACTTCGAGTCCTTGAAGAGAAGGAAGGCCGCGGTTCGCGCGAGCAGATCCTTCGGGACCTGGCTGACCACGACACGGGCGCGCTCCTTGAGGTCCTGTGCAACAAATTCCGTCAGCGCTCTCGTCTTGAACACGAGCGGGCAGAAGTCCGACGTCCCTGGCAGATTGTTGCGGACGCGATGCCGTATCGAATTCTGCCCGGAGGTCGCAAACTGGAGATCGGTATCGACGGCATCGACATAGGAGACCTTGTCCGCCGTGGGCAGGTTGAGCATGCGTCCCAACAGCCATTCATAGAGAAACCAGATGCGACGCGTGTAGAGCCCGGTCGGCGTCCGTTTCACAAGCTCCGCAATCTCGTCCTCCCGCACGGCAAGGAAAAGCCGCTTTAAGATGGCGAGGTCGAGCCCTTCGTTCTTGAGCGCGAAAGTCAGATGCCCCTCAAGGGTCGGCGCAGGCGCATGACGCGGCGTGTAGATGCGCCATCCTGCTTGCTCAAGGATGCGGTGCTTCGTACCGACGGCGGAAAGCACGTGTGGGACCGGGACGGGCAGCTGGTAGGCGTCAATCAGCGCTGCGTAGCCGGCGGGAGTCGCGGCCTCTGGCAGCCTCCGATCACGAAAAACGCTCACGGGACCTGAAAACATTACTCGCATTGGCTCAATCCGTGAAAAATGTTCTCGATCGTGAATTCCACTCGCCAGCTCGCCTTCGGGACAAAATCAAACTCCTCCTGCGAAAAAGCTTCCCATATCGTACAATATATGAAAAATATTCACAACCCATTGCACCAATTCAAGCATCGTTCGCGTAGCGGCAAGCGGAGGGCTCCCGTTCAACCGCTCAATGGGCTGGATTCCGGCACATTGGACCCAAGCCGCACAGTTCCCGATCTATCGGTTCCAGCCGTCCTTGCTGAACGGGAACCCGAACGGCACCATCGTCGGCCCGGGAGAGAAACAGACTGAGAGGTGAAGGCCAACACGCGCCCCTTTTCTCTTGGCGCCGCGTCCGATCGGACAACGGCGGAAACGATACGAATTCCTCGCGCAGGCCGGGACCAGGCAACTTTCCAGGAACAGAGCGAGAAGCTCGCAACGGCATTCAATGAAGATGGCTTATTAGACTCGGACCGCCTCGCAGAAGGCCGCGCTTATGCGCGCACGGGCGGCGACGAACGCACCCGTGTTTGAGGCCGCAATACGCGCGCAAAACCTGCGCTGGGCCGGCGCCGGAGGCGCCGGCCCAGATCGATCCGTGCAACCCATCCAACAGCGAGATATTCTCGCTGGCTCGCGCAGAAAAAAGAACCCCGCCCGACAGATTGGGCGGGGCTCTGAAGGATCGAGGCTCACTCGCCATTCTTACGCGGGCGCGACCACAGCAGCGTGTAGCCCTCGCCGCCTTCGTCGTCGAACAGGTTCGCGTAGATCGGTGCGTTGAACGAGGGATCATCGAGCTTGAGCGAGAGGTAATCGCGGCCCTCTTCGGAGCGCTTCGACCAGGCTGCGCCGATCTCGGCCCGGCCCACATAGATGCGGTGGCTCGGAGCGTTGTCGTTGGAGCGGTTGGTCTCGGCGACGATACGGACGCCCTTGGCTTGCAGGCTCAGGGTGACGATCTCGCCCTGGAAATCGTTAGCTACCTTCTTGAAAGAACCGATGTTAGCCATGTCACTTCTCCTGTTGTGTTTCGAGCCCGCGACCACCGCGGCCTCGATGGCGATCTAAAGGCCGAGGACGATCGGCGACGCACCCGTGTTCCAAGGGCCGGAGCACAGCGAAGGACGCCGTTGAGGCGACTTTCTTGTCTCGCGAGGAATGGGCGAAGCCCAGGGGAAGAAAGTCGCATCAACGGTGTTGCGGCTCAGACGATCGAGGCGAAGCCGGTCTTCGGCCAGATCAAGCCATCAAGGAGGCCACGTGCGTCCGCGCGCTGAAACGCAATCTCAAGGAGGAGACTGGCCAATCTCGGTTCAGTTGCACAAGATGCAGGAACGATTCAGCGAAGAAAGAGAAACAATCTGCCGCAAAGGGCGGTATCGTCCGTGAACGAACGATCGAGAGCGCGCAATGAGCCACCGCGACGAGTGGGCTAGGCCGAGATTGCTGCAGCCTGCTCGAAGCGCACCGAAGAGGGCCGCGATTACCTCTCGCTCTCGTCACCTTGACCCCGCATTCAACGAACCAGGCGAACCAGTTCGACGAGGAAGGTGACGAAGGATCGTCCCTCGCGTGTGGCGGCCGTGAGAATGGTTGAGGCCGTTGCGCCAGGTCTAGCCGGCTCGAACAGGCGGGCTTCCGCAAGCGAGCACAGTCAAGCGCGTCCACGTCGTGCCGCCAACGCAAAACGCGCCGAGGCAAGCGAAGGCCACTCGCCAAGCCAGCGACGGCACTGCGATCTGCGACAGGCCAAACACCAGCTCCTCGATGGCCATCTTCCGTTGGGCGGCGTCATCCAAGCGTGAGCAGCTATTGCCCGTACCAACGAATATCCCCGTTGCCGGAGTAATCGGGCCTATTTAGCCCGCGAGCGGAAGACGCCTTCGTCGAGCCGCTTGAGCGACAGGCCCAGACCTGCACGATCCCGGAAGAACAGCCTGATACCACATAAAAAACGGCCCCGAGAACGGCGGACTGATAATCAAACTGCAGAAATCGCTTGAACCTGACGCCACGTCAGGGCGTAGCCTGGAGACAGTCAGCAAATCCTGAAGACGCAAAGCATCGAACCGGCACGTAGCACAACCGATTGACAGAGCTAGTGTGGGCGTCATCGTGAATGTTGCGAGCGTTCGTACGCTCAACGCGATGCGAGGCGCAGCGCACATTAAGCTAAAATCGCTCCCTCGCAAGCAATTCGATCCAGGAGCCATGGATGAAATTAGCGAAGACCTCTGTAATCGCGTGCGGCATTTCGGCTTTCCTCGCATACTCCGTCATCGCGCAAAGCCTCGCCACCGACGCCAGGGCTCGCAAAGGCATGCAAGACAGGAGCGTACAGAGCGGCATGAATGATGATGACGATTCTTCGCCCAAACTCAGGACCGCGGGCGGGAAAGTGGGCAGGAAGTCGACCAAGGGCGCGAAGAGTGCAGCCGGCGGCAACGCACCGGACAAGGAGACTGATTAATCCGCAGCCAACAGCACACCGGTCGGTAGCAAGCGACACTGACCCGAGGCCGTGTCCGGGTAAACCTCCACGTCCGGAGGTTCAGCCGCACCAAGATGAACTGCGACAGTCGCCGATCTTCAAGGAATCCGACGAGGACGAAGGTTCAGCCATTTAACTCGCACGTTTGCCGTGGCCGCCCAACGGAAGCCATCAAGCTGACTCTGATCAATCGCAGCGCAACGGCTGCAATGCTCAACTGCCCGATCGATGAGGAGCAGCTGCAAAGGCTGAACGTTGAACCCGATGCGTCGATCGTTGTGCACGATAGGATTGATCCAATCACCTCGCGACCTCGACTAATGGGTATTGCCCTCCGATCTCGTACGATCGCGTCAGGTTACCGACATTCATGTTCGGAAGCCGCCCTAGGAGTTGGCTGGCGCGGCGCGAAAAAGCACAACTTTTTGGTCTCTCGTCGGTTCTTCACAGTCTGGCACGCCGGTTGCTGAGTGATGCACGGCTTGGTTGCTCAATCACGACCTCCTGAGGCCCAAGCCGCTTCGTAGCGCAACTCGTGCGGGCGGATCTCCCGCCGCCCGCACGTTTTTCATGGCTTCGACCCAGAGCCGCGCTTCATGAGCTTGTGCTTGGCCCGTGACGAGACTGCGCGCTTATCTGGCACGCGAGTTGCTCGGAAGAAGATGGCTTGGCCCTCATGTATCGCGCCCCCCAGAGATGGCCAAGCTTCCACCCAGACTAGCGCGGGTGGTCCCCCAAGCCGCCCGCGCGACTTTCCATTCGCCGCGGGTCTGCCGAGATCGGGCCCGGCGAAACGCTGTGGAGATTATCGGCATGATCCGTGGAGAGCTTTAGAACCCCAAAAGCGAGCGCTCATAGGCCAGCCACTCACAGTTGCTATGCGTTGAGAGGGCGAACGGAGCGGACGTCCGATGCATCGTAAGTATTCAATACCGTGGGCGCAGCAGCAGCATTAGCGATCGGCGCGCACGATGCTCTCGGTGTTGCGCCGAACGTCGGCATCATGCTTGGCGCATTATTGATTGTCGCCTTTCCGGCATCGGTGATCGCTAGCCTTTTAAGTTGCCGTCAACGGCGCGATGACAGAACCGGTTGATGATCGCCTATTACTCTTAGATTTCTGCCGGCTCGACCGACATGGCTACGCCGGCGCAGCGCTATGCCCCCCGGCAGGAGCCTTCGTTCCGAGATCTCACGATGCGCGGCTCTCGTGACTGTCCGACACCAAGGCAATTTGTCGCGGTCTTCCGCTCAGCCGCGACCGAAGGTGGGAGGTTCATCTCCAGGAGCTGCGCGCGCGAGGTACCAAACCGGCCAGGAGATCCGATGTCGACACCGAGCGCGGCGAAGCACGGCTGATCACTCGCAGGAAAGGATTCCAGAAGCGCTGTCTCGACCACATCGTCGGGTGCTGCTTGGGCCATGGTCACTCTCACCTCAGTTAAGCTTCAATGGACCGGCCGAGGCGCAGCAGGACGATAGGAACCCCGTCCACATTCGTCTCAGCCGGACCCAACAAAGACATGGGTGCGACACCGCAATTTTCGCAAGTGCCTGGAAGGCCTTGAAACGATACGACACGCTTCTAATTTCATGGGTAGCCGCGCAGCAATTGCACGGCACGATTGGGCGCCTGGTACAGGGCCCGGTCAGCAAGCACCCGGCAGGTGTCCGGGGCGCTCTTATCCATGTTGCTCAAAGGAGAATATGGCTATGACCACGCTTGATCTTGCTCCCTTGTGGCGATCGTCGATCGGGTTCGATCGTCTGTTCGACCTTCTCGAGGACAACTCCGGCCGATGGACCGGCGGGGACAATTACCCGCCCTACGACATCGAACGTGTCGGTGAGGACCACTACCAAATCTCGCTGGCTCTTGCCGGCTTCACGCCTGACGAGGTCTCCATCACGGCCGAGCAGAACACGCTGACCGTCGAGGGTCGCAAGGCCGAAAAGGGCAGCCATCAATATCTCTATCAAGGCATCTCTTCGCGCCCGTTCCGACGGACCTTCAGTCTGGCCGAGTACGTGCAAGTGAAGGGCGCCTTGTTCGAGAATGGCATGCTCAAGATCGATCTGGTTCGGGAGGTTCCCGAGGCGATGAAGCCGCGCCAGATTGCGATCGGCACACGTGATGATCACCAGCAAGGTGAGAACAAGCAGGCGGCATAACACCGCCTGCTCGGAATTGATTTTTGCGGCGTGGCTTCGCCGCGTCGCGAAGCTTTGGAACAAAAGAAAAGGAGAAGCTCTATGGCTATCACTGATCTGATCCCCTGGGGCCGCGGTGGTGATCTGACCACCCGTCGCTCCGAAAACTACAATCCGGTTCTAACCCTGCACCGGGAGATGAACCGGCTATTCGATGATGTCTTCCGCGGCTTCGATGTCGTGCCATTTGGCGGCCGCTTTCTCGAGCAGTCGATGAATTGGCCGAGCATCGAGGTCAACGACAGTGACAAGGACGTGAAAGTCACGGCGGAGTTGCCAGGTCTCGACGAGAAAGACGTTCAGATCGAACTCGCCAATGGCGTTCTCTCGATCAAGGGAGAGAAGAAGACTGAGACGGAAGACAAGGATCGCCGGTTCAGCGAGCGGTACTACGGCAGATTTGAACGGCGCATCCCGATCGAAGACGTGGACCAGGACAAGATCTCTGCTGCGTTCAAGAACGGAGTTCTGACTGTCACCATGCCAAAGCTGCCGCAAGCAGAATCCAAGGTGAAGCGTATTGCGATCAACTCGAAATGACACAAATCGATGGGAGCGGTCTCCGCTCCCGTCCTACTTCCAATAAGAGCGGCCGTGGGTGTGCCCGACCATGGACACAAAGCGGAAATCCAGTTTTGCAGGCGCTGCGGATGTTGTTGCGCATGCAAAGATCCCGGCTCAACACATCGAGGAACTGAAAGTCGCCTGTGCGAATGGAGATAAGAGCGCGGCCCGCCGCTCGCTGCGCCAAGCTATCAGCGAGCTCGAGCTGGCGCGCGCTATGGTGCGGACCGGTATTGATTGAGTCCGCGCGGACTGGGAGAAACACGGCTTGCTGAGGAGCAGACTGCCGTTCATGTGTTTGCTAGTCTTTTCGATGAGGTCTGGATAGCCGCTGCAGCACACGATCGGCAAGCACGGCTGCTGCCGTTGAAGCTCAAGTCCGACGTTGAGTCCAGAAACGCCGGGCATCGCCAGATCAATAATCGCCACATCGATCGCTTGATGAGAAAGGGTCGACAGCGCGGCATCCAGATTGTCAGCTGCGATCGGGCGGTATCCGAGATCGTCAAGCATGTTCCGTGTCGTTTCGAGCACGCTCGCGTCGTCGTCCACAGCAAGGACGTACTCCCGTGCGCCCATGCAAGGAGTGCCCAATTGGCGATCTTCGCCTCATACAACTGCACTGGTCGATCGGGGCAAGAGTATTCGCACGGCAAACCCGGAGACCTGCGACAACCCAAGTTCCGTTCCCTCGCCGGGCTCCTTGGACCGGGCGCTCCTTGGAACAGGTAAAGGCCAGCATAGTTGCCAGCCCATAGTACCGAGATAGGTAGGCCCGGCAGGCGACCGCGGCCGCTCTCGGCTCTGGGCGGTGCTCTCACAAGGCGGTCCGAATTGATGCCAACCCTCCCCATGACTGCGGCCGGTCATGCCGCCCTTAACGACGAACTGGCCGACCGCACTAGAATCAAGCGGCCTCATCTTGCCGAGCGCATTCAGCAAGCGATTGCCGACGAGCCCAACCTTATTGAGAATTCGGAATATCAGGCTGCGTTGGGCGAGCAAAGGCTCAACGAAGCTCGCATAGCCGAGTTAGAAAGCAAGCTTGCACGTGCAGAAATCATTGATGTGTCAAAGCTCTCCGGCGAGACCATCAAATTCGGCGCGACGGTCACGCTGACGGACCAGGATACGGGCGAGGAGCGAATTTGCCAAATCGTTGGCGAGCCGGAAGCCGACCCTGCAAAAGGCAAGATCTCGTTCAGTTCCCCGCTCGCACGGGCGTTGATAGGCAGGTTCAAAGGCTCCGTCGTAGCTGTCCAGACCCCAGGCGGCGGCAAGAGTTACAAAGTTGAGCAAGTTAGATGGCTGCCCTAAAAGCCGAGGGGCTGGGCTTTTGAGTCAATACGCCTGCCACAGTTGAATTTGGCAGTCGACCGGCCAGATTGTCTTGAACCTTTTGCATCAATGCAGCAGACGAGTGGATGTGCTGCTTGCCTGGACGGGCGGAGCAACTTTCACAACGGCGGAACTGGTTTGACCACCCCGCACGATGGTGAGCTTCACATCTTGACCGACACGCGCCAGGCCGATCTTGTTACGAAGTTGCGACGCGGTGCGGATCCGACGGTCGTCTGCCATGACAACAATATCGTCCTTCCGCAAGCCGGCCCTTGCAGCCGGAGAGTCTGCCGCGACCTCTGCGATCACCGCGCCTTCGTTGCGCCCTTGTTTGGTCGACGGTTGGAGTTCGCGCAGTGAAACGCCAATGCGGCCTCGCTCAACGTGTCCCTTATCTACAATCTGCTCCATAACGATCCGGGCCATATTCGCGGGAATTGCAAAACCGATCCCGACATTCCCTCCGCCCGGCGAAATGATCGCGGAGTTGATGCCGACCAATTCGCCGTGAAGATTCACCAATGCGCCCCCGGAATTCCCGGATTGATCGCAGCGTCGGTCTGGATGAAGTCCTCAAAGCCTTCCTTGCTCAAGCCAGTGCGACCCAGCGCACTGACCAGGCCGGACGTGACAGTCTGGCCGAGACCAAAGGGATTGCCGATCGCGAGCACGAAATCCCCGACCTCAAGCGCATCACTGTCGCCGAAAGGAAGCGCCTGAAGGCCGGCAGGGTCTTGGATCTGCAGCACTGCAACGTCAGTCGGCGGGTCGCGCCCGATTACCTTCGCAGTTAACTGCCGGCCGTCCTTGGTCGTAATCCGAACGACCGAGGCGCCTTCGACAACATGATTGTTGGTCAACACATAGCCGCGCCTGGCATCGACGATGACTCCCGAACCGGTCGAATTGATTTCCTTCTCGACCTGCTTGGGAATGTCGAAAAACTCACGAAAGAACGGGTCGCGGTAAAGTGGATTGTCCTCACGGACACGGCCGTGCACGGAAATATTAACAACCGCGGGTGTCACCTGTCGAACTACCGGCGCCAATGTTGGCACAGGACCACCTGTCTTCAGGTCTGGCACTTGAGCTACTGCCGGATGAGACACGCAGAGCACAACAAGCAGGAGCCATGCCAATATTGTTCGACGTCCTAACATTTCAATTGTCCTTGGAATCACCAGGCAGCGGGAGAATTTGCTACGATCGGAATTGCCCACAACGCCGCGGCATGGCCGAGCAGCACGATGCCTAGGACAGCGCCCGTGATCATCGCAGAGACCTCCGCTGTGCGGCGGCCCAGGGCCGCCGCAGCCGCATGGGGACGCCACCGCCACGGGGCGGATCATCATCGTCGTCTCTGTCGAGTTGCCGCAACGCTGCCAGTATGTCGGCCAACTTCACAGCGTGGCCCATTCCGGGGACCTCCCGCATGCCGGGACAGGATTCCACGGCGTACATGTCCGACGCCCACGAGGACAGGATGATCCGCTTCTCAGGCGTCGAGAGCTCCTTGTCATTCAGGACTTCCGCCGGAGAAACGTAGTGAGCGGCAGGGTGGAAGAATGGGTGAAGACCACCGCCGTCGATTTTTACGTTAGTCATGGCTCGCCTCCCTATTCACTCCTTTCCAAGGGATGGTGCTCGTGATTTAGGTGGCGGCGTAGTCGATGTCGCCACCCACGTTGAGATGAGATCGGTCAGGAACGTCCGATGCCATCGCCGGTCCACGGATCGAAGCTACCTAAGCTGCCTTCTTCCGCTCAATTTGCGACGAAGCAGCCGTTGCACCGATCTGGATCTTGCGCGGCTTCATCGCCTCCGGAATCTCTCGAACGAGATCAATGGTCAAGAGACCGTCCCGGAAGGATGCCTGCTTGACCTGGACGTACTCGGCCAGACTAAAGACTTTCCGGAACGGTCGCGCCGGAATACCTTGGTAGAGATACCGGCGCGCAGCCCCGTCGGACTTCTTGCCTTCGATCGTGAGAGCATTCTGTTCGGCCGTCACGGAGATGTCACTAGCGCCGAAACCTGCTAGGGCCAGCGTGATTCGATAGTGATCCTCACCGGACCGCTCGATATTGTATGGCGGATAGCTGTCCTCATTCGGCCGGCGCGACATGCCGTCGATGAGGCCAACCAAGTGATCGAAGCCGACGCTGGTGCGCCACAGTGGCGTAAAATCAAGTGTCCTCATAGCCAAGTCCTCCAAAGAGCAATATGGATACGAAGCAAGGCAGGATGGGAGTTCGGTTATGGTCGAACACCCCAGTCCAGTACCTCGTGCCGAGCCCGGCCTGGCGCTCGACACACCGCAGTCGCGGTCGAGAAACGAACTAGAACTAACGTCCGTGAGTTCAAGAGGGGCATGCGCATTTTTCTTCAAGAGGCTCCCTTGGCGGCTCAGTGACTAGGCGGCCATGCGATCCGGAAGAGCACTCTGGCGTAGATCATCCATTACTTGCGGCTCTCGCTCAATCCGGGCTTGATAGAGCTGGCGCTCTTGCTCGCTCCTCGCAGTTGAGAGCAGGCGCTCGTAGTGACCGATCACCTTCTGACAGCCTCGGATAAGGAAGTCGCGGCCGCCAAGCTCGACTGCTGTGCTTGAGGCTGCATCGGAGCTCCCGCGCACGGAATGCCTCGCCGAATTCGCTTCAAACATGATTGTCGCTTGCTCTTGACGACCTTGCATAAGGTAGCGAGCGGCCTTCGCGGGCCGCTCACTGACGTTCAGCTTGCTGCCAACAGTCCGGCGGGATGGGGCGTCGGCTGCGGCCAAATACCTGTCGGCGCGGAGGTCGGCGGCAGCAAGATGTCGATCTTCATCGTTGCCGCCGCGGGCTGCCATTTCAGCCACGGCATTTGTCGAGATACGGGATTGGCGGCAGTGGCAGTCCAGTGAAGGTACCCTGTGTGGCCTCGGCTCC
This sequence comes from Bradyrhizobium sp. CCBAU 53421, assembly GCF_015291625.1. NCBI lineage: Bacteria > Pseudomonadati > Pseudomonadota > Alphaproteobacteria > Hyphomicrobiales > Nitrobacteraceae > Bradyrhizobium > Bradyrhizobium sp. CCBAU 53421. The sequence continues at coordinate 7,335,845 of NZ_CP030047.1, forward strand.
CCGCGGGCTTTCCACGCCGTAAGCACCGAAGGCCGCCAGAGACATTGCGCCGGCTACTACTAAAGCAAGCAGGCCTCGCCGCAGATTGCGGTTGGTCTCCGTCCGGTCGGAGAACGTATGGTGATAACTCAGCATCTATACTCCTCCCATCGTTCGAAAACAGATCCAGGCAATGGTGACAAAACTCAGGGAGAACATGAACCAATGGATCGTGTCCTGCCTCATCCTGAGCCGACGACGATTAGACTTGTTCATGGGACACTCCATCTTTGGAAGCGGTCTTCTCTCCTCTCATCGGTGGAGCCCGGCCTTGATCGGCCGGGCTCTCTCGTTCAGAAGTCCATGGCGGGAGCTGCCGGAGCGGATTCAGCCTTCTTCGGCTTTTCGGCCACGAGTGCCTCGGTGGTGATCAGCAGCGAGGCCACCGACGCAGCGTCCTGCAAGGCGGTGCGCACGACCTTGGCGGGATCGATCACACCGGCTTTCACCAGATCCTCGTACTCGCCAGTTGCCGCGTTGAAGCCCCAGTTGTAACTCTGGTGCTCCAGAAGCTTGCCGACAACCAGTGAGCCGTCTTCGCCGGCGTTCTGCACGATCTGCCGAGCCGGCATCCGGATGGCGCGACGAACGATGTCGATGCCGGCCTTCTGGTCGGCGTTCGCGGTCTTGATGCCGTCGAGCGCTTCGAGGGCACGCAGGAGGGCAACCCCGCCTCCGGGGAGAATCCCCTCCTCCACCGCCGCGCGCGTAGCATGCATCGCATCGTCGACACGGTCTTTGCGTTCCTTGACTTCGACCTCCGTCGCACCTCCGACACGGATCACCGCGACGCCTCCGGCAAGCTTGGCGAGGCGCTCTTGCAGCTTTTCGCGATCATAGTCGGAGGTCGTCTCCTCGATCTGGAGCCTGATTTGCTGGGCGCGCGCCTCGATATCCTTCTTGGCGCCCGCGCCCTCGACAATGGTGGTGTTGTCCTTGTCAATGACGACCTTCTTGGCGCGCCCGAGCATCTTCACTGTGACGTTTTCCAGCTTGATGCCGAGGTCCTCGCTGATGACATTGCCGCCGGTCAGGATCGCGATGTCCTCCAGCATGGCCTTGCGACGATCGCCGAAGCCAGGTGCCTTGACGGCCGCGACCTTCAGTCCGCCGCGCAGTCTATTGACGACCAATGTCGCAAGCGCTTCACCTTCGATGTCCTCCGCGATGATCAGGAGCGGCTTACCGGACTGGACGACCTGCTCCAACAGCGGCAGCATGGTCTGCAAGCCGGACAGCTTCTTCTCGTGAATCAGAACGTAGGGATCCTCGAGTTCGACGCGCATCTTCTCGGGGTTCGTGACGAAGTAGGGCGAGATGTAGCCGCGGTCGAACTGCATGCCCTCGACCACTTCGAGCTCGGTGTGCAGGCTCTTGGCCTCCTCGACGGTGATCACGCCTTCATTACCGACCTTGTTCATGGCGTCGGCCAGGAAGCGGCCGATCTCGGTATCACCATTGGCGGAGATTGTGCCGACCTGGGCGATCTCGTCATTGGCGGTGATTTTCTTGGCGTGGGATTTCAGATCGGTCACGATGGCCTCGACAGCGAGGTCAATCCCCCGCTTCAGGTCCATCGGGTTCATGCCGGCGGCGACGGATTTGCTGCCCTCCTTGAAGATGGCCTGAGCGAGCACGGTCGCCGTCGTGGTCCCGTCGCCGGCTGCATCGCTCGTCTTTGAGGCGACCTCGCGCACCATCTGCGCGCCCATGTTCTCGAACTTGTCTTCCAGTTCGATCTCTTTGGCGACGGTTACGCCATCTTTGGTGATGCGCGGCGCACCGAACGATTTCTCGATCACGACGTTACGCCCCTTCGGACCGAGTGTGACCTTCACCGCGTTTGCCAGAGTGTCGACGCCCCGCAGCATGCGCTCTCGGGCCTCGGTTGCGAACTTCACGTCCTTGGCAGCCATTTTGATCTCTCCTTTCCTCTATGACTGTCAGCTTTCCTCTTATGACTGTCAGCGCCCTACGCTGCCTTCTTGACGGCGCCTGCCTTGTCGATGACACCCAGAAGGTCGCTCTCCTTCATGATCAGGAATTCCTCGCCGTCGATCTTGACCTCTGTACCGGACCACTTTCCGAACAGGACGTGGTCACCGGGCTTGACGTCGAGTTGAATGAGCTGGCCTTGTTCGTTGCGTGCACCGGGGCCAGTGGCGACGATCTCGCCTTGCTGCGGCTTCTCCTTTGCTGTGTCTGGAATGATGATGCCGCCGGCGGTTTTCTCTTCGGCGTCGAGACGTCGCACGAGCACGCGATCGTGCAAGGGACGGAAATGCATGCACATCCTCCTTGGGTAGGTTCAGCGATGTCCAAAACCGGGGCCATAACGGCCCCCGGGCAAAAATCCACCTAGGAGCGAGGGTTCTACTTTCAAGAGGTTGGAAGAAAATTTTTGCGGCGAAAGCCGGATCGTCGATATTGCTCGCGGCTCGTAACCGGAGAGCATTCTCCTGCGTCCGGAAACGCTCAGCGCACCTTGAGAATTGAAACCGTCAAACCGAGACGTTGTCTCGGCTTCAGAACAACTCTGCGCGGCAAATTTGAGCATCGTCGAAAGGAGGGTAACCAGAGATGCGGAGCTTAATGGTACTTGCTGCTCTACTCGGGATGGTGGTCTCGCTGCAGGCGAAAGAAGCGGATTTATCGCGCGCAGTGCGAAGCTCCGACGCCGTCGATAAGCAGCTTGTCAGTGATCAAAGCGGCCAGCCCCCAGGCAAGAACAAAGTCCGGTGGCCGCAAGGACCGTGATTTCTCGGCCGAAGCCATCGTGCTTGACATCTGCACCGGCTGCTGATTCATCGATCAGCAGGCGGCCAGCGGTCTTTTGTGTTCTGCTTCTAGTATGCGCTTGCTGAAGCAGCCTCAAGATCCGGAAGGCGTACGCACATCATCGTCTTGATGCGCTTCAACGCACGCTGCTCGATCTGGCGGATACGCTCACGAGAAATCCCGAAGGTATTGGCAAGATCGTCAAGCGTGCTTTGCTCTTCCGCCATGTAACGGGCTTCGACGATGGTGCGTTCTCGCGGAGAGAGCGCACTCAGCGCCTCCGAGAGTGCGGCCTTCTGCCGTTCACGGTCTCCGGTCTCCACAAGCTGGGTTTCAGGATCAGGAGATGAATCGGCGAGCCTGTCTTGCCATTGCTCGCCTTCTTCGTCACTGAGCTGAACGTTCAGCGTCATATCGCCACGGATCCGCCCGTTCATCTCGACGACGTCACTTTCCCTAACCTGAAGATGTTCAGAGATCTGCTTCACCTGCTCCGGCGAAAGCTCGCCATCGTCCGGCGCACCAAGGCGTCTCTTCAACTTTCGAAGGTTGAAGAACAGCTTTTTTTGCGCTGCAGTTGTGCCGAGCTTGACGAGTGACCACGATCTCAGGACGAACTCCTGCACGGACGCCTTGATCCACCAAGCGGCATAGGTCGCCAGGCGAAATCCCTTCTCAGGGTCGAACCGCTTGACGGCCAGCATCAATCCGACGTTGGCTTCCGAGATGAGGTCGGCGATAGGCAATCCATAGCGCCGATATTTCAGCGCGATCTTGGCGGCCAATCGTAGATGGCTCGTCACCAGACGGTAGGCAGCTTCGCGATCCCCAGAATCCCGAAGACGCCTTGCATACATCGCTTCTTCGGATGCATCGAGCAGCGGGAAGCTACGGATCTCTTGCAGATACCGGGACAACCCGGCTTCCGAATGGATGGCAGGGAGGGCTGACTTGATTGACATGACGTGCCCTCCCTCAGAAGACATCGCCGCTCTTGAGCTCTAACGAGCGGCCAGAGGGAAGACGCGGCCGCGGGGCCCCACCGAGGTGAGTGAGACTGATCGACTGCCAAGCGACAATACGGGTCGTTTTCATATCCAAATCCTCCATGGAGCAAAATGGTACGAGCCGCCGTGTCGCCTGACTTAGCTGGGCCATGAGGCGCCCAGCGACACTCAGGCCGGCGGCGCCAAAAGAACTGCAAAACCAGCGGGTTGTTCCCCGTATCAGCTAGCCAATTCGTCGGAAGCCAAACTGCCGCTGCCCGATGAGGCGGAGGAGGAGCCCGACGCCTCAGGCGGCTTCCGAGTGCCCAATCCGTCAAGGGTTTCAAACATCTCGTAGACTTGGGACATTCCGAACCTTGGCCAAGACGTATACCGATCGAAGTCGGGTAGCGGTGCGGCACGGCTAAGTTTAAATGGTTTGCGCCGCCGGCGAGGCACTCATCCGCGAGGCCGACGATCCTGCTCTGCCAGAGCTGGAACAAAAAGATCTGGGCCGACGGCGGGCCCGGTCGACGCATCGCCCTCGATCGACCAGGCCATCAACGCCGGCTATCCGTGGCTCGAAATCAAATGCTCGCGGTGCAAGACACCGCGCGCGGTCGCGCCTAGCTGCGCTGCGCCACGTTCCGACCACCAACGTGCGCGATCTCGCCGGTCGCCTGCGCTGCGTGAAGTGCAGTACGGCGGGCAAGCGGCCGGCCGCGGAGCTGCTGCAGCTGTGGCGGCGCTGCCCGACCGGAGATGCGACGTGACCGAGCTCACGCGCCGGCGCGACCGAGCCGCAGCCGGGCAGAAATGGAACATCCTCTATAGCGCGTCGTCGTTGGCTCAATCGGGCTGCGCACCGGCGCACCGAACCATGCCGATCAGTGGGAATGGAATGCGGCTTTCATCCGGGCTGCGACCGGTCGAGCGGAGGCCCGGCCGCGACCTTTCAAGAAGCGCGCGCGGCGTTCGAAGTGGCATGGGGCGAGTTGCTGCCGCCCCTAACCAAAGCGAATTTCCAGGCCTGGCGCGATCATCGCGATTGGATCGCGCGCAAGCAGGCCATGTGGGACAGCGGCGAAAAGCTGCCTTCTCAACTGCCGTCGTCGCTGATGCGCTGTCCCTGCGGCGCGACGTTTGATAGCCACCGTCCCGCCGAAAGCCAGATTTACACCCCTCACATCTATGCTGCACAAAGGCGGGATGGAATTCGACGATGAAGATGAAGGAAGACCGGCGCTGGGCGGACCCGGAGAAAGGCTGCCCGCCGGATCATGGAGCACGCCCGCGCCTTTGAACCGACCCAGGACGACCGGATCTACATTGAGACGATCAACTATCCGATGATCTACCAGGACAAAGGCGACGCCGGCCGAGTACTGGGCCGGCTTGCAGTACGCCAAGGAGCGGGACGTTCGTGAGGATGCTGCAGCCGGGCAAAGACCTGTTCGCCTGAGTTGTCGGTTGTGCTGCTGCGCAAGTAGGCTGAGAGGTTCCTTGCAACCTCTAGCTATCCGGAGCATTGTCTAAACATCACCGGCCAAGGCTCTGCCCGTAGGCGCCGGTGGCTGAGAGACCGATCGCGCTCCCGCCTGCAGGCTTAAGGAGCGCCATGCTTGAACAGCCCCATTTCGATCCCTATTCGATTCCGGCGCGTGTCTGTCTCGCTATCGCGATTTTCGGCGGTTCCTTGCTTATTGCAGTGCTGTTGCTGACCGCTCTCATTGCGCACTAGGACCGCGCCTCAAATGTAAGTGCGCGGCCTATAGCGCGACAATCAGGGGTTCTTCCGCATATTTGGTGCAGCATAGGTTGCCCGGTCGTTTTCAAGCAGCCAGGAGGACGCGTCGACGCAATAGCGGGTAGCTTGCCCGGCCATACATTTGTCGTTTGATGGCTTTGATCCTGCTGATCTGACCTTCGACCGGACTGGTTGTCCAGGAGGTAGTTATTGCCGCTCGGACCGCATCGATGTCGCGCGCGATGCCGTTGGCGAAGCTCCTCAGCTCGCTGTTGGCCGCTTGTGTGATCCATTCATCGAGCGCGACGATGTCGCTACCGCTGAGAAGGGAGACAAACTGCTTCGCCAGCTCGGCCGCCGTGGCGAGTTCCGGAGCTTGCGCAAACAGGTGGCCGAGGAATAGCTTGGCTTCAGCATCGATTTGATCTGGATCCTGGCTCAAATACCAAGCACAGCGACGACGCGTGGGAGCTTTCCAAGTCGAGTGCGATTGTGCTGCTCCAGCTGCGTCTTGTGCACGCCTGTCAGCAGCCCATCGCGCGACGGTCACCCGACTTCCGGCATAACCCTGTTGCTGAAGCTCCCGCCAAAGCTGTTGGCCCACCTGGCAGCCAGAGACCCACCGCCCTTCGAGCCATGCCTCGAAAGGCGCGAGAAGATGTGAGGGTCTGTGAGGCCGCGAATGCTCCGGCTCGCCGCCAGCGGCAAGCCAGCGCTGAACAGTGCGCCTGTCGACGCCAAGCAGTTGGGCGATCCTGGATGTCGGGAAACCTTTCTCGCGTAGGCGACAGATTTCATCCCAGCGCTCGCGTCGCGCGGACTTTCGATCCGCCCGCAACTGTGCAAGGCCGGGCGGCGGCCTGACGGTCTGCGCGCGTTGCGCGGAGGCCATGATTTGCACGGCGGCGGCCACGTTGTGACGATGGCGGGCGACCGCGTGGCGCAGGGCCTCACCTAGGCTGTTGAGCAGGTGCCAGCGGTCCGCTACCTGCACCGCGTCGGGCGCGCCGCAGCGCGCACCATCGGCATAAAGTCCCGCACGATCGCGCGCGACGACCTTGATCCCCGGCCAGCGCTTCAGCCAGTTCGCAACACTGTCGGCGTTACGATCGGGAAGCAGATCGAGCACGCAATTGCGCTCCAGATCGCAGATGATCGTTCCATATCGCTGGCCACGACGCCAAGCCCAATCATCGATGCCGACGACGCTCGGGGCAACGAAATCCGGCAGCGGAGCCAAGTGAATCATTCGGAGCAAGGTGTCGCCACTGACCGGCATGGCTAGTTTGCGCGACAGGCGCGAGCCCGGCTCACCGCCGACCGCAAAGCCGATTGCCAGTTGGCTCTCGCCGAGGCGGGTTGTGCGCCTTGCTTTCGGCCGCGCCGTCGCCGGTAGCCGCTCGGTGAATATTCGACGCGGGCATTGCGGATTTGCGCATCGAAACAGTCGCGCGTGCAGCCGGATTTCGACAACCCGACCCTGCCAGGGCAGATCAGCTAAGCGTCGCACGTAATGGCTGTGGACGCGATCCGTCTGGCAGCCGCAACAAGGACAGAGCGAGACCGCTGAGTTCGGCCGAGCCACGAGCACCACCCTGTCGATCTGGGGGAGGATCTGGACAATCGAAAGCTCGGGGGAAACCAGTGAGCGAAAGGCTTGGAGCAAGGCGAATCACGGTCGTCGACTGCGATTCCGACCTTATGCCCTCATTCGCACTGTCCGTGAATCCCGCACCCTGCACCAAATATGCGGAAGAACCCAATCAGGATGAGAGCGGCGCGTCAATCAAGATTGTCGCTGGAGTCGCATTGCCTCGCCTTAATTGTTACCGGATGCTGAGCCGTTGCCTCACGTAAATTGCTCCCCTGGATCGGGGACGAGCGGGGGCGCAGATGGGGCAGCTGAGCATGGCAACGCGGAAGGAACTGACGGCGGCGGCAGGTGTGCGTTATCGGCATTCGGATCGCGCGAAGAAGGCGCGAATATTAGACGAGTTCGTCGACATCACTGGGTTTCATCGCAAGCATGCGATGCGACTACTTCGAGGCCAGGAAGACGCACGCCCAGGCCGACGGCCGCGACGTCGGATCTATAATGAGGCAGAACACAACGCGCTCGTGCTCCTTTGGGAAGCGTCGGACCGGATCTGCGGGAAGCGGCTGAAGGCGTTAATGCCTGCGCTGATTGAGGCGATGGAACGGCATGGCCACCTCGATCTTGCCCCCGAGATCCGCGCCAAGCTTTTGGCGATGAGCGCTGCGACGATTGACCGCGTATTGGTGCCGATCCGAGAAAAATTGGGTCGCAAACGCCGGCGGCACACAGCGCATTCTCTGCGTCGCAGTGTTCCAATACGGACGTCGGCGGATTGGAACGATCCGGCGCCAGGATTCGTCGAGGCTGACCTTGTAGCGCATAGCGGACCATCTGCGCGCGGCAGCTTTATCCAGACCCTCGTGCTCACGGACATTGCTACCGGCTGGACAGAGTGCGCTCCCCTGATCGTGCGTGAACAGACGCTGTTGAGCACGGTGCTGACGGAATTGCGCAAACATTTGCCTTTTGCGCTGCTCGGCCTCGACACTGACAATGATACGGTGTTCATGAACGAGACGCTGAAAGGCTATTGCGAGGCAGCCAACATTGTCTTCACGCGTTGCCGTCCCTACCGGAAGAATGACCAGGCGTTCGTCGAGCAGAAGAACGGCGCGGTCGTGCGCAGGATGGTCGGCTATCGTCGGTTCGAAGGCCTGGAAGCGGCCGAGCTGCTGGCAGAACTCTATCGAGCAGCGCGGCTGTTCGTGAACTTCTTCCAACCCTCGTTCAAGCTGATAGCCAAGCAGCGCGACGGTGCTCGTGTGCGCAAGACATACAGCGCGCCGGAAACACCCCACCAGCGCCTGGCCGCCGACGCCCGCACGCCTGACGCAGTCCGCCACCATCTCCAAGAAATCTATGCCGCTCTCGATCCGGTCGCGTTGTTGCGCGACATCCGCGACGCCCAGGAGCGCCTCGCGGCCCTCGCGGATACCCAACCAATCGCCCATCCTGCTGCGGCATGGCAATCGACCGATCGCTTCCTGGCAAGCCTGCGAACGGCCTGGAAGGACGGAGCTATGCGACCGACGGATCGGCCAATCGTGAAGGCGAAAAGAGGCCGGCGTCGTCCCGACCCGCTCATTCGCGCAACGCCAGATTTGCGAAAATGGTTTGAAGCCGAGCCCTGGCGGACTGGCAGCGAACTGCTCTCCCGTCTACAGGTGGAATATCCTGGAGCCTACCCGAACAAGCTTCTTCGAACGCTTCAACGGCGGCTTAAATCCTGGCGCAGCGAGCAAGCGAATGCGCTGCTGTTCGCTCCTACGGAGAAAATGCCGCCAAGGTCAGAGGTCACGACAACGCAATGATGTACCGGCTGCCCGCGGAGGAGGCCGGGCGCTCCGAAACCCCGGCCATCTCCGCACCCGGCCTCCTCCTCAACCCAAGCCAAGAGCAAAATAAATGAGGCAACCGATCGGGCCCGGGAGCATCGATACGTGAGGCAATACGGAGTCTCACCCTGATCGCCGCCGCGCAGCGGCCTAGTCTTATACCGCTTGGCCGCGCTGTGCGCTTAAGTAGGCGGACCAACTGAGGTAAGGCCGCCTACAAACGCGCGGCATTTGCCGTTTCGACCCAAGCATTAAGTTCAATATTGAACCGTTACGTCCTGAGGTAGTTTACCCTCATCACCGGCCGAGGCTCTGCCCGTAGGCGTCGGTGGCTGAGAGACCGATAGCGCTCCCGCCTGCACAACAGGGACCGCGGCTATGGCCGAACAGCGCAACTATCGTCCTGACCAAATGTGGTTTGAAAAGCTCGCCGGTCAGGCACGCGAGCTAATCGAGCACTCGCTCAAACTCCTCAATGATCCAGTGCCGGATACGTTTGCGGGCCGAAAATCCCATGAGCCCTTTCCCCAAGAGGAAAGCAGATACGGGATCAACGATAGAAAATCGGACGTATCCTAAGACAGGGCCGGAACTTAGGCGCTGTAGTACAGCTTGCCGATGATCGATCCACTGTTCGCGCGCTCCCAGCTTGCTATCGCCGAAAGTCAAGCGTTGCGCATACAACGAAAAACGCTCGCCGATCAGCGGGACGCGCAGCTGGCAGATCTGCGGAAATCCATCCAGGACAGCGCCAGCGCGCGCGCAGAAATCAAGGCACATCGAGAAAATGGGGAGTAAGGCCGCTTCAGTTGTCGACCTTGCTCCTCTAAAGAGACGGCCCCAGCGAGGGGACTGGCGGGGGCCACTACTGATGCCCAGATGCAGTCGGGGGGCAGTGGCGGCATCTGAGCGTCCGATAAACAAGACTCGGCCACGTTCGTTCCTACGCCGTATAGAAAAGGCCCCAGCACCTTTGGGCAGCGAGCGTCCCAAAACTGGGACAGCTCCTTGGGTACCGCGAAAGCTGAACTTTCGTGACGATGCTGCAGCCAAGCAAAGACCTCTTCCCAGAGACAGCGGGGATCCTGCTTGCGAGGTCTAGAAACTTGTAGAATCATTCTGGGCCAAATCCCGACGCGGGACTGGCAAGTGGCCCCGACATCGGCCTCCGCAGGCCCCCAAGGTTGTCGGGGCCACTCCTATTTCGGACGGCCTGTCTTATGCGCGCAAAGAGGCCCCAGCGAGGGATTCAAGCTGGGGCCAAGGAAACCACTCAAACCAAGCGATCGCGAAACGTCGCGGTTGGAACTTTGTTCTCGAAAAGAAACGGTCCCAACGAGAAATACCGCTTCCGCGGTTCTCTCGGCTTTAGGGGTTGGTTCGTTTGTTCCAACGCTCGGCCGCCTGCCTAACGGTCGGCGCATTGGGACCGAAAGCTGAACATTTCTTGCAGACTACAAATTTTGGGTCAATGTCGCTGTGGATCCAAACTTCCGAACCGCCGCAGAAGGGACAGGGCCGCAACGGTTGTACAGAAATGGGGAATCCGCGCAGCGGATCGATAGCAGGGCTGCCGCTAGGCTTCCTAGGCATCTTAACACGAGCGTTTAGGTCAGCAGTTCTGGGCCGATGTCGACGACCTCGACGAAATGATGACCGACGTCGCTATTGAAGCCGATGAAGTCCCACTTCACGCCGTCGCCTTGGCAAGTAGCGCAACGCGCCGGCTGCCACTCGGGATGCTTCGTGCTTGAGCGCACAAGGACCCAATAAAAGCCACCTGCAGTCAAATGCGTGACATCGGTCATCGAATCATTTGCTGCGGCGCAGTGAGGCGCCGCGCCGATGCGAGTTGCCATGATTACCTGCACGCCAAAACCCACAGTTGGCCGCCTGGTTCCCGTTTCACGTTGCCCTATTTAATTCCCGGCGGCACGCTTCCTTAGCACGCTAGGCGTAGGTTTACGGCCGCCTCCGAACGCCCGAGCTTCTGACCAATCTCGCGCTGCGTCAGATCGGTTTCTCGCGCCAACTGCAATAACCTCTGCTCGTCCTCGTGGGACCATACCGGCATGGCCTCTCCGAATCTTTCGTCATCAGATGCCAAAGACGATTGCAGATTCGATTTTGGCCGTCTGTCCAATTTCATACTCGTATCTCCGATGATCCTGGTCCTCGTTGATAGGAACGATCGGCTTGGCGACGAGTCGGCTCACCGCCCCCAGCTTGTTCAGGCGCCCCCGACTGCTGGAGGAAAACCCGTATCGCTCGGGTTGGCGGCCCCCTGGTTGGGGCCGTTTTCAGTTCGCCGCGGAAGCCAGGTGGTGCTTGTCCAAAGTTGATCGTCACGATTCACATAGTTCAATGCCGACGCTCCATCCTTCGAGCTAATCGACGAAGCTCGTATTTCGCAGATGGTGGTTGCAGATGGAATTTATTGGACGCCCGATGCGGGGACGTTTCCTCGTTCGGCAGGGTGGCAACGGCTGGATGGTCTACGATAGCGAACTCAAAGGGCCGGCTCAGATAATGCGCAGATCATTTGCGTTGCCGGAAGTGGTGGTTGATGCTTCCAAACCGGTCCCGCCGACAGAATAGCTAGGTGCGCTGTCGGTAACGCCGGTTTCGTGCGTTCATCAAACGGTGTTTGGCGTGGATTCCACGCAATGATGTTCACCAGAGTTTGCACCCTAACGCCGGTCGGACAACTGGCGAGCGCAAAGGTCCGCAACGTCGTCCCGACAGTCGCGTTTATATCCAGCGCTGAACCAGGCCAGAAACATTTTCTACCTCGACATAGCTCTCGAATGCCGCTGCGAACTCGACCGTTTTCGATCGTTTTGTGATCTCCGGAAATCGCCCCGAGGGGATTTATGGAGATCTTCCGGTTCAGGTTCAGAGATTAAGTGGTCGCACAGCTGCGAGCGTTGGCCGAGGGCTAGCGGAGTCCTAATCGTTTCGGGACTGGAATTTAGCCCTTGCTAGCAGCTAGGGCTAATCGCCGTTGAGTTTACTTGGCTTTCGTCGACGTCACGACCGGCAGGCACGCGCCTCGATCGTCGCGATATCGGCATCGACCGGCAGCTGGATCGGATCCGTGGTGCGCTTGCCGCGGCCATCGCCATTGCGGCGGCCGTTCTCGTCAAGTGCGGTCAATCGCGCCGATCTCCTCGAGCCAGGCAAGCCGCCGGCGGACCGTATCCTGCGATAGGTCGCAATCCGCCGCCAGCGACGGGATACCGACCCAGCACATGCCGTCGCCCTCGACATACTCCCCGAGCGCGCGAAGCACGCTTTTTGCGGGAGAAATGAATTCGCGCGCGAGAGTTTCCTCTCGCGCAGCGAGCGACGTATCGCGGGAATTGACAGAAGGCCCGGCCGGAACCGCGCCTTCTCCTCGTCACCAGCCGTACCAGTAGGGATAAACCGGCCGATAGTAGCGGACGACCCGATACGGGCGGCCGTAGTAGTAGGGTGGCGGGCCGTAGACCGGTCCATAATAGACCGGTGGTGCGGTGGCGGCCGCTAATGTTCCGGCGAACAGCCCGAGAGCAAGCCCGGGGCCAATACCCGGACCGCCCCAACCATGGTGACGCCAATGGGCCGAAGCCGGTGCAACCGTTCCAATGAGGAGCGTTGCCGCCGCGACGACTGCAAAAGCAAGCTTTCTCATGTCCCTTTCCTCAACTTCTTAAGCGCTTACGCGCTTGCCTCTTATTATGCTCCAATTAGCCGAAGCTCGGTTCGGCCATACATTGAATTAGAACCGTCCGGGCCGAGTTCAAGTAACTCGTTGCCCAAAGAGGGTGAGAGCCATGGTGACGTGACGCGAAGACGATCTCGCAAGCCTAGGACCGCGGCGCCTATTCGGGAGGGAGAGTGACGTCAGACCACCGGATTGAATACACCGTCGATCATGACCGGCTCAGAAGCGCGTAAGCGGCACCTACTATAAGTCCACGAAGCCGGCCAAAGACGTATTGGCTAGTCCTCGAATCGACAACGGAGGGGCTAGAAGATAAGGTCAAGCAACAGCACTGCGCCGGCAATGCCGAGAAAAACGATGATGAGAGTCCAATCGCGGCTTTCTTCCGACATGGTCCCACCTTAGAAACGAACGGCCCCGGCGCAGTGGGAGAGCACCGAAGCCGTTAAGTAGTCCCACTCCATCGTGGAGAGATAACTTCGCGGACTACTGCTTGTTCCCGGGAAGAAACGGCCCCAGCGAGAAGGTAGCTGAGGCCGATCCGACGCCAAGCTGCGGGTGTCCGAATCAAAACAGTACCCAAGACAGCATCCAAGTCGGCAAAGACCTGTTGGCCGAAAAGAAAGAGCCCCAACTGCGAAGCTGGGGCCAGTGTGAGGCTGGGCGTCCCAGTGCCGGTAGCGGTGCGGCACCGAACAGGCGGCCAATGCCACGGCACGCGCCGCCCTCCTGTCCACAAAACGGCCCCAGCATCCGGATCATGCTGGGGCCAGGCCGGATGGCCGAACCGCTGTCCATCGAGAGCAGCGGTCGTCGTTTTAGGGCTGAAAGAATACGAAATAAAAATTGCCTGCCGTATTGCTCGGATAATGCAAACGACGCCGGTTCCGGAAATAACCCGTGTGAACTTTGGAAAGCAAAAGTGCCATTTTTTCCTGCCCCTTGACGGGATTGCCGAAGACAGTTTCACTTGGGGTCTCAGCTCTCTCCAGGCTGAGAACCCCTACCGTGCAAGGCGAGGCCCCGTAGGACCCCACAACGGGGCCTCGCTGCGGATTGGTTATGCGACGGTGGGCCGGCAAGCTGTAGCAATTCGATTTGACGTACCCCAGCCAAACTTGGCTCTTGGTTTTGCGTGGAGTTGCGTTATGCGCTGGTCCCGTTGGACACCCTCGATGGTCTCTTGGACCGGTCAGAGCGTCTTCCCGGTCGCTCGCTGACGACTTCGGGAAGGTCGGCCAGGCGTGGCCTTAGGCCGACCTTGAGGCGACCGGCCTTAAGAGGGGCATTCAGCAGAACACCGCGGTCCGCTCCGCGCCATGGCTGCGATCATGCGCTCCATCGTTGCGCCAGGCCGCGACGGGGCATGCACGTCAGCTTAATTGGCGCTGATATCCGTCTCTCCGCCGGTAATGATGACCGTATCGATGCCATCGCTGCATAGCTGCTGGTGAAGATCGCTGCCTTTCCACGGCGAATAAACATGTTTGTCGAAAGTGCGGGCCGGAGGAGTAAACTTCACGAGGTCGGGGACTGATCCCGCCATCTCTGGCCCGATGCTGTCGATTGTCATCGACCCCCACCGTTCGTGGTAGTGCCGCGACATACCCGCTCATTGGGCCGGCTTGCGGGCGGAAATGAAGCGAGTGAACAAGCTTCTCTCGGGATGGGCAGCTGTGACGGCGAGGATATTTGGGAGAACTCGCGGAAGCCACGGCATCTTCCAGTCGGTGGCTTCAGCGAACATTCGCTGCATATCGACGCAGATATGAACCTCGCTCTCACCGGGCGGCCCGTACCGAAGTTCATGGTCCTTCACCATTGTCTTAAATCCCGGAAAGCGAGCTCCAACAGAGCGAGACCCATTAGTTCCTGCGTGCTCGAGGGTTGTCGCCAGAAACTCGCCGAGCCCGGCAGCAGGTGGACGTGGCGTGATAGATTTTAGCAAGAATATCGACGCGGGCTATCGGAGCGGTCCCGGCCAAACCTGACGGCGCTAGCAAGGCGACCGACCCGGGTTAGCATGACGACGTTCACCGAATGGACGGCTCCGGCGAAATGCGCCATTTCGTTTGTCTTGGCATGCGAGAAGATGAGAGCGCGGAAAGCGCAGTTCTTGAACTTCAGAAGCATCGCTCCCAAAAGAAAGCGCGCGGGCCCCGCTCCTGAGATCGCGAGCATACCGCGCGCCTTCGACTGATCTTTTCTATCGCTTTCCGCCAATGTTCTGCACTTAGCTGAAAATGCTTGATCGGAAAATGCCGTTTATCGGACCCAGCATGTTCATCTTACTGCAGCCCGAGCAGAGCTTCTGAGTCAAACCAGACATTCGCACCTCAGTGATGCATGAAGATTGCAAGAAGAATGATGATCGGAAGCGGTATGCCGATCAGCCAGAGAAGCGCTCCTTTGCCGAAACCCATAATTTCCTCCTCAAGTTTGTGGATGACGCCAGACCAACCCAACCTCGAAATCGTTGTTCCTGCAGCTGGCAACCAAATCGGCCAAGCAGTCAGTACCGCCAGAAGCCCCTCCCAGTGGCGTTCTTGCTCCCGCCTCCGTAACGCATGACGCGCGCTCGGCCGAGGGTCCGCTATTGTCCTAATTGGAACCGGGTTCCCTGCCAATTGTTGTTGTGCGCCACTTATGAGGAGCACCGCATGGCAAGGAAGCCGAAGAAGCTGGAAGACCTTTTCCACGAGGCGCTAAAGGACATTTATTTCGCTGAAAACAAAATCCTCAAAACCCTCCCCAAGATGGCGAAGGCGGCGCAGTCGCCCGACCTCAAGGCGGCGTTCACGCAGCATGAGCGCGAGACGAGAGCCCAGGTTAAGCGACTCGACCGCGTATTCAAGATCATCGGCAAGCCCGCGCGCGGCAAAACCTGCGCCGCCATCAACGGCATCGCCGAAGAAGGCTCCGAGATCATGAAGGACTTTAAGGGAATGCCCGCGCTCGATGCCGGTCTTCTCGCAGCCGCCCAGGCCGTCGAGCACTATGAGATTTCGCGCTATGGCACACTGTCCACATGGGCTGAAGAGCTGGGCTACGATGAAGCGGTCCAGCTACTTGAAGAGACCCTGACCGAAGAAAAGAAGACTGACAGGACTCTGACGGGCATCGCCAAGTCAGTTGTCAACGTTGAAGCCGAGAACGAAGAGGAAGACGCCTGACTGATGCCAAGCGCGACTCCAGCCTGGACGACGCCGCTTTTGACAGGTTTCTAGCAGGCGACCCAGAAAGATCGCCTGCTCCCTCAGGATTTTCACCCGCGCCTCTTCGACGCCCAACCATGCGACACGGTCGAGCTCTGCAAAGCGCTGCAGCCGTCCGTGGCGCCACACCATTTCAAAGCAGCTGCTTTGAAAATCGACCGCACTCCAACGGCTCGCCGACGCCCAGCCGTGCACGAATTTGCCGCCGAGCTGTTCTGCCTCCCCCAGTGCTATGAAAATGCTAGGCGGCACATGACCTGTTTCTTCCGCGAACTCGCGTTTAACTGCGGCGGAGCTTCACTTCAAAAATCTGACCTTTGGGAATAGTCCACGCGCCCTCATCCTTGTTCGTCCAGACGGCCCCCCAGGATGCCCAAGCAGGACTTCAATCGAGCCACATTCTTGCGGAGTTTCTCAAGGCTCGGATGCGAGCCGGTCTCGTAAAGTTTGGCAACCATATCGGCGATGGCATCGCCTATGCCCGTAATGTCGGAGAGCGCGCCTGCTTCGATGAGCCTCCCCGCTGCTGCGACAACGCTGACAGGCTGGTGGCCGCACGCAGATAGGCCTTTACACGGTAGGAATTACGGCCGCAATCCGCGACAGCTGGCCGATCAGGCTGGTGGTCGTTTCCGATTATCTGGATCAGCACCCAGTGCTGCCGCAAGGGTCTCGGTTTCTCAGGAAGCCTTCTGCTCCGCCTAAATTGATCGCGGCGCTGCGGGGGCTCGCGGCATAGCGTTATCTGACGGATTCGTCGCCTGCTTCCTGCTGTGCCCTGAGATCCTGGGCGATCTCATCGACCTCCGTTTCGTCCGCAAGCTCTTCGCACTGCGCGTCGTTTTCGACAGGGCATTTCAGGTGAGCGGAGATCCGTTGTAAAAGAGCAAGGGATAGCGTCGACTCCCGCTCGGCCAGCAGGTTGATCTGCAGCTCCAGGTGATTGCGCCGCTCGAAAGCCCGATCCGAGATGTTTTGCCGGATCAGGACGCAGGACGTCAAAAGGACAGCCTCAAGCGCAAGCACGAGGGAAAGAAGCGGAAAGGGATATTCATCAAAGCGCCAGCCGGCTTTCGGTGCGAGCGTGTTAATCCACAGCCACAGGCCTACGCCGCAAGACTGGATCGCAAAGAAATAGGGCGTGCCGACGAAACGGCCGACGGCGTGAAGCGCGCGATGATGGAGGAGGAGCTGCTCCTCGTCCTCCTTTTCAATCCGCAGGATCGCCTCAATATTTCGTGCCGAAGCGCCCGAGGCGTGATCGGATGGCGCAGCGTCCTCCACTAGTCAGCCGCCCGTTCGGCGGCGCGCCGGGCCCTTCGCCCCGTCGCCTTGACGCTGTCCTCGCCGGCTTTCTCCGCTTTCGCGCGAGATTCGCAGGTCTTGCGCAGCTGTTCGAGCTCCTCATCGGTCAGGTGCTCAATGCCGACCAGAGAATTCCGGGCGGCGCCGACGCGGATCAACTCATCGAGTTTTACCTGCATGGCAGCGCTGTCGCGGTTCTGCGAATTCTGGATAAGGAAAACCATAAGGAAGGTGACGATCGTCGTGCCGGTATTTATGACGAGCTGCCACGTATCCGAATAGCCGAACACTGGTCCGGTCGCAGCCCAAATGATGACGACCGCCGCGGCGAGCGCAAAAGTCGAGGCATGCCCCGCGGCTTGCGCCGTCCGGCTCGCGAAGGCGCCGAAGAACTTTGCGGGACCGCTCTGCTGTTCCTGCAATTGCTTTTTAGTACTCATGATCATCTCGCCGGACAGCAACGGCACGGAACCTGCAAAGTTCCACTGGCGCAGGCGGCCAAGACAACAGGCTACCCCGCGGAACCGCTGTTTGATCCTCCCGACTTGACTCGGTCGGAGTGACGCCTCGGACTTCCAGACGCTGGCCTGCTAGCGATCCGGCCATATCTCCTGCGCCGCAAATGCTATTAAATCCCGACGTACAGGGCGTCTTCGCCGTCCCGGAGACATATCGCACGCAATTGCGTCTATGGTCAGGCCCTTCGACACGGAGGCCGGCAGACAGGAAGTTCTCGTCGGATTGACACGCTCGACGGCCTCGCCTCGCGACCGGCCGGATTAAGTGCCCGGTGTGGTTGCCTTCGCTCAGGGCGCGCTCTTGGAACGCCGTGCTTGCTCGCCTCTCTGACGCGCCGGCTGCGAGAGTGGTCGCACGTTCGTGCGATTGCTTCGCTCTCGTGGCTTGACCGAATCCCGCTGCTTGGCGTAGGCGTGGGTGATCTCCGCGCCCATCAGGATGATCTGCGAGGTGTAGTAGACCCAGATCAGCACGACGACGATCGAGGCAGCCGCGCCGTAGGTCGACTCCAAACCTTGCTTGCCGATGTAGAGGCCGATCGCAGCCTTCCCTACTTCGAAAAACAAAGCCGTCAGGAGCGCACCGAGCCAGACGTCGCGTCAGGCGACCAAAACATCCGGTAGCCATTTGAACATCATCGCGAACATTATCGTGACGACGGCAAACGACACCAACGTACTGACGACATGTAGCAAGCCCTCCGGCAGGTAGGGAGCTACGAATTTGCCGGCCGCGGCCAGGCATGCGGTCACCAGGAGCGAAACGAGCAGCAAAAAGCCGAGGGCCAAAACGGCGGCGAACGATAGCACGTAGTTGCGGGCGAAATGCCAAATCCCGCTCTCTTCCGATTCTTCGACCTCCCACACGACGTTGAGCGCGTCCTTCAACTGTACGACGACGCCAATCGCGGCGAACAAAAGGGCGCCGAGGCCGAGAACCGTCGCCAGAATGCCCTCGGCGGGGCGGCTGGCTCCCGCCAGCATCGCTTCGATTGCTTTGGCTCCGGTGTCCCCGAGCATGTCCTTCAAGGAGGAGGTGACTTGTGAGGTGACAGCGTCGTAGCCGAAGAACAGCCCCGCGATCGCAATCGCGATCACGACAATAGGACCCAAGGAGAACACCGAGTAGTATGCAAGGGCGGCGCCCTGCCGCGCATCCTTGTGGCTCGACCAACTGGTCGCCGCCTCTTTCGCGACCGTCCACCACATTGCAGCTTCTCCGGTTCGGTTCAGGCTTATGGCGACTTCACCTTTTCCCGTGCCGCATCGGCAGCATCGATGCCAGCTTGCTTCACCCGATCGATGGCTTCGGCGCCGACGTCACCGACTTCGGCGCTCAGCGTATCGGAGGCTTCGCGCAGACTTTGCGATACGGCGCTGGCGCGCGTGTTCAAGTCGGTTTTGATATCGTCGCTGAGCTCGCCCACCCATTCGTTCTCGACATCGGAAGCCCGGAACGCACCCGCAATTGCCGCACCGATTGTCAAGCCCACGGCGCCGAGGACGAGCGGCTGCCGGTCAAGCATGTCGGCCAACGATGACTGCGCTTTCGTGAAAGCCTCTTTTCCAGGCATGCTGAGGTTCTCGCGCGCATAGGCGACGCCATCGTCGAATCGATCCTTGATCTTGTCCGCCGCTTCCGACATGGCATCTGAAGCCGCGCTCCCGGCCTCGCGTGTGGTTTCACCGAAGCCCGTGGCGTCATCATGATCCATTTCTGGTGCGGTCGGCGGCGCAGCGGTCCTTTGGAGCCCGGACGCGGCCGCGCGAACATTGCGCGCGCCGAGATCAACGATCGGCGAAGCCGCCGCTGTCGCCGATCGCGTCGCGCTCTTGAGCTTCTCGTCGCCTGCCAACAGCCAGACCGCACCGCCTCCGATCAGTGCTGCGGCGAGCGGGTTTTCCCGCACCGCCGTTACGAGACTATCGAAAAAACTCGTCTGCGTGCTGCTCATCGCACCATCCCTTTCACGGTATCCTTGTCCTTATCGAGCTGCCGCATGGTTTCCCGCGGCACCAGACCGCGGGCATCTAGCCGGTTGATGCCGATCGCGAACAGTATACCCGCGATCACCGCGGCCACGATCGCCGACGTCAAATAGGAGAGCGGCTGTGACCATCCTGCGCCGATCATCGCCGCCGATAGGGCGAACAGCGCCATCACCAAGGCTGGGATCACCAGGAGGGCACCGCCGGCGATGAAGACCAGCGCGCTGCCGACCTTCTGAACCTTTTCGCCTAACTCGGCTTTGGCGAGATCCACCTCGTTCTGGAACAGTTTGGCGAACTGCAACAACGCGTCGCCGAGCAGCGTCGAGATGGTTCTAAGATCGTTCTGACTTGTCCTGATATCGTTTTGGATGCTCATGACACGTTGCTTTGCTGCGAGGATGACGATTGTTCGCGGTGTTTCGAAGATGAGGAACGCCCGCCCGACGCCCTCAGAAAACGGACTGCCGCGAAACCGGCAAGGACCGAAATCCCTAGAAACGCGGCCGGCTGCCGCTTCGCAAAATCGGTGGCGCCGTCGACCAGGTCGCGAAAACTTCCGTCGCGGACTTTATCGGCCGCGTCATCGACATATTCGGCGGCGGAAGTCATGCCACGAGCAGCAAACGGCGCATCGCTCTCGAAGGCGCGCGCCGCTTCACGAATGTTATCGGCAAGGCGCGCCATGAAGTCCGCACCCGACCGCTGCTTGTCGCGCGCCTGGTCCTCGATCTGGTCCACTGTCCCGGAAGCCACGTCTTTGGCGGCGTCAGCCGCTTCCTTGAACTTGTCGCTGGCGACATCGGTCGACGCTCGGAGGGCGTCGCCGGCGCGCTGCTTCACCTCCGCGCCGGCATCGGCCATCTGGTCCTTCAGGGTCTGCGAAGGGCCGGTATTCTGGTTCTGCGTGAAATTCGTCTCTTTAGTCAGGTCCACATCGCTCATGATCGTTCTTTCAAGTGTTTGGGTTTGGGGAAGGACTGAAGGCCGCCCTGACGACGTCATCGGCAGCCTCTTTGAGTCTGTCGGCCACGTCTTCTGTCATGCGGCTGGCGTGCCCGCCGAGATGGGCCTCGCCGACGCTTCTTGCCGCCGCGTCGGCCGCCGACATCGTCGCATCCTTGGCTGCTTCGAAACCGGATTGTGCAGCCCCGCCCGCCGCCCGTTTCACGCTGTCGCTCGCCGGGCCCATCGCCTTGGCTTCGGCGGTTGTTTCGGGAAGAGCCGCGGCAAGGATGGCGCCGATCGCGATCCCAAGACCGGCGATCAAGGCGGCATTGTCGCCGATGACCTGCCGGGCCTTTGCAGGCGCCGTGGCCGCCGCGTCCTTGACCGCGCCCGCTCTCCCCTTGACGGCATCCATGCCGCTCTTGAGCGTATCGCCGACAGTGCCGGCGGCCTGCGCCGCCCGCTTGCCAAGATCGTCGGCCAGGCCGGCAGCGGCATCTTGCGCATCGCTGGCCATGTCGCTGGCCTGACTTTGAGCCGAATTCAGCCGGTCTCTCATGTCGCTGCTCGGCGCGTCCACTCGGTCGGCGGGCTGATCCAGCATCTCTCCCGCCTTCTCCATCACCGGTGCGGCCGCTTCCGCGGCCCGCTCGCGCACCGTCTTCGAGGTCAGGGCAAGGCCAGCCCCGATCATCAGAAGTGGTAGTGGAAAACCGCGCGCCAGGCGCAGCAGCGGGATTGCGACCGCGGTGCCCGCAGCGACCGCCTGCATCGGATTGTCCATGGCTTGTTGCTTCAGCGCCTCGACCCAACTCTGGGTCTTATTGCTGATGTAATCGGAGACTTCCGACTTGATGTGTTGCGGCGAGACCTTGTGGCGGAGGTCGTCAGCGGTATCCGATATCCGCTCCCTCAACCTATCGACCGTCGCCGCGAACTCGGCACGGCTTCGCTCGCACTCCCCCCTCAGCTCCTGCACTGATCGCGTCATGGAATTACCCTCTTGGATTTTTGTTCGGTTCTTTCGGAACGAACTCACGCTTTGTTGAATCGTTCCTCAAGACCAGAAGAGGGACAGGCCCAGAGCACCCCATTTTGGTTTAGGCTCAGCAGTCCGCGCGCCGGCCGAAGCGCTTGAAGCAAGCGGCAGGAACGCGCCGACAAGCCGGTTCGTTGCTTTCCATGGACCGGCTCCTGCTTCGCTTCATGTCCGTCACGCCCAGATATCCCCTGTGGGTGCGGTACCTCTTGAGCCTCGGGCTTGTCGGGTTGGCATTCGTCGCCAAGCTCCTGCTGGACGATCAGTTGAGACCCGATCCGCTGATGCTGTTCATCCCGGCCATTTTCCTGGCCTCAGTCATCTTCGATCGCGGCTCAGGCTTTCTCGCCACCGGCGCGAGCGCGGCGCTGGCGGCGCGATACTTTATCCCTCCGCCGCCGAGCGCCGCTATCGTGCCGCTCCTGATCTTTCTCGCTAGCGGGCTATGTCTTGCAGGGGTAACGGAAGCCCTGCGCACTGCACTCCAGAAGCACTCGGAGGCAAAGGCCTACGCGGACGTTCTCATGATGGAGTTGGCGCACCGGACCAGGAACGACCTCGCGACGATCATGTCGATCCTCCGTCTGCAGGCGCGATCGGACCCTAATCCCGCCGTGCAGGCGGCGATCACCTCCGCGCTGGCGCGGATTGAGGTTGTCGCGAAGGTTCATGATCGCCTGCGCGACACGCCGGTCAACAGCTCGGTCGACCTCCCCGCTTATCTTGAGGCGTTGTGCGGGAGCCTTTCGGATCTGCACCGGGGAGTGCGCCCGATCGCGATACGGGTGTCCTGCGACGAAATCGCCGTCAAGAGCTCGCAGGCCGCATCCGTCGGCTTGATCGTCAACGAGCTGGTGACAAACGCGTTCAAGTACGCGTTTCCGGAGGGGCGCCCGGGCGTCGTGGAAGTCGACGTCCGGAAGAGAAACGAAAAGGTCGTGATCACGGTGAGGGACGATGGAATCGGATGCCCCACCGAGGCGAAGAGCGGTTTGGGAACCCGCCTGATCAATCTGATGGTGGCCCAGATGCAGGGAGGCATGACCAGGGCGCCGATGGCGCAAGGCTGCGAGGTGGAAGTCGTGGTCGTCATCGAAAGCTGATCCCGAACGCCTACCCGAAGTTGGGGAATTCAATCGCTGATGCATCCGACTCTCAACATGCGAGAAGCCGCCTTGGCTTCGAGCTTCTGCACATAGTCCGCAAGGCTGAATTGGCGCTTGAAATTGCGGGTTGAAATGCTGCGATGGAGGAACTGGCGCTCGCCTTTTTCAGGCTTACTGCCCTCGATGGTGACTGATCGGCGTGATCGAGATGTTCTCAGGCGCGAAGCCCGCCACGGCCAACGAAATCTGGTAACGGTCGTCATCCGCTCGATGTTGTAAGGCGGGTAATTGTCCTCGCCCGCCTCGCTGGCCATTTCCGCGAGGTCAAGATCGAAACCGATGGCCGAGCGCCGGAGAGACGAAAAGTCGTGACTGCGCAAGCCAAATCCTCCAAAGAGCAAGATGGTTACGAGCGGCAGCGGGCAGGACCGGTGCCCGTCTCACCTGACCAAGCCTCGACGCCATCCTTTGAAGGCGTTTCAAGAGGGACCCGAAAATTTCGAAGCCGTCGCCCCCAACCGGGCGTGCCGGGTGCCGGGCTGGATCGCTCAAAGCGCCGAGCCCGCCCGCCGGCGGCTCTTAACTCGCGTTTAGCAGGTCCATAAGGAATTCAATTAAGGCGGTACAAAGCAAAGTTTAAAAGCGATGCAAACGCTACCCAGCCCGCATACGGGATAAATAAGAGCGCAGCAAGCCGATTGGCCCGCCATTGCAGGCCTATAAAAAACAGAATCAGGCCCAGCAGCAGAATGATGACCGACAGCCCCATGGCCAAGTTGTGCAAGCGGAAAACAATAGGAGACCAAAGAAAATTAAGCGCCATCTATCCGAGCCAAACCTGCAGGGCCAGGCCATTGACCTCCTGCAGGTAGGTGCGCCAGCCCGCGATTGCGATCATCACATACAGAATTGTCCAAGTTGGCGCGAACACCCAATTCGGAGGATTGAATGTCGGCTTCTGCAGTGCGTCATACCATGCACCAGGCAAGTTGGTTGCGCCAATTAGCCAACCAATACCCACGACGGCAACAAGAAAGATGAGCAGGCTTCGATTTCGTGCTTTCATGATCCAATATTGCACGTTCAGCAGAGGCAGGAATAGGCAGTCCAGACATCGGCGGGCCAATAGTCCTGAGGCGCCCCTCGCGGCGTCTTGCCCGACGGTAAGCTATGTTGTCCGGCTGGAGCCGCGATCCGCCGGCATTTACAACAGGAACCATCGATATCGACGTCTGTTTTGTCTCGTATGAGTGAATCGTTGCCAGTTCTCGTGGAGAGGTCGATCCAGATCGCCTGGGACTTGCTCGAACGCTCCGGCGAGATCACCGATCCTGGCTTCTTCTCGGAAATATCGATGACATGATGCGGGCTGGAGAGCATCGGCAGCTCATGCTTGCGAACAATGCGATCGAGGAGAGCCGCTCGCCACGAACCAGCAGCTCGCGGTGTTGTTGCAGCCGTTGTAGGGTGATAGATTGAGCGAGATACCCTCGCGCCAGCGTTCGAAGCCGCCTAGAATCCGTGTCGGTTTAGGGCTAGCGCAAACGCATCGCCGATGCCGCTCTTCTTATGAGCGAGGCAGACCAACGCTCACCGCGCGAGCATCGTTCCTAGCGACTTCTTCATTGCTGCTCCGAGCCGACGCTCAATCTGCTTCCGACCGGTACCGCCCTTTTGCGTTCGTTTTCGCCAATCGGAGCAAGGAGTCTAGCCAAGGCGGATCGGCAACTGCTGTCCGCCGAGCGATCCTTGGGGCACTTGACGGGCGTTTTGACCCCCGGCGAGGGATTTCGCTCAATCCCGATATCGAAGGTAAAGGCTGGTCGCTCTCCAGGGGGTTCGGCGCTGACGCAAGTCGAGACTTCGACCTAGTTCCGGCGCCTCACGGCTGCATCGAGCACTTATCGCTCCCGGAGAAGCTGCCTCACAAGTAAAGAGGAAGCCCATCGTGTCTTGAAATTGCCGTGGCACAAATTGCACTAGCGGCCACCAGCATCCGGGCATAGGATTTCAACCTCAATCGCGAAGGTACCTTTAAGTGCGCTCATCGTGGCGCTCGGGCTGAGCCCCATCGCAATCATGGCTATTGCCCTATTCATGTAGAACCAACGCAGGCCGCTTGACGGCCTCTTCTTTTGGCCTCAAGCAGCTTGATGAGCCGTGTGCCGGTCCTCACGAATGGGTGTGAAACTGTATTGTGGGTGCCGATGAATCTGCCGATCGTTTGTGAGCGTCATCCAGGGACCACGCGCTGAGAGCTAATCTGGTCGGTTAGGAAGATCTCGTGGACTGAATCATCACGAGGTCTCGCCATGTCTAAGGATAGCCGTAAGGATAGCGATAGGGATAGGCATACGCCTATCCTCAAGGATTTTTCTGACACGCTGCAGCGTATCGAGATCATCACTGGGACCGGCCGGCGCCGGCGCTGGTCGGCCGATGCGAAGGCGGCGATTATCGCGGAGAGTTTTGCGCCGGGTGCAAGCGTGTCCGCTGTGGCGCGGCGACACGACATCAGTCCAAGCCTGTTGTTTCTGTGGCGTCGTCAGACGACGCGGGCGAAGGTCGCCGCGCGCCGGGCCGGAGACGTGCCACCTGGCTTTGTGCCGGTCGCGATCACCGGCTGCGGGGGCGAATTGCCGTCGCGCGAGGAGCAGGCGGCAATCGAGATCGAGGTCGGCGCGGTTCGCATCCGTGTCAGAGGGACGGTCGACCGGCGGGCGCTGTGCGAGGTGCTGGCGGCAGTCGGGACGGTTGGCCGATGATCGGGATGCGACCCCGGTTGTCGATCTGGATCGCGACGCAGCCGGTCGATTTCCGTCGCGGGATGGACTCGCTGGCGATGCTGGTGAGCGAGGCGTTTGGAGCCAATCCGTTCGACGGCGGACTTTACATCTTCCGCTCCAAGCGCCGAGATCGCGTGAAGATCCTGACCTGGGACGGAAGCGGCCTTGTCCTTTACTACAAGAGAATCGAGGGGCAGTTCACCTGGCCGCCGATCAAGGAAGGCGTCGTGCCGCTATCTCATGCTCAGCTCTCGGTGCTGCTCGATGGCTCAGACTGGAAGCGTGTGCCGATGCGGGTTGTGGATCAGCCAGCACGAGCTGGTTGATCCGTATCAAGAGTAGTTCGTCACTCATGCGGAGTTGTTGTAGAATCACTCTGCATGAGTGATTTGCCTTCTGATCCAGCATTGCTCCGACAAGCCGTGATGGCGCTGTCGTCACGGCTTGCGGCGTTGTCGGCGGAATGCGGCACGCTGGCGGCCGAGCGTGATGCGGCGATTGCCCAACGCGACGCTGCGGTCCAGGAGAACGACAAGCTCCAGATAATCCTGTCCCAGTACAAGCGCACGATCTTCGGTCCCCGCTCTGAGACACTGGATCCCGGACAGCTGCCTCTCTTCGCCATCACGGCGCAGGCGGCTGGTGCCGCCGCCAACGACGACGTTACCGGAGGCGGGCTGCCTGACGGAGCGGAGGGCCGTGGAAAGCGACCGGCGCGACGCAACCGGGGGAAGCTTCCGGAGCATTTGCCGCGCATCGACGTCGTGATCGATATCGAGAGCCACATCTGCCCTTGCTGCGGCGAGCGGCTGCACAAAATCGGGGAGACCGTCAAGGAAGCCTTCGACGTCATTCCGATGCAGTACCGGGTCAAGCGCATAGTGCGTCCGCGGTACGGCTGCCGGGGATGCCGCCAGGGTGTGCTGCAGGAACCCGCGCCGGCCCAGGCGATCGACGGCGGGATGGTGACGGAAGCCTTGCTGGCCCACATCGCGGTGATGAAATACGGCTACCAGCTGCCGCTGTATCGGCAGGAACAGATGTTCGCTGCGCAAGGCATCACGCTCGACCGGCAGACGCTGGCCTCGTGGATGGGGCGCGCCGCCTGGTGGCTGAAGCCGCTTCACACGCTGTTGCGCGACACAGTGATGTCCTACCCGCGGCTGTTTGCCGACGAGACGCCGCTGCCGGTTCTCGATCCCGGCCGTGGCCGGACCAAAGTCTGCCAGTTCTGGGCGATCGCCACCGATGACCGTCCGTGGGGTGGCCCGGCGCCGCCGGCGGTGGTCTACATGTTTGCCGAGGATCGCAAGGCGATCCGCGCCAAGCAGCTGTTCGGGGACTACCACGGCATCCTGCAGGTCGACGGTTATGCCGCCTACAAGGGCCTGATCAAGAACGGCGGCCATCTGGTGCAGCTGGCGTTCTGCTTCGCGCATGCGCGGCGGAAGTTCTGGGACGTTCACGTCGCGACCAAGTCGCCGATTGCCGCGGAAGCGCTGCGACGGATCGCGATGTTCTACGCCATTGAGGATCGCATCCGCGGTCTGCCGGCGGCGCATCGGGCTGCTATGCGGCAAAGCGACACCAGGCCGTTGATCGAGGACTTCAAACCCTGGCTTGAGGCGCGGCTGCTGGAAGTCTCGAAGAAGTCCGGTCTGGGCAAAGCCATCCGCTACACCCTCAACCATTGGGACGGCCTGACGCGCTTCATCGACGACGGACGCATTGAAATAGACAGCAATACGGTTGAGCGCAGCATCAAGCCGATAGGCCTGGGAAAGAAGAACTACTTGTTCGCCGGCAGTGAAGGCGGCGCCGAGACATGGGCCATTCTCGGCTCGCTCATCAACTCGGCAAAGCTGCAAGACATCGACCCGCGGCACTATCTGACCGATGTTCTCGAGCGCATCGTCTCCGGACGTACCAAGATCAATCAGCTGCACATGCTGCTGCCGTGGAATTGGAAGGCCGAGCGCGACAGTTCGCCGGCAAAGCTCGCCGCCTGATCAGTTCGACGGCAGGGCATCTGGAACTTCCTGCGCATCGCTGGTGTCGTCATAGATCTCCTCGCGGATCACACGCAGCGTCACCTCGTGCAGATAGACTTGCAGCGCCCTCTCCAGCTCGGTGAACTCCGGCAGCAGCACTTTGTCGACGAAGCCTCGTGACGCGCGGATCATCACCGTGTTGCGTCGCTGGCGGTGATAACGAAACGGCCGCAGCCCGCAGCGACGGCAAAGCGCCAAGAACAGGTGCCGCGACCATTGGTCGGGAAGTGAGAATTGCTGTTCGATCGGTGGATCGTGGCGAGCGAGCTCCTCGACCCGGGCACGCACCCGCCGCAGCGCGGCTTCCGCCGCAAGGCGCTCACCAGCAGTTCCCGCACCCACGAACAACGCCTCGATCTTCCGAAGCTTCTCGCGCAGCTGCGACTCGCTGGTCATTCTGATCCCCGTTGCCCGCTCCGAACCGGGATCACCCCATCACCGCGTGCTTGCGGCGTCAATCATCCCGACCGCGCTATCCAGAGCATTCCGCGCGAGTCAAGGCCCGGCACGGTGCGCTTCCCGTGACGCTCACGATCGTTTGACGAAGGATATCTCACCGGCGAAGGCCGCTTGGTGAAGACGAAGACTGGCTTAGCGACATTGCCATCGAAATGCAGATCGAGGGTGCCTTGATCTGGGTCTATGGCGTCGGCGAAGATGGCGTTCAGGCGTTCACCGACTTTGGCATCGAAAACCTGATCGAGCTCGTCAGGTTACAAAGGAAAACCCCAAGCTGCTCACGCGCCGGCAACGGGAATGATCCAACGAGCCTGCGGCCTACGCCAGATGCGTACCCAGCAAGGCGATTACCCGCCGAGACCGAGGCTTCGAGGAGAAGATGGCCGACGACGGGGAACGGCGAGCGACGTTGCAGCGAGCTGAGAAGCCCCACTCCACCTGGTCGATATGGCGGACCCTGACCGTGTTCGTAGGATGAGCTGGCTCAATGTGAGCGTATGCTAATTCGCGCACAAGCGACGGCACGGGAACCGAGCTTTGCCACTTTTTCCCGTATTCTTACGGACGCGTTAACCATTCTTAGGTATGCGCGCGATTTGCATTTTGTGCCAAACTGTACCTATCAGGATTTTGCCAATAACCATCCTGGGGCTAGAGCAAGCGCCGCTCGCATGTATTTTAAGCGGGCGGCGTTGCGTTGAGTCATTACAAAAATTGGCCCGGGCACTTGGGGCTAATCCGCGCTCTCCGCGGCGCACTTCCTAATAACGATCAGCCGCCCGCTCACACTGCTGCCTCGGTCCGCCCGAGCTTCTGAGCAAACTCGCGCCGTGTGAGGCCTGCTTCTCGAACAAATTGCAATAGTCGCTGTTCGTCCTCTGCGGTCCACGCCGGCATTGAAACTCCCAAAAATCCGTCCTGAACTTTCAGCGACGATTGCAGATATTGGCTAGCCTGTCAGACCGGTTTCCTCCGGGTCTTTAAGTTGTCGCAGCGAGTGTCCTAACCACGAGCACGAGCAGGCCGCTATCCGTATCCAGGCCGCCGTGCTCTGATTTGATGCGCCGATGCCCAGCGCATTATCTTCGTTTTCATCGAGGGCTTCTACGACCCGAACCCGGCTCCATTGCGCAATCGATACATCGCCCGATCGAGATGGAGCTAAAAGCCGCTTAACCCGCTCCACTTTTTCGGGGAAGCTCAGACTGGCCTGGATTTTAGAGCCGAGTCCCCTGGATCGACGGAGACTGGCGACGGTATGGATTGATCATCAAGCAATTGCCGAAGCTCCTCTGGAGAGAATTGCTCTAGATCGAAGCTAAACTCTCCTGGATCGGCGGAGAGCGACGCGGCAGGGTGTCGGTGCAGCTCGTCATGCAAGTCCTTTTCCAGTCGCCGAAGCTCCTCTGAGGGGACCGAGACTGGCGACGGTATGGATTGATCATCAAGCAATCGCCGGAGCTCCCCTGGAGAGAATTGCTCTAGATCGAAACTAAGCTCTTCTGGATCGCAAGAGAACGACAAGGCAGGGTGTCGGTGCAACTCGTCCCGCGAGTCCTTTTCCAGTCGCTGAGGCTCCTGTGAAGGAACGGAGATTGGCGATGGTATGGATTGATCATCAAGCAATCGCCGAAGCTCCCCTGGAGAGAATTGCTCTAGATCGAAGCAAAACCTTTCTGGATCGGCGGAGAACGATGCGGCAGGGTGTCGGTGAAGCTCATCCCGCAAGTCATTTTCCAGTCGCTGAAGCTCCTCTGAAGGGACAGAGACTTGCGACGGGATGGGTTGATGATCCAGATGATCCAGCACTTGCCGAAGCTCACACTGATGAAGCTGCTCTGGATTGATCGCGAAGTGCCCTTGGACGAAAGTCGCCGGGGCGGGTTGAACCTCCTGCCCGTCCCGAAGCTCCTCTCGTCGACTGCTAGCTTCGTGCGACGCCCTGTGCTGTTCAGCGGCGTCGCCGACGAGCGTCGGTTCCATCAGTACCGCGCTTTCGGGATGGATGGGGGCCACGTTCGTGGGGCGAGGATTGACCTTGGCGCGACCGCTCCTTTGGCGTACGACGACTTCGCCCGTCGACCGAAAGGTGCGGAGATGGTCCAATGCTAAAAGGAGTCTCGTAGGATTACCGTTTCCGACGAACTCGTGTACGTCACCGCCATTGCTCAGCGACTGATTGTCCAGCCGAGCAACAATGCTCGGTCTGCGTTTGGCGAAGAGCCAACGGCTAAGGCTAAGAAGAGCGCCTGCATGTTGCTTCGCCCCACCGGCGACCATCCCGCCCTTGATGAGAGCCTCCTCAAGCCTCAAGATTTCGGGAGCATCCTCGGAATAAACCAGCCGCTTGTCCAACTGATGTCCCCGTACCACAATCCCAATTGATTGAGCCGGCTGCACCGCGGAGGCTGCTCGCATTGCTCCACCACCACCTGAATTGGCGATCTCGCTCAGCTGCTGCTCAATGACAACGCCTTGTGAAGTGTTTAGGGTCCTCGGCCTCTTCGCTGCTCTCA
The DNA here is from genome assembly GCF_015291625.1 of Bradyrhizobium sp. CCBAU 53421. Taxonomy (NCBI): domain Bacteria; kingdom Pseudomonadati; phylum Pseudomonadota; class Alphaproteobacteria; order Hyphomicrobiales; family Nitrobacteraceae; genus Bradyrhizobium; species Bradyrhizobium sp. CCBAU 53421. Next base: position 7,366,465 of record NZ_CP030047.1, read on the forward strand.
AACCAGCTGAGTTATGCCCATCGTTGGTGAGGACCTCGCTTCGCAAGAGGTTGCTCCTGGCAAGCGCACTCATCGGCTCGGCTGGGGACTGCTGGGTTTCGCTAGACGCATTGGTAGAGGGGCTACGGCGTGGCCCACTGCGAGGCATCGTGTTATCGGCTTCGCGCACCTCGTTTAATTGCTGCTCAAAGTCCTCTTGCCCTAATGGGTCGGGCTGATGCTCTTGCGAGACCTGTACCCGCTGCCCGGCAGTTACATTGAATGCGTCAAAATTGTGCAGGTCCACACTTGCCTCACGTCATAAAATCAATTGAGCTAGTCCTACTATGAACAATCTTTCGAGAAGCTGACGAGACCCTCGCCCGCGGCTCTCAATCGTCGCGCGGCTTCTTGTGTTCAGGACCCGCCTTCGGCGCGGCTGCACCAGCCGCACCCGGCCGCCAGACGGGTCCGAAAGCGCGACGCCGATGGGGATGGTCCTCCGGTCGGGCTCGCCACCCCTTCGCTCCGTCCCATTGGCGCAGTCTCATCCTGATTGGGTTCTTCCGCATATTTGGTGTAGGGTGCGGGATTCACGGACAGTTCGAATAAGGGCATAAGGTCGGAATCGCAGTGGACGCCCGTGATTCGCCTTGCTCCATGCCTTCCGCTCGCTGATTTCCCCCGAGCTTTCGATTGTCCAGATCTAGACCGACAGGGCGCTGCTCGTGGCTCGGCCGAAGTCAGCGATCTCACTCTGTCCCCGTTGCGGCTACCAGACGGGTCGCGTGCACAGCCACTACGTGCGACGATTAGCCGATCTGCCGTGGCAGGGGCGGGTTGTTGAAATCCGGCTTCACGCGCGACGGTTTCGATGCGCGAATCCGCAATGCCCGCGTCGGATATTCACCGAGCGGCTGCCGGCAACGGTGCGGCCAAAAGCAACAGGGTTTACAGGAAGTCGGGTGACGGTCGCGCGATGGGCCGCCGACAGGCGTGCACACGCATGCGTGGGAGGAGCAGCACAACCACACCTGGACCTGGAAAGCTCCCACGCGTCGTCGCTGTGCTCGGTACTTGAGCCAGAATCCGGATCAGATCGATGCTCAAGCCAGGCTGTTCCTCGGCCATCTGTTTGCGCAAGCTCCGGAACTCGCCGTGGCGGCCGAGCTGGCGAAGCGGTTTGTGTCCCTTCTCAGTGGTAGCGACATCGCCGGGCTCGATGAATGGATCACACAAGCAGGCAACAGCGAGCTCGAGAGCTTGGCCAACGGCATTGCACGCGACATCGATGCGGTCCGAGCGGCAATAACTACCTCCTGGACAACTAGTCCGGTCGAAGGCCAGATCAACAGGATCAAAGCCATCAAACGACAAAGGTATGGCCGGGCAAGCTACCCGCTATTGCGTCGACACGTCCTCCTTTCTGCTTGAGAACGACCGTTCAGCCGATCCAATCCCGATCGCTCGTGCAGCACCAAATATGCGGAAGAAGCCAATCAGGATGAGACTGCGCCGATGGGGACGGACCGATGATGGCGAAGCGGTGCCGACCGAACACTCGGTTACTTGAGAACGTATGTCGCTTTGTCGCGTTGACGTTTACGGCGGGAAACGGCACGCCTTGACTATCCGTATAAGGCAATACCGGATACGGTTGATGACGAAGACCAAAGGCATGTCTAACGTCTGGACGTGTACGCGTCGTACGATGCTGTTGGGCAGTAGCTTCTTGGGTAGCGCGTTGTTCGGGAGCGTTACGGTGCCTACACCCAATCGGCCGCAGCGCAAGGTTGCCATGGTGTTGAAGGCGGCCGACTCTCCCTTCGTGGTTGGGTGCACACAAGACGGCATTACCTCGTTGCGTTATCGTAACGATACGTATGACACGGATTATGTCCTGCCTGGAGCCGTGCTGGGAACGGCTCACGCTAGAGTTCGGCGTGCCGGTTCCGAGTGGCATACGCTTCGAACCGGCGTTGATGCAACGAAGCCGCTGCATAGCGCGGCCCTTGAACTAGCAGCCCGCGATGCCGGCGTCCTTCTCACGACCCTCCTCGCAGTCGACGAGGCTGGATTGACGTGGGAGATCATGCTGCGGAACGAGGGCATGGCGAGCGTGGAGGTTGGCGACCTCTATTTGCCCATGCCGATGAACACCGAATTTCTGGCAGGTCAACCGGTGTCGGTGGCTGTTTTGAAGCACAGCTTCGTCTCGGGGCATGGATCGCACATCTTCTGGATTCGCGGCAACAGCACCGGTCCCTTCCTCATGCTCTTGCCGGAAGCGGACACGTCACTGGAATATTGGGATGTCCACAAGGATTCAGCCGAAGCCAGTGAGACGTGGTGCGCCTACATCCTGGGCGGGGCGGCCGCCGGCGAGGCGGTGGCGGGCGGGACTCGCTGGCGACAGCCCACCCATTCCCTGTCCCTGTCACCGGCCGAGGAACGGCGTTACCATCTCCGCTTCCAGTGGGTTGCCGATTACGAGGCGGCACGCAGGGCTATCGCGGACGCCGGCCTGGTGGACGTGGAAGTAATGCCGGGCATGACGGTTCCCAACGACCTGCATGTCGACATCGCGCTCTCGTCCTCCATCCCGGTGGAGCGAATCGAAGCGGAGTTTACTGGCGACACGGTGGTGCAACGGTTGCCGGATCGGGCTGGCAGGCGACTGTGGCGGGTCCGGTTTTCGCGATTGGGCGAGAACCGGCTGACCCTGCACCAGCCGGGTGCGCGCCAGACCTTTCTTGAATTCTTCGCTACCGAGCCCGTCGAGACGATGATGAAGAAGCGCGCAAGCTTCATCGTGAAGCGGCAGCATCGTGACCCGTCCAAATGGTACGATGGTTTGTTTGGCGAGTGGAACATGGAGACGCAGGTCCTGCTTGGCCCGGACAATTACGACCGGATCAAGGGCTGGCGCATCTACGAGGTAACGTGCGACGATCCCGGGCTGAGCAAGCCCGCTTACCTCGCGACCAAGAATGCCGAGCATCCTGTTGCGGCGGAAGTGGCGGCGCTGGACCGGTATATCGATACGTTCGTCTGGGGCGGGCTGCAACGTACCACACAGGAGGCATACGCCTACGGCCTCTACGGCGTACCCGATTGGAAGCAGAACCGGGAAAGCAGCGATCCCGGCCCAAAGGGCCGCCTGCATATCTGGCGGCCGTATGACTATCCGCACATCTTCGCGATGTATTTGGCCATGCACCGCATCGCGCGTGACCATCCCGCGATACCCACCCGCCAGAGCGCACGAGATTATTTGGTACGCGCCTACGGTACGGCGCTGGCCATGTTCACGGTGCCGATGCGCGTGGTGATGTGGTCTGCCTACCGCACCGGCTTCTACAACGAATGTGTGATCCCCGAGCTGGTTTCGGCGCTCACGACGGCGGGCCTGATGCGCGAGGCGGCGACGTTGGAGGCGCACTGGGCGCGTAAAGTGCGCGCCTTCGTCGATCCGAAGGCGGACTTGTTCGGGTCGGAATATCCGTTCGATTCCACAGGCTTCGAATCAACGCAGGCACTGGCTCGCTCGGCCCTTGACGACCCTGTCGCGATGGGGGTTTCGCAGGCGGCAGCCCGTGCCTTCGCCGAGCGTCAGATCGCTGCAAACCTATTCTGCCGTGGCTGGCTGGAACCTGCTTATTACTACCTGGGCAGCGATTATCGCGGGACTGCGGGCGACGCCTATACGCTGACCTACATGGCGCAGATGGGCGGCTGGGCGCTGCTTGATCACGCGCTGAACGATGCAGACGACCCGCATCCGCTCCTTCGTCTCGGCTATGCGTCACAACTCAGCGCGTGGGCTTTGCTGAACAGCGGCCCTGCGTCGGCCGGTCATGGCTATTGGTATCCGGGCGAGGAGAATGACGGCGCGGCCGGTGGCGGCTTCGAGCCGGCGCCGAGCGGGACCACATGGCTCGGTCAGCCGCATCACCGTGGAACGTGGTATTATTCGTGCGAGATCGACCTGGGATTTTGTGGGGCGGTCCGCGCTGCTGCGACGATCGTTGCCGACGATCCCATCTTCGGTCAGGTTTGTTACGGTGGCACCATGGAGACGTTCGCTCACACCCTGCGTATCTGGCCACGTGATGGCGTGCGGCGACGGCTCAACGTGCGGCTCCAGTCTCTCCGATTGGACCTGGTGCTGCTCGACGCCCGATTCTCGGCGGATCGACCGATCATTCTGAATTTGGGGGAGGGGCGGATCAGCCTTACGCCTGAGCCCTTTGCCCCATCAGCGTCAGGAGTGACGTTCGAATTGCGGTACGACGACGGAAGGAAGCGCAAGGAGGTCCTCGACATCGTGGACAGCCAGATCGTCGTCCGCTTGCCTGCGGCGTGCTTACCGCGGGTTCAGGTTCGCTAGATGTTTAGTACCGGGCTTTGATGATGCATCCTTATCGCGCGATTCGAAGGAAGCGCTATGGGACAAATCTTACACCGCTGCGCCACCACGACGGAGGCGGTGCGTCGAGCAATACAAAATAGTCAAGAGCGCTGGCTAAGCGCTACTAACCTGGTCGAGCGCCTCAATGGCGAGATCTAGCGGCGTACCGAGGTGGTTGGCATCTTCCCTAATGAGGACGCCATCGTGCGCCTGATCGGCGCGATCCTGCTCGAGCAAAACGATGAATGGGCCGTCCAACCGGACCACTACATGACGCTGGAAACCATCGGGCCGTTGAGTGATGATCCGACCGTCAGCCTTCCGGCGATTGCAGCTGACCAGTCCGGCCCTCGCCGGCGAACGCGGTGTCCCATCGCGAGTTACACGACGCTAGGGGGCACGATCGCCCGCAACGCGGAACCGGAACGACAAGCCTCGATTCGCCTTCCTGCCAAAGGGCAGATCAACGGCACCTACCCTGGCTTCGCCAAAAGCCGGGCAGTCAGCCGATGACCGCGTTCGCTCTGTATCGAAGTCGAACATCGCGCCGGTACAGGCAGCCGCACGAGCTGGCTGGTGCCGTTCGCAGGATGGCGACAGGACCCGAAATGCGAATTGTCAACCAATTGGTTGCAGCACCTTATGGCTGTGGAGCTCAAGCTGGCTAAATGATCTCGAAGTACCGCCGGCGCTCAAAGTCCGTCACCCGATGTTGAACGGCTTCCCATTCCCAACGGCGGGAGCAAGAAAACGCTTCAACAAATCTTTCACCGAAGACATCATTGGCTGCCGCGGATTGTGCAAACCGATATGTTGCCTCTGACAGGCTTTGAGGCAGTCTCCCGGACGGAAGGCCGGTCTCCGCGCTTGCATCACCGGCGATCGACGGCGCGAGCGCCGCTTCTGTCTCGATACCCAATATGCCGGAACCGATGGCACATGCGAGCGCAAGATATGGATTCAGGTCTGCGCCGGGCAGCCTGTATTCGAGGCGATGTACAGATGGCGCTCCCGGAATGACGCGTACCGCGCAGGAGCGGTTGTCGACTCCCCAGCTCGGACGGATTGGTGCCCAGCAGCCAGGTACCAATCTCTTGTAGCTATTGAAGTTCGGCACGGCGAGCACACAGAAATCATTCATGTATTTCAATTGTCCGCCGATGAACTGCTCCATGAGCTTAGAGACGTTGCGGAACGCCCCACTATCGTAAAACACATTCTGACCATCTGAGGACATCGAGACGTGAATATGGCCGGACTGGCCTGGCCATTTCTCGAAAACCTTGGCCATGAATGTAGCCATCATGCCTCGCGTCTGCGCCCAGGCTTTAATCATCGACTTGAATATGATTGCTCGATCGGCCGCTTCCAGGGCATCACAATGACGAAGTGACGCTTCAATCACGCCTGGTCCCGTTTCAAAGTGCAGCCCGCTGAGAGGTATTCTCGACTTCTCACAAAGCGCCAGGATCTCACCGAACAGCTCCCTGTGCGCGACAGACCGCGCAATCGAGTAGCCGAATGGGCCCCGCGTCAAAGGAGCCCATTGGCCGAATGGCTTGTCTTCAATTATGTCGGCGTTCTCCTTGAACAGCATGAACTCAAACTCGAACCCGGCGCGGCAGCTGTATCCGCGGTCGGCAACTCTTCGTAGGACTTTACGCAGAATACCGCGCGGGCAGACGCTCTCATGTGCGCCCGCAAACTCGGCCAGATAGAAATATTGATCGCCGGTGTAAGACACCGAACGGCCGGTGTCTGACAGAACGCGCAGATCGGCGTCCCCGAATACTGACTGCGGCCCTTGCGTGAAGCCCGCCGGAATGACCCGGTCCGAACAATCCCACGCGAGCACCGCTTCGGAGAACTTGATGACTGTATCCCCGACGGAAAGATCTTCACCCAAGATGTGTTTGCCTCGAAGGATGCCATCGAAGTCGCTCACACCGATCATCGCCGCGGCGGCGGAATTCGTACAACTGTCGCGGGTGTCAGTCATTGGTTGGGCTCCCTCGCCACCAACTCGAACACCTGGTCCATTCGCATCGCACGCAGTTGGCGATAGTCTTTCTCAAGCTGTATCAGGTCGTTGTTCACGAGATACACAATGCCTGGCGTCGAGGCCAAGTCGATCGTCGGAACCAAGTTTTGACCTATCGGAACGAATGCAACGGCATCCGCGAAGCTCGGCAGCTTGCGGATCGCATCGAGTCCGGGATAGCCGGCAACAACACCGCCCATGTCGGAAATCAGCGAGACGCACAGTGCGTGAGCCTGCCGCTTGTAGACCCCGCGTCGCCTCATGTACTCAGCAAAGCCTTGGGGATCTGCGTAGCGCCACGCCGTGAGCGTCAAATGGTTATGGCCCAAAGCCATCGTCCGGGCTTTTGCCGACATGGTTCCTTGCAGCCTCGCTCCGAAGTCGACCAGAACCGGTCCCCGATCATCGACGATGATCTCGGCATGAGCAGGTCCGTCGGCGATCCGAAGCGCCCGCAGCGCACGTCCAAGGTAGTCGGACAGTTCTTGGACGATTGGCTCCTTGCCGCCCAATAGCCGCTCGAGTGAGCAGACCGACGACGCGCCCTCAATGGGAACAGTGTCATAGGTCCAGGCCTCCGTGACGAAGGGTTCGCCGTCGATCGAGACGGCATTTACGGTATATTGCTGGCCGTTTATTTTCTCCTGTCCAAGCGCCAATTGATTGAGCGTTCCGACACGGTTCGTCTTCCCCACGATGGCGGCTACAGCACGCTGAATATCGGCATCCGTCGAGCAGAAGAACACGTCTTCGGTGCCTGTGCTGTTCAGCGGCTTGATCACAATCTCATCGAAGCTCTCTTGACGCTTCCAGCTTGCGATCTCTCCAGCATTGTCGGACACGACTTGTCTGATCGACCGTACGCCTGCTGAGGCCAACGCTTCGGACAGGCGTGATTTGTCGCGCCGCGCGGCTGAAAGGGCGGTGCCATTTGAAGGCAAGCCCAGCCGCTCCGAGATGGAATCGGCCAGCTCAACTCCTGTCTCGCACCCTGCTATGACGAACTCCAGCTCCCTGCCTTGGAGAGCCCGAAGATGATATTCAACGATCTCGTCGTACCCCATGCGCTCGGGGGGGCGAATGACTTCATCATACAGATCGGCATTGAAATGCGATTGGAAGATCGATGGAATCTGCGCAGCCGACATCACATGCACTGTTGAAATTCCATACCGCTTGAACTCTTCCGGCAAGAATCGGCCGGTCGAATATGCGTCGACGATTACACAATTTCGCTCGTTCATGTGGATCTCCGGTATTGCAAATAGACGTTGCCGACGGCGACAGCCGTAATGAGAACATTTCCAACGAACGTATGTGGCGAAGGCACGATACGAGAATCGAAGTACTGGAACAGAAACGTGATGACAGGAGCGGTGGACAGGACCATGTTGACCGTGAAGGGCTCGACGCGGCGAATACCCTCCTGGAACAAGAGCAATGGAACGATGATCGTGGATAGCCCAATCGTTGCGATCGCAAGCCAATGCTGCGAGATCTCGAGCACGATGGAGGAATGGTCGACCAGTCCCAGCAGAATAATGATCGTTCCGTAAAAACGATGCGCCAACACCTGTCGACCTGAAAATCCGCGGTCGAATAACAGCTTGACGAGTATATTTGTAAGGGCGAGCGATAGGCCGGCCACGATGGCCAGGACGATGCCGAAGGACGATCGGGCTCCCCACTCCACGCCGGCGTTGCCGGTTGCCGAGATCCAGATCATGTAGCTTCCAATTATCGCGATCGTAACGCTCACGACGATATCGGATGTTGGAGGGACGCCCTGCCGCCTGATCAGCGCGTTTAACCACACCGTCGCAGCGGGCCCTAGCGCCACCATGAAGGCGACGACGATCGCAGGTTCGGCGTATTTCAGGCCGATAAACAGCCCGATCCAACTGATCGCGGTCACGACATTGAGCGACACAAAAACCAGGAGCGCCGACTTCGCAACTCGTGCCGTTCCTCTCTCGCGACCTGCCAGCAGATTGAATGTCAGACACACCGCGACAAAGGACACAAGGAGAGCGACAAACGCATCTGCTCGCTGAAAATACGATGCCGCATAAACTTCGCCCGCCGCGCTCAGGACGACATAGAGCGCCACAAAGAGAACTCCCAGAGCGAAGCGTCCTGTCAATCTTCCGCCCGTCCCCTGCCGCCGGCGCGGCGCAGCCCTCCCCCCGAAGCACGCTTGTGCATCAGTTCCGAGAGACTCGTCCTTCGACCTGGGCGGACCGCGCTTGGTTTGAAACGTCACAATCCGCCTCTAATGTTTCTTTGTTTGGCAGTACGCTACACACGCCTCTCCAAAAGCCGTGAACAGTCGCTGGCTCAGGAGATCGGTTGAGGCGTGCCATTCGGGGTGCCATTGCACACCGATCTGCAACGTCGGCGCGCCGATGACCGAAGCCGCTTCGACCAGTCCGTCAGCCGCCCATGCCTCGCGCCTCAGCGCGGCGGCAAGCAGCTCTATGCCTTGATTATGCAAGGAGTTCACTTGTGCTTCGTTGGCGCGCGCGATCGGAAAGAGCGCGCCCTCAGGAGATATCCTCACGCTGTGCGCGGCATCGTACTGACGGTCTCTTGGGCGATCTGGTTTCTCGGCATGCATCAGGCCACTTCCCAGTCTCCACTCGGCAAGCGATGGATGCAGAGTGCCGCCGAAATAGACGTTGAGCTCCTGAAGGCCGCGGCAGATGCCCAAGATCGGCATTCCGAGCGCGATGGCGCTCCCAATGGCTACCGCAGAGAGCCTGTCCCGCGGGCGGTCACGGATTCCGCCATCAACGTCCTGCTGGTCAGCCGGCGGAAGGGATGCAGGCGTCTTCAAGACGGCAGGGTCAATATTCGATTCATCCCCTGTCAGAACCAGACCGTCGAGCGCGCCCATGATCGCCAGGCCGACCTCTAGCCTGGCATCTTCCGCGTCGATCGTCGGCAATATGACGCATGCCACGCCCGCGTGATGAAGGAGGGCCTTGAGGTATTTTTGCCGCAGCCAGTCGCGATGCACACCATCGACCAAAAGACGGTTCGAGGTGACGCCGACCACGGCACGAGCGTTGTCTGAGCGTTGCAATGTCACGCCACGTGCCCCTTCGCATGGGCATCGGCAAGCGATTGCTCATACAAGCGTCGATTTCGCTCCTTCAACTGAGTTATGACACTGGGTTGACCTTGCGGCCCCTTGACGAAGAGCCCTCCCCAGCTCGCGGCAACCTTTGCGTAACCCGGATCCTGCATCCGGATCTTTTGGGCCTTGTGCAACAGCCAGAATGGGATACCCGGCGAGAGGTGATGCTCGAGGTGATACTCGTCCAGGTTTTGTCCAAGGATGGCCCGCTCCAGGAAATTTCCTTTCCGATTCCTGGTTAGATAGACGTTCTTCGTTTCGGTCTCGCACATCGGCGAGTGCTCGGCGAGCTCGACAAACCAGCCAAAAACCTGAAACGTTGTGAGATAGGGGACGATCCAAAACAGGATCACGATGTGGAGCAGCCCAAGCGCATATGATCCGGCCAGCATGCCGATCCAGAAGAGGTAAAAGCCATACTTGTCGACAAGTATGCTTGACCGGCTCTGGTCCTCGGAATCTGTGATCGAAAACCGGTTGGTCCAGAGATACTTCAGATAGGCCAGTGTCGCGCCACCAAATATCGGCTTCCAGATGATATTGAAGGCGTACCGCTCGGGAGGCTGGACGTCGTAAACACCATTGGCCATGAAGAACTTCAGGTCGGGATCCTTCTCCGGGTCACCAAGATACGGATGATGCAGATAGACGTGCGAGATCCGGTAGGCCCAGTGGCGCTGGAACAGGGGATAGGCCGCGAACAGAATGCCGAGGACGTAGTTCCAGGTCGTGTTCTTCGCGAGCGTACGGTGAGCCGCATCATGAGCGATCGTCGTCAGGCCGCGCTGGTAGGCGCCGATCAGAAGAACGGCGAGCGGGTACAGCCACCAGGAGACGCAGACCGTCGCGAGCGTGCAAGCGGCGATTACAGCGTAATCCTTGGCGATGTAGATCGCTCCCATCACATTGTCCGGCCTCAGCTCGGACAATTGCTTATTGATCTCCCGGCTGAACTGAACCGCCTCGTAACGAGACGACCTCAGTTTCCAAGCGTCTGCCTGATTCATGAGAACCTCTTCCTGATCGCCTTACAAGTTGTCAGATTGCGGAAAGCGCCCTGTCCAGATCGCGCACGATGTCGTCGACATCTTCGATGCCCACGCAAAGTCGGATCGAGCCGCCAAATATGCCGGCGGCTTCGCGCTTCTCCCGCGGAACAGTGGTGTGGGTGGTCGAAACAGGATGCGTCACGAGCGTACGGGCATCCCCGACATTCGAAACGTGATACATCAGGTCGACATTCTGGATGAATTTCCGCCCGGCCTGCTCGTCCTCAACCTCGAACATGACCATCGCGCCGTGTCCGTATGCGGGATTGAGTGTCTGGTCGACAGTTTCCTGATCGGCTCCTTCGAACAGCCCCGGGTAGAAGACACGGCGCACTTTTGGATGCGCCTTAAGCACGTCGGCCACGATCCTGGCGTTTGCGCAGTGCTGTTTCATGCGAAGGGGCAGCGTTTCAAGGCCTTGGATCAGCTGAAAGCTCGCAAAAGGGGCAATGGCCGCGCCAGTATCGCGCAACCAGGTCATGCGAGCCTTCAGAAGAACCTCGCTTTTTCCGAGATCGTCGATATCTTGCAGCGCGTTGCGCCAGATGATCCCGCCATGCGCCTCGTCGGGACTGTTGAACAAGGGAAAGCGAGAGGCGCCCCGGTAGCTGAACTTGCCGTTGTCAACGATCAGACCGCCCAGCGTCGTGCCATGGCCGCATATGTATTTCGTAGCGGAGTAGGTCGTAATCGCAGCACCGAGATCTGACGGCCGACATACCAGCGGGGTCGTCGTATTATCCACCACCAACGGAACGCCGTGCTTTCGGCCGAGCTCAGCCAGCAGTTTGACCGGAAGGGGAATCAGGCAAGGATTTGAAATCACCTCTCCGAACAGGCAGATCGTGCGATCATCGATGGCACGTTCGAAGGTCTCGGGCCTTCGCGGGTCTGCCGTCCTGACGCTGATACCAAGACGCTTCAGCGTGTTATGGAGCAGATTCCACGTGTTGCCATAGAGATACGGAGAGGCGACGATATTGTCCCCCACTTCGCCGCTTGACAGGTTGACGATGGCAAGGAAGGTTGCCGCCTGACCTGATGCGACGGCGAGCGAGTCGCTCCCCATGTCGACCGCAGCGTACCTTCTTTCCAGCGCGCGGGTTGTCGGATTGATGATCCTCGTATAGGTAAATCCATCAGCCTTGACGTTATAGACGTCCGCAATGTGATTCAGGTCGCCATCGAGTTCATAAGCCGTGTTCTGATAGATCGGCACTGCCACAGCTTTCGTCACCGGATCGCGTCGATAGCCCGCGTGCAGAACAGCAGTTTCGGCAGAGAACGGGAGCTGCGAGACCCTTGCGAAGGACGATGACATCTCGACGCCACGCTCGCAGGCCTGGCGGGTTGATGCCGTCCCCACGGATGAAGCCGGACCGGACCGAAAATATGTACGAAAGGCGCACCCCAACTGCTCGATCCAACTGGGCTGAATCTCGCCAATGCAGCCGACCCGAAAACTCCGCGTCGCAAGATGCAGCTTCGAGTAGATGTAGAGGTTGTGGGCCGCCAAGTGACGATATAGCCCATCGAATCCTGCCTGATCCGCGATTCCGGACGGCGCGCTGAACGCGACGCAGACCGGCGACTGCAAGTCGGCGGACAGCAGCGGAGACACTACCGCTTCGAGTTCTTGGACGAGATTGTCTCTGACCTTCTCATACCTGCGGCGCCTGGCATCAATGCCTTCCCCCTGCAGAATCTCCAAGGCCTTCGTTGTTGCCTGAACGATGTGGGTCGGTGGGGTCGACCGCCACTCACCGGTGCGCTCGAGCGAGAGCCATTGATCTCTCACGTCGAGCACAAATGACCTTGGTTCTTGAACCGCTTTTTTGAGCAGCTCGCGAGACGCGATGACAAAAGCTACTCCTGGCGGCCCCTCGATACACTTATTGCTCGACGTCACCAGGATGTCCGGTCCGCCGCGGCTTAGGTCGATGTCAATCGCGCCAAAAGAGCTCATGCCGTCGACGATCGTCTTGACACCACGCCGCCTCGCCTCCTCTATGATCGCGTCAAGCGGATTGACGATTCCGGTCGTCGTCTCGCAATGCACGAGACATAGGTGAGTAACGCCGGGATTTCGGCTCAGCTGCTCGGCAACTTCCTGGGGGTCCAGGGGCTCGGTAGCTCGCTTGACAACCTTCAGCGATTCGACGCCCCACAGCCGCAGAATCTTGAAAATGCGCTCGCCATAGATGCCGTTTATGCAAACGAGCGGCTTGTCGTCCCTGGACACGAATGAAGAGAGCGCAGCTTCCATTGCAAAGGAGCCGCCTCCCTGAATAGGGACCACCGAATAGTCCTCGGCACGTCCCAGCAGGTTGAGCATCAGCCGCCTCATGCGGGCGGTCACTTCCTTGAATTCGCAATCGCGCGATGCGAGGTCGAGCTGCATCTGGCTCCTGACCGCCAGCGACAGCGACAATGGACCAGGCGTCAGCAGCGAACGTTGTCTAGTCACACCAATTCCCCTTAAACCGTATTCGTCGATGGATCTGAATCGCGATGATGCGCCCTCACCCCCTTGGGCGCAGGTTTTCTCGGTTCATCTGCTGCTGGGAGAAACACCATAGGCGCAGGCGAGCTTCGCAGCGGCCCATCACATCATGCATGCAAGGATTTGAGCGCCGTCGCATTGCCAGCTAGGCGTCGATCGGCTTACGCCCAACCTGTGTATTCAGGCGAACGTCGAGGTTCGGAACCAATGTGCACGTCAGGCCATCGCGTGCGGATATCAATCCGCGCGTGATGGACATGATGCGTGCCGTTGCTGATGAGCCTGATCCTGCGTGAGCCTGACACTTGAGACATTCGCATACTGCCACTCGTTGGAGAATTCGGGACGTTGACGACCTTTGCCGTTTAATTTCAGATCGTACAACTTGACGTTAGGTGCGTTTCAACCCTCTCCCGAAATCTTCTTGCGTGAATTTTTTCTGACGTGCTCCTTCACTAGGAGCGATAAGCCGACTCAGGCGGCTGAGCGAAGTGATCGGCAGCAAGCTAGCTCGGGGTTTTCATAGTCTGACGTCAGGATCGTCCCGGCACTCAATCATCACGGCGGTGGGTAACTGTGGTTGACGGCTGATCCGGAGTGCCGCCGCCCAGCGGTGAGCCGCAGAGAGCTCGAATGCTCAACCGCGGAGGAGCTCAACGGCGTCGCGGCTAAACGATCGTGCCCTGTGCCATGAGGCGCTCGAGTTCGACGGATAGCTCCTTCGAGCCGTTCTGTGCGCGTTGGCTCTTCTGCCAGATCTGCCAGATGTCGAGCGCACTCTCGATCCGGTCTGCCACGTCCTCAAGGTCCAGCTCGAGGCCAGTGTCGATTATGCTCGAGACAGAGCGTCGAAATGTATGGCGCGACAATCAGAATGAGAGCGTATTGCCTCACGTATTGATGCTCCCGGGTGCGATCGGTTGCCTCATTTATTTTGCTCCTGGCTTGGGTTGAGGAGGAGGCCGGGTGCGGAGATGGCCGGGGTTTCGGAGCGCCCGGCCTCCTTCGCTGGCACCTCGTACATCATTGGGGTGTTGTGACCTCATGCCCTGGCGGCATTTTCCCGCTAGGAGCGAACAGCAGCGCATTCGCTTGCTCGCTGCGCCAGGATTTCAGCCGACGTTGAAGGGTTCGAAGAAGCTTGTTCGGATAGGCTCCAGGATATATTCCACCTGCAAGCGCGAGAGCAGTTCGCTGCCAGTCCGCCAGGGCTCGGCTTCAAACCATTTTCGCAAATCTGGCGTTGCCCGGATGAGAGGGTCGGGACGACGCCGACCTCTCTTCGCTTTCACAATTGGCCGATCCGTCGGTCGCATGGCTCCGTCCTTCCAGGCCGTGCGCAGGCTTGCCAGGAAAAGATCGATCGGTTGCGATGCCATGGCAGGATCGGAGGTTGGCTGGGAATCCGCAAGCGCCGCGAGACGTTCCTGCGCGGCGCGGATATCGCGCAACAACGCGACGGGATCAAGATGAGCGTAGATTTCCTGGAGGCGGACGCGAACCGGATCGAGCGTGCGGGCATCGGCGGCCACGCGCTGGTGCGGCGTCGCCGGCGCGCTGTATGTCTTGCGCACACGCGCACCGTCACGCTGCTTGGCTATCAACTTAAACGACGGCTGGAAGAAGTTCACGAACAGTCGCGCCGATCGATAAAGTTCAGCCAGCAACGTGGCCGCTTCCAGGCCCTCGAACCGACGATAGCCCACCATCCTGCGCACGACGGCGCCGTTCTTCTGCTCGACGAACGCCTGGTCGTTCTTGCGGTAAGGCCGGCAACGCGTGAAGACGATGTTGGCCGCTTCGCAGTAGGCCTTCAGCGTCTCGTTCATGAACACGGTGTCGTTGTCCGTATCGAGGCCGAGCAGCGCAAAGGGCAATTGTTTGCGCAATTCCGTTAGCACCGTACTCAGCAGCGTCTGTTCGCGCACGATCAGAGGGGCGCACTCCGTCCAGCCGGTCGCAATGTCGGTGAGCACAATGGTCTGGATATAGCTGCCGCGCGCCGATGGACCGCTGTGCGCTACGAGATCCGCCTCGACGAACCCCGGCGCCGGATCGTTCCAATCTGCCGACGTCCGTATTGGAATGCTACGACGCAAGGCGTGCGTCGTGCGCCGTCGGCGCTTGCGACCCAACCCTTCTCGGACCCGCGCCAACGCGCGGTCGATCGTGGCCGCGCTCATCGCCAGAAGTTTGCCGCGGATCTCGGGAGCGAGGTCGAGGTGACCGTGTCGTTCCATCGCCTCGATCAGCGCGGGCATCAGCGCCTTCAGCCGCTTCCCGTAAATCCGGTCAGACGCTTCCCAAAGGAGCGCGATCGCGTTGTGTTCCGCCTCGTTATAGACCCGGCGGCGCGCCCGCCGACTTGGTCGTACGTCCTCCTGACCTCGCAGTAGTCGCATCGCGTGCTTGCGATGGAATCCGGTGATCTCGACGAACTCGTCCAATATCTGCGCCTTCTTCGCGCGATCCGAACTTCGATAGCGCGCGCCTACCGCCGCCGTCAGTTCCTTCCGCGTCGCCATGCTCAGCCACCCCATCTTCGCCCCCGCCCGTTCCCAGTCCAAGGGAGCAATTTACGTGAGGCAACGGCTCAGCATCCGGGAACATTTACGGCGAGGCAATGCGGCGCCTTGATCGCCGCCGCCCAGAAATGCCAGAAACCGCGCCAGCGATAGCCTTGCCCTTTGGGAAGCGGCCTTGGGTCGGGTCTTCCCGCGAGAACTGAAGCCATCAAGCTGCAGGCTCATTGAGGAGGTGAGCGGTCCGGCATGAATTAGGTGGGGGCGCGACCGGCGTGCGCCAGCCTTTCCCACGGATTTCCCATCGTTCCCTGCCGGCCCGCTCCGTGCAGACATGTTCACAGCCAGCCGCGCGGACGGACCTTTGAAGCTCGTGCGCACGCGAGGGCTACGGCCAAAACTGTAGACAGCGCCCCGAGGGCAGACCTGGCGCCGAGAGCCGGGACGGGCTGCTCCTGCTTCCAGGTCAATGTACTGGGAAACAATTGTGGCCCGCCGGATGCGGCGAGACCCGGAGGAACGAATTGCCCCTCGTCGTGCGCAAGGGATCAAAGCTGGATGGCCGAGATCCGGCAGCTCGGTTACGAGACCCTTGGCGCGGCGCCGGCCGGGCGCGCGGGAAACGGCGTCAAGCGAGAACTCAGGCTATTGGAAGTCGGACTTCCTCTCTGGCCTTTGTCCTGGCGTCGTAGATTCTGACTTGAAGCATGGGACGGCACTTCTTGAGCTCCTGCGCTCCTGCAAAGGCTCCGTCTCTGGTCGCGAATTCGGTTTTCAATTGACCGTCGATTTCGAGCACATAACCAGAAGAGGGCAATCGACGTGTGGACGCGACCATTTTGTTCCTTTGGAGCATGAGTCTGATTGACGCCTGTGCTTAACCCGAGTCGCCGTGGCCCGGCCAGCAGGTTAATGAGAGGCATTTCCTGCTATCGATGGTGCGATCCGAGGTGACAGGTTTGACGAACACTAACCGCCAAGAATTGCGCGAGCCATCAAAACATCGATCACGGCCTGGGCCATTTGCTCAGGTGTCTGCTCCACGGTCCTGAGATGAATTTCGGGTCTTATCGGCGCTTCGTAGGACGCATCGATGCCGGTGAAGTTCTTGATCTTACCGGACTTCGCCTTCGAATAAAGACCTTTGGGATCGCGCCGCGCGCATTCTTCGATTGGCGTATCGACAAAGACTTCGACAAACTCCTCCTTGCTGACCAGACTGCGCACCCTGTCTCGTTCGGCCCTGTGGGGCGAGATGAACGAACAAATTACGATCAAGCCACTGTCCGCCATCAACTTGGCAACTTCCCCGGCGCGCCGAATGTTTTCCATTCGATCGACCTCGGAGAAGCCGAGGTCCGCGTTTAATCCGTGCCGCAGGTTGTCCCCATCCAACAGCATGGCATGGCGGGACATTGCAAACAGCTTTTGATCGACGATATTGGCAATCGTCGATTTTCCCGCGCCTGACAGGCCGGTGAACCAAATGATGCAAGGCTTCTGGTTCTTGAGGTCGGCCCGCTCCTTCCGTCCCACCGCAACGGGTTGCCAAACGATATTGCCAGCCCGCCGCAATGGACGTGCGATCATTCCGGCCGCGACCGTACGGTTGGTATAACGGTCGATGGCGATAAATGATCCGGTCTTGCGATTGACCTCGTAAGGATCGAACGCCGCAGGCAAGGCGGTTGAGATATTGCAAAAACCGATCTCGTTAAGGCCAAGCGTCCCGGCTGCCAGGTGCTTTCGTGTATTGACGTCGATCCGATGATTGATCGCGGTAATGCTACCTGCTGTGGTCTGCGATCCGATGCGCAGAATGTAATGGCGCCCCACCACGAGCTGGTCCTCATCCATCCAGATCAGATGAGCGGCGAATTGGTCGGCGAGCTCCGGCCGCTCGGCGGGACGTGCCAGGAGATCGCCGCGGCTGATATCGATTTCGTCTTCAACGGTAATCGTGATTGCATCGCCGGCTTCGGCGCAGGACAGATCGCCGCCCTGCGTCACAATCCGCCTGACCCGTGTGGTCCGTCCAGACGCTGCGACGACGATGTCGTCTCCCACCGAGATGCTTCCGGAAGCCACGGATCCGGCGTAACCGCGGAAATCCAGGTCCGGCCGGTTCACCCACTGCACCGGAAAACGGAAGGCATGCCCGGAGCTGTCGGACTGGATATCAATACTCTCCAACTGGCCGAGCAGGCAGGGACCATGGTACCAGCGAGTGTTGCCGGATCGGTTGACGACATTGTCGCCGTGCCTGGCAGAGATCGGGATCGGAACGATCGAGTCGAACCCAAGATCGCTGGCAAAGGCAACATAGTCGGCGACGATCCGATCAAAGGTCGCTTTGCTGTAGTGGGCGAGGTCGATCTTGTTCACCGCCAGGACGAGATGGCGAATACCAAGGAGCGAACAGATGAACGAGTGGCGCTTGGTTTGGACCAGCACCCCCTTGCGGGCATCGATGAGGATGATAGCGAGCTGGGCATTCGAGGCGCCCGTTGCCATGTTGCGAGTATACTGCTCGTGGCCGGGCGTATCGGCCACCATGAACGAGCGCCGTTCCGTCGCAAAGAACCGATAGGCCACATCGATCGTGATGCCCTGCTCTCGTTCGGCCTCAAGCCCGTCGACGAGCAGCGCGAAATCGATCTCACGGCCGGTCGTGCCGTGCTTGGCGCTGTCCCGTTCCAGCACCGTCAGCTGATCCTTGTAGATCATCTTGCTGTCATGCAGCAGCCGGCCGATCAGCGTCGACTTCCCATCGTCCACCGAACCGCAGGTGATGAATCGCAGCTGATCCTTTGGCTTGGCCTGGACAGATTCCGTTATCGGTTTGGCAAGCATCAAAAGTAGCCTTCCCGCTTCTTCTTCTCCATCGAAGCGGCTTCATCGACATCAATCAGCCGCCCCTGACGCTCCGACACCGTCGCAGTCTGCATCTCTGCGACGATGTCTTCGATCGTCGTTGCGTCGGATTCAATAGCCCCGCTCAACGGATAGCATCCTAGCGTGCGGAAACGGATCATCCGCATTTGCGGCGTCTCGCCAGACAGAAGCGGCAATCGCTTGTCGTCGATCATGATCGTTGCGCCATTTCGACGCACGATCGGTCTTTGCTTTGCGAAATAGAGTGGGACGACCGGAATCTTCTCGCACATGATGTATTCCCACACGTCGAGCTCAGTCCAGTTCGACATTGCAAAAACGCGCATGGTTTCGCCCGGGCGAATCCGCGTGTTGAACAGGTTCCAGAGCTCCGGCCGCTGGTTGCGGGGGTCCCATACGTGCCCAGCCGAGCGGAAGGAGAGAATCCGCTCTTTTGCGCGGCTCTTTTCCTCATCACGGCGCGCGCCGCCAAAGGCAGCATCAAATTCGTGAAGGTCCAGCGCCTGCTTCAGGGCGTCGGTCTTCATCACCTGGGTATGAAGCGCGGAGCCGGAATCGATCGGATTGATCCCGCGCTCGATGCCCTCCTCGTTCACATGGACGATCAGGTCGAGGCCGAGGCGCTTGGCTGTCGCGTCCCGGAAGCTAATCATCTCGCGAAACTTCCAGGTCGTGTCGACGTGAAGCAGGGGAAAAGGCAGCTTTGCGGGATAGAAGGCCTTGATCGCAATGTGCAGCATCACGCTCGAGTCTTTTCCGATCGAGTAAAGCATGACCGGCTTTTTGAACTCGGCGACCACGTCACGCATGATTTCGATCGATTCAGCCTCGAGACGGCGCAGATGTTTCGGCAGCATGTGTCTTCTACGATGCGGGATCGCTAGTTCGTTCAGTACCGCGTTTGCCTTGCGATAGGCCCGACAGGCGTTGCAGCGATCGGCGCCTGCCATAGCGCATCGGCGTCCACCGGGTCAAACAGCGGATAGCGCGCAATCCTTCGTCGACGCCTGCCAGCATCCAAGCGAAGCGCGGCTGGACACGCGAGCCGGTGGACTTACTTCCGCTTGCCAGCTAGACAACGAGCTCGATAAGGCAGGCAGCACATTCTGACCATAATCCTGGGAGGGTCATCGCTCATGATTGCTGCGTCCCTCCTTGAGCCGCACAATCTCGTCCCGCAGCGCCTCGATAACGGCGTCGCGATGCCGAACGGCCTCTTGCTGGGCACCTCGATCCGATTCCGAGGCCAAGAGTGCCATGCGCAACTGGGCCGCCATCGAACTCGTCAGCTCCTGACTTTGGTCGAAGTCGGTTCCGGATAGATGCTGCGCATCGTGCCCTGTGGATGCATTTGCTGTGGAGCAAGAGTTCTCGATTGGCTGCCGAATCCCAGGGGTCGGCTTACCGGGGTTGGCTGGAATGTTCGACCATGCCCGTTCCCTGCTGAGGCGCAGATCCCACCACATTCGAAATATCTGACGATAGAGCTCGGTGACCTCGCGCCCTTTATCAACCACTCCGGCTTGTTGTGCGTGCCGCAATTCCGCTCCATATCCGAGCTGTATCATCAGCTCGACGCCGATCAGATCGGTTATCGTTTGCATCTCTTCGATACCCAATTGGACTTGCCACGCGTCGACAGACTTCTCATCGACGGTCCTTCTTTCAAGGATTTTCCGATCTCCAAAGCTGCTGGAGTGAAGATAATCGGCCCGAGCCGTCGACGTAGCTGCAGTGTCTTTTGGATCACAGCCAAGGCCAGCGATGAGACGCTGAATTTCCCCCTCCGGACACGCCGCCAGACGTTCGTACTGCACCACCATCGTCTGCCGGCGATCGCGGTGCGCAGCGAGTTTGGGCAGGCCGAGAACCAAATCAGCAAGCGAAGAGGCAATAACGTCAGGCAGGCGGAGCATGAGATCAGCAAGCGAGTACACGCTGACCGAACGGGAGCTTTCCGCCTGAAGGGGGACACCCCAAGTCGACTTCAGGGATGCGGCAATGGCGTAGGGATTGCGCATCAGAAGAATATGCGGCGCTTCAGGATAAAGAAGATCCAAATAGTCGAGCACCATCCAGTAGCGTGGTGTCTTGTCCACGATGATGCGCTTGCCCGCCGAGGACAGATACGCACCGTACGCCGCATCCGCAAAGGCACGGCTGACCGCAGCGCGATCGATCCGGCCCAAGAACTCGGAAGTTGCCGTTTCGATCAGAGATCTTCCGGCCGGGTGACGATGGTCCACCCTGCCAAACGACTCAAGAGCCAGCATGAGCCAAGGCTCTGGTGGAGCTGTAATTTCCGGATGCTGTTGGAGCAAATGCGCCAACAGCGTCGTTCCGGATCGTGGAAGGCCGAGCAGAAAGCAGACCGTGGCCCCGCGGTTTACATCCTGGCTCAAGATATCGCTCCCGATGTGCTCGAGGAAAGCGAACCCCGAACCACACACTTGTTCGCTCGAGGACGACGGCGGCCGAGCAATTTCCCATCGGCCGATCGCTCGCGACACTTTGCCATACTAGGAGGGAGGCGCCTGCAATTCATGGTCTAAATCTGTCGAATTGATGAATCGCGCAAGCTTTTTTGGCAATTGCAATCGGCAGTTTGCGAGTACTCGCAAGGCTAGTTGTGACCAAAAGCCAGCTCAACTATACGAAGGCAAGCCGCCAATATGGAATCGGATGACAAGACTATACTGCGGTTTATCGGGTAACCCCCACACAACACTGCTGGTGAAGTGCGTGAAGCGACGACACTAGCCCCCGGCAACCGAGCGTCAACACGTAGCGTCTCGGCTTCGGATGCAATTTGCATTGGCTTCGATGATAGCCCACCGGCGGACCTCGTTGTTGAACCTGCCTTGTCGCTTATCGATTGCTTTCTGCACAATCGGCCCGATCTCATCGCGGCTGATGGTCTGCGCCCAACAGCTCGCGGTGCTGGACATTTCAGTCCGACCGCGTGGAAAGAGCAAGTCGTATCCTTTAATCAGACGGAAAGCGACGCGTCGAGATTTCGCGACACGCGGCGCAGATGTTCTAACGTTCCTCGCTCGAGACTTTGACTGCTCGATGATACGGCAAAGGAGTGAGCAAGCCGGCGAGTAGCCAATGAAGCAGACCATGGAGTCTCGTTGGTAGGGGCATCAATCTTACCGGCGTGTGGGATCGACCCCGACAAAGCCGCCCGTGGATGCCCCTGGTTCGTCAAGACAATGAGCGCGGTGTTGCCGCAACTGCTCCGGCCAGCTCATGACTGGCACACTCCCCTTTCGTCCGTGCCGTACCAAGTATTTGATTTGGCTGCTCTTACGAAGTTGTCGTCACTTCTCATTCGCGCTAAGGGAAGCTGGTAAAGGATGGAACCAGAGCTTCGATGCCGCCGGATTTGCTTGGCCCAGCAAACGCGCTTGGCAGTATCTCTACCGACGACCTGGAGACGATCCGGCCGTTCGTGTGGGAGATCAGATCGATCAGTGCATGTCTCGAAGAGCTTGCGAGATTTCGAGCCGACGTCCTTGGCATCACCGGGCCGCAGTGGATGATCCTGATGGCCGTGGCCTATTTAGGGAAAGAGAATGGTGTCCCCGTCAACATGGTGTCAAAGTTGATGCACGTCGATCCTTCCTTCGTCACGACCCATTCAAAGCTGCTCGAGAAAAATGGATTCCTGCGGCGTAAGCACTGCGCAAGCGACGCTCGGGTCGTGCAGATGACGCTGACAGCCAAAACTCGTAAACGTCTGGCATCTTTGGCACCGCAGGAAGCACTGGATGAGTTCGCTTCTGATGAATTCGGGGTTAACGGATCAAGCGAGTTCATTGCCAAGCTGGCCGCAATCAGGCGTCGTCTGGAGAAGGTCTACCGCGAGAGCGGTTGTGGCCTTCCGAAGACCAAACGCACGTCCGTCAGAAATGATGCCACGTAGCCATGTCTACACTTCCAGTCTTCGAGTGTTCCTTGAAGCAGCGCGGACGAAGGTGGTTGTGGTCCGTGCATACCGACGAGGGCAAGCAGATGATGGCCGGCTCAGGGCGCAGCCGCTCGGCCGCCAGATATCAGGCCAACCGAGCGCTGTTTTTATTGTTGCTGAGCGCGCCGTATCGTTCCGAAGCTCGAGCTCACCAGCATGCTGGGCGGCGCACTTTTGCGCCCAAATGACCTTCGAGGAACGCCCCACTCGCAAGGTTGTTTCCATCGGCTAACCCGTGGGCGCATGACTGCGCCACGTCCCAATTTTTGCAGAATCCACTTTCAGGCCACAACGACGACCTTCTCAACTGTGGTCAGCCAGGGGGCCATCGCAGTAACAACGAGCTGGTTGCGAGCCGCCCCTGACGAAAGCTGAACATTCTCGAGCGGTTTCGGGCGCGTCCGTCGTACAGACCTCGATGTTGCGGGAGCTGAATCTCGCGCTTAAGCAAATCGCGCAGAGCTGGTGTAGATCTGCAGGCTCATGTGACTTAGCGAGTCACTAGTTTTGCCGAGATATAGCCACAAAGCGCGTTCCAAAAATCTCATCGAAGATGCCGGACGCTCGAGGCCGCTCCGCCATCGCCAGGCTCCAACCAGACCGTGGCGTGAGAAGCCCATCTTCATCTGGAAATTGATCGTCGCTCGAACCTACGAAGATCTTTGACGCGCCGCCGATCGCGGACACATACGCTCTGCCTTGTGTTGGAGAAGCTCCTTGTCGAGGTAACCGACCGTAACGTCGTAGGTGAGAAGCTCTCCTCTGATCAGCCAGCTGAGGACTCCGGGACCTCATCAAAGCTGATCGGCTGCAGAACCAAGCGGCCAGTCCTCTGGCAGGTACACGCCGGGAAGCAGACCAGACGTTCGTCGGACCAGGAATGCAGACTGTACTCACTGAGCTCGCTGGATTCGATCACCACACTTTATAAAGGTCCGACAATGCTACGTTCTCGGACAGCAGCATCAATCGCGGCGCTGAAATCGATAGGAAATTACCCGGGCTCGAAGTTGGTTGATCTACGGTTGGGCCGAACCACCTGTTGCAACACAATCCAACAGCCAATAAGGGCGGCCCGGGAGCCGCCCTACTGTTGCAATCAACAGCGCAGCCCAATCAACTACCGCTGATGTCCCAGTCCGATTCCGAGATGTAAGGCCTTCTGGCGTAGCGCACCGACAGAGCGTTTGGTCATTTTTGATATTTTTGTGACCGGGGTCCGAGCCTTTGAATGGACCTTGAGTTCTTTGATATCTGCCTTAGTCCACTCGCGCCGCTTAACGCGTTTCTTGGTTGCTTTTTTCACAATGAATGCTCCTTTTGAGAGGAGCGGCTTCTAACATAGTTTTTTCACAGCGACGACCGTAAAAAGGAGGCAAGCATAGACCTCGCGCAAAGGTGCAAGGCTCTGTCATTGTCATGTGTTCAGCAATAGCTTCAGCGCCTGCCCCGTTGTTGGTTTCGTGGAGGTTTTCGTATCGAGAAATTTGGCCACGAATTGGCGAATCCGGTCTCCTAATTGGCACATCGTCGTTGGAACCAAGCAGGTTGTTACAAGTCTTTGAAACACCATGAGAAAGCGAATTGCGACTAGCCAGAGAACTGCAGGTGGGGTCGAGATTTGTATCCAGCTCAGAGGAATCAGGCATTGAATCCGGCAGACACCGTCGCGCTCTCATACTATGGTCATCGATAGCGAGCGGGCTACTGAGCAACCGTTGCTGATCACGGCGCGTTGCCGCCATCAACAGGCTGCTAGCCGTACGACTTTCGCCTGTCCCACAGTTGCGGCGGTGGACCGCCTGGACGGGCGAGCTAGTACTCGCGTCGATGCCCGCTGCCACAAATGCGCTGGTCCATTGGCACTATTTGGACCGGCACCGGGGGCTGATCGGGCTCCTCATCGGCGATGGCGCGCCAGGCCGCGCCGTCGAGATCGTCATACTGGCCGCTCTTCAGCGACCACAGAAAGCCAAGCAGGCCGAGGAAGCCGAGTGAAAGAGCGAGCGGAACCAGATAGATCAGGACTTCCATCAGAGGGCCTCGCCCCTTCGCGCCCGCAACGCGTTAAGCATGACCAGTACCGACGAGCATGACATCGCCGCGGCGGCAATCAGCGGCGTCACCAAGCCGGCGATCGCAACGGGCACGGCCAGGACGTTGTAGACGACAGCAAGACAGAGATTCTGCCGCATCAGCCGCAGCGCCCCGCGCGAGGCAATGACTGCCATCATCACCGGCCCGAGACGCTCACCGAGGAAGACCGCATCAGCGATCGCCTGGCTCATATGGGTGGCGGTAACAGGCGACATCGAGGCATGGGCTGCTGCGAGCGCGGGCGCGTCGTTCAAGCCATCGCCGACCATCAACACCTTGTATCCCCTGCTTGTCAGATCTTCGACCCGGGCGACCTTGTCCGTCGGCGAGACGTTGGCCCGCCACTTGTGAATGCCAAGCGTCTCGGCCGCCCGCCGAACAGCCGGCTCGCGATCCCCGGAAACGATCTCCACCATGATGCCAAGGCGTGCGAGGCTTGTGACGACCTCGACCGCGTCCGGCCGCATCCCTTGCCTGATGGCAAAGACATGCCTCGCCTCGCCGTGGCTGAACGCGACGACGGAGGCCTCGGGATCATGGCACAGGATCTCGTCAGCGAGGCTGTCAGCGCCGCAGAACGAGGGGCGGCCCAGCCGGATCGGCGCGCCCTCATAGTAACCGCGGACGCCCCGTCCCGGCTCCTCTTCGATATCGGCCAGCGGCTCGTTTGTGCCGGCAGCACGTGCCAGGGCGGCGGCGACCGGATGGCGGCTCGACAGCGCCAGCCGGCCCGCCAATTTGACGACATCCTCGGGAATGCCGGCGAGATTGGCGACATCGAGTTCAGGCAGCGTCAGCGTCCCGGTTTTGTCGAAGATCACCCGATCCACCTCGGCGATACGCTCGATTGCATCCCCGGCATTGAGCAGCACGCCGGAACGGAACAGTGCGCCGGCGGCCACCGTCTGCACCGCGGGGATAGCCAGCCCCAACGCGCAGGGGCAGGTGATGATCAAGACTGCGATCGCCGTGACCACCGAATCATGAAAGGTGGCACCAGAGGCAAGCCAACCCAGCATGGTCAGGAAGGCCGTGATGTGAACGATCGGCGCATAGAGCCGCGACGCGCGCTCGGCGAGGCGCAGATAACGCGAGCGCGCTTCCAGGGCATGATCGAGCAGCCTGGAAATCTCAGCAAGCAGTGTGCCGTCCGAGGCCGCCGCTGCACGGACGCGCAGGGTGCCGGACCGTACCAATGTGCCGGCGAACACCGCGCTGCCGGGCGTCGCGATCGCCGGCAGAGTCTCGCCGGTAATAAGGCTTTGATCGACCTCGGAGCTTCCCTCGATCACGTTGCCGTCGACTGTACAGCATTCGCCGGGGCGCACCAGCACGATGTCCCCCGGTTTGATCGCCGCCACCGGAACGGCTCTGATCTCGGTCGGGCTAATGAACTTCGCCGCAGTCTCCGCCTTGAGTGCTGCAAGGTTGCTGGCGAAGGCGCGGGTGCGCCGCCTCATGTTCTGGTCGAGATAGCGACCTGCGAGCAGAAAGGCGATCAACATGATCGCCGCATCGAAATAGGCGTGCTCGGCATGAGCGATGGTCTCGATCACCGACGTCGCCAGGGCGAGCAGAATGCCGATGCTGATCGGAACGTCCATATTGGTTCCGCGCGCCCGCAGCACGGCAAAAGCGGAAGAGAAGAATGGTTGCGCACAATAAGCCGCGGCCGGCAGGACGATCAGCGCGGAGAGCCAATGAAAGAAGTCGCGCTGTTCCGGCAGCATGTCCGAGACATTTCCGGACCATACCGGGATCGACAGCATCATCACGTTCATCGCGGCAAAGGCGGCGACGCCCAGCCGCCGCAGCAAGTCCTGCGCCCGCTCCGCCTCCAGCGTCTCCGCATTGTCCCGCTGGAACGGATATGCCCTATAGCCTAATTCGGCGAGCCGCTTGACAAATAGTGCTGGATCGAGGGCTCCGGCGTTCCACTCGAGCGCGAGCCGATTATCGGTGAGGTTCACGCGTGCCGAGGTCACATCCGGGATGCTCGACAGATTGCGCTCGATCTTGCTCATGCAGCCCGCGCAACTGATCCCCTCCACCGCAAGGTCGAGCTGGAGGCGGCCCGAGCCTGTCCTCTTCAGAAAGTGAGAAAAATCGATGTCGGACTGCATGTGCACACGCTCTCAATTCAGGACGATGCGGTTCTTCGACAGAAACATGCGGCGGCCGTCATCGTCGCCCTCGATCACGAGATCCCACTGCCCGACAGCGACGCTCGAGGCGCTGCCGCGGTAGATACCAGCATTGGCCTGCGAGACATCAATCGCCCGATCGGCCCGGCGGTCGACCGGGCGCTCGAGGCGGGCCACGAAATTCATTCCGGCGAGAGGCGCACCTAGGCGGTCGCGCGCCTCGATCGCAAGCTCAGCTTCACCGTCCGACTGCCGGTGGATATATACTTGCACCTGCCAGTTTCGCTCGTTCTGCTGCCGTGCCGCGATGATCTCGCGCTGATAGGCGAGGCTCGCACGATAGGCGCTGTCAACCTCCGTCCCCGGCAGCGTCACGATGGCAAAGCGCATCATGACCAGATTGGCGCCAATCACGACCGAAAAGAACGCGAGAATCGCGATCAGGACGAAGCGCCCGGTAATGGGCCCCGTGACTTGATTTGATGCGGTCATGGTCACATCCCGTCAGTGATCGTCAGGGGAGAACGAAGTGATCCGATGCGGAGGCGACCTCGCCGAGGCCAAGGTCGGTGACCCGAAACCTCACCGGCATCGAGCGTTCTGCCATGCCGTCAACCGGCGCTGTCAACAGCACACGCAGTTCTGTCGTCGTATCGTGAGCCAGGACGATCATCGGCCGATCCACGGTCACCGAATCGGCGCCGACGACGTGGACGGACGTCTTGGGCGGCCCATCGATGTCGATCGCGATCACCCGATCGAAGTCGCGCCTGTTGAGCAAACGCACGGTGTAGGCGTTGCGAATCGATCCATCACTGAGCCTGACAGCCATGGGATTACGATCATGCAGAACGCTGAGATCAAGCAGCGTTCTCGATAACAACTCATAAACCATCACCGCGCAGATGACCGTGATCAAAAAGGCATAAACGAGCGTGCGCGGGCGTACCGGCTTGAACAGCTCCGGCTTGCCGTCCATCCGCCGGCGGATATTGATGTCGTTGTCGTAACCGATCAGGCCGGTTTTGCGCCCGATCTTCTTCATGACGGCATTGCAGGCATCGATGCACAGCCCGCACTGGATGCAGCCCAGCTGGGCGCCATTTCGTATATCGATCCCGGTCGGACAGACCGCCGCGCATTGATTACAATCGATGCAGTCTCCGACCCTTTCGCCGCGTGCGCGCAGATCGAATGATTTCTTCAATGAGCAGCGCTGCTCGCCGCGGTCGCATTTGTAGGTGACATTGAGGGCCCATTCGTCGGTGAGCGCGGCCTGGATGCGCGGCCACGGGCACATATAAACGCAAACCTGCTCGCGCATGTAGCCAGCCAGCAGATATGTCGAAGCGGTCAGGATCCCAATCCAGATATAGGCGATTGCGGGCGCTTGGAACGTTGCCAGATCGTGCACCAAGGTCGGCGCGTCGGCGAAGTAGAGCACCCAGGCGCCGCCCGTCCACCAAGCAATCATCAACCAGATTGCGTGCTTCGCCACGCACTTTGCCGCGCGCCCTGCTGTCATTTGGCGTGCGGCGGCCTTCAGCCGCTCGCGACGGTCGCCCTCGACCCAGCGCTCGACCGCATAGAATAGGTCGGTCCAGACCGTCTGCGGGCAGAGATAACCGCACCAAATCCGCCCGCCCAGCGCGTTCATCAGGAACAGCACCATGGCGGCAAGCACGAGCAAACCGGTGAAGTAATAGAGCTCTTGCGGCCACAGTTCGATGAAGAAGAAGTAGAACCGCCGGTTTGGAAAATCGAGCAACACCGCCTGGTCGGGAGCGCCGAGGCCACGATGCCAACGCACGAAGGGCAGCAGATAGTAGATGCCCAGACACACGACCATCAGCCGCCATTTGATCGTACGGAAAGTACCGCGGACGCTCTGCGGATAGACCTTCCTATGGGCTGCATAGAGGGGTCCATCCTCGTCGATCACCGGCTCATCGAGCGAAACGGTCTTGTTTACGGCGGGCTTCATGACCGACCTTACATCGGGCGCGGATGGCTCGCGTTGATCCTGGGTCACCGGCGCGCAGGTTTTGCGGCGCATCTCGCCTATTGTCCGCCGCCGAGCGAATGGACATAGACGGCAAGCGCCCTGACTGTAATGGGATCGAGCCGCCCGCTCCAAGCCGGCATGATGCCGGCGCGGCCATAGCTGATAGTCTCGACCAGCGTGTCCTCGTCCGAACCGTACAGCCAAATCCGGTCAGTCAGATTCGGTGCGCCGAGTGCCTGATTGCCTTTGGCGTTCTCGCCATGACAGACCGCGCAATTCTCGGCAAAGATCCTGGTGCCGGCCGCAGCATCGAACTCGGCCGCCGTGGTCAGGCCTGACAGCGATCGCACGTAGTTTGCTACGGTGACAATCTCGGTTTTCGTGAGGATGCCGTCGCGGCCAAAGGCCAGCATTTGTCCCTCATGCGCCTGGGCATGCCCGGAACGTGCGCCGAACTGGATGGTCTGCAGGATCTGGTCGAGCGATCCGCCCCACAACCAATCATCGTCATTGAGATTCGGATATCCCTTGGCACCCGCGCCACCGCTCCCATGGCATGGCGCACAATTGTCCGCGAACACCGTCCTGCCGCGCGCGCGGGCCAATCCCAGCAGGGCCGGATCCTTCTCGATCTCGGTAAGAGACGCTTTGCCCAGCACGGCCATCTTCTCGCCGCGCAGCTTCTCAAGACCTGCAAGGTCGTTGACGACGCTGGCGCGGGTCGAATAATCAAACACGCCTGTCGTGTAGCTTGAGAGGAGCGGCCATGCCGGATAAACGACCCAGTAGCCCATCGCCCAAAGGATCGTGGCGTAGAAGCTCAGAATCCACCAGCGCGGCAGCGGCGTGTTGAGTTCCTTTATACCATCCCATTCGTGCCCGGTCGTGGAGCGGCCGGAGATGTGGTCGATGTCATTGTGCTCGGTCATGATCTGTCAGTCCCGGCGCAGCGGCATGCGCGCCGCAGAATCAAAACGCTTCTTGTTGCGAGGCCACAGCGCGTAAACGACGATGGCCATGAAGATGCCGCCGAACAGCGGCGTCCAGAGCGTCACGACGAAGCTCGATGCCAGGTTCTCGATGGAAATAACGGCTTTCATCAGAGGATCCTTCAGCGCAGATTGGCTTTTTCGTCGTAGAGCTTGAAATCGATCAACGTGCCGAGCATCTGCAGGTAGGCGACGAGCGCATCGAGTTCAGTCGGATTGCCGGCCCTGCCGTCGAAATTGCGCACAGCGGCCTTCGGATAGCGCTTCTGGAACGATTCGACGTTCGCGCTGTCAGGATCGAGCTGCGTCTTCAGGTCGACGACAGCGTTCTTGATCTGGTCCTCGCTATAGGGGACGCCGATCGCCCGATTGGTGCGCAGATGTGCGACCATGTCGGTCAGGTCGACCTCGGTGTTCGCCAGCGACGGGTAGCCCGGCATCACCGATTGCGGCACGATGGCGCGCGGATTGGTCAAATGCGTGACGTGCCATTCATCGGAATATTTCCCGCCAACACGTGCGAGGTCCGGGCCGGTCCGCTTCGAGCCCCATTGAAACGGATGGTCATACATGCTCTCAGCGGCCAGCGAGTAATGCCCGTAGCGCTCGACCTCGTCGCGTAATGGCCTGATCATCTGCGAGTGGCAGACATAGCATCCCTCGCGTACGTAGATGTTGCGGCCGGCGAGCTCGAGCGGCGTATACGGCCGCATGCCGTCCACCGCCTCGATTGTGCTCTTAAGGTAGAACAACGGCGTGATCTCGACCAAGCCACCGATCGCTATCACGGCAAGGATGCCCGCGATCAAGATGATCGAGTTCTTCTCAAAGATCTTGTGTCGGTTCCAGAGCGACATGCGATGACCTATTCCGCGACCTGGAGCGCTCTGGCGTCCTGGACTTGATCGGCTTCCTGTGCATTCACCGTCATCCAGAGATTGGCGGCCATGATCAGCGCACCGATCAGGAACAGTGCGCCACCCGCGGCACGGATGATGTAAAAGGGATGCATGGCCTCGACCGACTCGATGAACGAGTATTCGAGGAAGCCGAGCGAGGTATAGGCGCGCCACATCAGCCCCTGCAGGATGCCGGACACCCACATTGCGGAGATGTAGAGCACGATGCCGATCGTGGCGATCCAGAAGTGCCAGTTGACGAGCTTAAGGCTATACAGCTGGCGATTCCAAAGCCAGGGAATCAGACAATACAGCGCGCCGAATGATACGAAGCCAACCCAGCCCAATGCACCCGAATGCACATGGCCGACCGTCCAATCCGTGTAATGGCTGAGCGAGTTGACGACCTTGATTGCCATGGTGGGACCTTCAAATGTCGCCATGCCGTAAAAGGCAACCGAGACCACGAGCATACGAAGTACCGGGTCGGTGCGGAGCTTGTCCCAGGCGCCCGAGAGCGTCATCAGGCCGTTGATCATGCCGCCCCATGAGGGCATCCACAGCATGATCGAGAATGTCATGCCCAGCGTCTGCGTCCAGTCCGGCAGGGCGGTGTAGTGCAGATGGTGCGGTCCGGCCCAGATGTAGAGGAAGATCAGCGCCCAGAAGTGGATGATCGAGAGACGGTAAGAATAGACCGGCCGTTCGGCTCTTTTCGGAATGAAGTAGTACATGATCGCCAGGAAGCCGGCGGTCAGGAAGAAGCCGACCGCGTTATGGCCGTACCACCACTGAAACATGGCATCCTGCACGCCGCCCCAGGCAATGTAGGATTTCGAACCGAACACCGATACCGGTAATGCGGGATTGTTGCCAAGGTGGAGCACCGCAATGGTGACGATAAAGGCGAGATAGAACCAGTTGGCGACGAAGATATGCGGCTCCTTCCGTTTCAACAGCGTCGCCACGAACACAGTGAGATAAGTGATCCAGACGATGGTGAGCCAGAGATCGGCGTACCACTCCGGCTCGGCATATTCCTTCGACTGGGTGACACCGAACAGATAGCCAGTGCCTGCGATCAGAATGAAGAAATTATAGCCAACGACCACAAACCATGGCGCAAGATCGCCAGCCAGGCGGGTGCGGCAGGTCTTCTGCACGACGTAGAACGAGGTCGCGATGAGCACGTTTCCGCCGAACGCAAAGATCACAGCCGATGTGTGCAACGGCCGGAGCCGACCGAAGCTCGCCCAGGGCAGATCAAAGTTCAGTGCAGGCCAGGCAAGTTGCGAGGCGATCAGCAGACCGATGGAAAAGCCCGCAATGCCCCAGAACATCGCCAGCACCGAGGCGAATTTGATCGGACCGAGATTGTAGTTCGGTCGGCCATTGATCTGCGCCGGCGGTAATTGCGCCGGCCGTTCATAGTAGCGATTGAGGATGACGCCCGCGGCGGTCAGACTGGCGGCGGAAGCCAGCAATGCGTGGAAGGTAAACGCAGAATCATGCCCCATCGCTCCGGCGAAAAAGAAGACGTAGGCAGAAACTGCAAATACCGACATCAGGCCTGCTTCACCCATCGTCGTGGATTTCGAGGCAAAGGATGGGCTTGTCATGGCTTGGCCTTCTTTGAAAGCGGGGATGCTTCGGGAACTGTTTCCGGCGAGCTAAGCGATTGGGTTCATCAATCGCAAAAGCGCTGCGGAAGGCCGTGATCGACCTCACGACCGAGCGCGCGCAGGGTTTGTTCGTTGGGGCAGTCTTTCAGCGGATTTCGATACTTCCCTGTTTGGAGGTTGGCGGCGCAACGGGCTTTGGCCTGACATAGGCCGCATACTCGCTGCAGATCGCGCAGTACGTCGCCATGGCGGGCGGCAAGCGCATGCTCGGAAAAACCGGCAAGTGCGAGGCGCTTGCTCAAGAGTTCGGGAGAGCCCGGACTTTGCGCCAGGGTTCGAAAAGCGGATGTAGACAGATTAAGCTCGCGCGCGATCGCATCGATGTCCTGCGGGCTCAAGCAAGCCAGCTCGGACGTCCGAGACAGGCTCGCTCGTAATCGGCTGAGCAAATTCCTAAACCGCCAAGGACGACCGATTCGTGCAGGTTGGCTGACCATGTGTCATGTCCCTCGAAGCAGCCATAGCTGCTGGAGGCAGGTTTGTTTTTGACCTGCATCAAATGTAAGAGCAAATCGTTCGATCCGGATCGCCCTGCCCCGGGGGGCCGGCGAGACTGCGGCGAGGCCCATTTCGTGTTGCGGGCAACAGCGCCTGCCGCATTGGTGACAGCATCGCGAGCTCTTTCGAATCGATGCTCGGCGCGGTGTTTTACAAGATCGCGCTTGAACTCACGGATTGACGATTGCCATGAAATCCGCAAGGACCTGCGCTAGCCGAACTCAGGCTAGCCGCCCCATGCCGGGGGCAACGCAGGCGGGGCTCGAAGCTCCATCGCATCTGCGAAAATGGTCCAATCGCGGACACCTTTTTGCTTGCAGAAGTCGCTCTCTGCCTGCTGGGCGGCAGCACTCAGCGATGCGGCATCGACCTTGAACGCTGCCTGACAGGCACGATGCTCGTGGCCGGTATCGTCACAGACGGTCTTAATGAAGCGAACGTTAAATGAAGGCATGACCACCCTCTTGCAGTGGGTTTGCTTATCCCTGCCTATTCTGCCATTAGCGCGCGGAGAGTATTTGATTTGTCTCAAGCAGCATCCAAAGTAATCGGTCACTTACCGTGACAGAGACTGTTCTGACGAGTGCTGGCGACCCGGCGATATCGTCAGCCAGACCTGGGTCCCCGTGATCGTGAGCAAATGGGGCGAACCGCCCCTATCTCGCGTCTGACGACCCACCCTGCCGCCGCAATGGCAAAGCCGATGACCAGGCTCGCCGCAGCCAAGGTTTCGATAAGGCCAAGGTTCAGGGCTTCCGCGCCAAAGCCTATGGCTGCGATCAGCGCCGGCAAGGCCATCGACAATGCGAGGCGAGCAATCACTAGGAATCTCCTTTGCGCCTCTCGCATCATTGATGACACTTGTTGTCATGGTCCGATGCGCGTCCGGTGCGCTTCAACATTCGCATGATTGCCCCGCCCGTATTTTGACTCCCATCAACCCGGCCGCATCCGGGGTTTGTCGGGATCAAGGCGCGACACGAGGGATCGCCCGAACTGGAACATGTTTGGCCCCCTGTCCCGCTCGCGGCGAGCGGTACGCCGCCACTCGTTCTAGACGCATCGCTTTTTTTGACCTGCGTCAATACTCCAGCGGCGGCCTACCGATAGAAACGATCTCCAGTCAAGGTCAGACATATGGCTCACAGACAGGCTTGGCGCCCCATCATCTTTTCGTGCCCAAATAGGGGCGACCGGATTCAAGGACTGCTGCCGAACGACGCAGTCGAGCCAGGCGCCAACGACCTGCACCCGGTAACCTGCGCCGCCTACGATGGTGTCCACTTCATCGACCCGCGGACCGGCCCGACGCTCGGGGCCGAGCGCAGCTAGCCCCCCGTCCCACGACCGACGCCGTAACAAGGAGACGTCCCATCAACAAAGGATGTTCGACATGACAGGCCACGGCGAAACTTGCTCGGCGAAGAGCCCAATTGTGGGCCGCGGTCCAGTTCAGTTTCGGCAAAAACCCGACATGACCAACCGGAGAAGGCTTGAGCAGGTCCGGACCGGTTCGACCGAAGGTGGCAAGGTGCTTCGTAGCATCAATCCCGGTATTTGGGTCGGCGAGAGGGTCATGACCCAGCACGATGGGTTCGACGATGCCTCCGCCGACAGACCCGAGGCGGCGACTGCCGCGATCGAGACCGCGCGCCGACTGCGCAATATTGGGCTGAACCAGATCGCGGGGCGGACAAGCGATGTGGTTCGTACTGTCTGAAAGGTTGCTTGAATTTGTCAGTCGGCGGCGATGAATACCGTCCAGGATCTAACGGCAACGTGACGTGGGAGCGGATCGACACGGCGCCCTTCGATCGGGACCTTGAGATTGGCGTGATCGAGGGTAATATCATTCATCGGCTGGTCTTCCCTTGCCGCCGCATCTTCGGTGGCTGGATCAAGGCGAAGACAGGAGAACACGTCGCTGTGCAGCCCACGCACTGGCGCATTTGGTTCAAATAGCGTTGGCTATCCTGCACAATATATCGGCGCGAACTGACGTGCGCCTGCCTCCGGTGGCCCTCCCGCGGCCAAACGATGTAGAATCGATCGAATGAGAGGGTCTGCCGGCAAGTATGTCCGACCACATCTGGTATCGCTATGGCACTGCCGCGGCAGCCGTCGCGCTCGCCCTCATGCTCCGCGCGGCGCTCAATCCGTATCTCGATGACCGCTCATTTACGATCATCTACCTTCCGGCGATCGTTTTTGCCGCTTTCGCCGGCGGCCGCGGACCGGCGAGCTTCGCGACCCTGCTCTGCCTCGTCATCAGCGCGGCATTTCTTGGGAAAAGCCTCATCACCCTTTCCGCAAACATGATCGATATTGCCGCATTTTCGGTACTAGGTCCCATGCTTGGCTTCATGGGCGACCGGCTGCGGCAGGAATCGGAACAAGCGCGGTATCGGCAAGCCCATCTGCAGTCGATCCTGGACACCGTACCTGAAGCCATGATCGTCATTGACGAGAAGGGTATCATTCGCTCGTTCAGCGCCGCGGCAGTGCGTTTATTTGGCTGGTTGCCGGACGAAGTGGTTGGAAAGACTGTATCCAAGTTGATGCCGCAGCCCTACCGGGCCGAGCATGACCGCTACATTGAACGTTATCTGGCCACCGGCGAGCGGCGCATCATTGGCATCGGTCGCATCGTGGTCGGCGAGCGGAGCGACGGCTCGACCTTTCCGATGGAGCTTGCCGTCGGCGAGGCCAAAGTGCGCGGCGAACGCTTCTTCACCGGCTTCATCCGAGACCTAACCGAACGGCGGGCGCAGGAACGGCGGCTGCAGGAGCTGCAGTCTGAACTCGTCCATGTGTCGCGGCTGACCGCCATGGGTGAGATGGCATCATCTATTGCCCATGAAATCAACCAGCCACTCTCCGCCATCACAAACTACATGCGCGGCGCAAAGGCTCTAATGGCGTCAGACAAGCCGAACGCCAATCGCATTGGTGATGCACTCGAACGCGCTGTCCAACAGGCTCTGCGCGCCGGCGATATCATCAAGCGCCTGCGGGAGTTCGTTGCCAAAGGCGAGACGCAGCATTCTGTGGAAAATCCGCTCACGCTGCTTGAAGAGGCTGTGGCGCTGGCCCTGCTCGGCGCCAAGGAGCAAGGCGTGCGGGTGACGATGCGCAGCGACCGCGATCTGCCGTCAATGATCGTAGACAAGATCCAGATCCAGCAAGTCGCGCTGAACCTGATACGCAACGCGATCGAGGCGATGGCTTGCTGTCCGCGCCGCGAATTGACCGTCGGAGTCAGCAAGGTCGATGGTCTCGCCAGGTTTACCGTTGCTGATACGGGTTCCGGCATTAGCCCTGATGTCGCCGACCGCCTGTTCCAGCCCTTTGTCACGACGAAGGAACACGGCATGGGTGTTGGACTATCAATCTGCCGGACAATCGTGGAATCCCATGGCGGCCACATCGTGGCGGAAGCCAATCCGGGTGGCGGCACGATCTTTCAATTCACGCTGCCATTTGCTGACATCGGTGAAGAAGCATGACTGAGCGGCGCATTCTTGTGATCG
Organism: Bradyrhizobium sp. CCBAU 53421; assembly: GCF_015291625.1. Taxonomy (NCBI): domain Bacteria; kingdom Pseudomonadati; phylum Pseudomonadota; class Alphaproteobacteria; order Hyphomicrobiales; family Nitrobacteraceae; genus Bradyrhizobium; species Bradyrhizobium sp. CCBAU 53421. The sequence continues at coordinate 7,402,821 of NZ_CP030047.1, forward strand.
ACGATGACGCCGCGATGCGGGATTCGCTGGCGTTTCTGCTCGATATTAGTGGTTTCTGGGTAGCAACCTACGAGACCGCGACCGAGTTTCTCAATGATATTGCAAGCGGTCCGGTCGACTGCGTTGTATCAGACATCCGCATGCCAGGAATGAGCGGCCTCGAACTGATCCGCAAGTTGAAGGCTGATTGCCTCGACTGTCCGGTCGTCCTGATAACCGGTCATGGTGATGTATCGCTCGCAGTCGAAGCGATGAAAGCGGGTGCGGTCGATTTCATCGAGAAGCCGTTCGAGGACGAGGTGCTGTTGCGTGCCATCAACGCTGCTTTGGAAGCGCGGCCAACGAAGCCAGACGATGACGCAGCGAAACTGCAGGCAGAAGGGCGCCTTGCGGACCTCTCGTCGCGCGAACGTGACGTCCTGCAGGGACTATTAGCCGGCAAGATCAACAAGGTAATCGCCCATGATCTTGGCATCAGCCCCCGGACGGTCGAGGTTTATCGCGCCAACCTGATGGCCAAGACCAATGCACGCAGCATGTCCGAGTTGATGCGGATTGCCATCGCCGCAGGATTCTAGCAGGGGCGCGAGCCGCGTGGTCCAGGCGACGCATAGTGGTTGATCTTAGAGAATTCGTCCAGGAACGATTTTCAATCGCGTGAGGGTGGAGCGCCTTGGAAACGCATTACCCAGCGGAGCCTTGAGAACAGGCCAGGACCACAGACCGGCAATGGCGAAAATCAAGACGAGCCCAGCGAACGATGCACGCGCACGTCGCACTGGCCCCCGCGCCCGTCTGCGACAATGTCCTCACATACCGCTGATTGATTCTCCGGCGAGGAATCGACGGCATCCGTGATCTCCGGCCAGTCCCAATCCCGCTGATTTGTGCAGCAAAAATCGCTGTGCACGAATCGTGCAAGATTCGCGGTTGACACGACCGATGCAGCACATGCCATGCTGGTTCTACTTGGCATCGGACTCTGCGCGAACTGTCCGTGGCCGGTTTGATCCTGCCTAACCAAATCGGCGACCTTATGAAGCAGATCAATTGTCCGGCCCAGATTTGTGCTCCGATGGGCAGCAATCCTTTCATGCCCGGAGAACGGCAATGTTCGGGAACATATTGGTCCATCTTCCCACGGAGCTTCCGATGCGGGCTACGGTGAACGGTTCGATTTCCTTCGCACTAAGCACGGGCGCGCATCTTGACGTTGTGGCGATCGGTTATGAGAGGACCATGATTCCGCTCGCCGCACTCAGCGGGGTGGCCGTCACTTCGGTCTTTGAAATCGAGCAGGCGCGTGCGTTAGAGAAAGCCGAAGCGGCACTTCGTGTCTTTGATCTGCGGGCAAGGAGCGCCGGCATTTCTTATGCGAGCCGCGCGCTCAGTGCGGTTCCAGCGGAGGCGCGTCGAAGCATCTGCGCCAGCGCGCGAGTGCACGACATGACTATCGTCACGCAGCCCCAGAGCGGCTACGAGAGCTATGACAACGTTATTCCCAAGGAGATCCTGCTCCAGGCCGGCAAGCCAGTTCTGTATCTGCCAAGCGTCATCCACGGCGCTTTTTCGGCCAAACGAATCGGGATTTGCTGGGACGGCAGCCGCCTTGCAGCCCGCGCGGCGCACGACGCGATGTTGTTGCTGCGCGAAGCGGACGCGCTGACCATCATCGCGATGACTGCTGCGCACAGGGTCCCGGCACAAAGTTCCGCCGACCATTTGGGACAGTATCTTGCAAGATCGGGCCTCCCTGCAAAGATCGTGTCGCTCCCGGCGTCCCGGTCGGTGCACCGGGCCCTCCTGTCGCTTGTGGCGGACGAAAACCTCGATCTGCTGGTGATGGGCGGAAACGGCCGCTCTCGGCTGCAGGAAAGGCTGCTCGGCAGCATTTCGAGAGATCTGCTTCGTGCAAACGTCATTCCGGTTTTGATGTCGCACTGAAGGTGAGATCGTAGATGCGATAATGCCGCCGGATGCGCTCCGAACGCCGTCGATTAGCGCAGGGCAAGGCACCCATCACCATCACCCGCCGATCCGGAGAACAGGGGCGCCGTCTGTTTCACGCGCCCGCCGTCGCCTGATCGACGAGGCAAGGCGAAACGGCTGAACATGCGCCGCGGTTTTCGAACATTGCACGTGCGCTACCGGTCTAGAGAAGCGGGACAATCTGGTCACCGCCCCTCCCCGAGGATCCCCGAGCTCAACTTCAAGACGAACGGCCGACAAGCCACCATGCAAGCTTCCTCATTCAAACGCGGCTGGTCGGCTTTGAGCCGCATTCGAGCTATCGAAAGGCTGCGTCGCCCCCATCGAGAATCCTTCTCGCGGCCTACGTATAAATACTTAGTGGGTTCTACTTAGGGGAAACATCCAAATTTTCCAATTCATTAGAAGCGGCCAGTCTGCGTTCTATCGACGTTTCGAAGATCGAGTCCACCATGTACGCTCAGGCCGCGAGTATTCACCAGATCAGCCATCATCCGAGCAGCGTCCTGTGCAGGCAATCTCGTACCTATGGACCGTTTGGTATGGTTGCGACCCCGATGCGGTTCGCTCGCAATAGTGAGATCTACGGCGAGGACGAAGCAGCCGAATACCTATACCAGGTGGTATCGGGTGCTGTACGAACCTACAAGCTTATGGAAGATGGACGTCGTCAGATTGGTGCGTTTTATCTGCCCGGTGACATCTTCGGCTTTGAGGCCGGAGACAGCCATATCGCTTCGGCGGAGGCGGTCTGTGAGACGCACCTTTTGATGGTGAAGCGCAGCGCCCTCATCGTTCGCGCCAGCCAAGAGAGCGAGCTCACAAGGCAGCTCTGGGACGCGATGGCGCTTGAGCTCCGCCGCTTTCAAGAGCATCTGATGCTTTTGATCAGCAGCGCTGAACAGCGGGTCGTGGCATTTCTGCTCGATATGTCTCGCCGTACTACGAAGAACGCTGCGATCGAACTGCCGATGTCACGGCAGGATGTTGCCGACTACCTTGGCTTGACGATCGAAACGGTCTCGCGCACCCTCACTCAACTCGAGCAGAATGGCGTGATTGCCTTGCCGACCTTGCGCCGAATCGAGCTACGTAACGACAAACTGCCGAGCCGCGTTGCGCAGAACTTGGGCTAAGCTCAAGAAGCGCTGTGAAATGCGCGGACTTCCGAGCACCGAACAACGCCGACAGATCGCAGCACGTGAAAGACACCCGAACATCGGCTTGGGCGATCGCGCACAGATGGCAGGATCGCTCGCTTACATTGTTCCTCCCTGGAGCACCGCAATGATCATCGATCTTTTGCTTCGAGAGCATCGCAATATTGACCTACTTCTGGTCGCCCTCCAGCGTGAATTGGAGATTTTTGAGCATGGGGCTCGTCCAGACTATGAGGTCATTCGCGCGATTATCAGCTACTTCGAGGTTTACCCGGAGGTGTACCATCATCCTCAGGAAGATTTGATTATCGCCAAGCTTAGAACTCGCGATCCGGATGCGGCTGCAATCATCGGCGATCTCGCGCATGAACACCAGGAAGTCATCGACCGCCTGCACCATTTCGCTCAAGCTATCGATGCTATCCTCGCGGATCGTGAAATCCTTCGACAAGACGTCGGCAACATCGTACGCGACTTTATATTGCGGGAGCGGCACCACATGATGTGGGAAGAACGAGATTTCTTCCCCGCCGCCGTCAAGGCTCTATCGGCTGAGGATTGGATGGAAATCGCTTCCGCCCGCACTGATCATGGGGATCTGCTATTCAGCGAGACGGCGGAAGCGGCTTCCGATGCACTAAGAGCGCATATTCTGCAATTAGAGCAAGAAGCTGAAGCCGAACGGAGTTCGGTGGCGTTTTCGTCCGCAATGGCAGGTAAGCCGCCAGAAGGCGCCAAAGCCGATGGACCGTAATTGATCACTGGCCCTTCACGTCGGGCCGTGGAGATCATGCTCATCTCGTTGAAATGAAGCTGACAATCCTTCTGGCGGTAAGCTGCGCGCGGCCAGTGCGACATCCGCGCCCGATGATCGCTTGCAGCCCGTCCCTTCGCAAACAGCACGGCCGGGGTCCGGCAGGTCCCGTAACGTGAGCGTCGCGGGGCAATTGGCAGGACGGCTCGAACAGCGCCCCGCTAATATTACTTTGATATGAGTGCCCCTCACGTCCGCCGACCAACTGCGATCGATCATTGCGGCACTGCTGGACCTCTTCTTGCCCAGAAAGGGCAGGGCCGCTATCGCCATCAACAACGCGGATATTTTGAGCCAGCGCAAAGCCTATCCGCCGCGTGTCCGGTAATCGGTTGGAGAGGGAAGAAAGGCATTCCGAATGCGACCGGACTTGGCACAAGCCTACGGGCAGCACCGGCTGCCACGCTACACCAGCTATCCGACGGCTCCCCATTTCTCAGCTTCGATTTGCGAATCCGACTATCAAACGTGGCTCAAGTCGTTGGGCGCCCAGCAATCCGCCTCGATCTACGTGCACGTGCCGTTTTGTCGACGCATGTGCTGGTATTGTGGCTGCCACACGTCTGTCACGAAGCGCCAGGAGCCGATCTCGATCTATGCAGCGGGACTACGGACCGAAGCTTACCTCGTTGCAGAAACCCTTGGCCGACGGCAACCGATCTCTCATATCCACTTCGGGGGCGGCACCCCGACGATCATGACGCCTGAAACGTTCGCTGATCTGGTAGGTTCGTTGCGCCATTCATTCGCGGTCCTGCCTGATGCCGAGATTGCCGTAGAGATCGATCCACGCATGTTGAGCGAGCCGATGGCCGAGGCGCTGGGCTATTGCGGGGTCAACCGGGCGAGCCTTGGAGTCCAGAGCTTCGATCCAGTTGTTCAGCAGGGCATCAACCGGCTGCAGAGCTTCGGACAGACCGCGACCTCGGTCGATCGGTTGCGCCGCGCCGGTGTCGACCGTATCAATTTCGACCTGCTCTATGGCCTGCCCCGGCAGACGGTCGCTTCGTGCCTGGATACGGTCACCAGATGCCTCGAGCTTCATCCGGACCGGTTTTCGGCCTTTGGCTACGCGCACATTCCTTCCTTCAAGAAGCATCAACGTAGGATCGATGCATCCACCCTCCCCGACAGCGTCGCGCGCCACGTCCAATCCGAAACGATCACGGAAGCTTTGGTTGATGCGGGATATGTCCGCGTCGGAATCGATCACTTCGCCCTACCGGACGACAATCTCGCCCTGGCGAGGCAGCAAGGCAGGCTGAGGCGCAATTTCCAAGGCTATACTGACGATAGCGCGGACACCCTGATTGGTCTGGGCGCCAGCGCCATCGGCCGTATGCAACAGGGCTTTGTCGCGAACGCCGTCCAAACGAAGGACTACCTCGCTCGCATCAGCGAGGATCGGCTCGCCATCGCAAAGGGCTATTTACTGACTGACGACGATCGCTTCCACGCCGAGATCATCGAACGAATCATGTGCGATTTAACGGTCGATCTTTGCGAGACATCCCGTCGTTATGGCCGGGACCCAAGCTTAGCCGTCGTCGATCGTTCTGGTCTCGACGGCCTTATCGCCGACGGCGTCGTGGTGATGGATGATGGCCGGCTTTCCGTAGCCGGTGGCGCAGAGTTCCTGGCCCGCAGCGTCGCATCGATCTTCGACGCTCACCTTACTCGGACCGGAGCTACCCATAGTCTGGCGGTCTAAACCGACTAAGCCGAGCCGAGCCGTTTCAGATCCGAGCGCGACATCGCGTAACTGGCTTATGCTTTGGATCGCGACCAGTCGCCACGCTGAAGAGCACAACTGATTGGCATCCCTGTTCGCGGTCCCTCTGCGTCGAGCCGCACAAGGTTTCCAGCAGAGGTTGGAACAAAAACTTGACTAGAGCAATGACTACCTGACGCCAGACCAATAGCAAGCCGCTCATTGCAAGATCGAGGGCGACCCTGCGCGTGAGGATCGCTTTGGTCCGCGGCTCGATCTCGCCCACCGGGTTCGCCATCAAGAGCAGCAACGCCATCCGCCGCGAGATGCGGCGCCGCGCCGCCGTCGAGCCTGTGATCGGCCATCTCAAGGACGACCACCGAATGCGCCGCAACCATCTCAAGGGCCGCGATGGCAACCGCATCAACGCCGTGCTCGCCGCCGCCGGCTACAACTTCAGCCTGCTCCGCCACTAGTTCACGGAACTTTTACGCGTCCTGCTCTGGATACGCTGTCGCCGTCTATCGCAACGCCTCGCGTAAAACGGTGCTCAGAAACGTTCTTCACGAACGACAATCTGCTTTCGTCACGCGACAACCGGAATCCCTCGTGCTGGCGCGATTGCTTGTCGATATCGCGCTTGTGCACAACCTGCCGACCCGTAACAGCGACGAAGAGGCGGACCATGGTCATCCCGCTGGTCCACTGTGGCCAGGGGCAGAAATGCCTCTTGGCTCCGATTAGCTGGTCGCATATCGATTTTTGGCATCACGCGCCCTCCAATCTGTGCAGACGAGCCTTGACCCCATTGCTGATGCTGTCAGCGACTTCGGCTGGAAATGCTTTTGGGAGCGACGCGGTGCCCTGTTCGACCGCCGCCGGCGCCTGTGCGCGCAGCTCATCAAAGATCGGGTCACGAGTCCCGCGCCAATTCCTGCCTTGGCGGCGGTCTGGATAAAATGGCGAGGCATGACGCAGTCGACGACATAGTGACGGCTGTCACCGACCGCCATGGCCAGCTTCATCTTGCTACGTTTGATCCGGCCTGCGTCGAGGCTAGGCTATTCGGCACCTACCAGATCAATCGACAACTCTCTGAGTGGAACCTTTCTCCCCTGATAATACGCGCCGCCGGGGCCCACCATACTGTCTTACGAACAATTTATCGTCAGGAGAGAGCGGGCCTCAACGCAACTCTCTCGCTGCCGATTTTCCTGGGCTACATGAAGTCGTAGTCGTCCTCCCAATCAGGCGTTCTATTTGCTGCACGTGCCGATCTTTCGGCATACCTGCCATCGCTCTCCTCAGCCTTCGCAAGATAAAGCGTAGGCTTGTCTGCTCGCTGCCATTCACCCGCGCTATTGTTCGTCCACTTGTCGGACTGTCTAGGGTCAAGCACCATCAGGGAGTCGCTCACATCAACAAAACCGAGCGTCGCGGCCCGGCCCCTTGCCGCCTCGTTTATCGGGTGGGACAGCAGCAGCGGGCTGTCGCCATCCAACCGAAGTTGATGCTCTAGCAAAATGTCCCCTGCATTATCCACCAGGGGATGAACGACCCGAAAATCGACCGTCGAGGTAATTTCCTTCCGTCCAGGGAACAGCCTTTCAAATTTGGCGCGCGTGCGCCTATCTTTGAACACATCTTTGACGGGAGCTCCACTTTCCGTGCGCAGAAGTCCGACACTTTTCTCCCCTAGCTGGTAGCTGAAATACCTCGCATCTTTTGAACCTTTTCTCCCGTGATCATAGGCAACTTGTGCAGTCCGTGCGGCCTTGTTTGCGATCGGACCCGAATATCTCTGCGGGTTACTGGCGATATCCTGAATTTCGTCGCCATAATAATCCTCTACCTTTTCGATGAATTCGTTTCGAGAGAGCTCCACCACAGGCGGCTCGGAGGCGAGAACGTAGGAGCCTGAACCGCTGCCGGAAGAACTCGCATAAGAGCCCGGATCTGTTATGTGCATTCCAGAAAGAGCGTCCTCGAAGCTTCGCCCCCCGGACTGTGCCGTCTCATCACTGTCGTGATAGGCCGCCCATGGAAAACCGGATGAGTCGTTGATTCGATTGTACATGGACTTGGTATTCCTTTCAGCGAAGATGATTTAACCGAGCAAGGGCCGGTCGGGCCGAGCGGAGGTTGATAGTCAGCCAGTCTGACGAGAAGCTTACGGCAACTCGGGTTTTCGGGTCGCTCCCATCGAGACTCGAAAGTCCGAGACTGCGTAGCGTTGCGCCGACGATAGACGGTAAGGTACCGACCTTATCGATCTCTTCCGTCGCCCGTGAAGAATTAGGAAGCGACGATCTATCGCTGTGATTTAGCGTGAGCAAATATTCGATTTTGCAAGAAAGCCGTGGGTAGATCTTGGTTTTCTTGCGGTTTTGGATTCCGGATTTGGCGGCTTCGTGATTCCTTTGACGGCGAGATTCGCTGTTGGGGAGAACCCATGAGCCGTCCGCGCGACGATCGTGAGGACGATCTGTTTCGTCCATCTCTGGAGAAGATCATCAACCTTCGCCATCCGCTGGTGCGTCTGTCGGCGGAGATCGATTGGGACTTCCTGGCGGGACGCTTCAGTTCGGTCTGTCGCCTGCGGGGCAGCCGCCGTTGCCGACACTATTGGTAGCCGGACTGTTCATCCTCAAGCACATGACACAATCTGTCTGACGAGGCACTGTGCGACAGGTGGGTCGAGAACCCGTATTTTCAGTATTTCTGCGGCGAGGTGGTGTTCCGGCACGAGTTGCCGTTCGATCGCTCGTCGCTGACCCGCTGGCGCCAGCGGCTGGGTGAGGAGCAGATCGCCGCGCTGTTCCAAGAAAGCCTCTCGGTGGCGCATCGAACTGGGGCGATCGAGCCCAAAGATCTCGAGCGGGTCGTTGTGGACACCACCGTCCAGGACAAGGCGATCGCGCATCCGAGCGATGCGCGGCTCATGCACCGGGCGATCGAGAAGCTGGTCGATTTGGCCAAACGCGAGGGTATCGAACTGCGCCAGAGCTATCTGCGCGTGGCCAAGCGCGCCGCCGTCATGGTGGGACGCTACACGCTGCCCACCAGTTCAAGCGCGCCCGGCGAGAACTCAAATTCCTGCGCACCCGGCTTGGCCGCATCATCCGTGACATCAGACGCAAGATCGAGGGCGACCCTGCGCGCGAGGATCGCTTTGGTCCGCGGCTCGATCTCGCCCGCCGGGTTCGCCATCAAGAGCAGCGTCAGCGCGGTCCCAAGGTCTACTCGTTGCACGCCCCCGAGGTGGAGTGCATCGGCAAAGGCACGGCCCGGGCACCTTACGAGTTTGGCTGCAAAGTCTCGATTGCCACGCCTGCCACAGCGCCCAAAGGCGGGCAGTTCGTGCTGCATGCCAAGGCCCTGCACGGCAATCCCTATGACGGCCACACGCTCGGTCCCGTCATCGCCGATCTCGAAAAGCTCACAGGGGTCCAGCGCGCCGCATCCACGGCGATAAGGGCTATCGCGGCCACAACTATCCAAACCGGTTCAAGGTCTGGATCAGCGGCCAGGTTCGCCGCGTCACCAACGCCATCCACGAGATGCGGCGCCGCGCCGCCATCGAGCCTGTGATCGGCCATCTCAAGGACGACCACCGAATGCGCCGCAACCATCTCAAGGGCCGCGATGGCGACCGCATCAACGCGGTGCTCGCCGCCGCCGGCTACAACTTCAGCCTCTCCGCCACTGGTTCACGGAACTTTTACGCGTCCTGCTCTGGACACGCTGTCGCCGTCTATCGCAACGCCTCGCGTAAAACGGTGCTCAGAAACGTTCTTCACGAACGACTTTCTAATCCCAGGTATATGGGCCGCATATCAGGGCATGATTGAGCTACGCTGAACTTGCGCCTCAACTAGGGTCAGATTTCGGCGGATGTCCTCGCCGTAATCGGACCATCGGCTGTCCTCCTTCCGCCGATGGAGGTCGGCACGTTGCCTAGCAGCGTCGCTCCTCCCGGACATACTTCCGCCCGGCCGCTAAAGGCGGCCGGGCCTTTTTTTTCACCAGGATCTCTCACGATTATCGAGCCCGCAAATCGTTGACAGGCGGTCGAATTCTCGACCAAGACCAGTCCCAGATCAACGGTCGGCCGGAGCGGATGCGGCGCGTAGTTCGCGGGCGGCGGAGACCATGTTGACCAGCGCGGGGCGAACCTCCTCCCATTTGCGCGTCTTCAGGCCGCAGTCCGGATTGACCCAGAGTTGCGAATCCTGCAGCCGCTTTCGAGCCAAAGCCACGAGCTCTTTCATCTCGCTCGACTCGGGCACGCGCGGAGAATGGATATCGTACACGCCCGGCCCGATTTGATTCGGATTGTAATTCCGGAACGCGTCGAGCAGCTCCATCTTCGAGCGCGAAGTCTCGATCGAGATGACATCCGCGTCCATTGCAGCAATCGCATCGATGATGTCGTTGAATTCCGAGTAGCACATGTGGGTATGGATCTGGGTTTGATCGGCGACGCCCGATGAGCAGATGCGAAAGCAATCCCCGGCCCACTCGAGATAAGCCGTCCACTCCGATCGACGCGGCGGCAATCCTTCGCGCAGCGCAGCCTCGTCGATCTGGATCATGGCCGCACCAGCATTTTCGAGATCGCCGACTTCGTCTCGGATCGCGAGCGCAATTTGACGACAGAGCTCGCCTCGGGGAATATCATCGCGAACAAACGACCAGTTCAAGATCGTCACTGGTCCGGTCAACATCGCCTTCATCGGCTTCTCGGTTAGCGATTGCGCGTACCGCCACCAACCCACAGTGATCGGTCTCGGCCGTGAGACATCGCCAAACAAGATCGGCGGCCGGACACAGCGCGAACCATAGGATTGTACCCAGCCGTTTTTGGTAAATGCGAAGCCGGCGAGTTGTTCGCCGAAGTACTGCACCATGTCATTGCGCTCAAACTCGCCGTGCACGAGCACGTCCAGGCCAATGTCCTCCTGCCAACGTACGGCACGGGCAGTCTCTTCCTTGAGGAACTCGTCGTATTGTCCGTCGCTCATCGCGCCTCGCGCGTGTGCTGCGCGGGCATTGCGGACCTCCGCAGTCTGCGGAAACGATCCGATCGTCGTGGTAGGAAACGCCGGTAGTTTGAAGCGCTTGCGCTGGATCTCGGCACGACTGGCAAATGGACTGGCGCGCCGGCGCGTGGTCTGGTTCATCGCTCTCATCCGGACGGCGACACCGGCATCTTGGATCTTTGGCGAAGTCCCACGATTGGTGGTGACGCGCTCCGATTCCGCAAGAGCGCCGGCAACATTCTGATCACCCGCAAGAGCGCGCGCCAAGGTCGCAAGGTCGCGAATCTTCTGAACCGAGAATGCAAGCCAACTCTTGACGTCTGAAGCGAGCTCCGTCTCGAGTTCAACATCGACCGGCACGTGAAGCAGCGAACAGGAGGGAGCGATTTGTATGCGATCCTTGCCGAGCTTCGCGATAGCGGGATCGAGCCGCTGGCGCAGTGCCGACAAATTCGTTCGCCACACATTGCGGCCGTCTATCGCGCCGAGTGACACGACAAGATCACTTCGCTTGGCGGTAATGATCTGGCCCAATAACGCTGGCGCCCGAACCAGGTCGACGTGCAGCCCGGCGACAGGCAGGCGCAAGGCGGTGGGAAGATTGTCGCCGAGGCCACCGAAATAGCTGGCGACCATGATCTTGATGGCCGGCCCTTCCTTGGCGAGCCGGTCATAGGCATGTAGCAAGGATTTTCTTGATTCCTCATCCAGATCAAGAACCAGGCAGGGCTCGTCGAACTGAACCCAATTTGCCCCACGTTTGGCCAATTCCTGCAGAACCTCGATATAAACCTGTAGCAGGTCATCCAGTAGTGACAGTGGCTGGAACGCAGGATCAGCACTCTTGCCTAGCTTTAGGAATGTGACCGGGCCGATCAGGACAGGGCGAGTCTGAAAGCCAAGGGCCTTGGCTTCCTCATACTCCTCGATAGGCTTGCGAGAGGACAGCCTGAAAGTCTGTCCGCGGTGAAATTCCGGGACCATGTAATGGTAGTTGGTGTCGAACCACTTGGTCATCTCCTGCGCGGGTGCGCCATCGCCGCGAGATCCGTGGCCGCAACTCGCACCCCGGCTGTCGTATTGTGAACCGCGTGCCATGGCGAAATACGTCTTGAGGGAAACGGGCTCGGCTTTCGAGGCGTAGACTTCCGGGATGGCGCCGACCATGACACTGGTGTCGAGCACGTGATCGTACAGCGAGAAGTCGTTCGACGGAATGACGGTGACACCGAGGGACTTCTGGCGCGCCCAGTTCGCAGCACGTAGGCCGGCCGCATCCTCGAGCAACTGCTGTTCGCTGGTTCTTCCGGCCCAATAGCTTTCGAGTGCAAATTTGAGCTCGCGCCTTGGACCGATGCGCGGCGTTCCGAGCGTGGCAACCGGAAGTGAGAGAAGAGACATAGCGCTAACCCCGGGTTGGGGGCAAAGGCCATGGCGGACGCAGGCAGGAGAAGTCGCCCGAGCGACGGCTGCTTAGCGCACCACCGGGACACCCCGCCCGTGGATGAACATATTGTCGGGGCAGGTCTCCTGGCTCGCGGGTCATTGCTGCTGTCCGGCCTTCCCGAAGCCGCGCGGGCTTCAGTGATTGGACAGTGGCTCGCCGCTCACAGTTGCGGGGCAGCGCCGGCATTGGCACCGGCTTCCCTCTTAGCTCCGGATCAAATGGAAACCGGAGAACCTCGACGACTTGGATTATCGGCAAGAGAACTCGGCCGTCAACCTCTCAAATTGGTGCTGCGGCCTCTTACGCGAATGACGTTCCAAGGCCACTCTTGATCGCGACGTGGACGCCACTCTCGAATCATAAGATATCGGAATGGCCATCTCGAAGGCGCGTGGCGTCGGGCGGCGTGTCAGATCTATGGAAGAGACGACGCGGCCTGCAGGATGAAGGTACCACGCCGAGTTGGACGTTTTCATGCGGCCCGGCTTTCGAACGATTCATCGAGCACGCTTCGATGCGTCCTCCCTCTCCACCAATAACCATGGATCAGTGTCGAATAGGCGCAAGAGGTATGCGCTAAATCCAGCAGCGTGCTCAGCGAGCATGTCGATGTACGACCAGCCAATCCTGGTAGGCGTCAAGCTGATGTTTTGGTGATACTGGCCAAAGCAAGCATATTGAATCACCACAACCACAAGAGAGCCTCGCAATGAAAATGGCTGTTTGGAGCGCCCTCGGCGTCTTTGCTGCTGCCGTCTTTACTGTCGGTCTGTTCGGCTGGATGGCAAGGCCTTTTATGAGCCACCCCGTCAGACAGATGCTCTCGAAAGCGTTCAGTAATTCAAGCCGAAGCTAGCAAGACCTGAGGCTTCCCTCTTGCCGGTCGACACGGCTGCGTGGAAGCGCAGTTCCTCTAATGTTGACTGCAATGACGAGCAGGTAGACGACGGCCCATAACATTGCGCGAGCGGAGAATGCCACGTCTCGTCCGCCTGCTTGATCCGTGAAGTTCCTTAACGTCGATTCCAAATCGCTCGCCGCTGAAGGGCGGCTCCGCGTTGATGTAGGCCGCAAAGTGCCAAGCACAACAGGCTTGGGCGCCCTCGACATTCGTAGTAGCGGCGACGCCCCTGGATCACACGGATCGATGGCGGCATACCTGCTCCCAATTGTCGTCAAGACTCCGGCAGCAAGGCATTCGCCCGCACTGTCGAAGATTCAGTGCGTGATAAGAATCATTCACGGAAGTCGTGGCGAATAGGCTGTATGGTAACATTAGAACGTGCGCAGGTCGGTAAGTCGACAAAGACGGCACAAATCTGGCGCGAACTGCCGGTTATTGCCTGGCACGAAGAATGCAGGTCCTCGGCATGTCCAGGCTTCTCCTCCTGGGCAGGTCCAGCATTGCAAATTGAGGCTTTGGCTGACCACTGAAGTTAGCGGCGCGTGACATCGAGGGACGGCGCCTGCTCGTGCGGGACATCGGCAGGCGCCCGCGTCACGTTGCCGCTAACTTCTTGCGATCTGCGCATAGCACGTTGAGGAGGACGTCCCGCTTTGGAATTGACGTGTGGATGATAACTAGATGGGCCGGAAGCAATGAAGAAAATGCCTGGAAGACGCGTGCTTTGGTTCTGTATCGGTCGGTCGCTGATCTGCCTGGCCGGGCTGGCGGTGACGAGCAACAATGTTCGCGCCAACGACCACGCGCTTGTCGAAAGGGTCAAGTCAACGTGGCGAGCGCAAGATGGTGAGACTATAGAACAAATCATCTCCATGGTCTCGAAGGTGGCTCACTTTGTGCCTCGATCATGGGGAGTCGCCGAAGGAATTGACCGAACAGAGTATGTCTATTTTTCATGGACCAGGCACCCGGACAATAGATCAGACGAACAGTACGCTATCACTTGGAAGATCGCGACCGACGGGACGATTACACTTGCGTCGACATATGCAAAGCCGATTGAGTTGGGCTGGCGTGCCTTGGCGCTCTCGTTGATCGCCAGTGAAGTCACAGATGGCGAAAGGGACGCAAATCTTCACTTTCTGCATGATCCGGCCAACTTCAATTTCGTGACGACTGCGCAAGGCAAGCTCGGCAATCTTCTGCGGCACGGCCGCTGCCATATCATTGAACCCGTTGTAGTTGATTACGTGTCGAAACCGAATGACAAGCCGACCGAGAGGGGGGATCTGTGGCGCGTTCTGCTTTTGGTGAACTGTAAGATTCCAGGGCCCCATTATTTTACCCACAACGGCGTCATCGCTTTCGAGAAGAGCGAGGGACAAGATTGGGAGCCGCAATCTTTCTTCGCCAAGCGTATCGCGGCCTTTCCTCCAGGCTCCTGGTTCGATCGGATAGAGCCAAGTGAACGGGAAGCAATAGAGAGGACGCGAAAGGCCTCGGCCGATGGTCGCACAAAGCAAGATCGCGGCGCAGCTCCTTGACGCTGAGCGCCTCCGAGGAGCAGCAAAGCACACGCGTTCGGAAGCGCTGACTTGACCTGTTACGCTTTTGCGACAAACCGCGAGCCCCTCGCAGCTCGTCATAGGGTAGCACCGTTGCTCTCGGCCCATTCCGCGAAGCAATCGATGCCATGACCAGGCGACCACGTGCCAGCTTACGAGAGCCGGCTTAGCCCTCCCCGCTCACATGCAGCGAGCGGACGCCAACCTGCGACGCGCCCAGCTCTAGATCCATTCTTCGGGGGAGTTGGCCCAGCGATGCTTGCGGCCCCTGCTCAGACCAGGCGTGCGCGCAGCGCATCGCTTCAACGGACAATGGCACCCGCAGGAGCGTGACGCCGAAGGCGGCACGCGGGAGCGAGTGCAGCGACGAGCCTGGTTAAAAGGGTACCCGGGAACGGGGCAGTGATAGCGACGCCGGCATACTTCATGGCGGCGGGCCCCTTTCCCGAGTATCCCCGGCGAGGAGCTCTGCAGCCATGCTGCGATTTATCGACCGCAGAATTGGGACGGAAGATCTAGATTTCCTCACGCGCATTCGTTTGCGCGTCGTAAATCCCGATCTGAAGCATGCTTCTTTAGCTCTTCCCCACCCGCCCGGGCGCCGTCTCTCGTTACAAATTCGGCTTTGAGTCGGCCGTTCACTTCAAGCCCGTAACAAGAGATCGGCAGTTCACGGCTCCCCATTGCGCCTCCGGATCGCGATGGACGCGATAACCGCAACTGTCGAAGAAGCCATCGACCACGTCGCGGAAGCGGTCATCCATCATCGTGTAGTAGACCGTCCCGGTGCGAGGATCGCCGGCGAACACGAATCGTCGTCGCAGCAAGAAGTGAAACGCCCTCCAAAGGTCGGCCGCCTTCTCCGCGCCGACGGAGCGCTCGATGTTGTCAAATTCTCCAAGCATGGATCGCTCTGCCTTTCGCCGGCGTACCCGATCGTCTGACCACGAAGTTCGTGCATCTGAGCCACTCGCTATCGTGCGGAGCCGTGTCAAGGCTTGGCTGCGCATCGAAGTCAGCCGCGATCTGCGCCGGCACGTCGCCGGTTAGCGCATAATGTCGGGCGCAATCGAAGGCGAGAAAATCGTCAACGGTGCCGATCTCCATGAAGCGCGCCTCCTTGGTGGCGAACGGAGGCACCTGCCGCTCGAGGAATCTTTTGACGTCCTCGGGCCGCGGCGCGATGCGGGCGATGCACTCGAGGCGAATCCGCTTCCTCAGTTCGTAGAGCGGATCCGACGGCGGCCCCGCGAGTTCTCTTGCCTCGACAGGACGGCGCAACTGTCTAGCCGGCGCCTGATGGTGTTCAGGCCAAGGCGACCGCAGGGGCTCAATGGTCCATTCGACGGTTGCCTCTTCGTGCCCGCCTTCGCGGAGCAGGGCGTCAAGCCGCCGCACCAGGTCGCCGGCGCGACCGACGAGTCCCTGTGCTCCGCGCTCCGCGTACCTGATGGTGTTTCGAACACGTGCCTCGAGCTGTCTGCGAAAGGTCTCGATCCGATCGAACATCTCGCGATCTGCTCGAAGATGCTTTCGATGGCCAACAAGTCGTCAGCCGCAGCCATCCGGCCCTCTTCGAGATCGGACGCCATGCTTGCTGCGGCGTATTCCTCGGCGAGCACCTGCATCGTCTCGGACGTGCAGGAATTCTGAGAGCAAGATCCACGATCGCGTCGCGGAAACGGTAAGGAGTGGACTAAATCCTTCAGCAGCAGCTGGACGACGAACTCCTCGAAAAAGGCCTCCAGCCTGGTGCCCACCGTCTTCGGTTCCATGACCGTCCGTCGGGTACGCTTAAGGTCGGCCAAAATGGCCCGCAGACTCTCGGTGAACTGATCGACCTGATTGCGAGCCTCGCGACGGCGAGTGCGGCCTCGCGTTGTTTGCGGTCGGTAATCTCGCGTGTGAGCTGCTGCAATTTAGCGGCTCGTCTCTCTCGCGATCCATATTCGACAAATATTACGTAATATCAATGAGTTAAGAGCACGGAAACCCACCCTTGCTGGGTACCCGAATATGGATACCTATATACCCGAGCAGAGGTACCCATGGCCTACAACATTAAAGACCGCGACACTGACCGGATCATTCGTGAACTTGCCGCCCTCAAAGGCAAGCCGATCCTCGATTGCATTCGCGAGGCTTGCGAACATGAAATTCAGCGTGAACGTCTGAAGACGCCGCTCTGGGAGCGGGTGCAACCGCTGCTCGACCGCATCGCCCGCGCTCCCAAACCGGCCTGACCGCCGATAAGGCGTTTTTCGACGATCTGTCGAGTGATGCCTGATGATGATCGACGCCTCAGCCCTGGTCGCAATCTTGCTACGCGAGCCAGACGCGGCTGAGCTCGTCATGGCAATTGCGGACGCCAAGGCGCCGTTCACCTCACCCATCGCAGTCTACGAAACGATCTGTGCTCTCATGCGCGTCAACGCATGGGGTGCGCCGGAAGCGGAGGCGGCAGTGCGAGAATTTCTCGACGCCGGATCCATCCGCGTGTGCGCGACTACCGACGGAATGATATCGACCGCCGCTATGGCATTCGATCGGTTCGGAAAGGGGCGACATCCGGCTCAGCTCAATCTTGGCAACTGTTTCGCCTATGCCTGCGCCAAGACCTATCGCGCGCCACTGCTGCACAAGGGTGACGACTTTCCGCGAACCGATCTCGAGCTGGTCCATAAAGGATAGACCGCTGGCAACGTCCGTACGATTACCCCGAACTCCCTGCCTTGGCCCGAATTCGCGGCGCTGACGCCCGCGGCCGACGAGCGGCTCTCGGAAAACTCCGACCCGCGACGGCTGGATCGCACGCAGACACTAGATGAAGCTCAAGACGAAACTCACGCGTCTTGGAGTTCATCCAAAGTTTTGAACCTAATGTCGTCACGCCTTGCCAACAAATGCCAATAGCCGAGGCCATCTTTAAGTCACTTCCACGCTGGTTGGCTGGTTGAGCCGCTATCGGAGAAGAAAGGATAGTCGAGACCAACCGGTGCCAGCTTCAGAAGTCGCTTAGCAACCTCGTCCGCCACGTACCATGAACCCAGCCGCTCCCTCGATCACTGTCTAACGGTCGGGCCCGATGTCTGGCGCATCGACGAATCTACATCGACAGATCGTGCGCTGTACGATGGCGCTCGCAAACGCGTTGCAAGCCATGTTCATTTACTTTGATTGATTTCTCTCGGGGAGCACTCGGTTGTTTTTTAATGCACCGAGTTCGACGCTGTGCCCGATGATCTTAAGCACGGTGCAGTCTGCGTTTACTGAGAGAGACGGTCGAGGCCGGAAGCCTATCGCAACTCACACAAGAAATCGCTTGAATCTCACGTTACGTCAGGCCGTAGGTTGGCAACCACAATCGAGCTTCCACCAACCAAACGTCGAATGATGCAGCACGGACCAAGTAACCGACATGGTGCGATCAAGCAGTCGAACGCGGCTGACGCCGGATTGCAGGTGTTTTTGAGCGCATGGACCAAGAGCGAAAGGCTGTCGGGATGAAACGTCGCGCGATGATAACCGCATTGCTCGCTATCATCACATCTCCGGCTTGCGCAGCAAAACTCAGCGGCCCTCCACGCATCATCGATGGCAATACGATTGAGATCGAGCAAACCAAAATTCGGCTTTCGGGTATCGAGGCGCCAGAGACGGATCAGATTTGCCTCGACGCCCACGGCCAGAAATGGGCTTGCGGCATAGCTGCTCGTGATGAGCTTATCAGGCATTCGAATGGACGAACGTGGGATTGTCACACCACGCGGGTGGATAAGTACGGACGGTCACTCGGCAGCTGCTTCATCGCAGGCGAGGACGTGAACGCATGGATGATAAGCTCGGGCTGGGCACTATCATCCGATCCTCACACCTACATTATCTATGAGGTTGTAGCGAGCAATGCCTATGCGGGCCTATGGTCGGGGGCGTTCATCGCTCCTTGGGACTGGCGTCGCCGCAACAAGGGGACCATCGTTGTCGGCGCGAGCTCGATACCGATCGACGCTCAGGAACTCCTGCTCGGATCCGCTTTGCTATCCGACCCGCCCTCACCCGAATGTCTGATAAAGGGCACGCTGGGCCGCGGGAGCGAGCGCATTTATCACATGCCCGGGCAACTCGGTTACGGACAAATCGATATGACGAAGAAGGCGGGTGATCGATGGTTCTGCAGCGAAGCGGAGGCTGAAGCCACTGGATGGCGTAAAGCGGCGCGATGAGGCGACACATGCACGCAGACCGTTCCCTTAATATGTCTAGCTCGCTGATGATCAAGCCTTCGCGCCGGTCGCTATTACTATCGCTGTTCGCGTTTTCGGCGGTTGGCATGCGGCTTGGCGACAACATCGTTAACGCGAAGGAAGCAAACCGGCTGCCCAAGCCGGATAATCTGCTCTCGCCGGATGCTGCGCTCAAGCGGCTGATCGAAGGTAATGACCGATTTGTCCAGGGCGCATCACGAGGCGGCGACTTCAAGCGCGAGCGTGAGGTTTTAGTCGATGGACAAAATCCATATGCGGCGGTCCTGAGCTGCGCGGATTCTCGCATAGTGCCTGAACTTGCTTTCGACAGCGGACTTGGCGACCTGTTTGTCTGCCGCCTCGCCGGCAATTTTGTCAACGATGTCACGATCGCGAGCATGGAATACGCCGTCGCTGTGCTGAACACGCCGTTGATTTTGGTACTCGGTCACGATCGCTGCGGCGCGATAGACGCCACGATCAAGTCGCTCAGCGACGACAAGCCGGCACCGGGGCATATTCCCTCCCTCGTCGCTGCGCTTGCGCCTGCCGTACGGGAATCTCGCCATCAAACCGGTGATGCGTTCGCCAATGCCATCCGGCAAAACGTAATCGATAACGTCGGCAAACTTAAATCGGCGGGCCCGGTTCTGAACGCGGCAGTTGAGCAGAACGGGCTAAAGGTCGTCGGAGGTCTGTACCGGCTCGACACCGGCAGGGTCGACTTGCTGAACTGACCTGTACTTTCGCAGTCGTTTGAACTGCCTAGCACGGCTCCGGTTGAGTTCCGCAAAACTCGCCCGCCCATCGGTAAATGCACCGGACGTGACAGCTGCACAATTGACATACAGCTTCGGGACACCTCTTTGCATGCGCGGGCTTTTTATCCTCTTCTTAGTTTACGCACTTATGTTGGCAACGCGCGGCCAGCACCCACACAATTCCTGCCGTGACCGAACAGGGTCCATGCCTTCCGTCAATGCACTGGTCAACACAGTTGGCTGAAGCCGCAGAAATGCGCTGCGATGGATGTCGGGATCTAAGCGGGGCTCGGCGACACGGGACAAATTTCAGCAAAATATCCTCGCCGGATCGTCCGGTTTGGAACCGATAGAGATCGTACTGTCAAGCTCCCCGACTCAGATCGGGCTGAAGATCACATACAGCAGAATTAGGATCGCGACGGCGGTCCAGCCTGCTGATGTGAGGAACATTGTTGCTCGCGACGGCATTGGACGGTCTCTCCTGCATCAGCCAACGAAGCGACCGGCAATCTCGAAAACGCAGCATCGCTGAAACTGTACGACCATACTTTGGATCCGCAATAAACCGGCAATTTTCGCGCGCGACAGTTGCGATCATCGGCTGGAACGCAGAATACTCTTCTGCGCGTCGCCTGCACCCCGTCGAGCCTGGCACTCAAGGATGGATGGACGTCCTGAGAATGTTGTCCAAAGAGCGGTGGTAGCTCTGCGTGGGCGCACCTTGTCAATTTGCGTTCCGAAGCGGGTGCGTCGGCAAGCACCTTTGAAGCAGTTTTGCCGATCCCGACGTCAGCCTCATGATCATCTTGCGTGGCCTCAATGCACGTCGCCCCAGGTCTCCTCGACCAACGCATCGATCATGTCGGATACATCATCTTGCCCCACGTTAAGTGTCAGCAAGATCCGCAACCGTGCCGTTCCCACAGGCACCGTTGGCGGCCGTATCCCACGAATATTAAAGCCGCGCGCCTGTAGCGCAGAGGCGAGCCGCATCGCGCGGGCGTTGTCGCCCACAACATAAGGAATGATCTGTGAGTTCGAAGAACTCGCGCGACCGCACACAATGAGCTGCCGATGTGCAAAGTCGATCAAATCGATCAGATGTCGTTGCCGCTCGGGCTCCTCCTGCAGGATTAAGATTGCCTCTCGCACCGCTACGGCCATTAGGGGTGAAGGCGCGGTGGCGAAAATGAATGGGCGGCACCGATTGACCATGAAGTCGCGCAACACGCCGGAACCCGTGACAAGAGCACCCGCCGCGCCCAGCGCCTTGCCGCAGGTGTGGATCACTAAAAGTTCGACCGGAAATTGCGCGGCCCCGCCTCGGGAAAACAAGGCGGGCCGCTCCCCTCCCCCCTGGGGACGCCGCGCTGCGGATCACAACGGAAATCGTCTAACTGCCGCCCTCTGTCATTTATGATCACACGCCCAAGTTACTCACCTGCATTGCGGCTTCCGCGACGTGCCGCAAGACGAGCTGAGAAAGCTGTACAACCAGATTCTTGAGACGTGCTATTTCCTGCCTGCACCGCGCCAACTCGCGCTCTTCTTCCGTCACTATCGACATTTCATAGCGATCCCAGCCGCGTGACTCATGTTTGGACCTCAATTCGAGCAGGTAATCACGAACAAGGACTCAAACTACATTCCCTGCAAAGAATGTACTGGAACCCCGCATTTCTACGCCAGTAAAAATACTGTACGATGCGGCCGAACGATCTCGCTACCCCGGCTCAGCGTGCCATCCCCGCCACAGATCTGAGCGTCTCGTACAGAATCTTAGCTGGCATGACGGTCAACGCGATCGAGCAGAAGCGCTGCGCGGCTTGAGCTCGTGGGGCTCCTGGACAATGGTCGTCTTCATGTCCCCTTCATACAGCAAGACATCGCCGATGCATGCGGGCTCTCGACTGTGCACGTCAATCGGACGATCCAAAAGCTAGGCGTAGGAAGCTCATTGAATGGAACGGCCATGCTGTTGATTTTCTTCCGCGAGATCAGTTCGAATTACTTGGGGAATTCCGCCGCTCATATGTCCTGCGTTGAATTTCTTCGGCGGCCGCTTCGTGCTCTTCGCATCAAGCAAACCAACAAGCGCACGCCAATTCCGATCCGTACCGCCTATTCGACCTGCAGTCGCGTTTGCTTGGCCGTTTTCTTGAAATACTTGAGCGTAGTTACAACGTGCGCGACCTGCCTGAGGTTACGGTCGCAAAGCTTCGTCGCCGCAGTAATCCTTGCGGAGAATCGAGAAACCGCGCTGGCGAAATCTTCGAGCGCTCACGTGGCACAAGCACAGGCAACACAAGCAGAATACGACATGCACCGTTGCGGCTCGCGGATTGATCGCTGCCCGTGAGAAATCGGGAGCTTAAATTTTCATGACGCGTGCCGCAGCTCAAACGACTTGATTCGTACCTAGCGTTACGTTGTAGCATCTCAAAGCAGGACGCGAGGGGCCCCGGGCAAGCCAGCGGGGCCCCTCCGCCAGAGGCGCGACAACGACACCTGAGCGGTCGACTTTGCTTTACGAGGATCGTCAAGATCATACCGATTAGACGAGTGGGGTCGATGACGGATGGTCCCGGGCCGTCCGTGCATTGGTGAATATCGCCTTGGGAAAAAGGAAACAACGCCAGACCGACATCGATCCCTTCGTGATTAGAATTTGCGGTGAATGCATCACCGCAAATAACCGTCGGCAGCCCTCCCTCTGTCGACGAGAGCTGGCGCGACGCTTAGCAGCCTCGTTTGCCAGACTCACTTCCGCCCGGCCCTCGAAATGAGGCCGGGCTTTTTTTCCGATAAGATGCGCGGCTTTGCTGTTCCAGCCAACCCACGTCTGATGATTGCGAAAAGTTCGGGAGCCAACAGTCCTGGTGGCCTTCGAAATGCTGCCCGCATGGCCTTTGTGACGTTTAACCCAAGGAGCTCGCGAGCGCCCGCAAATCGTGCAGACACATTTGCTGACCCACGCAGCTACGCAAGTTAGGTGGATCGGACAACCGCCTGACCTAGCCATCTGTCATATTTCACGCGGTAGGGTCGGACGGCCTTGAATCGTACGTAGCGTCACATTGTACGATCTCAGGGTAGTTCGCGATGATATTTGGCAGATGATACCCGCCAGATGATCATTGGCGACCGAGCCAAGCCGCACTGGATAGTCTGGGGCAATGTGCAACTGCCGCGCGTTCATCGTTGGCTATGGCAGTTATCTGGGGCAGCCGGTCACTGATCAATAGGGCTTTGATTGCGCATTGTCGAAATTTGTTGCCAGAGGTGGGATAGTGACGGCCGATATCGTTGATGTATGCGTTGTCGGGAGTGGTGCCAGCGGCTCGACCGTGGCCTACGAGATCGCCCAACACGGTTTGCGAGTGCTCCTTCTCGAGGAAGGTCGGGCGCTTCCTCCCGGCGCCTCGCTGGCGAGCGTCCAAGATGGTATGGATACCGCCCTAGTAAGGTCTTCGGCAGGTACGTTGACGTCGTTTGGACGTCCGCTGGACTGTGTGCGCGCTCGGCGGCGGAATGACTTTGTATGCCGGAATAGCCTTCCGCTATCGGACCATTGATTTTGATGCGCGAGCGCATGTAGCCGGAGACGCGCTTGACCCGTCTGCGGATGAGCAGGCATTTTCCAACAGAGAACACCGCCATGCCGCTGCCCAATCCATTTTCCACATCGCCGGTGCTGCTCGGCGGGGAGAACCGCTCGGGCGCCACATTGCTGAGCATCGTGCTGGATTCGCATCTGGATCTGGTAGCCGGGCCGGAGATCGACTTCCTCGAACCGCCCAATCTCGGTCCGCACATCTTGAGCGCGATCGACCTGCTGGCGGCCGGCGATTCCCGTGTCGCGGGCATGACCAAAAACACGGTCGATCCGTTCTGGTATGACGGGGTGCACTTTGTGGTCCAGTGCCGCCGGTTCGGCCTCGACTTCGATGATATGCGTGGGTTGGTCAGCAAGGTGATGGTCGAGATGGGCGACGACATCGTTTCGTTCGCCGCCCGATGCTGCCTTATCAACGAGATGGGCGAGTTGCGCCGAGCACGTAGCGGGGCCCGGCGCTGGGGCTTGAAACTGCAGCGCAAGATTGCCCACATCGACGCCTTCGCCCGGCTGTGGCCGCGCGCACATTTCGTGCATATCGTGCGGGACGGCCGCGACGTTGCCGCCTCTCATCTGAAAACCGTTCCTGATTGGGGGTACCGAACTGTTGCCGATGCGGCGCGCGGTTGGCTGGAAGTGGTATCCCAGCCACACCGAATCGCGCCGCCTGGCCGCTATCTTGAGGTGCGTTACGAGGATCTTGTAACCAGTCCCCGTCCCACCCTGGCCCGGGCCTGGATCACCTCGGCTTGCCTTGGGATGAGGCCGTGCTGCGTCACGCTGAATACGAGCACGTATTGTTCGAACAACCGCACGGCCATCCGGCGGCCGAGGCTGCGGGGAAGCCGCTGCACCGAGGCAGGATCGGTCGTTACGTCCAAGATCTGACGCGAGCCCAGATCGAGGAGTTCGAGCAGATCGCCGAAAGTGAGCTGAGCCGACTCGGGTATCTCTCGGCTCCCAGCCTGTCTGGCGACACGTGAGCCGCCGGCGCTGTTTCGCCGCGCCTCGCGGACTGCCACGAAGCTATCTTGCGCTGCTCGTCGGCTGGACGCGGGACCGGCGCAAACGGGGCTGCTGCTGGCCTGCGGTCGAGCGCCGTACCTGGTGGTGAGTCTGTTCGCCGGGGTCGTCGTCGACCGCCTCCCTCATCGGCGGATCCTTTTGACCGCCCATCTGGTGATGGCGGCGACGCTGGCCATAATTCCCTTGTTCGCCAACCTTGGACATCTTGGACTGGTTCAGTTGTACACGACGAGCATGCTGGTTGGGGTTGCCGCAGTCATCGCTGAAGTGGCTTATCTGGCGTGCATACCCACTCTGCTAGATCGCTCACAGCTGGTTCGGGCACAGAGTTCCTGGCGGACTCGATTTCATTTTTGCTTGCCGCCGCGTTGCTGTCTCTGGTGCCCCTGCGTAAAGCTGGGTGCTCGGAGGCCGCGCCGAGAGCGGTGCTTGGCCAAGTTGCCGAGGGTTTGGCAAGCCTGTTCGGCAATCCGATTTTGCGGGCAGTCACGTTGGCCAGCGGCACATTCATCTTTTGGCACAACGCGTTTTCTGCGGCGTTTCTGCTGCATTTGACCAAGGATCTCGGGTTTGACAGCCGGCTCGTCGGCATGGCGCTCGGCATCGGTGCGCTTGGAGGTGTGGTCGGCGCGGCTAGCTCACCGCGGGTGGGCCGGGCGATCGGCCTCGGCCCAAGTTTAATGATCGGTTTGGCGGTAAGCGCCGGCGGAATGAGCTTGGCGGCCCTGCTCACCCAGCCCTGGTGGGCCGCAGTAGCATGCGTGACCCTCTCCCAATTCATGCTGTGGATCGGTTAAGGGATCTACAACGCGCAGCAGGTTCCCATTCGATATGCGTTGGTCCCGCCGCACTTACAGGGCCGGATCAATGCGAGTATCCGCAGCGTGGTGTGGGGACTGGCCTCATTGAGGGCGCTGGCCGGCGGCGCGGCCGCTGCTGCGACGAGCCTGCGTACCACGTTACTCGCGAGCAGCGTGCTTGGCATGGCCTCCATAGTGTGGATTTGGCCGCTGCGCCAGGCGCGCAGCTTGCGTCTATGACCGCGACGGACTGGCTCATGGACATCAAAGAATTTGGCGATCTTGATCGGCAGCCTGGGCGGCTCATGGTTTGGCGGATCAACGTCCCCGAGCCGATCAGCTGGCGGGCTGACCCGCGC
This sequence comes from Bradyrhizobium sp. CCBAU 53421, assembly GCF_015291625.1. Classification (NCBI taxonomy): domain Bacteria; kingdom Pseudomonadati; phylum Pseudomonadota; class Alphaproteobacteria; order Hyphomicrobiales; family Nitrobacteraceae; genus Bradyrhizobium; species Bradyrhizobium sp. CCBAU 53421. Next base: position 7,428,262 of record NZ_CP030047.1, read on the forward strand.
CGCCCGTCCTATGTGCAAGAGGAACATCTTCGCTCTGCGGACGATGGCCGACCGGGCTGGCTCGGCGCAGCATTCGAGTTGCCAGGCGAGCTCCACGCCGCCGCGCTGACCAAAGCGATCCTTGGCTGGGTCGATCGGCACGAGGTATTACGCAGCCGATTGGCCAAGGATGGATCGGCAATGCATCGCGCCACGATTGATCCAGGCGCTGCAGCGCTTGAGCAAACCGTGGTGAGTGACTGCGCCGATAGCGGCGAAACTGCTCAGTTGCTCGAAAAACTGTTTGACGCGGAGACCAACGCGCTGCGCTGGCCGGCGTATGTCTTCGTGACGATCAGCCGGCCGACATCCACGAGCCTCCTGCTCGCCGCCGACCACTCGGTTAGCGATGCCTACTCGATGGCCTTGGTACCGTATGAGATCCGCGAGCTGTACACAGCCGCGATCCGTCGAGTGGAACCTCAGCTGGCAGCGGTGCACAGCTATCTGGATCACGCCGAGGCCGAACGAGAGCGATTGACCGATCTAACCGATGACCATCCTGCCATCGGCCATTGGCGCGAGCTGATCGCGGCGAACGGCGGTCAATTGCCGCACTTTCCGCTATCATTCGATGCGCCGGAGAGATCCTTGCAGCGGAGCGGAAAAATGTGGCTGCTCGATGCGGCTGGTGCATGCGAATTCGATCGCGGCTGCAGGTCCCAGGGCGGAAACGCGGCGACGGGAATTTTCGCCAGTCTGGCGCTGGCAGGAAAGACACTGGCGAACCAACGACAAATTCCACGCCGTTGCGCGCTTTCACACCAGGTACGATCTACGATCGATGCGTTCGGTTGGATGGTATGTCGGGATGAGCCCGGTGAGCTTCCGGGTGGCCGATACGTTGCCGGAAATCCTGCACGCCGCCCGGCTCGAACTCAAACGCGCCAAGAAAACGGCTCAGGTGCCATTTTCAAAGGCCATGGAGCTGCTTGGCACCACGCTGCGCGACCGTTTCATGGTATCCTATATTGACAATCGGACGGTGCCCGGGTCGGACCGCTGGCCCCACTGGCGGACAAGATTTCTGATTAGCCGTAGCTCCGATGCTTACGAGACATACCTATGGGTCAGTCGCTGGCAGGACGGAATTTCCGTGAACTTCCGCCACCCTGGTACAGCAACCGCGCGAAATGCAATGGATGACTATCTTGCTGAAGTGGCCGCGCAGGCCCACCTGATCAGCGGCGCTCGTCCGCTGCCGCGGCTCTCAATCGACTGACCAGGGTGGCTGAGAGTTAGCGTTCTTGACCAAGAACCGCTCGCGTTACGATCACGATCATTCGTGCTTGGGTGGCCAGAAAGGAGCTAAATTTAGCAGCATGCCGAGAGCGCCACCGGGCGCGAGCATAGGCCCTATCTGCTCTATCTTTTGGTTGAGGCGACTTTCTCGCGGGTGGCTTGCGGATGATCCTCGCCAGGCTAAGCCGACACAACTCTTGCTCCGGACAGTAACGTGCATAGTGCCGAGCAGCATGTCGAGTTTATGACCAGCAGATATTGCGATCAATTGCGAGCTAGCATCCTCATATCCATGCTTTTCTTGCATTGAGCTAGCGATGGCACGGTCATTGCAGGTCTTCGTTCAATGAATGGATTCGCCCTCGCACGGCAGGCGTTGATTTTCCGGATCATGCGCTGATGGAGGCATGTTCGTACATGATGGCGCAGAGGCTCATCGACGATGCTTCGTGCAAGCGACACGGAATACGAGCTGCAGCTGATGAGCAGCGACGAACTCGCTATGCACCCCACTGGCGATTGACTTGGACTGAAGACAAATGTTTCAGCATGACGCAACAACAGCGACGCAAAGCGCGTAATCGAAGTGGCGCATCTTAAGGATCTACGAGAGCTGATGCAGTTGCTTTGGCATTTGTTCGAAGCAGCGGACCGGGTTCCTAGAGGACCGGAGCATACAGCAGCGATTCAGACAATTAAACGCTTTGAGCGTCGGCTGGCAGTATTGGTTCAGGCATCTGAGAAAGCTCGAGCTGGTCGCACCAGAGTCGCGGGCCGAGCCAGCCCGCCAAATAAATGATCTTCAAACAATCACAGAAATCATCGAGGGATTCCATTTATGTGCGCTATCGCTAAGGCCTGCATGGCCACCGCGATGTGAAAGGAACTTGAAGCGCCTGTCCGGACCGCGGTATCCATTCGTCTTCCAGGGGTAAATGAGGGCCGAATATGTGGCAGGCGCTAGAAGCGCGTGTTCTTGAGCAATACATCTCCTTCTACAGCACGGGGATAATGAGCCGCCACTTCGAATGACGGCAATAGATCAAGAATGGCTTGCAGCGACAGTTGCCCTTCGTAGAGCTCCCGGTCGCTATATTCCGTGTAGATGAAGCGTGTATTGCTCAAGGTTTGCATGCCGCCCGCAATGACGTCGGCCTCCGCGCCTTGGACATCCATCCAAATGAAATCAACCGTGTTCAGCTTAGCGTCGCTGTACCAATCGTCCAGCCGCCGGGTTTCAACCGAGAAAGGGCGGTCGAACCGAACCCAATCATACTCGGTAAGATGGTTTTTCGGACGGCGTATCGAGCCGGAGAGATCCCATTCTTTTGCATCTCCATCTGCATTGCTTGGATGAAAATCGATCATCCCGTTTCGATCGCTGATCGCGATTTCAAGCAGCGTCACCTTATCGAGGGAAGGGCCCAACTTCTTCTTAAAGCGCGCAATCGCACGAGGGTCCGGCTCGAAGCAGTAAAGCTGAGCTTGTGGGCACAGGGTAAGAAAATGTTGCGTATCGGTTCCGTCATTGCAGCCGATATCCAAGATGACTGGATTGGACTTCTGAAGAAGCGAAACGATATGCTGATGTACTTCTACCGACGACACAGGTTGTTTTCCTATTGGCGCAGAGATCGGTTGAATTCGCCACCGCAATCACACGCTGGAGGCTTCGGCACAACGTATATCAACGTATATAATCCATATGCCGGTCCAATCCCCTTGCTCCATCAGCGCTATTGGAATGCCGTCGACGCAAAATAGCCCGGCCGCATGATTTTCTTTCAGCCAAATTCGTACGAGCAGCTTTGCTCGCAGGGGCGACAATGAAGAGCCGTGGAGAAGAAACGGAAAGAGACTGTCGGCGCTCGATCACCATCCCATCGGTAGGTCGTGATCGGCCTGATCTTGCGGTCCCTAGCGAGCACATTTTGGCGCCCATGCGCGTGACGGTACACTCGGATGTTTTGACGAGAAGCAATGTCAGGTTCGCAACAGCTTGGCGAGCTGTGCACATGAAGGCGTTTGCTTCCGGACGAATGCACGCGCAGGCCAAGCGTGAGATTCATCACGATTGCAGGCAGATCGCTCTGCTCGTCTTTGGCCTGGCTCTTGCAATAATGGTGCTGCTCAGAAAGCACCCATCGTCAACTCGTTCAAATGCTCAGGAGGCCTGCATGAATTTCCGTCCGCTTCACGACCGCGTCGTGGTCAAGCGCATCGACGCTGAAGAGAAGACAGCTGGCGGCATCATCATTCCCGACACAGCCAAGGAAAAGCCCTCGCAGGGCGAAGTCGTCGCGGTTGGCCCAGGCGGCCGTGACGAGACCGGTAAGCTGATTCCGATCGACGTGGCGGTCGGCGATCGCGTGCTGTTCGGAAAGTGGTCAGGCACCGAGGTCAAGGTCGACGGTCAGGAACTGTTGATCATGAAGGAGAGCGACATCATGGGCGTTCTCACGGATGTGTTTTCCAAGAAGAAAGCCGCCTAGTCCGGCGCTCGCCACCACTCACCCCTGACGAACGCCTTGCCGGGCGCGTCGAAGGATGAGAAATTAAACTAAGGAAATTCGATTATGTCAGCCAAGGAAGTCAAGTTCGGCGTAGAAGCGCGAGACCGCATGTTGCGCGGTGTCGACATTCTCGCCAACGCCGTGCAGGTCACCCTCGGTCCGAAGGGCCGCAACGTGGTGCTCGAGAAGTCGTTCGGCGCTCCCCGCATCACCAAGGACGGCGTCGCCGTCGCCAAGGAGGTGGAACTCGAGGAGAAGTTCGAGAACATGGGTGCCCAGATGGTGCGCGAGGTCGCGGCCAAGGCAGCGGACGCCGCCGGCGACGGCACCACCACCGCGACCGTGCTTGCGGCTGCTATCGTGCGCGAGGGCGCCAAGTCGGTCGCCGCCGGCATGAACCCGATGGATCTGAAGCGCGGTATCGACCTCGCGGTCGAAGCCGTCGTTGCGGACCTCCAGAAGAACTCGAAGAAGGTCACCTCGAACGAGGAGATCGCCCAGGTCGGCACCATTTCGGCCAACGGCGATGCCGAGATCGGCAAGTTCCTCGCCGACGCCATGAAGAAGGTCGGCAACGAGGGCGTGATCACGGTCGAGGAAGCCAAGTCGCTCGAGACCGAACTCGACGTCGTCGAGGGCATGCAGTTCGACCGCGGCTACATCTCGCCCTACTTCGTCACCAACGCCGACAAGATGCGCGTTGAGATGGACGACGCCTACATCCTCATCAACGAGAAGAAGCTCTCCTCGCTGAACGAGCTGCTGCCGCTGCTCGAGGCCGTGGTGCAGACCGGCAAGCCGCTGGTGATCGTCGCTGAAGACGTCGAAGGCGAAGCGCTCGCCACCCTCGTCGTCAACCGCCTGCGTGGCGGCCTGAAGGTCGCGGCCGTCAAGGCTCCCGGCTTCGGCGATCGCCGCAAGGCCATGCTGCAGGACATCGCGATCCTGACCGGCGGCCAGGCCATCTCGGAAGACCTCGGCATCAAGCTCGAGAACGTCACGCTGCAGATGCTCGGTCGCGCCAAGAAGGTGATGATCGACAAGGAAAACACCACGATCGTCAACGGCGCCGGCAAGAAGGCCGACATCGACGCCCGCGTTGCCCAGATCAAGGCGCAGATCGAGGAGACCACCTCGGACTACGACCGTGAGAAGCTGCAGGAGCGTCTCGCCAAGCTCGCGGGCGGCGTCGCGGTGATCCGCGTCGGCGGCGCGACCGAAGTCGAGGTGAAGGAGCGCAAGGATCGCGTTGATGACGCGATGCATGCGACCCGTGCGGCGGTCGAGGAAGGCATTCTCCCGGGCGGCGGCGTCGCCCTGCTCCGTGCCTCCGAGCAGCTCAAGGGCCTGCGCACCACGAACGACGACCAGAAGACCGGCGTTGAGATCGTGCGCAAGGCGCTGTCCTGGCCGGCTCGGCAGATCGCGATCAACGCCGGTGAAGATGGCTCGGTCGTGGTCGGTAAAGTCCTAGAGAAGGATCAGTACTCTTACGGCTACGACGCGCAGACTGGCGAGTACAGCAACCTTGTCTCCAAGGGCATCATTGACCCGACCAAGGTCGTGCGCATCGCGGTCCAGAACGCCTCCTCGGTGGCGGCGTTGCTGATCACGACGGAAGCGATGGTTGCCGAGTTGCCAAGAAAGATCGCACCCGGTCCCGCAATGCCTCCGGGCGGAGGCATGGGCGGCATGGACTTCTGATCCCTCCTCTCAAAAGGATCGACAGGCAGAACCCTGGCAGCAATGCCAGGGTTTTCGACTTCAGGCAAGCTTGCAACCACGCAACCATTGTCAGCTTGAGTTGGATCGGCAGTTGGCGCCAGCCATTTTATCAGCAGCGGCCGTCCGACGCACACCTAAGTTGGTTAGTCTGCCTTCTCTCTCCCGCCGCCGCTCGGCTTCCATCCATGACGTTCCATGAGCTCTAGTTCTTAGACCGCGTATACCGGATCTTTCAGTTCCGCGCATGATCCAGATCGATCCTATACCACGCTATCTAGTCAACGCTGAGGGTTCACAGGGCCACGCAGATGACGGCGTAAGATGCGGCTCGACCGGCGCGCCGACATTTTTCCTTGGAAAGCGGCGTTATTGCGCGCGGGCCAAACGAGTAAGTTCGCCTCAGGCGACAAGATGGCAGGTCGCCCGCAGAGTACATCGCTGATCTAGAATTCTCGATCGCCAAGAAACGATGTGTCACGGCAACGGTCGTTACTAGAATCTTCTTCCGGCACGGCTGTCGGAGCCAACAAGACTCTCGAGCAGTGCCCGGTCAGCCACAACGCATCAATTAGGTTTCATGCAGAAGCGGCCCCAGCGAGAGGTTCAAGCTGGGGCCGAGCTGAGGTCGCGGCCGCTCGTCACCGAAATCAGCAGCCGAACCAGGGCTGAACAATACGAGATGAAAATTACCCGCCCTATGCCCGCATCATTAGAATCGAATTTCGAAAAATAACGCGTGTGAATCTCAGCGAAGAAATCGCCACCGGGCCCGGCCGCCAGGTATCATAATCTCGAGCTCCTCAGTTGCTCACTGGTTCCGTTTTAGAGACTCCGAACTGGATTTTCGGCCTAACCATCCTATTACTTTGGTTTGCGAGAGCGGAAAGAAGCCAAATAGCCCGCAAAGCTGCTGGTCATTGTCGCCCTCGAGCCGCGATCGCTTAAGTTTTCGACGCAGATGCCTTATCTGATTCGGGGAACTACTTCGGCTGGATTTTAACGGAGGCTGCTGAACGGGACTCCACACCCGCTGTTCCCAAATTGGCTCCCGTCGCGGCATGGTTTCAAACACGGATATACCGTGCGGACCACTGCGGCGCAGAAGTCGCTAGGTTGAAGTCAAGTCCCGCGTGTGGTAGGCGATCGCTTGCCGACCTCAGAAAGAGGCTCGATGCTCTCGGCGCGCCGATCGGTCCGGAAATAAAACGCCGGGAATTTGTTTGCCGATCGCTTGTTGTTTGTAGATCAAGCTTGCTTGTCAGCTAAGGTTTTCATCGAACGACCTAGCGGCAACTTTCGCCGATGGTAGCCGTAGATCCGGACATCTTCGCGGATTTGCTCGCTAACCGAGCGCACGACACGTTTCTTCCGCCAGTTCCTGTTGAGATCGATCGGAATGGAATTGCCTCGAGGAACGACGAGAAGGTCGTTCCGTTCGTTCAAGTAGACATCGTACATGGAAGTCCTCGCTCCGGGTCAACATAGGCCGAAGCCCCAGCCCTTTGGTGACTTGGACGACACAGTCTCATGAAAGCCGAACAGGGTGCTTTGCTCTCGGAATGCCAAGGCTGGGAGGGACGATTTCTGCTTCATCTAGGCAACAGCGACGAAGCCGAAAGAAACTGCGGATTGGAGCTCCCCGCCCGGCGCGTGTCGCAGGTCTCGGCTTGACTTGTTGTAAGCCTTTCGTTGCCTAATGGTGTCGGCCTATGCAACTAGCCGTGGCTTTCCGTGCTGCTTGCTTTCTAGTGATCCGGCTGGCGTCGATACCTAATATCTGTTTCTGAGCTCGGTTGGCATTATCCTGCTCCCTCATATCCTGCCCCTCATTTCAGGATGCCCCTTTTTGAAATGAAGGAAGTTACAGACATCATGATATTCTATCTCGTTCAAGCGGAAGCCATACGAGGATATGCGGTTCACCAGAAAGACCGGATCGAACGCGAATGCCTGAAAACCGTTGGAGCAATCTAATCGAACATAGTCATCCGTGCGCACCACCCCCTGAATGGTAATACCACAAAGGTCATAGTATTCGTGGCGAGCCACCGTTGCCGTATCGCTCGTCGAAAAGAGCGACAAAGCTAGATCAAAAGGCGCTTTACAGACCAGCGACAGAAATTCCATCGGCGCGTCCATCGTGCCAATAAAATTAAACGGCAGTATGCAAAGCACCTTTCCATCATATCGGCGCATTATCTCTTCGATTAGCCGCATTCTTTTGAAGAATTTTCTGGCCTCGCAGCGGATAACCGCTCCTCTCCTGCTCTTTAACCGGCGCATACGAGGTGGATTTATTTCGATGCCAAGATAATCATTGTCATCGTTTTTTATGCCGATAAGGCGGTAGCCGCTACAACCAACTTCTATGATCAACTGGTACTGGGTCGCGCACAGGAGATCGAGGTAAAACAGTCTCTCGCGATGATGAAACTGACGCACCTCGGCAGTGAAGCAGCTCGGACGCATGAGACGTACGCCTTCATTGCCTAGATAGATCGCTCGATTGACTTGCTGGGACCGGAACGCGGAGGAGTTCACTGGTGCCTCATATCATCTCGCGCGGATGAGACGTAAAGCCTGCGGCATCGTCGTCCCATCGCCGTGGTCAATTCGTCGCTCAGCATTTTCGCGGCCAACGCCATATCCCCGACGGTCTGCTCGGGGCAGATGAGATCCACCACCGTACCGGGCGGCGTCAAACTCTCGGGCAGGTCAGTTACGTCAATGGTGATAAGGTCCATCGAAACGAAGCCGACGATAGGCGCACGACGACCATATATGAAGACATGCCCTCGATTACCCAGAGTACGCGGAAATCCATCAGCATAACCAATCGCGGCGGTCGCGACCCGCATTTGCTTCTTTACTGTGTAGGACCTGAAGTATCCAATCGCTTCCCCATGCTCGAGTTTACGGCATTGAATAATTTGCGTTCGCAGATGAACAACTTGCATCGGCTTGAAATCGGGATCATCGGACGCCGAGAAGCCGAAAATTCCTCCACCCGATCTTACGAGGTCAAAATGAAACTCACGTCCGGCGAACAGTCCGGCCGAATTCGATAGCGAAAGAATCGCATTCGGGAACAAATGGGAAAGTCTGCGAAACCGATTTAGTTGTTGGAGACAGATCTCGTTTCGCCACTCTGCACAGGCGAGCTGACTCATGAACAGCACGACAGGCAATTCAGACAATCCGTTTCTATTTTCGACGATTGTGCGTAATTCATCAATGGAAAACCCCAATCGAGAAAGGCCAGTGTCGACATGAATTCCTGCTGGCAGCGCACGATTGCGAAGTCGGCAATGCCGAAGCCAGGCCTCCAATTGTTCCCTGCTGTTGAGGATCGGCAGCAAATTGCGCTGCTCGGCCGCCAGCTCCATGCCCGGCATAGCGCCGTAGAGCATATAGATCCTCGCGGATGATGGCAGCACCTCGCGCAAGGCAACGCCCTCCTCCACATCAGCGACGAAAAAATGCACGCAGCCGAGGGAAGCCAGGAAGGGCGCTATACGTGTCGCGCCAAGACCGTAGGCATCAGCCTTGACGACGGCGCCGCAAGCGCTGCGAGGCGCAAGCGCCTGGCACTTCCGATAGTTGGCTTCAATTGCGCTGAGATCAACAATCATGGTCGATCTCGACGTCTCGCGAACGGCATCTACAAGTTTATGATAGGGATGGTCTTCGAGACCAATCGGCACATGTCTTCTCATCACGGCACGCCGACGACTATCAATGGTGAGAATACAGCGATCGAATTGCCTCTTCCGCGCACGCGGGCCCAAAACGAAACCCGTTACCTGCACCGCCGCCAATGACATACAGTCCGGCGACATCTTGAGCTGGACGAGAGAACGGGACCCCATCGTCAGAATAGCAGTCGCAGAACACACGCGCTGATACCACGGTGGGGATGTCAGGGGAAAACCATTTTGCGAGGATTGCGGTGGCGCGCGCGAGATCATCCGAACTGACGTGCAGCCCGCCGGGGTCAGCTCTCACATCCCATTCTTGCGAGGTGAAACTGAACAACCAATACCCCTCCTCAATCATAGGAACCAGGAACGCATAGTCATCGAACAAGCCGACCATTGGACAGTTCGTTGTAGGGCGCGCCGCCAAGTGAAGCGCGACGATCTTTTTGACTCGCCATCGCGGCCCCTCCGCGAAATGCGCGCGCAAGGGTGACTCTGGCAGCCATGGACCGATTGCCAGAACGGCCCGCCTCGCCGAGAGTTCGCTATCATCGGATGTCTGAAGACGAATATGGCTCGGCCTCTGCCGTATCCGTGCAATCGATGTGCGCTCCCGTATCGAAGTCCCGACGGCCTTGAGCCGTAGGGAAAGGTCCCGAACAATGGAATTGACTGGGCAGTAAGACCCCCGATCCAGTGCCACGACCATATCGCCGGGAACCACAAATTGCGGCAGTGATAAAAGTCTCTCCCTGAGCGCGAAAGAAGTCGATGGGGCGGTACCGACCACACAGCTCGTTCGCGTGAGTTCTTCCGGATCACGCGTCAACCAAAATACGTCGCAGTCTCGGCCGCCGGGCCATTGCCCATGGGGATAGATCTCTCGCCAAATCCTTGACCCACGATTGAGGAGGCTTCTTTCCTTTTCATTACGACCGATGTTGATCTGGATTCCGGGGGCAAACCCACTGGCACCTGCCCCCACGGTCTCTCGATCGAAGATGACGATTCTATCCCGCGGCCGGCTGTTCGCTGCAATGAAGGCGGCACTCAGGCCCATGACGCCGGCGCCAATGACCGCCAAGTCGTAAATGCTGTCGGTCATCGAGCTCCCTCCCAAGCGATAGACAAAGCGCACAGAATTTCGCTGCCGCGATTTTCCAAATAATGAGTTCGATGTGGCTGCAGAAACACCAGATCGCCTGCCTTGATGGCCAACTCTCCATCGTCAGTTATCACCCGACCTTGGCCGCTCGTGATGCGCCAGATCTCGCAGGAAGAATGAGAATGAGGCGTCGACACAGCGAACGGATCCAGCCGAAATTCGATGAGCTCGACGGGACAAGGGGTCCCGGACTCGCCGATTTCTTCAACGTGCTGCAAGACTACACCGGGGCTATAGACCGTCCTGTCGCCCAGCGCCATCAACTGTGCATTCTTCATTGTATACTCCGAACCACTACCCCGTGTTCGTGGCAGACTTGTTCGCCGGTCAGCAGGAGCCCTCGTAGCTAATGCTACTCCACTCGATGACGCCTGTTCCCGGCCCGCAATCGTAGGCTACGCGGCCGATGATCGAATTGAGGATCAGCGAAGCGCGCCAAGGAACCAGGCTTAGATTTGTATCAGCGATGCCATGTTGAAGGCGTGCGCCATTCTGGACGTACAAGCGGCACTTTCCGGGACCGTCAAAACGAGCCGAGAACTCTTTGTCGACCACGATCTCCTGAGAGCCACCTGGGGCATTCAGGACCTTGAGCCGTCCTGCGATCGGTTCCAGGAACGATGGGATTTCGGTGCGGTAGCCTGTGGCCAAGACGACAATGTCTGCGACATGTTGTGAACAAGTTCCTGTCTTCCGCTGACGCAAATCCAAGCGAAAGGGAGACATGCCGCGCAAGTCCTCTGCCGTGGTATCCACGTATATCTTTACGTGGGCCGGGTAGGACCGTCTATGAACTTCGCGGTCGTACAGCGCATTGTAGATAGCGCGCAGCGTCGAGCAGTTCACGCCATCGCTCGCCAACGATTGTCGCTCAAGAATTTGCTTCCGGGCGGCTTCACTCTGGTAAAAAAACCAATCACCATGTTGCGGAAAGAACCATTCATTGACGAAAGGACTGTCTTCGAGCGCGAATATGCTTGCGCGGCGCGTCACCCAGGTCAGGGTTCCCAATGGACCGCATGCACCACCGAGGAGATGAAGGAAGATTTCAGCCCCGCTTTGGCCGCCACCTACGACCACGACACGCTTGCCGGAAAACTCACGTCGCCGCAGGAGAAGGGTACTCCCGTGAAACACCTCGTTTGGCGGCGCATTCCTGCCCCACTCAGGAACAGACGGTACCCTGCCCACACCAAGCACAATCGTACCGGTTTGGTAACTGCGGCAATTCGTTGTGATATTGAAGGCTTCACCGCGCAGTTCGACTGCGCTCACGTGCTCGCCGAATTGAATGTTCGCCAGCTTCGCCGCAGCCCAACGCAAATAGTCCTCAAACTCACTACGAGTAACAGAGGCCAGTCCCCGAACAATAGCTTGATAAAGTCGCTTCTTATCATGCAAGTAGGCGAGGAAACTGTATGCACTCGTCGGATCGGCCGGTGTGACCAAGTCCTTTAGCGGGCTGGTTTGCATGACGGCACCTGCCAAAAGCAGACCGGGATGCCACTTTACCTTCTCTAAGCTTTCAAGGACGTTCAACGAAATGTCCAGAATTGGAGCCGCGAGCGCTGCCAGACTCAGATTAGCCGGCCCCGCACCGATCGCGATGACGTTGTAGCTGTCGGCGTGTTTCAGCATCCCATGATCCCACAAGGAGCCAGTCAATGTTCTCGGCTGCCCGAGAACACTTGAGTTACAAGAAGAACTGCATTCCCGACGATAAGTATCATCATGCTTATCAGCAGATTATCGACGCTGCCGAACTTCACGATTTGCCCTGCGATGTATGGAAATCCGAATAGGCCAATGAAGTAGGAGAGCGTGAAGACTTGAGACGCAATTGCCAACGATGTCCCATCCGTTTCAGCAATGTACACGACCATACTGTTCAGGGTCGAATAGCTGAGACCGTATCCCAGCGCGAACATCATCGTTCCGAAGATGTAGTTCGCCGTACTGCCTACATTCACGAAAAGAATGAATAGCCCCGCGATAGTGCATATGATGAGAACCGCGGCTACGCGTTCAAGGCGAAATCTTCCAATTACCGGCGCCACAGCAAACCGCATGAAGACGGCTGTCAGCGTGAAAACCAGAAAGAATGTGTCGGCAGACTGCGATCGCGATGCAGCGTAGAGCGTTTGGAACGTAAAAAGACCGGCGAAAACGCATCCCCCAAGGCCGATCATGATGATCGGATATCGCGTGTTCGATTCGAACGCTTTTAGCACGCCCTCCAGGGTGAGACGTATGGTTGGCAATTTGGTCTGAGGAGCTTGCGCCAACCCCCTACCGGCGAATTCCAAGAACGTCGCGCCAACGAGACATGCAGCCGCAAATAGGGCGTACACCGCAATGTAGGATCCCGCAGTCACCGCGACGGTGTGCGCGAGAGGAGAAGCAAGTCCGATACCCAGCATTTGCGACCCGGATAGCAAGGTAAGATACTTGATGCGGGCTTCGGCCCGCACGTGGCCAAGGACTTGAAGAGGCGCCAGCATATAGAAGCCGGACCACCCAATGCCGAGAAAAAGTCCTCCGACGTAGGCGAAGAGCGTTAAAGTTGACGCTAATGCGAAACACATCATCGCGCCCGCCATCATCACTGCGGCTACGGTGATAGTTCGCATTAAGCCAAGCGAATCCGCGATCCGGCTGACCATTAGCGAACACAGTATCGTTGCGATCGTACCGGTCGAGATAACGGCTCCGGCGGTCGTGGCGCTTTGTTGAATGGACCGCAGAGCGTCCACGAGAAAGAAGCTCGAACCATAGGACGCCGCCAAGCTGATACTACCAAGCATAAAAGGAATGGACACTTCTAACGGGATCGCACTGGGCAGTTTCTCGGCAGGAACGATGTTCGCGACTGTCATGCTGCAATCTTTCCCGGAAGGCATCGTTCAATATCTGAGACCGCCAACCTGCGTCCATCGATCTTCGGTGCCCCTCCATTTCGGTGAGGTGAAGGCGTCGAAGCGCGTGCGGCAACTGGATGGCCGCTATGACCGAGCCAGCGCCATAAGGCTTCTGTTATCTTGGGCATCAGCGGCCAGGCCAATATACTGAATCCCATAAGCCAGGCGTAAGCGGTCTTATGGTCCGGCGAACCATCAAGATGATCAACCCATTCGATAAGCGGCCGCGACGATTGCGATACCCGCAGACGGTCGAGCGAAAGCGCGGCGCACTGCTTTTCGTAGAGTCGATCCAACGTAACCATCATCGCACTATCAACGTGACATCCAGCGAGAGAAGGCATCGAGTTTAGGGACTCCGTGCAGCGGTCGATTGCCGCAGATATCTTGTCGAGAACCGCGTTGTAACGATCGACCAAGCGCCCTGGCACCAAGTCGGTCTCGGTTTCTTCCGGGCAGATTTCCGACAGGTACACTCTGAGGACGTCGACCGATATATTTGGAATTCGAGCGATTTCGCCTGCCCAGATCACATGGCCGCGACTCGTGGAGAACTTCGAACCGTTCAGCCGAAGGAAGTGATTAAAAAAAATTCGATCAAATGGGCGGAACGAGTTCTGACCCAATGCGCATCCAGTAACGCCGACAAGCATCGGGATTGTGTTATCGATACCGGTACCGCCAATGAGGAACGCATTGGACTCGCGCGCAAAAGGATTGGGCTTGTGGGTGCCCTCCGTGTCCTTGTAACCGCAATAGAGAGAATGAGCGTAGAGTAACGAGGAGTAGCTAAACAATATCTGCTGGCTGTTGAAATGTCGTGAATTCCAAGCCAGCCCGTGTAGTCCCGGTACGGTCAGGCGCATTTGCTGGCCTTTGCGCGCGACGTACCGTGTCCCTATCTCCAGAAAGCTGGATTCGATGGCCGTATCGTCCCACGTTCGTCGAAATAGGTCCTTTCCCGAAATTGAAAGGAACGCGGAAATGTTTTCCAGCCATTCGACGATCCGCCCGCGGCTGGATACCGGATTCAGCGCTTCTTCTGGTTCAAAATGATGTCCACACTGTTCGCAGAAGAAGCTCCCGGCAGATGCCAGGCAAACCGGGCAGGTTGCACCAAACCAGCCTCCAATGCAGAATCGCTCTTCTGGTGCGGCACTAGAATCCGCATCGTCCACTGGTAAGCGCCCCGCGAGGAAACGAAGCGAGCCTGCTGCAGATAAGGCGCCCATCAGCGCGTTGCCGACCTTCGAAAAGCGCTGCAGATTGCTGCCATACGCTGGATCATCGAAATGATCGAAGACGACACCGACAGAGGCGAGATCTTCAACAATTTTGATATGGAAGCCATGTGCCAGGGCGGACGGGTCAATGCTCTCAAGAGCCGCTCGGACCAGGACATGGTTCTCGAAACCGTCAGTCGTCAGTCCAGAACGAACATGATGCCCCGCCCTCTTCAGGTGCTTCTGTACAACATCCATTCTGAGATATGGCCCAGCGGCATGCCCCAGATGTGCTCTGCCATTGGCCGTCAAGTTGACGGGAGATATATACACATCAACGGGATGCGTATTCGCTTCATTTATCCGCGGGACCGTTGGACTTTTTTTCATAGCTTCACAATGACTTCTATGAACACATATCTGGAAGCATCCAAACAGGTGCCAGACATCGCCGCTGGGACACGAAGGCGTATGCGACTTATGGGGTTATGGACGCAGTCCGACTGCGTATCTCAAATTGGTCTCCATACGTCGAAGACCTATAGCGTTCTGTTTGAGATTTTAGAGTAGACGACGCTGTTTCGCGGGATACTCGACGTATCGCTCTACCTCAGCTCGCAACATAGGTAACCTCCTGACCAACCGCTGCTTGGAAGCGATCAGTTCTGACGCCGTGAACGAAGCAAACGGCGCGCCAACTGAAAACGCTTGATTCTGAGGCTTGTCACGCCTGCGTTTCGTCAACTTTCCTACATTGGTCACGAATCTCACAAGTGGTCCCGTAAAGCCGGATGAGAGCGGTTTTAGGCAGAGGGGTTTCTATTTTTTCGCGACCGTAACCCAGCTGCGGCCAGCTGGTGATGCCGACGACTTGGGGCGGCGACCAGTCCGGACATAGCTTGTTTCCGCGGATCAACGCGTCACAGCCAATCGCTCACCATTAAATTAACCTGGGGTACGCCTGCACAACAGGCCGAGGTGCCATCCTAAACATTCCGCGCAATCCCTGGTTCAGGCGGGGGACTCGATCCGGGATCGATATCGCTGAGGCGCATACATTCCGTTGGTAAGCGGCAAGCTGAGGCCGTTCAGGGTTTGAAGTGCCAGGGCATGAGCGCATCGATCTGAGTGATCGGCCAGCGCTTCGCGATCCGATCAAGAGTTTGTGTGAGCCAGGCGTGCGGGTCGACGTCGTTCATCTTCGCGGTCTGCAGAAGCGTGGCGATGGTCGCCCAGGTCCGGCCGCCGCCATGCGACCCGGCGAAGAGCGCGTTTTTTCTCGTGATGGTTTGTGGCCGGATCGCGCGCTCGACGGTGTTGGAGTCGAGCTCGATGCGGCCGTCGCTCAGGAAGCGCTCGAGAGCGGTGCGCCTGGATGTGGCATAGCGGATCGCCTCGGCGAGTTTGGATTTGCCGGACAGGCGAGGCAGCTCCTTCTCCCACAGATCGAACAGCGCTTTGACGATGGTGGCAGACTTTTCCTGGCGTGCTTGCACCCGCGTTGCAGGATCCTGGCCGCGGATGTCGGCCTCGATCGCCCAAAGCCCGGCCATTGTCGTGACGGTCTGTGTCGCCAACTGCGAGCTCTCGTTGACGTGAAGCTCGTAGAATCGCCTCCTGACGTGGGCAAAGCAGGCTGCCAGCGTCACGCCCTCATTGGCGCCCGCGGACCTCGCGAGCCGATTATAGGCGGCATAGCCGTCGACCTGCAGGATGCCGGCAAAGCCTGTCAGATGGCGTTCGACGCATTCGCCGGCGCGGCTGTCCTCGAAGCGATAGGCGACCATCGGTGGACCGTTGCCACCAAATGGCCGATCGTCGCGCGCATAGGCCCACAGCCAGGCCTTTTGCGTCTTGCCGGATCCGGGAGCGAGCGTCGGCAAGGTCGTCTCGTCGGCGAAGACCCGCTCGCCCTGCTTGATCTTCTCCAGCACATAGTCGGCCAAGGGCTGCAATTCGAAGCCGACCTTGCCCATCCATTGTGCCATCAGCGATCGGTCGAGATCGACACCGTCACGCGCATAGATCGCCTCCTGCCGGTACAGCGGCAGCCCGTCGGCATATTTGGCCACCGCGATCTGGGCGAGAAGCGCTTCGGTCGGAAGCCCACTCTCGATCAGGTGCGGAGGCGCCGGCGCCTGAACTACACCGTCGCGATTGCGATAGATGTATTTCGGGCGCCGCGTCACGATCAGGCGGAACTTCGCCGGCGTCACGTCAAGGCGCTTCGACACGTCCTCGCCGATCAGAACCTTCTCCAGCCGTTCGCAACCCGGAGGCACCTCGGGCTCGACGACGATCTCCACCCGCTCCAGATGCGCGCCGAACTCCTTGCTCGGCCGCGGCGCCCGTTGCGGCTTGTCCTTGCCGCCTGCCTTGGCCAGTTCGGCTTCAATGGCCGCCACGCCGGTGGCGATCTCGTCAAATACGAAGGCGATCTGCTCATCGCTGGGCTTGTCGCTGCGCAGACGTTCCGAGCGCGTGCCATAAAGCGTGCGCTCCAACATCTTCACGATCGCCGTCAGCTCCACGATCCGCGCGTCAGCCGCCTGGTTGATTGCGCCAAGATCGGCGTTCGCCGCAGTCAGTGTTGCAATCTCGGCCTCGATCGCCTGCCGCTCGGCCGCCAAGGCGAGGATCAGCGCATGGGCATCGGCAAGGGTCGTCGGAAGCTCTGCAACGGGCGGCGTCATCGCCGTCCATCACAGCAGAGTCGCCGCCAATCTTCCAAACCTTTCAGCGCCCCGATTCAATTCGCCGCAGGTTATCAACCCATCGATTGCGGGCGCTTCACAACCACCGGACGCACCTTCGTCCAGTCCAGCCCGTCAATCAGCGCGAGCAACTGTGCATGGTTCAGCCGCACCCGGGTCGGCGCAATTTTCGGCCAGCAGAACCTCGCCTCCTCGAGAGTCTTGGCAAACAGGCAGACCCCGCTGCCGTCCCACCAAACCGCCTTGATCCGGTCCGCTCTTTTCGAACGGAACACGTATAGCGCCCCGCTGAATGGGTCGGCACCGCCATCTCGCACCAGCGCCATCAAGCCGGTCGCTCCCTTCCGGAAGTCGACCGGCGTGCTGGCCACGTAAACTTGAACACCTGCCGGGATCATGCCTGCCGAACCGCCCGGATGACCGCGGCAAGGCGCTCAGGCTCCACGTCGCTGCCGATGCGCACCGCGACATCGCCGACCACAATTTCCATCGTCTCGCCCGCCACGGCTTCAAAACGCGCGAACTTGACCGGTCGGGCTCGCTCCGAAAGCGGCGCGACCATTCCCGAAGCCAGCGCCTTGCGTCGCCACGCAAACACCTGCGATGGATCAAGCCCGTGAGCGCGCGCGATTGCCGACACGTTCGCCCCCGGCGCGAACGTTTCCCCGACGATCCGCTCCTTCTCTTCACGCGACCATGTACGGTAGCTCCGCCCCGGACTAACCGAAAGCCGCTCAGGTGTCGCCATGATAACTTCGAAGCTCTTAGTGTCAGACCTATGTTCGCTCATATGATCTCCTGGGAACAAATCACCAGGAGATTCTCTGACAATCAAACGCCACCCGCTATCTGGGGTGACCTACACGCTAACTTCCGTTGCGCTACTACGCCGAAACGGCCTCGGACTGGCTCTGGGATACCGGGCCGGATCACCTGTGCACCCGTCTTTCGGAACACGCGAGCGCTGCAGGTCTCTTGGCCGCCGAGCTCATTGGCCTGGCTCGTTGGGACGTTGCGTGCGATGTTGAGGCAGAACCACGGAAATGGCAGCAGCATCGAGCAACGCTAGCTGCACATCTTCCGTTTCGCGATCTGATCTATCCCGTCATTCGCTCATTCAGCCACAGTGCAGAATACGTGCAGCTTAGTGTGGCTCACTGTGGCGTCGGAATCGCTGAGGATGATACGGACCGCGTCTTGGTTCTTCACCACTAAATCAAGCGGTCTGGAATGGGACTTTCGATCCGCCGTTCAATCATGGAGGCGCACGGAGGGCGTCTGTCATTTGTCCGCAAGTCGGAGCCCGCTGCGGCGCTTCAATTCACTCTGCCGCTGCATAGGAAAGCCATGTCGTGATTGGACGTTCTGAGTCGCCGCACGACCACAGGAAGGCCGGGGCGCGTCAAACGGTCGTCTCGTCGTCGTGGACGATGGCTCAAGGCCGATCGCTCAAGAACCTCTTCAATCCGTGCACCCGGGCATCGCCAATTTCGGACGGCTCGCGAGATACGGCGGAGCAAGCTTCTGGATGTTGTCAACAGTCTGGTTCTTGCACCTGGTTGGCGGATTGATCGGTTCTCGATTTCCAGACCGAGCTGCCTTCATTGACTAATCGGCCCGAGATTGAAGCGTTGGCGAAGAGGTTCCGATCCTTCCGGCCCACAGGCGTTCCCACGAATATGTGGAACGAACAGTTTTGTCTCATAACCGCCGAACCACCGATGCCGGGACAAGCAATCTATTCGCACGCGGCGAGTTCAACGATCGTCGCCGTGTCGAGGACCCTGCCGGCAAGGTCCTTGATCAGGATCTCGTTTCCAGATTCGGCGAGTTCATTTGCCTTGGCGACAGCTTGCTTTGCGGAGGAAACAACGACCCGGATAGCACCGTTGCCGCTTCTCGAATAAATCTGATATCCAACGCCACTCATCGTGCCTCGCTCACGAAAATCTCTAACGTTCCTACAGATCCGCGCCTAGTGCAAACGAGCCACAGCTCACACCTTCCGAACGGAGCGAGTGCCAGGCGCTGGTCTGTAAAGGATCACTGGACACACCATCTAGCCGGCCGTTGTACGATTGAGAAGGCGCGTCGAAAGATGTTGATGCGTGGCTGGGTTTGCCATCATCGCGGCCGGCATCGCGAAACGCTCAGGGCGCGGGCCGGTTTCTGAGCGGCATCTCGCGAGGCCTCCCTTTCCGAACAAGCGCAGCGCCGCTAGCCGCTACTGACGCTGAGATGTTTTCCACTCCGTCGCCGAGCATGCCCGGAACGGAGCTTTGGCGACGATATTTCTGGACCAATCAGCCGAGCTTGAAGCAGATCGATTTTCCCTCGACCGTACACTTGGCTTCTGACGAGGCTGGGACGCCGATCTGATGCTCAGTCTGTCTATTGGACTGCGGGTCAAAGCGACCGCCGCTCGATTTGCCGCCATCCTTCGCGACATCGTTCTGGCAATCGACCCTTCTGAATGTTCCGCGCGTCAGCCTTTCGGTCGGCCGCTGCAGGTCGGCGCCTTCTCCCGGCAGCACTTGGCCGTTTAGGGAAGCCTCCTGCCGGTCGACCGCCGAGCGCTAAACCGAGTGATGGACGATAGAGTCCGACCTCGATGCACCACGCCAAGGGGCTGGGACAGCCACTGGTTGCTGCGCCTCCGAACAGAGGCAGATTGGTCACGCTTGGCAAATGGCCGCTATGGATAAGCAAGCAAGACCGTGCCAGATGCATCCGGGCACGGGTTTAGAGAGGTCGCTGACGTTCGTCGATCGGCACCTGACACACGAGGCGTAGTGCCAGGCCATCTATGGTTTCTCAAAACGGAATGCGCCTTCACACCAGAGGCCACGGCGACCTGACGGTTGCTGCCGAAGACGTCCGCGGCTCGCAGGTCGTAAAACTATCCGAATGCTTCACGGCGTGCCCGAGCACGAATTCTCGATGATGACGCTCGCCAGCCCCTTCACATGGACGTAATGAAGCTGCGGATGATCTAGGGCGGGGTTCCTTCGCAATCTGGTGCTCAACACGCTGACAGACAAATGCTGGCATGCACATGATGAAGCGATCATGGACAATCCAGATCGCGGGTCAACCGCACCCGCGCCAGCATATGACGCTGTGGCAAAGCTCCTCACATTCCGCCCGCATTGCCGCTACCAACGCCCGCACGCAAAGAATGCACAAGTTCTCGCTCGACGAGATCGGCCCTTCATCAAGCGAACCTCTAACATCTCCACACCGTCAGCGTGGCCTCATCTCAGCGCGTTGCCGTACGCTGAAGCGGCAGACTCGGAGCCCACATCCGCTTGCCCCTAAACGCGACGTCCTGATTCTCCGTCTCCATCGTTTTCGCGCCGGGAACGACGGAGATCTCGGCAGGATTGGTGAAAGCTCCGAACGCTCAGGCCACCCTTTGCGTGACAACCGTCGATATATCATGTTGGTTCGGGTTCCTGTAGCGCTCGGCAAGACTTTTGAACACCTCACCCATCTGACCTGAGCGAACAGTAAACTCCCCATAATTAGGATCAAAGAGGGTCGTCATTCCATTCGATGTCGACGTCGCGATTGTGTGTGCGCCACCTGCGGCGAAACGCAAGCCGATCAAAAAGATCGACGGATCGGCGGTGACTTCGTTCACTATCTCGGCAATGCGCGAAGATGAGCCAAACTTATATCGCGTCTGTTCGTCGGATGGTTCCAAACCCGCTTCATGCAGCATTGTACTTCTTGCCTGAAGGTTGTGAGAACCTCGCGCCCCATCGTTTCGCAGCAGAGTCTTGATATCTGCATATCGCTGCTGTCGCGCTGCCGCCGAGGCATGGTTTGGTGTGCCTGGGTGCAGAGCGCTCATTCTGGATGAGGGGCTGCTGTGGAGATTGAGTAGCCACTCCGCTGCCAAACCAACGCAGATACCGTTGACATTGGCCCCGGGCAATTCAGCGGTCCTGTATTCGAACAGAGCATGGATCGGCCGCGCCGGAGACGATGGACTGGAATCGGAGGACAGGGAGGATGTGCTCGGGTCGGAGGGGTCTGGACTGTAAACGTTTGTCTCTGAGGTATGTGGCCTGCTGCAGCAGCTCCCCATTTGGTCGAGCAACTCCCCATCTGACAGGCTCTCCTGTCGCGCGCATTCCGTAAGTGCTTGCGCGAAGCTGCCATTGTCCACCGACTGACCCGATACATCAGCCCGATTGGAGCCTATGGATTGTCCGCTCACTCGATTATACATGATGGCTCGCCTGCCTCTTAAGCGCACGTTTCCTCAGAGCGAGTGCGGGATGCTCATGCGCTGCCTGTGAAGGATATTGCCGCAAGCTGACCACAACCTGACGAGCCGGCAAGCTTGGAAACGTTATCGATTCATGTCCCCTATTGCAGGCACACCGTTTTGATCGCCAGCTCTGTTCCAGGCGGATGGCTGGGACTGCGAGCACGCGGTTCCGCTTGAGGTGGTGCCCGCCCTCGATAAGACTTCCGTTGTTGCTCCTACCCCACGTTCAACGCGGCTTTCCACAAGCACTGGCTTGAACGCCGCCAAACACTCATTCGAATCCCATCACGCTCACAATGAATGTAGCCGCGGTGATGCATATGAGACAAATCTTGCCGATTCAGTGAACTTTACCGGCCACTTGCGCGGCAGCAGGATTGCCGGCTGAGCCTCCCCACGTTGTCCACTGGCAGAAAAGCCCGACATGTCCGGCAATCGCGCTGCCCTCCGGCGGCGCAGAACCGACATTTCTGTGCTGGCCCCAGCCCCTCTTCCAAGCTGATATTGATGCAACTCGTCATGCTATCGCGCTCATCCGTGCAAATAACATTGCTGCTTCGGACGGTCCTAGCCCAACTATGCCTACAAAGCTCGGCGGCGGCGTTGGGATGTCCCGATAAGTAGGTTTCCACAGGTGCAGGCAATACCGACTGTTATTCACATATTGCGAAAGAGGCGGATGCAATTGCATCACGCACTCCTCTTCATCCCAAAACAGGTCTTTTACGAAGCACATCTCTTCCCAGTTTGGACAACGCCGCGCCGTCGAGACAGCGACGTGCTCCCAGGTAGGACGAACTAATCCACTGATCTTGAGTTCACACCCGCAGGGCCCCTGCACAAGAAACAGGCCGCAAGGGCCTGATCCAGGAACGCTGGCGAACTGCCCGTATTTTACCCGGCCAGCCTCAAGCTTCTCTATGATCTGCGCTCGCACGTCCCCTCCTTTGCCTCGCGGATTGCTTTGAAGTCGACGTAGATGACGTTGTCTGGCAACTGATCAACCGGCGCCAGCTCGGTCCTCACCCCGGCGTTCCAAAACCACTCTTCAGCGAACCATCTGCCGAGAAATACGCAGATGTCCATCATCACTTGCTCTCCTAATTCTTGGTTTACGAACGCTCATATCGCGTTTTAGGACACGACGGACACGCTCATTGCCCCTTGATTGCCAGGCCGCGCACGATCCGCTCGATACGAATCGGCCAGTTACACACCCATGGTTGACCCGACGGGCAGACCCGGTGGACGACTTCGTCACCACGTCGAGCCTCGCGTGGGCCATCTTGCTCATCTATGCTGGCAGGCTTGGGCTCTCTTCGCCGAACAGCGCCGGCCTGCAGGCAGGTCGGCTCTTGAGCCTTAGCACGTCCAAACAAGTATTCATTGCCCTGCCCGTGCAGATCAGCTGGTGATGTGCTTGACCATATGAAATGGGTCGAGGCCGATCATGGCCCATCAACTCATCGACGATGGACCGATCGTCATCCCGGCGGCTCCATTTGATCGCATGTGATACCTGCTTGTAGATTCCATTATGGCTCGAAAGCCGCGCACGCTCTGCCGCCACTATGATTCGAACGGGACGGCGCCTCGGTCCGCGCCGTCATGTGGGTCCTCGATAGCTCGCAGCACTCGCTTCTCGTGGTCTGAAACAGTGCCAATGCGTCATCTATGTGACCGTGATCAGGCTGTAAGAGCGCAAACTCAAACCAGTTCGCATCGGAGCCGCAGACGGCTGAGCCAACATGTCATTAAGTGAACTGCCAACATCTCAACGCTTTTCTTCCATCTAAGCGGCTCTTCGTCAGCTAGCGGTCAGCGAAGACGACTAACTTGGCTTGCTGCCTCAGGCTGAACCGCGATCAACGGCGATCTTTCGGACGACATTGTCGTCGTATGTCGCTTGCGACGGACCTACTGTCGTTTGCTTTCAGACATCGGTGTCGCGAATTCGACTAAGGGCAGCTAGACCATGGCGCTGAACGCGACAAATGGCATTTTTCTATTGTCAAAGCGGCGCCGGTACATCTCCGTTCGTGGCATGCTGATTGCTGCGGTCAAGAAAACGATGCGAACAGGACGCGCCATCGGTCGTCAATTCACGACGGGCTATTTGTGTTGTCCGGAACGCTGCAGCTCTAGGCAGGCCGGCAATTCGCAGGGTTCTTCGTCTGAGCGACGATACGAACGGAATTCTGACACTCGAGCCCTTGAAGGAAGACCGCGAAACTCATGAGTGATACGAGACATCCAAACGCGAGCCTGCTTCCGTGGGCCAGCGCATCGTGGGATGAATGATGCACTGGCGCACACCAAAGCAGCCCATGATCAAGCAGTATGGCGCTGATTGCGGATCTTGGCCGACGCAAACGAAATGGAACCTGTGGCCACTGGTCGGCCTGCTCCTAAACGCGCTGCTCTGGGCCGGTATCTGCTGGATCGTCGCAGCGCTCCTATGAGCGAAAACGAATCGAGGGCGATGTCTTGACAAATAGTGCGGCACACGAGCGCTCTTCGACCACTCGTATGCCGCGACTGTTCCGATCGAATCGTGCGGAGGATGAAGCAGGTACACCGCCAGTCTGGCAGTGGAAATCTCTTTCCTTGACTTGGTTCAAGTCAACACCTGGCGGATTACCTAGACACGACATGCGGCTCTCTCGCGACGCAAACGAAATAGGCGGAGATAACAGGACAACGCCTCGAATCGGCGGACTGACATGACCCGCCAGCATGCCGGCTGACATCGGCTATTACCCGCGCCCAGATGCGCAAAAGGCCGCAAACGTGCTTTGTGAAGCCAGCGCAAGAATGGCGACAGCGATCGCGTCGCCAGACTCGGCGGCGTTCCGATCCCATCGCGACAGGAGCAGGCCGTCATATCAACATGTTGCACGCGGCCACCTCGTCCCCTCTCCCCCGAGATCTGACGCCCCGCCGTACGTCTCGGCTCATCCGGCGTACAGACTTGCAATTGACTCGGCGCCACGCGCGCCGAGCGGCCTTTGCTCCACGAATGAAATTGCGAACCGGTATGCCCGGGGAGGTGGTTGAAGCGCAGCGATCCCTTACAACTCATAATCGGACAACGTATCGTTCTCGTTTATGCGCGCCCGCCAGTCCTGGGCACGCAGAGCCAGCTTGTCGTATTCGATGGCAATCTTAAGAAGCCTATCTCTGGATTTGCCGTAAGCGAGTGCTTCCGCCTTCTTTCGCGTTGCTTCCGCACGGCCTCGCCAGTGATGGGGCTCGTAGAGTTTACTTTTCGGATTCATGTCGGTGAGCATGCATTTTTCAGATCAAAGAAATGCGACAAGCGCGCTACGTACAATTACGTAACAGCGATGCTCATCTCGTTGGCTACGCCGGCGTGCGATGCCCAGGCGCCGCCCAGCAATACTGCGTACACTGTTTCATCCGACGTCCCTCGCACAGGCGTTCGCCTAAGACGGAATATGCACATTCCAACATCTTCACACGATTGGGCCCACGAAGGGGCTTGAATCGCTCGTTGCGTCAGATTGTACGATCCTCGACAAGTGAGAACCACCTTCGACAATCTCGACGCTTCCTGACAGATAATGAGAACCGCGCGTCCGGGCCCATTTTTCGGTCGTCAGGTCATCTTGCGTTTGGCGCCGAACAACAACCGCTGCAACACCGACTTGAATGGATATCATGAGTCAAAACCAACGACTTCGTTTGGCTTCGCTTCTCAATGCCAACTATCGCGCTATCGCTCTTGCTGTCGCAATGACAGCCGCAATCCCCGGACAGGTAAATGCGCGCGATCAAGCGCCGACCGCGGAGGAGAAGGAGGCTTGCATGGAGGACGTGTTCCGCCTGTGCAGCAGCCACATACCTGATCGTGCCGCCATTGCGTCTTGTCTCCGATCAAAACAAGCGAGCCTCAGCCAGCAGTGTCGCTACGTGATCTCCGTTCGAGATACTGGCAAGAAGAACAGTGACTCAAAGTGAGGGATCCCCGGCCGTGAGCGTGCGAGCTCACATTCAGAAATGGATCAAGCCTGATCTTCCTCCAAGGCAGGCGATCAAGCGCGGGCCGTCGAAAGTCGTACCAATCGGTTACAACTGACAGAAGCTCTGGCCCACAGTGCTTGTTCGGATAGGCGAATGCACAAATTACCCTTCGATACGGTTCTAATCGCCAATAGGGGCGAGATAGCTGCACGAATCATCAAAACGTTACGGAAGCTTGGACTCCGTTCTGCGATTGCCTACCACGAGGTAGACGCCCTGACCCCGGCCGTCTCCATGGCCGACTTGGCGATTCCGATTAGCGGCCGCACGCCGGTGGCGAGCTATCTGGACATTGCGCAAATCATCGCTGCCGCTCGCAAGGCGAATGCCGGGGCACTGCATCCGGGTTATGGATTGCTTTCCGAGAGTGCGGAGTTCGCCAGGACTGTGATCAAGGCAGGTATTACCTTCATCGGGCCTGCTCCGGAAACCATCGAGCTCATGGGGGACAAGATCCGGGCCCGCAATTTCGTTCAGCGTAACGGCTTTCCAGTCCTTCCCTGCGCCATCGAAGAAGATGATCCGCCGACATTCGTTTCGAGAGCGCAAGCTGTTGGATATCCTTTGCTGGTGAAGCCGACAGGGGGCGGTGGGGGCAAGGGCATGCGGATTGTCCGCGACCCAGATGCACTGGAAGCAGCTATCGAGCAGGCGCGCAGTGAAGCGCGTCGCTGCTTTGGAGATGGCCGACTTTATGTCGAACGATATCTCGAAATGCCGCGGCACATCGAAGTACAGGTGTTGGGTGACGCCTTCGGTAACCTAGTCCATCTCTTCGAGCGTGAGTGTTCGGTGCAGCGCCGCTTCCAGAAGATCATAGAGGAGACGCCCTCGCCCGCGTTATCACCAGAATTGCGGACGCGCATTTGCGACGCCGCGGTCGGCATCGCCCGTGCGGCGCAATATCAAAATGCTGGAACGGTTGAGTTCATTCTCAGCGAAGGCGACTTCTACTTTCTCGAAATGAATACCCGCCTTCAAGTCGAGCACCCAGTGACCGAGATGGTCACTGGCGTCGACCTGATCGCCGAACAGGTTTATGCCGCAGCGGGCCGCGAACTCGCGCTTTCGCAATCCGATATTGCTTCGAACGGGCATGCGATCGAGCTTAGGCTGTACGCGGAGGCTCCCGAACGCGGATACGTCCCAACCACTGGCAAAGTACTTCTTCTCGAGTATCCGGACGGCGTACGGATCGATAGCGGCATCATGCTGGGTCAGCACATCACGCCGGAGTTCGATCCGATGCTTGCAAAGATCATCGTGCATGCACCAAGCCGCATAGAAGCTGCTATGAAAGCCCACCGTGCGATTCGAGCACTTGTTCTACTTGGGTGTGAGACCAATGCAAGCTTGCTCGCCCGGATCCTAGCCGACGAGGCATTTCTCGGCGGTCAGCTTCATACGGGATACCTTGAAGAAAACCCGCATCTTGCAGCGGACAATTTTGCTACCGGATTGTCTGCGTTCCTGGCATCCGCCGCTCTGCTGACGAGACCGGTGCGTGCTTCCGCCGACGCCGTGCCCGAGCTTCACACAGCATTCGGCAGCTGGAGAAATTGACGTGTATCACTCATTCGAGGTCGACCGCGTAGACCATAGGCTATGGCTTTCAACCAGCCAGCAGGGCTACCGGCTCCATTTGCGCGACCAAGTAATTGCCCCCGTCGCGTTCACGCAGCACAGTGAGAGTAGCGGCATCCTGACCATTGCGGGGGAACGCGAACCGGTCAGGTTCGCCATTGATGGCGACCTGATTCACCTGCATATACGCGGCAGAACCCGCATTGTGCACTACAACGACCCATTGCGAGCGCTCACTACCGCGAATGACGAAACACGCCCTCTAATCGCCCGTGCGCCGATGCCTGGCGTAGTTGTTGCGACTACCGTTTCGCCTGGCCAATCAGTCTCGGCGGGAATGGCGCTGATGATGATTGAGAGCATGAAGCTGGAGACGATCATACACTCACCGCAGGACGGCATCGTCGATCGGATTCACGTCAAGGAAGGCGAAAGCTTCGAGCATGACGCTGTGCTGGTCACGCTGTCCGAAGAAGGGCGCTGAAATGCAGCGGATCGGTTCCGTAGCGGACGTTAACTCGCAGGCGTTTCGCCGCAATGATTTCCATAACAGACAGCTTGCGGCCGAATTGAAGGAACGGCAACGCGCTGCCCGCTTCCACCGGCCTGAACGGGACTTCGAGCGACTGCGTCGACAGAACAAACTGTTTGTTCGCGAGCGACTCGCAGCCTTGCTCGATCCGGAAACTCCGTTCCTGGAGCTTTCCACGCTGGCCGCCAACAAGGCATATGATGGCGAGGTGCCCAGCGCCGCGCAGGTCGTAGGCATCGGCATTGTGGCGGGTCGGGAGGTGATTGTTCATGCCGACGATGCCAGCGTGAAAAGCGGCGCATGGTATCCGCTCTCGGTCAAGAAGATTGTGCGGGCCCTGGATATCGCCATCGAGAACCGTCTGCCGGTGATTCATCTGTGCGACTGCGCCGGCGGGTTTCTGCCTTTGCAGGCGGAATTCTTTGCGGATCGCTACCACGCCGGTCGAATACTCCGGAATCAATCCATTCTCTCGAAGATGGGAGTGCCGCAGGTCGCCATCGTCATGGGCCACTGCACCGCGGCAGGGGCCTACGTCCCCGCGCTTAGTGAATACAACATTATGGTCGAAGGTACGGGAGCGATTTTTCTCGGCGGCCCCCCGGTCGTAAAGGCTGCCACCGGGGAACACGTGTCGGCCGAAGATCTGGGCGGCGCCCTCATGCATACCAACGTGTCGGGCACCAGTGATTACGTCGCAAGCTCCGAGATGCATGCAATTGCGATTGCCCGCGACGTCGTCGCTCGGTTCCGCCAACCGGCGAAGACTTGGATCGATCGAGTGGCTCCTGAGCCCCCCACCTACAGTGCTTCCGAACTCTACGGTATCATTCCAAAGGACGCCCGAGCGCAGTTCGACATGCGAGAGATCATCGCTCGCCTGGTCGATGGCAGCCGATTTCATGAGTACCAGCCGCGTTTTGGCACGTCACTTGTGTGTGGCTTTGCGCGGCTTCATGGATATCAAGTCGGGATCCTTGCCAATAATGGCGTGCTGTTCAGCGATAGCTCGCTGAAGGGCGCTCATTTCATCCAATTATGCGACAAGAATCGGACGCCCCTGCTCTTCCTGCAGAATGTCACGGGCTTCATGGTTGGCCGCGAATATGAGCGGCGTGGGATTACCAAGGACGGCGCTAAGCTGATCATGGCAGTATCCGGAGCGTCCGTGCCAAAGTTTACGATCGTTTGCAATAGCTCGCACGGCGCGGGAACTTACGCTATGTCGGGACGCGCGTTTGATCCTCGATTTGTGTTCAGCTGGCCTAATTCCCAGATATCCGCGATGGGCGCCGAGCAGGCCGCAGGCGTTCTCACCCACGTCAAGGCGCGACAGTTGGCTCGCGCGGGCGGACGTCTCTCCGAGCAGGAACTGGCAGCCATTCGAGAGCCACTTCTTGAAGAATATCACGAACGATCCAGCGCCTATTATGCGACCTCCGAAATCTGGGACGACGGCATCCTGGATCCTGTCGACACCAGAACCGCCCTCGCAATTGCATTGAGCGCTTCGCTCAATGCGCCGATCGACGCGCCGCAGTATGGCGTATTCCGGCTGTAAAGCAGGACCGAACACGAGATGCAGCTTGAGATATACCACCTTCCGCAACCGTCAGCAGGTAGAGTTCGATGACGGCCGATCCGTGAAAGCAGTAGAGCATGGTGTTCGTGACGTTCTGTGCACCTTCACCTGCAATCTGGCCGGTTACTTTCTGGTAGCCATGAGGTCGGGCTTCGACCCGAAACAGGTCATGGAAGCTCGCTTCAACGCTCGACGACGCGGCGCCCGCAGGCCGAAGGCTTCCGTGGACCGGATCGGAACACCGCGCTCAAGAGACAGCCGCGGCAACCACCGGCGCGAGACATTTACGTTGGCGCTGGCGTCCACGCGCCTGCACTGTTCTGATCGGCCGATGAGCTGTCCTGACAGCACCATAAAATGGAGAGCTTGACCCTCACGTAGCGTCAGGTTGTAGCCTCCCCGAGGGCCCCGCACCCAACCAACCGATACGCACGGGTCAATGAAGTATCAGCCGCTCAGGTTGGGCGGCAGGCAGCTGCTTCGATGCACCAATGTCATGTCTCTTCAACGAAAACACCGTTGAACGGACGAGCCTCAGCTTTGGACACGGATCCTGGAAAGTTCGATGGAAGCGCTCAAATCGATCATTGGCAAAGTTGCCAGCGGCGCCATTCTGACGCGTGAGGAAACCGCGTTAGCCTTCGACAGCATGATGTCGGGACACGCGACCCCTTCGCAGATCGGCGGCTTGTTGATGGGAATGCGGGTCCGCGGCGAAACGGTCGAAGAAGTTACCGGTGCAGCCTCGGCGATTCGGGATAGAATGCCGCAGGTCGAGGCGGCATGCGATCCCATCGATATCACCGGCACGAGCGACGGCTCCATGTGGTCGGTTAACGTGTCGACATGCGCCTCCTTTATCGTTGCCGGGGCCGGCGTTCCTGTTGTCAAGAACGCCAACCGCGTTGCGTCCTCTGGTTCGTGTGCCGCAGACGTGTTGGCGCGCCTCGGCGTGAAGATCGATCTTGAGCCTGAGGCGGTTGTGCGTTGCGTGCACGAAGCTGGCATCGGCTTCATGTTTGCGGCGCCCCATTATCCGGCGATGCAGCGCGTTGGCCAGATTCGGACCGCACTTGGGACCCACACGATTTTCAATCTAATCGAGCCTCTGTCCAATCCGGCCAGGGTCAAGCGGCACATGATCGGAGTATTCTCTCGCGAATGGGTCCAGCCTTTGGCGTATGTATTGAAGAACCTTGGTGCGGAATCGGTATGGGTGGTTCATGGCTCGGACGGACTCGACGAAATAACACTTACCGGCCAAACCTTTGTTGCCGCGCTTGAGGCGGATACAGTCCGCACCTTCGAAGTGACGCCGGAAGAAGCCGGGCTCCGCCGCTGCAGCAAGGAGGCGCTGGAAGGCGACGATGCCGATGCCGCCGCGCTGCAAAGCATGCTTGATGGCGCACCAAGTCGATTTCGAGATGCCGCGCTTTTGAATGCGGCGGCCGCTTTGATTGTAGCCGGCCAGGCCTCAACGCTGCAGGAAGGCGTTGCACTTGGGAAAGAGTCGCTTGATCGCGGCGCCGCGGCCACTCGTCTTAAGCGCCTGATCACGGTTTCCAATGCGTGACAGCGGGGTTGCTCGATGTTCCAACGTTCTGATCAACGCCAATGCTCACAAGCGCGAATGGATTGCAGCCGCGAACGCGCGGCTGTTTGTGCGAGCTTTCGAAGATGGTGTTCCCGTCTGTCCGCGCATTGATCAAGCAATTCGCCTTAACCGCGCGGCGCGAGAGCCCCCTTCTTTATCGGCAAGAGCCTGTTGCGGCACACAGTTGAAGTGGGGGAGCGCGACGAAGCGCTCGTGCGCTGCGCTCCAAAGGAGATCATCAGCAATGTCCTCACAGGATATGGAAACACTCGGATCCATTGCAACGATAGAACACATCATTAGAAAGTTTCGGGAATTGATCGACACGGACGGATCGATCCCGCCGGAGCTGCGAGGTGCGCTGCACGCGACGCTCGATGGACATCTTCTCGATGCGAAAAAGCGTGTTCTCTTGAGAGTCAATTAGCGTGCCGATGCTGCTCCATGCGGAAAACATCCGGCCGGACTGTTCATGGATTCGTCGTCGCGATCGACGGCGCGGGCAGAATTGCGACTCGCCGCCGACACATGCATCAACAGGGCACTCCCAAGCGGGAAACCTCCTCGCGCTAAGCTGCTCGGCGAGAGGGGCAGCCATTGGTTGCGCAATGCGACACCGTGCGCCCAATAGCAGGCGCAAAGGTATCAAGGTCATCCGCGCGCAACGGAGACACCAGAATTGGAGTAAAGCTCCAGAGGCAGGTCATGAGCCACCAGTTCCCTCCTAGGATTCGGGATACCCCATCGGTCCAAGCGACCGAGTTCCGTCAGGCCATGCGAAATCTGGCGAGCGGTGTCGCCATCGTGGCGACGGGAAAGGCAGCCGAACGACGTGGACTGACGGTCAGTTCGGTGACCTCCATTTGCATGGAGCCACCGTGCCTGCTCGTTGGCATAAAAGTCGGCTCCGAGACGCATGACGGGATACTTGCCAGTCGCAGCTTTGGAGTCAGCCTTCTGCGCAGTGACCAGGTTGACCTTGCGCTACGTTTTGGCGGTCAGGAGGGTGCGAAAGGTGTTCACCGCTTCGATACCGCGCCCTGGAAACAGGGCATCCTCGATGTACCGCTATTGCCGAACGCTTTTTGTGCGCTCGAATGCGTCCTCTACGACCACAAGGTGATTGGCACACATACCATCTTTATCGGACGAATCATCGCGACCCAGGTAGGCCTCGGCAATCCATTGATCAACTTCCGGGGCGCGCTTCGAGCCCTGCCGCTTGATTGAGTGCGATTTCCTTTACAAGCACCGTTCGGTGAGTGCGGCGTTCACGCGAGCCTGTGACGCGTTAAAGATCGATGACCTGCATTTTCATGATCTGCGTCACGAACGCACCTATCGTATTTTCCCGTGAGCTGCGATCCCGCGCCAGCACAAGAGGTGAGCGACCCGCTCAAGCTGGACGACCTCTTGATGCGAACAACAGCGCGTCCGAGGCAGGCATGGAACACAAGAGGTTGGAATCGGGCACGCTGCTTCGTCCCCGGAGCCGAGGTTAACCGGAATTACACTCATCTCGCGAAGCGAGTATAGAGACGCTCGACGCCGGGTTCCACCTCGAGCACGAAGATTGCTCGATGTCGAACCGCTGTTTAGCGCCGGCATCCGCCCGGTAGACGCCGCTGATCTTCTCGCCGGCCTTGGCATCAACGTGTTTAAGGCCAGTGCCCGCAGACATCCTCACGGAAGAGCATTGGGTGAACGGCAGCTTGTGGCGCATCCCGAGGCCGCGACAGCGGCGCCTAGTCTAGCGCCTTGACGCGATTTAGCCCTTCTGCGACGAACCTTGCCCGCCTTTGCGCTTGCGTTCCTGCACTTCGTAGCTGGCCTTGAGCGTTGGGTCGCTTGTCTCGCCGGCAACCCATCGGCATCGCCGCCGTCCCGGGCCGGGTCTTGATCGCGTCCGCAGTGTCTTTCATTTCCTGCCTGTTCCGGCGCCGGGTCGCCCGAAGACTCGCAGACACGTGTGAAGACAAGATAACAGCAAGCGGCCACGAGGCCGCTGAATTGCGGGGAATGTAAGCTGCGCAGTTAGCGGAGGAATTGAGCAGAACAGCTACAGTTCACGAGAACAGCCACCGGCTCTCGAGCTTGCATGCTGGATCCTACCAAGTTTGGTAGCTGTTTATTTCAACCGGCGTAGCATCATTGCCTGCGGCAAGACTTAGACTTCAGAGGCCCACCTGACCCACAACGTTGGGGACTCTGAACGTCTTCGCGTTAGATCATGATGCGATCAAATGGATTCTATCACGATCTTCTGCGAACGCTGAAAGTCGATTCAAAGGGCGTCAGATCTATGTCCAGCAACCCATTCGAAGCCGCGGTGATTCTCGACGGCATCCGCCGCTGGGTCGAGATCGAGTCTCCAACGGAACGGCCGGATCAGGTCAACAAACTGGCTGATCTCGTCGCGTCGGGCTATCGTGACTTGTCGGCCAGCGTCGACCGCGTTGCGGCACGTGACGGCTGCGGCGATCATTTGGTCACACGCTCGTCCTGGGGGCAAGGCGTACCGGGCATTCTCGTGCTGAGCCATCTCGACACAGTTCATCCAATGGGGTTCATCGAGCGCCTGCCGTTCAAAGTCGAGGGCAATAGGGCATTCGGCCCAGGGATCTATGACATGAAGGGCGGTGCCTATCTCGCGTATCACGCGTTCCGGCAGGTTTGCGCCGATGATGCCCGCCCTCCGCTCGGCATCACCCAGCTTTACGTATCGGACGAAGAGATCGGTAGCCCGACCTCGCGGGCGTTGATCGAGGCCGAGGGCCGCAAGGCCAAGTATGTGCTGGTGACCGAACCCGCGCGCGAGGGCGGCAAGATCGTCACCGGACGCAAAGGCGTTGCGCGCTTTGAGGTCTTCGTCAAGGGCACGCCGGCCCACGCCGGTGCGCGCCCCGAAGATGGCTGCAGCGCGATCCGGGAACTTGGCAATGTGATCCAGACACTGGAGGCGATGAACGATCTCAAGCGTGGCGTCACCGTCAATGTCGGCGTCGTCCGAGGCGGCACCAAGTCCAATGTGATCGCCGAAGAAGCCTATGCGGAAGTCGATATGCGGGTGCCGACCATGGCTGACGCCGACGAGTTGGTTCCTAAGATCCTCGGCATCACCTCACGCACCCATGGTGTCAGCGTGAAGGTTATCGGCGGATTGAACCGTCCACCGTATGAAAAGAGCAACGCCGGCGCCGCACTTTACGATCACGCCAGGAGCCTTGCCGCCGGGCTCGGCTTCAAGCTGCTCGATGTATTCAGCGGCGGCGGCTCGGACGCCAATTTCACCGCGCCGCATACCGCAACCCTCGACGGTCTCGGCGTCGACGGCAAGGGCGCCCATACGCATTATGAGCAACTCTACATTTCGTCGATTGAGCCGCGCGCCCGGCTCCTCTATCGCCTCTATCAGACGCTGCAATGATCTTCGCTCCAGTGAAGCCCGCGACCGCGACGTGTACTGAATGACGGCACGCTCGCACATTCGCGCGGCTCGTTCGAACGGCGCTAAGTGATCAGCTACCATCAGGCCGACTTGTCGAACACAATCGTCGGATCTCGCCGTGGGCTTGCCACGTCAGCGCCCGATAGATGCGCATTGAAGCATTCAATAACGGCACAGCGGACGTTACATCCGCTATGGCTGCGAAGACGATGGATGCCCGATCGCGAAAGCGTGGGTATTTCGGCAACAGCCTCGCCGCTTGCGAACCTCGTCTCAAGCGACTTTCTGACGCAGACCGTGGCGCAGAATTGCTGTCGACACGACACCGCTTGGCATCGCCTTACCGGCAAACCTGAGAGCTTTGGCATGTCCCGCGGGTTGCACAAGAGGGCTTGAATCGGACGTAACGTTAAGTTGTACGATCCCCAAAATCGACGCGAGTCTTCGTCTGCCGTCGCAATCGTGAAGGATTACGGATGTCTCACCTCGTCAGAACATACGCTGAGTGTTGGTCATGATCCTCATTCCCGACAGCAAATTGGTCGAGACGCTCGTGCAGCGAGTCTTGATCGTAGCGCCGCGGCTCGCAGCTAGGTGTGAACGGCCCGGCATTCCAGAACCGATACTATGCGGCTGTCTCAAAGCGAGGCGCCAGCGAGACGGTGATGATGCCGGAAGAGATCAACGTACACCTCGATCCCAAGCCGGTGCAGGGCACCGCCGCTTCCTGCATTTGCAACCGAACGGCGAGACGATTGTACCGAACTCAGCTCGGAGAGCCAGCATGTGGTTCGATTCACACCACTTTCCCGACGCTGATGGGGGCTTTTTGTCGCGCAAGTGTGCGACGGCCCATGCGACTGCGGAGCTTTTCAAGAAACTTGAGCTGCAAGTGTCGCTCGACGTGACTGGCGCGGCATCGGAAGAGATGGTTCGATATCCCGGAGCAGCAAGTTGAAAGAGCCGGACGGCATCAAGAAGGTCCTGCTGATCGACCACATTGAAGGCCAATGCCGGGCCATTGTCGGCTTCAAAGATGGAGATCCAAGATCGGCGTATATGTGCGGCGAGCCTGTATGTCAAAGACCAGGCAAGAAACAGTCGTCATGGTGCAGCTATCACTACGGGCAGATGCACACGACTGCTTCCGAGCAAAGCAGAGCAAGTGGATCAAGTGTGCCTGAGATACCTCGAACAGTGTCGATCGTTCGCTCCCCATGACAGCTATCAAGAACCGCTTGGTCCAGCTCGGGCCGCGTGATCATAGCCCGCGCAACGGGTACCCGAAGCACTCAATCGAGGTCTGGCGAAGTAATTCCAAACTCCGGCTGAACTACACCGGAACCAAAGTGTCTTGCGAAGCTTACGGAGAATGAGTTTGGATCTCTGCACATTGATCGAGCGCAACGCTGCATATGCCCCCGACAAAGCCGCGATCCGTTTCGAGGGACACACTCTGAGCTACTCGGCCTTCAATCGACGGATCGGGCGTGTCTCTTACGCCCTCAAGCGCCGACTCGGCATCAAGAAGGGTGACCGGATCGCGATCCTCAGCCTCAACCGGCCTGACTATCTGACCTTGCTCTATGCCTGCGCGCGGCTCGGCGCAATCCTCGTTCCATTGAACTGGCGCCTTGCGGCCGCCGAACAGGTTTTCATTCTTTCCGACTCCGGGGCACACGTGCTCGTGTTTGAGCAGGCATTTAACGCCGTCTTGCCGGTTCTGACGCGGCAACTTCCCGATATCTGCCTTGTCGGCCTGGACTTCGCGCCGCCCGGCGGAAGCAAGTTGGACGACCTTCTGGACGAAGGCTGTGGGGACGAACGCGATCCACGTGCGGACCTGTCCTGCCCGCTTCTGATCGTCTATACTTCGGGCACGACGGGGCGACCTAAAGGCGCTGTGCTGCGTCAGGACGCATTGCTGTGGAACGGGGTTATGAGTCAGCACATGCATGACTTAACCTCGACTGATCACGCCCTGACCGTTTTGCCGCTCTTCCACGTCGGCGGCCTCAATATCCAAACGACCCCCGGTTTGCATCACGGCGCGACGGTAACTATCCAAAGCCGCTTTTCGCCAGAGGCAACGTTTGATGCATTCGAGCATGACCGGCCCACGCTCGCAGCCTTGGTGCCTGCCATGATGCAAGCGCTAACGGACCATCCGCGATGGGCAAGCACAGATCTATCCGCGCTCAAAGCAATCTGTACCGGATCGACGATGGTACCTCAGCGCCTTGTCGAGCGCTTTGTCAGGCGCGGAGTGCCAGTCTTACAAGTTTATGGTTCGACGGAGACCTCTCCTATCGCTGTCTATACTAAGCTCGGCGCAGATCTCGCACCTGACGGCGCAAGCGGCCTGCCTGGCCTTTGCTGCGAAGCAGCCATCATCGATGACGTCGGCACCAAGTTGCCGCCCGGGATCCCAGGCGAGATCGCAGTACGCGGACCCAACGTCTTCTGCGGATACTGGGGCGATCAGCGGGCAACGCGTGAGGCCTTTAGTGATGGTTGGTATCGCACTGGTGACATCGGCCGCTGCGACGCCGATGGATATTTTTGGGTCCGCGACCGCAAGAAGAACCTGATCATCTCCGGCGGAGAGAATATCTATCCGGCGGAAGTGGAACGTGTGCTCATGAGCCATCCAGATGTCGCCGAATGCGCCGTCGTCGGTCGACCGGACCCGCGCTGGGAAGAAGTCCCGATCGCCTACGTGATCAGGCGACCGGGGGCCCGGATCGGAGCCGAAGCGCTGTTGGCGCACGTCCAATCGCAGCTCGCCCGTTTTAAGGTACCGCGCGAAATCATATTCACGCACGAACTGCCGAAAACGGCGTTGGGCAAGGTCCAGCATTTCATGCTGAAGGTCGACACGCAGTCAAGCCCGTAAGGAGACAGTAATTGAGAACGGCGGATTGGTTAGCCGTAGTTCCCTACTACACCACAGGAGATATCGAGGCGGCGCAATACCGCCTTTCGGTTGGTACCTCCATACGATGCGCCGCAGCGAACTCATCGTTGCTGGCATGGCGGTCTGTGCTTAATCACGCCAGGCGTCGGGGAGATTGTCGTTGCCTCGGATCTTAATCATGAATGCCGGGACAGCTCAAATGTCGGGTGGCGATCTAACAGCAACTCAACTGTCCCTTTCCGC
This sequence comes from Bradyrhizobium sp. CCBAU 53421, assembly GCF_015291625.1. Lineage (NCBI taxonomy): Bacteria > Pseudomonadati > Pseudomonadota > Alphaproteobacteria > Hyphomicrobiales > Nitrobacteraceae > Bradyrhizobium > Bradyrhizobium sp. CCBAU 53421. Next base: position 7,465,722 of record NZ_CP030047.1, read on the forward strand.
CAACTCCGCATGCCGGTCTGCCTGGTTCGCACAGGAGGGTGATCTAATAGTCTCTCCGGTAGCAATCCCGGCAGACCTGCTATCCTTCATCGGCGCGACGCTCAATTTCGATGCCTCGAGTCTCTCGACGCTTGTGCCTGACGACGCCCGTGAATCGCCGATTCTCAATGATTGCACCCTGCTATCCAATGCTTTCGTCGAGCGACTCAACAGCCATATTCGCCAGAACTCAACTTGGAGAATGTCTGCCTGCTACTCTAGTGAAGGCGTAGCGCGCTTGGCGGCGCTGCTTGGCATCCCGCAGAGCGGGGACGAATTCGCTTTGCAGCGTGGGCCGGATCTCTTGAACCGCAAGAGCCACTTCCGTCAATTGGCGACAAGTGTCGCGCTCCCGCTGCCCAGTGGATGCGCGACCACGAACCCAAACGAACTTTTCAGAGCGGTCACCTCCTTGAGGTCAGAGACCGGCAACGTGATCGTCAAGTTGGATAATGGAGCGGGCGGAGTCGGCAATGTCATCCTGACCGGCAACGAAAGTGGAGCACTTCCTGGGGCGCGAGATACCCGAACGGTTGCTTGGCCATCGTTTGATCCTGAAGCCCTTTGGTCTGAGATGACTACAGCATCCTGCAAGACATTGGTCATTGAATCGTACCACTTGGCTCGCGCTCTGTTCTATCTTGAGTATGAGATAGAGGAGGATGGTTCGATCGTTTTCATCAACAGTGGAAGCATCCGTCTACGTCGCAGCGAAGACCGATCCGAACGGGCGCTCATCTGGACAGGGCTCGAGCTTCCAAGCGACCTAACGAATGAGCAATGGCTGGCTGCCCAGGCGCACGCCTACCGATTTGTCGGGCTGGCGCGAACCTTGGGATATCGCGGAATGATCAACATTGACGGCATTTTCGCGAGCGACGGCCGGCTTTTCTTTAACGAAGCGAACGGCCGGTGGGGCGGAGGGTCAGTGTTACATAGTATTGCCGTCCGGCTGCTGGGCATCGATTATTCCAGTCGCCACGTTATTTCTTCCGTGAGAAACGTTCCATCATGTTCTCTCCGGGCCGCGCTTGATCGGTTCGTCAGGTATGGATTTCTATTCGATGGCACACGCAAGGAGGGCGTGATCCCGCTTGCCGTCGATCAAAATGCAGGCACCGTGGAGTGCCTGGTGATCGCGCCCGATAGGCCAACGGCCCGCGATCTGCAGCACCGGCTCTTGGCAATGGCCAACTGATCACAGACCTTTTAAACTCCTCCATTCATTCGAAGCCATCCCCCGTATCCGCACGTGTGCTTGACACCCGCTGTTGGGAACGTCAGGTCAGTATCTGCTTCTTTCGCTCGAAGTAGACCAATCGTGAACCCAGGATATACCACAAGGTTCAAGGCACGCTCTTGCGAAGCAGGCAGCGTCTGCCAGAAGTTGGCTCCGCGTCCTCACCCCGTTCGAAAGCCGTTTCCGCTAACGGTCCTCATAGGCCGTCAGCAGTGCTTTCGATGATCCGGCGATTTGCGCCGCTGCGTTTTGAACAGAAGTACACCAGCGATCGGCGCTCCCCAGCGTGCACAGGCTTCACCTCGTGTCGGATCCTACATGTGGTGACAAGCACGGCCCCAAACGGCGGTCGAAATACCTGCTGTTCGTATGCGTTCGGATAGACCACGAACTCCCCCCCCTCAAAGTCCCTCGCGAGTTGCACAATCACGGAGTACTCGAAGTCCGGGTCGCTCTCAGCGTCTAAGTGGATGCCAACGAACGAACCGGGAGGCAATCGATGCATCTGGCATCGGCGAATCACGTAATCTGACGATGCCCCCAAGATCTTTTTTAGCGCAAAGCTGCGGTCTTTCCTCTCAAGCAGTTCGATGATCTGCCCTGGAGCTTTGCCCTGCACATTGCTAGGAGGGCGGCCCGGCGGATCTACCCTCACCCGCCTCACGAAGACATTGTGCGAGTCGCCGGCATCTCCGACCCGCACCTCTTCTTCGGGAATTTCCATCTGGAGCTGATCGATCCTCGCCAAATCATCTCGGGTGAACAACGTCTGAGGGGCGATCACGACCGTACCCTTCACCAATAACTCTATACGGTATTTGGTGAGAGCCTCCTCTGACAGCAGACGGGATCTATCGTTCATTGCGCGCGCCATGCGGCTTCACTCCGAGTTTGATCTTAGCGGGTGGCTTCTCACGCCTCGTGCGTCAGGCGGAACGCTTCCTCCCAATGCTCGCCATCGAAATCCTCTATTCTTATGTCTTCGATCGTTCGCTTATCCAAGCATCCAATGTTTACGCTGAAACCCGCGGGGTTCGATCGCGGCCGATAGAACGGCTTTACGCCGCAAATCCGGCAAAACGTGTGACGAGCAATATTCTTATTAAATTGATATGTATTGAGAAAGTCTTCGCCATACTCAATCCTGACCTTATCGCCGGGCACAAGTAGGTGCAGAAACCCGGACATTCGGCAGATGGAGCAGTTGCATCGAACTGCGGAGAGCTCTCGCGGCGCTCGGACGTAGAACTTGACGGCACCACAATGACAACTGCCGTGATGTTCGATCTCCGCAAGGCCATCTTCCTCAATTGAGACACTTTGCAGCAGATCGCAGCACCACTGTAAGCTGAGCCGATAGGCTCGATCGAATTCATCCAAAAAACGACGATTGCCGTCAGCAGGCACAAGTTCGCGAATGAGCCGGGTCGTCATTTCTCCGTGATACTTCTCGGCGGGATCCTCGCCGCCGACATGACTGCGGAAGTACTCCAGATCGTCAGACCGCACATCAAAGGTTTTGACCAGGGTGGTCCACAGTGACTGGATCATTTCCGCAGCATGCAGCTCAAAAGCGACCATGTAGGCGCAGCGCACGACCGGGTCTTTCGATGACAATCCAGCATAGAGGGAATGCAGGTACCGCTTTGTTGTAGCGCTATAATTCGGCTGTATTGTTCTACCGAGTAGTCGCGACGCATCCTTTCTAAGCAGGTTTGAGTGGAAATTTTCAGTCGCCAGAATGTCGGGTAGCGCCGCCTTGCCGCCTCGGAGAACTCGGCCATAACCGCCCGTCTCATCCCAACAGATGAAATTTGCGACCACGCTGGTTAGTTCAACATCCCAGGGAAGGTCTCGGTTGCGACGCATCGCATCAAATATGAGATCCTTTTGCGAGCCTGCCTGCAGGTAAGGGAACGCCTGTGACATCGCCAAGTATTCCGGCAGCAAACTCGCAACTTGGCGTTTGGACATCTCCGTAGCGAACGGATGCAGGCCAGACAGATTTCGCGCTTGCTCAGTCAAGTACTCGCAGAATATCTGCGAAGGTCGATCCAGTTGAACTTGCGACGCTTGAAAAGACCTCATTTGAACCCTAGCGTGAGGAGAGAACTGATGTTTGAGGAGAACTTTTGAAGGTGGCCAACTTGGTCCGACGGGTTTGCGGTCGCGTTCGCCATACAGGCGAACTGCCCCACGACCATCTTGGCAGTACCAGACAGGGCCTCGGGAGATCAGTCCTGTTCATGAGCGCGTCGATAGTAACATGCCCATAGATTGAAGCGACGTCCCTCTCGCGTTGGATTTCTATCCACGAGCAATGCGATCCCGCGAATGGCCAAACGCGCTTCCATCATTTGCTGATATCGGCGTCCGCCAGGCCAAGGGAGGCTCGCCTGACATGCGCAGGCGGCACATCGGACCACCTCGATGCTTTCATCTGCGACCTGTCGTGGACGGATCAAACCTCCTCAGTTGCTGTTCACTGCCTGCTCAGCGCATCCCCTGGGGACTCGATTCGGCATTACCGAGACGAGCCGCATCCGGCGGGCTCTTCGAGGCCTGCAGCCGCGATCTACGCGACATTGCGGCTGCCGGCCGAGCGCGATTGTCTCAAGACAAAGGGATCGCCGCTGCCATTCGCCCGTTCTGCGTGCACTCGTCCAATATCCCGTATTCCTGCACGCTTGTAGCAATTGCTATGCCAACCTTGCACTAAGCGGGCAAATGCCTGAGTACGAAACGGCTATTCAAGGCCGGTGTTTTGAATCTGGCGGGAATCTATGCGCAGTTAAAAGCCGAACAGTGAAGACGCGTTATCGAATCAGCCGACACCATCCGCGGTGGACACAGAGCTATTGAAACGCCAAAGATGGCTCGAAAAGCTACCTCATAGGTGACCGAGCGGAACCTCAAGGCTTGATTTCGCCTCGAGTAGGCGGGCTTCTGGCAATTGATGTTCTGGCGATGAAGAAGCATCCCACGGCGCGCGAGGTCTTTGCCTCGACGCTAGTCCATTGGCGCACGGTCGTTCTCGGGATAATGATGGCGATCCTGACCACGACGACTTTCTATTTCGTCACCGTCTACACCCCGACGTTCGGCAGGACCGTGTTGAAGCTGTCCACGCAGGATGCGCTCTTGGTGACTCTTCTGGTCGCGGTAACCAACTTCATCTGGACTCCAATTGGCGGCATCGTTTCCGACCGTATCGGCCGTAAGCCAGTTCTGCTGGCCATTGCTGGCTTTGCGTTGATGACCGCCTATCCGGCTTTGAGTTGGTTGGTAAGCGCCCCAGTTTCGGCAAGCTGCTTGCGGTGGCGATGATGTTCTCGCTCTACTTTGGCACCTACAGCGGGACTATGCTGGATGCTCTCGTCGAGATCGTGCCTGCGCATGTGCGCACAACGTGCTTCTCCCTGGCCTTCGCGTTCGCGGCGGCCCTGTTTGGTACGTTTACGCCACTCGTCTGTACTTGGCTCATTGAGCGGACTAATGACAAGGCTTCACCTGGATTCTGGCTGATGTTTGCAGTTGCTCTCGGTATCGTCGCGGCACTCACCATCTATAGGAGAACCCCCAAGCCATCGAGAGCTGCGAAGCCTTCTCTTCGGAAATCGCCCGAGAGCGCTTTGGGCGTGCAAGCAGCATCACGCTAGCATGTGATCCTAACCGCTGACGTGTCTTACGGCCTCAATCGATGCGCGGAGCCAGAGTTCGCTCAGCGCACCGACACGGGGCTAGGAGTCGCATCGCATGTCCGACATTGTCGGAAACCAGACACGACGCGATGACGGCATATCTGACACTTTACAAGTAAGCCGTAAGAGTGCCACGTCCCCGGTGATCCGCGTAAGCGGCAGATCGCCATCCAACATAGACACCAGGCCGGCCGCCGCTGGATGTCGGCTGTGAGCGTGGGAAAGTCCTGGTCTGGAGACTGCCTTGTTGCGCTCCGAACAACGGACGGTTCCATCGAATGTGCCGCCGGTTGGGTCACAGCAGGCCGTGATGGACGTTGTCGGATCCGGACTCCGTGCCCACGCCAGCAGTCCGAGCCGTATCGCGGTATAGAACCCTGGCACCGTGTACTCGGATCTATATCGCCCTCAACTCCGCGCCGGTGCGTCGGCTCGGACCGATCGGGCGCACTCTCGAGGGTGTTACCGCTGTCGTTGCGGCTCAGCGCGAGGGCTGGTATCGCGGCAAAATAGCTGGTGAGCATGGAGCGCCTATGGCGGCGGGATGCCGATTGACGCGAGCCTGACGCCATCGCTTGATGGGTCAAGCGGCATCGCCGCTGATGTCATCGAGATGCAGCCTTATGACGCCCGTGCCCATATGCAGCGACCTGTGCGGCCCGATGGTGTACCATCTCGCACTTTTCAGGCGGGTCGCTCGTGCCGCCGCAGCCTCGTGGTTTGCTCGGACACGATGCGCTCCGGCACATCAGTCAGTTCGGACTGCAGGTCGACTCTTGGATTTTGCCATTTCCAGGCGCGACGTCGGGCCGCTCAGTTCTCGGCCGCCTTCGCTGCCGGTGAACAAGGCAATGCGTCTTGTAATCGGACGCATGGAACGCTCGACGTTCACCGCCATCAATTCTCTAGGTTGAAGTTGACCGGCCTGCAGGGTACGCCTTGTGTCGGATCCCGATTCTGCTCCGCCCTATGCGATAATCGTCACCGCAGGGGACTGTCTATGCACTGAGGTCGGATCCGCAACCGCTAATCGGCAGTCTTCGATGACGCTGCTCAATCAAGCACGACAGCCATGTCAGCATTCCGAAATCAGCAAGGCCTTCTGATGTCGCGGTTGTTACAGAGGCCGGGCTCAAAGAGCGCAAGCGACCCCGTCGCAATGAGACTGGGATTCCATCTGATGGCGAGACAGTTCCAAAATCCCCTGTGAGGATGGTTGTCCGAATGTAAGTGATTTCCTTGCCGGACATCCTCCGCTGGCTGTTGCGACAATCACATTACGCGAAAAACACGACCTTTCCGCTACTTCCGTGCTGGCCCATATCCTGCATCGCGTGCGAATGTGAGACAGGAGAGCAGCCAAGATGAAAGCCACGTTTGCGCGATTTCGCTCTGGCCTGCGCGTCACGTGTTATGTGCGCCAACACATCGATGTCGAGCGATGTTCGTCGTCCGGTGGAAACCAACGCGTTTGGCGCGGGTTTCGCAACTTTGAGCGGCTTCGGATCAACCCGCGCCACCACCTCTACCCGCGCGAACAGATGCCTAGAGTCGACACCAATGCCGCTCGCGCGCTGACACAGATGAATGCGCGCCCATTCTGACGCGAGGTGCTCGCACGTGCCCGATAAACTGGATCTTCGGAGTTTCAAGCTACATGCGCAGCGTGATGCCGTACTCAATGAAGTGCATGCGCGCCCGTTTATGCAGCTTGTCCCTCCATTTAAGGTGACGCACTTCGCATTTCTTGCGCAGGGCGATGCGGCCGCAAGCGATCGCCGCGCCTTCGTCACGTTTTGTCGAGAGCGTGACCTTCCAGCTCCGCGGCTCTCAGCGAAACATCACCAAATCGACATCGGCCCCGTTGTGCTTCGCTGGGAGCAGCATGCCGAGTTTGCAACCTTTACCTGGATAGCGAATGGCCCGTTCGCTCGACAGAGCGACGACTCCCAAAGTGCGGTTCACTTCTTGATGCGCGACTTGCGGCAGGAAGGGCAGTTGCTGGTCGCAATCAAGCTGGATGTCGAGCAGCACACCTCCCCATTGAGGCGCGCCGAACAACTTTTCGACAAGAGCAGCCTCGCCATGGCCAGCATAAAGGGCGGAGCAAGTGTTATGGCCTCGGATTTTCGCGTCGACGAAAACGGTTTCACCAAAATTCTTGTCTGCGACCTCGGGCTGACGCCGCACAATCTAGGTGCACTGGTGCAGCGGCTGCTTGAAGTTGAGACCTATCGTCCGTTGGCGCTGCTTGGTCTGTCGGCCGCTCTTGAGCTTGGTCCATTTGTCGATCGCATTGATAGACGTCTCGGTGAGGTGCTCGAAGAAATGCAAGGCGCGGAGGGATTGAAGCTCAACAACCATCTCCTTGCCGAACTGACCGCTTTGGCCGCCTCTTTCGAGCGAGGCGCGACCGGAAGCCTGTATCGCTTCGGCGCCAGCAGAGCTTATTACGAGCTAGTCCAATCCCGACTGTCCATCATCGAAGGCAGTGAGATCACGGACTATCCGACATGGTCGTCGTTCCTGGCTCGCCGGATGGCGCCTGCGATGCGAACTTGTGAGACGACCAAGGATCGTGAGGTAACTCTGTCGGTCAAGTTGGCGCGCGCCGCCGATCTGTTGCGAACCCGTGTCGACGTTGAAATCGAACAGCAGAATCGCGACCTATTGCACGCTATCAATGAACGCACGGGACAACAGCTTCGGCTGCAGTGCACGGTGGAGGGATTGTCGGTCGCGGCGATCGGATATTACGTGGTCAGTTTGTTTGGCTACCTTGCCAAGGGAGCGCACGATGTTGGTCTCCATGTAGAACCCTCTTATCTAACCGCGGCGTGCGTGCCGGTCGCAGTCGGGGTGATCTGGCTGGTTAGTTACAATGCACGAAAGCGACACCTCAAGCATCGCGACGAGCCGTCCGTAACGGACAAGTAAGCATCGATTGTAGCTGATTGACAACAGAGCTTAACGGCAGACATTCCCGCCCCACGTGGCAAAAGTTTTCACCAAGTCGTCGGCGGCCCGGATAGAGGTGATCGCCGACGGGAGGATTGCGCTTCAGCTCCGCTGAACGGTTAGCGCCAGGCTCTACATGCCTCCGTGCATGTCGGTGTGACCAGATGAGCGCCAAACCTTGACGCGTTCAGGACCGTTGCGCTTATCGTCGCCAAGACTCTCCAGGTCAAGCATCGCGGGCTAGCGCCGCAAGATCGGTTTCGAGCTTCGGTTGATGCTTAAAAATAGCATCAATCAACGCCTGCGCTGGTTGCTCGGCGGCCTCCACCAGCGCCGCTTTCTCAGCCCGCGCAGAAGGAGCGAAGACTCGCTTGACGACGGTCGGCGAGCCCTTAAGGCCGCATTTGGAGACGTCCTCGACGCCGGCATCGTGCGCGCTCCATTTCACGATTGGTGCACGCGCAGCACGCAAGGCATCGGCCATCGCGCCGCGCCGGATCTGGCTGGTCCCCTCCAGCATGGTAATGAGACAAGGCAGCCTCGTGTGCAGCACCTGGACCCCCCCTTCGGAGCGTCGCTCCGCTTCAATTGTACGGGCAGCTAGATCGAGGGTTTTTACCTTGGCGACGTAGGTCAGCTGCAGCACACCTAGCCGTTTTGCGATGCCGGGCCCAACCTGCGCGGTATCGCCGTCGATCGTCTGCTTGCCGGTAAACATGAGGTCTGGCGAGCCATATTCCTTGCCAATTTTTCGGATGGCGGTTGCCAGCGCATACGTTGTGGCCAGGGTGTCGGAGCCCGCAAAGCTGCGATCGGTGAGCAGTACGGCGCGATCGGCGCCAAAGGTCAGCGCTTTCCGCAAGGAATCTTCCGCCGATTGCGGCCCCATTGTCAGCACGGTTATTTCGCCGCCGAACCGGTCGCGCAGCTCGAGCGCGGCCTCGAGCGCGAAGAGGTCATATGGGTTAATGATCGTCGGCACACCCTGACGCATGATCGTATTGGTCACGGGGTGCACGCGGATCTGCGCAGAGTCCGGAACCTGTTTAATGCAGACGACAATGTGCACTGAGTTGCTCCAAAGGTTGCGGTAGCTGCGAAAAGAACAGCAAGTGTTGTACCACAGCGCCCGATTTTGGAATCTGTTAGCTGCCACAGAGGCTTAGATAGGTAGATACGCCCCTCCAGCCCGGTGTTCTGGACGAACGAATATCGACACCCGTCGGAACTGCGACAGCGCCATTCCGTTCCGTCCGACCACGGCGCGAAGCCGTGAGCTTGCAAGGCCCACACCGCGACCTCCTGCAGAATTCAAGCTGCAGGTCCGGGCGCGCTCCGGAAAGGCCTTCGGCCTCGCTGCAGAAAACCCTGAGACTCTAACCGCTGCTGGATGAAAGTTCAGTGGCAAGTCAACATCAGTATCCACGCTTCATTAACTTGACGATGCCGTTTAGACTCGGAGGTGATCCTCACCGGTCTATCACCAGGATTTGGCTCGGGACCCGGCACCGGCGGTTCGTCTTTGTGCGGCGAATCCTCCTGTGTCATCCAGGCCGATCAACTCGGCCGTCAGGCTTCTCACGACTTTATGCATACGATTCCGACTTTTATAGCATTCAGCGCGAACCCGCACCCTGCACCCGACCTGCGAAAGAACCCCTGATTGTTGCCGCCTAAAGCTTATCGTCCTCGACTTAAGCGTTCTCTGCTTCTCGTGGAAGACGCTAATCCGCTCGTGCGTTACTGCCGGCCAGCAAAAGCTGCGGGTCGGCGGTGAGGGTGTCGAGGGTGGGCGGCCGTTCCCCTTCACTCAATGGTGCCGGCGGCGCCTAGATGGTTTCCACGACGCCGCTCCCGCAATCGTCGCCATTGTGATCATCATGCATGCTCTGTTGGGGACATGCTGATGGCGGTGCCGGAAGCACCAGAGACATGTGATATCTCGGTAGCGGGCAGAGCGGCTTCTTTGTCGTTGCACAGGAAAGCGTAGAGTTCCTTCACGCAAATGCGGGCGTTCTTCTTGTCTTTTTGAATGGGCGTGACGAGGGGCAACCTGATATCGGCCTTTTGGTAGAACGGACTGCGCTCTTCGTACAGCTGTTCAACCTTCTGCTCGATGTCGACGCCTTGCAGCAGCGGCCGGCTGGTGTCCCTCTTGAGGCGCCTGCGGAGCTCTTTCAGCTCGGTGTCGAGCCAGATAGACCTCGCCTTATTAAGGATCAGGGCTTGATTGGACTCCTTGCCAAAGCAGCCGCCGCCGGTTGCGATGACGATCGGCCCTCTCTCCAGCTGCTTGGCGAGCTCTTTGGTCTCCAGGTCCCTGAAGTGCGCCTCGCCGCGGCCAGGGTCGGCGAACATCTCCATCAGATTGCCGTGCTCGGCGACGATACGCTGATCGATGTCGACAAACTCCACTCCCAACTCCTTGGCAAGCTGGGGGCCGATGGTCGACTTGCCGCTCGCCGGCATGCCGACGAGCACGACCGGCCGCGTACCGAGGGCCGCGAGGATCTCGCCGGCTTGCGGCGAGCGAGCGACCGCAATCTGTTGTCTTGCGACGGTGAGCGACCTGGAGGTCCCTGCCGCCCTCGACCTGTTTTCTCCTGACGAACCCCAGTGCAATATGTCCCAAGCACCACGGGGAACGGGTACCAGCTCGCAATCGCTCTGCGCGCCCTGCGCGAGCTCGGCTCGGTAACTGGCCGGCGTATGGAACTCGACCTCGAAGCGATAGTTCTGCGCGGTTCTGAACGCCGTGTGAACGCCGCGTAACCTCGGCGTGTCCATCCTGATGAACCAGTTGGTGGTCTCGACCTCGCTGCAGTCCCGCTCCTCGAAGGCCAGTGCCGCCTTCCTGAAGGCGCGCGTAAAAGCCTCGTCTGGGATCTCGAAGACATGGCGCACGGCATTGGTGACCAGTTGGGCCTCCGGCGCCGCGCTCACGCTCTGGCCGGTCAACTCGTCGGCTATCCAGACCTGCCCGCGCGACCGTTGGTCAAGATGCGGCACCTTCACCTCGATGCCGTCCTGCCGCAAAAGCTTGGCAACGGCATGCACAGTTTCGGTAATCGCGCTTTGCGCTTCGGCGGGGACGGCTTCGAGCCTGGCGCGCTCCAGGGCCTGTTCGCTGCTCAGCGTTATCCTGCTGGCGGGGTCGTCGTCGGCCGAGATTGGTAAGGCGCTGGGCAGGATGCGCTTTTCGACGGCGAGCTTGATCGAGGCCTCCATGACCGAGGCCGCCAGGGTGGGGTTGTCCTTCAGATCCGCCAGGGTGCCATCGACGTCGAACCGGCCCTGGTGGAGCATTGCCGCCTGCGCCTTGACATAGGGCGCCGGCTTGAAGCCCGGCCACCGCTCCAAGAGCCGCTGCAATTCGGGGGCTTTTTGCCTGAACGCCCGTGCACCGGTATCGGACTTGTAGGCGTCCGTGCCGACCTTGATGCCGACGCTCAACAGATTGATGGCGCTTTCATGCAGATCGTCCGGGTTGTAGCCTTCGGGCCGCGGATCGATGCGCGGCTGGTAGTGGTTGAGGAGGAAGTCGATGCGCTTCCTGGCGTCAGCGGTTGCCGGATAGGATTCGCTGAGTTTCGGGAAGAGCGCGCTGGCGTCGGCGCTAACGGCAGGCTTCGCGCCGGTTGAGGCCACGGATCGCGCTAACTGTTGCTTGACGTCCGACCGCTCACGAGCCGCCTCGCTATTGAGCTGCAGGTTCCAGTCCTGGAGCTCGGCCACTAGCAACGCCGCCAGTTCGCGGGCCACCGGATGCCTGGCGGCCTTGCTGTCCTCCCCCGCCCTGGCGATGAGCTCATGGAGGGTCTGGCTGTCCGGCCGATCTTCCTGCAACAGTGCGCGGATGTCGGCCTTGAGCTCATGATGAATGCCCTCGTAGGTGCCGAAGATGGCACGCTCGGCAAACCAGCGTTGCGCCTCCAGCGGCTGCGCCAGCATGTTGCGCTGTAGGCAGCTGTAGGTCTCCAGCACCAGCCCGGTGGTCGACAGGATCTGCTTGGACCGGCTGAACTGGTAGCCGCCTTTTTCGATGGCCGGCGTGTGCGACTTCGGCGGCTTCATCGAGGCGATGCCGCGCGCCTGCAGCTGCGCGTCGGACTGGCGCACATGCTCGTAAAGGCGAGGCCGGTCGCCGACGATGACGACGGCGTCGCCGTCAAAATCGCCGTCGAGCTTTTTTTGTTCGGCGGTCGGGACCGCAACCAAAGAGCCGGGCGCGAACACCTCCGTCGCCTGCAGGATGCCGACGCACTCGAGCGCGGTGTCGGCCTTGACCCGGTCCTTCTTCTCCAGCCAGCGCGAATGGCACTTTACGTCCTCGGCAGACATCACCATCCCGCGCTCGGCGAAGTCCGCCGGCCACATTTCGTCGGGCACAACGATCAAGATGCCTTTGGCAAAGAAGGTCGGATCGTCGGCGGCAAGCCCAGCCCCGGACCTGTGCGCGACGTTGAAGCTGTATTGGAAGGCCACGCACCGATCCAGGAACGCCGCGGTCCGATCGCCATCGCTCGCCAACCTGACCCGGTCGGCGGCGAACGGGCGCAGGTTGGGCTTGTCATAGGGGGAGCGTCCGACAAGCACGCCAGCGTCAGGGGTCAAGGTCTTGCTCTTGCCCGTCGGCACATGCAGGCATTCGTCGCTGGACGGCACGGCAATAGCGATCGGCCCGTCGATATGCCCGCCCGTGACCGTGCGGAACAGCTCCTCGGCGGTGAGGCTTTGATGGGTTTCGAGCCAAACCAGAGCCTTCTCGCGGGTCTCCTGTGCCACTTCGACGCTGCGCGGATAATGTTGCAGCGCCGAGGGCGGTACCGCCGATTGCCCTTTATCGGCATAGGCAGGCATCCGCTCGGGAGCGTCGTGGCGAGCCCGGGCAATGGCCGGCATGCGTTCGGCCAGTGAGGCCCTGATGAAGCCGCAGCCGTCATGCGGCCGCAAGGCGATCTCGCCGTCTCGCCCCTCGAACCGGAAGGGATGCACTGCGCCTGCGGGGCGGTCGGGCAGAAGGGACAGCTTGAAGCACCCTTCCAGCGCATAATCATGCGGGCCAACGTCGGGGATGCCCGGCGGCGCGGCAAATGCGCGGCGCTGGATATAGTAATAGGCTTCCTTGAACGGCGCCCAGGCCCGCAAGAGCTGCTCAAAGGCCGTACCCGGAGCCGTCTCGGCATAGGGGATCGCCAAAAGCTTGCCGCTTGGGGCCTCTTCGGCCGCGAAGGGCAGGCGAGAGGCAAGCTTGTTCAGGCTCTCATGCGGCGGCTTCAGTTTGCTGCCGCCGAACAGGTCCATGCGGTAGGGCACGCCCTCCACGGGGAACGTGCGTGTCAGCATGGTGGCAGTCGGAGTTCCCTTTAGCTGGACCGCCACCACCTTCACCGCGCCCGAGGTCAAGCGGTGGAGAATGGAATAGCGCAACTCAGCTTCGCTGCCCAGTGGCCGGCCTTGCGTGTCGACCACTGGCAGCCGCATCAGTCCGGCATCGCCTTGCGGCGGTCTCGGCTCGTGGTCCATGGCCTGAAGGACCCGATGGACATCGAAGCTGGCGGCTGCATGCTGGGCCTGGACCATCGATGCGTTCTGCGCAATGAAGGTGTCCAGCGCTTCGAGCGGCTCCTTCGCCTCGATCTCTGCGATCACGTTCCAGCTCATGTAGGAAAGGTCGGCGTAGATGAGGGCGCGGGCACTGTCCAGGATCTGCCTGGTCTTGCCGTGCAGCTCCTCCTGCCTAGCCTTCAAGGCGAGCTCGTCGCCGTCGACATAGGGCCGCCGGTAGAGCGTCTCCAGCACCACCCGGGTCTTGAGCACCTGATAGATCGAAAGCGCCGGGCAGCGGCTTGCATTGGCGCCGCTAGTGCGCTCGGCCTGGCCTGCCCTGAGATGGGCATCGATCTTGCGTTCCACCACCGGCTGGATGGCGTTGAGCAGGTTCAGCGCTGACCTGCGGTGCCAGCGCAACACCGGCTTCGGGCTGCGAGCCAGTGGCAGCAGGGAGGCGCAAAGATTGCCCATCGTCTCGAGATCGTTGTCGAGCTTAAACCCGGGAGCGGCACGTAACACCTCGAGCCTGTCCAACCCCGGCTGCGCTAGCGCAGCGAGATCGTCCGACAACTGCGCCGTGCCCAACGCCTTGAAAATACTCGCGATGGCACGGACATCGGCCTGCTGCAGCCGACCCTCGGCATATTGGAGGTAGTGCGCCAGCTGATGCAGGCGGTCCTTCAGCAAGGCGGGTTCGGCGACCTCGCCGGCGGCCTCTCCCACCTCGATAGCCCGCGACAGACCGTTGGCGCTCCTGGCTAGCGCAGGCGTGCTGAAAGTGCTGAAGCGACGGCCCTTGGAACCGAGCTCGCCGGCGATGGCAACGATCGCCTTGCGTGCTTTTTCTTCTTCCGGCCACTTGCCGAAACCGTTGACCAGATTGGCCAATTCCTGATCCGAGAATCCGTCGAGATCGCCGGCGCGGGCAACCACCGCGCCGGCGATGGCAACCGTCGCCTCACGCGTCTTCTGCTGGTCCGGCCATCTGCTGAAGCCGTTCACCAAATCGGCCAACTCTGAATCCGAAAATCCGTCGAGCTTGCCGGCGCGGGCAACCACCGCGCCGGCGATGGCAAGCGTCGCTTCGCGCGTCTTCTGCTGGTCCGCGTCGGAGATGCGGTGCGGGCCTCCTTCGCTATCAGGACGCCCTGCTTGTCCGACCAACTCTCCGGTGCCGCCGATATTCCCTCTCCGATCCAGCAAAACGCATCTCCGCGCCTGGGCGTCTTGATGACGCACGGGCTCGACGGAACGTGACGAGGCGGTTTGCTGAACCGGGGTGGTCGGTTCACGACCATCATCGCGCTCCGTCGAAGCGGCGGACAAGGTCAATGGATTGGCTTGCTGCCCGCTGCCGGCCCACCGCTCGAGGCGCCACTGCCGATAACTGCGAATGTCCATCTCCGAAGCGATACCGCCCGAGGAATCCAAGATGGCGTTGCGGTCGATGACCCCCGCAAGGCCGTCAGTAGGCCGCCCCTGTGACGGATTTCGCAAATGGCGAGGGCTATCAAGCAATGCGGACTCACGATCGGGGCGATTCAAGCGAGAATTCGGCTGACGTTCAATCTCGGCCAGCACCGTGCCCAACTCCCGCGACATACTGCCCAGCGAATTGTCTTCCCCATCGGATGATTCCACCGAGCTCACAGCGCCTGGCTGCTCCAGATGGTCAGTTGCTGACCTAGACGCTTCCGTGCTCGAATGCTGGATCTCCTCATCTTCTTCCATGATGGTATACAAAGCACGATCAGCCCAGGCTCGCTCGACAAAATCCATGCCTAGTCTCCCGTTTTAGAAGCGCCGCCGCCGGTTTCTGATCACGGGATATTGCGGCGTCCAACTTACGAGATGCTGACGATCGCGACGAGAATACCCGCGTCAGGGTGTCGCGTCATAAGACCCCCCAAGCTCGCCGAATAGCAACGATGGATTTCAGTGTGAGAAAGCTTGGAAGCTCGAGATTTCCAGATGCAGCAAGGCCACAGCATCCTTTCTCCAGTTCGGTTGGGTGGCCCCTTCGCAGAAAGTAACGCGTCCGGCTAAGCTACCATCAGCCTCGCGCCATTTGCCGGACACTGAGGCCACCTTCTTCCCGTTTCAGTTCCTGAGACTCGACCCGCACCGTCGTCTGGACAGCAGCACGGGCTCTTTCTCCGTCCAGGCAAATGCCTAACCAACCAAGAGCCACTGATCCGTACGAGTGGAAATGAAGCAGCTACGCCAGGCCCGCGCCAATAAGACAAATTGAGCGATATCGATCAGGCAGCGTTCGAAATCCAGTTCAAAAGAGCTGTTTTCGGTTTGGCGCCGACCGAGAAATCGGCCACTTCGCCGCCCTTGAAGATCGCGAGCGTCGGAATGGAGCGCACGCCCAATTGGGCGGCGAGTTCCGGGTTTTCATCGATGTTGAGCTTGGCGACCTTGATCTTGCCTTCCATCTCGACGGAGATTTCCTCGAGGCTCAAAGCAATCATCTTGCAGGGATCGCACCATTCGGCCCAGAAATCGACGACGACGGGTGCTGCGGATTCCAGAACTTCCGACTGGAAGTTATTGATATCGACTTTCACGGTAGCCATGGCTGCTCCTTTGAACCGAAGATGTTGAACCACATGTGACGGTGCGGTGCAGAATTTTCAGTTGTCAACCCGACGATCAGCTTTTCTTTGCTCTAAGACACGCCAACGACACTCATGGTGCCAAGGCGGAGCCTTCGCGCCCGCGGGATGCCTTCAACTCTGCTCGCGCCCGACTGCATGCTTCGCTGATGGACTTTCCGATCGGGCGAAGGACCAACATTTGCTCACATGCGCTCATGTTCTTTTCGTATGGACCAACTGCCACATCCAGAACTGATCCGTAAGCGGCAAAGAGACCTTTCAATTACCCACATTTGACGTCGGATTTGGGCGAGGCGCCGCGGGCGAAATCTTGAATCGGTAGAATCTGTTGTGATTCGTTGTTGAGCACCTGATTCGGAAGCGCGGGGTGCTCGATGGGCTTGGTGAAGGAACGCGCGGGGGCGCGTGCGCAGCGATTGACGACCGGTATCGAGACGTGGGTTGATCGGGAAGTAGCGGGATGCGAGTTTAAGGATGAGCGGCTTGGTCGCCGGTTCTGCAAATTGCTCGCACAAATCGGGAGCGACATGGGTCAAAGCATCCCGCTGGTTTGTCAGGATTGGGCCAACACGAAGGCCGCCTATCGCTTCTTCTCCAACGAACGGGTCGACGAGGCGGATATTCTTTGCGGTCATTTCGAGGCGACGCGCGGGCGCGTAGCGGCGACGGAGGGACCGATCCTCGTCCTCCATGACACGACGGAACTCAGCTTTAAGCGCGAGACGCCGGATCTGATCGGCTTTACGGGCAAGACGGCAGGACGCACGCAGTGCGGCATCCTGATGCATTCGAGTCTCGCCGTGACGACCGAGGGGCTTCCGCTCGGACTGTCGGCAATCAAGTTCTGGACCCGCAAGAAGTTCAAGGGGACGACGGCGCTGAAGCGAAAGATCAATCCGACACGGGTGCCGATCGAGCAGAAGGAGAGCATCCGCTGGCTCGAGAATTTACGGCAATCGACCGACCTTCTCGCTGCCCCTGGACGATGCGTTCATATTGGTGATCGCGAGAGCGACATCTATGAGCTGTTTTGCCTCGCCGAGGAGGCTGGAACGCATTTTTTGGTGCGAACCTGTGTTGATCGGCTTGCCGGGGACGGCAATCATACAATTGCCGACGAAATGGACGAGGTTACGATCAAGGGTCTACATCGGATCAAGGTCAAGGACGACAAAGGCGATCCCGACGACGCCGTTCTTGAGATCAGGTACCGCAAGATACGAGTCCTGCCGCCGATTGGCAAACAGACGAAATATCCCGCACTCACTCTGACCGTGATCCATGCTCAAGAGCGGGGAAGGCCGAAACGGCGAAAGAAAATCGAGTGGAAGCTCCTCACCGATCTCCCGGTCCAATCGCGCAAGGACGCCATCAATAAGATCGAATGGTACGCCTTGAGGTGGAAGATCGAAGTCTTCCATAAGATCCTCAAATCGGGCTGCAAAGCAGAGGACTCAAAATTGCGAACGGCTGAGCGTCTGGTCAATCTGATCGCGGTCTTCTGCATTGTGAGTTGGCGCGTCTTCTGGATGACGATGCTCAATCGCTCCTCGCCGAATGCCGTACCGCAAATGGCTCTGACAGATCCCGAAATCAGGGTTCTTGATCATTTGGTGAAAGACAGGCGTGGTGATTGCTCTCGACGAAGCACGCTCTCGCACTATGTCGTCAAGATCGCGCGGCTCGGAGGATACTTGGCCCGAGCCAACGATCCGCCTCCAGGAAACACCGTGATCTGGCGCGGACTATCGCGGCTGAACGACATCGAACTTGGAGCCGCAATCGAGGCAACAATTATGGGTAATTGAAAGGTGACCTACACGCTAACGATAGAAGCGCCGCATCTAGACGTCCATTTCGGCCGTCGGTTCGCAACACGATAGATCGTCGACCATTAAGAAGCCGGATTGAGCTGAGCTGAACAATTGAGCGCGCGCCAGAACGAGACCCAACAGACGCAAAAATTGTCTGAACCAGGCGAGGATGCGGCGAAAGTTGTGGCCGACGGCTGAGAGGACGACGTTGGCGGCATCGCCGGCGCGGCCTTAAAGGTAACAGCGGCCAAGGTGTCCTTCGGCTTTGAGGTGTCCGATGATCTGCTCAATGGCGGAGCGGCGGCGCAGCTCGCGCTTGATGACGCCGAACACGCCGCGCTTCCGGCCGGAGATGAAGACGCGGCGGGGATTTTGCGCGTCATGGCCGCGGTAGCCCTTGTCGACATAGGCCCGCTCGATCGTACAGCCAGTGAGTGTCTCAGTGCGGTCAATCACGTCCCGCAACGTGTGACCGTCGTATGGATTGTCGGGCAGCGACCTGGCGTGCAGCACGAACAGGCCGCCAGGAGCCCGGCGACTGTTGGTGACGATAGAGGCCTTTACCCGAATTCGTAAGGCGCGGCGGCCTTGCCCTTGCCGATGCGCTCAACCTCCGGGGCATGGAACGAATAAAGCCTGAAGCCGCGCTGGCGCTGCTGCTGCGAGCGGATCTGCGTGGCCCGGCCAAGCGGGAGGGCGAACGCGTCCTCCAATGCGGGCTGGCCCTCGATCTTGCGACGGATGATCGCGAATGATCCGGCCCAGCCGACTGCGCAGGATGCGCAACTGCCGCTGGGCTGGGACCCCGCTCCCAGGGAGTCCGCCCACCGCAACGCAACGACTCAGTCCCCCCGCCATAGTTCAACCAGTGGATCGAACCCGACGCTTCTGAAATCGCCTCCATACGCAACGGTTTCGAACTTGAGGTCCTGAAGAACGACAAGGCGACTGATGGACCGCAGCGACGCTGATCTTGCTGCTGGTCAGCGTCGCTGATCGCGGTACCTTTCGAAAGACGGCCAGCGTTTCCTGTTGCCAAGGGCAACGGGCCCCGATCATTGCTTCCGCGGTTGGACCAAAGACGAGCTCCTTCGTAAGGATCCACCACAAGCCCAGAACAGGCCGCTATGGGTCTATCAGCTAATTGATTGACCGCATCCTGCTGACCCGTCCTGTGACGTTTTTGTATTGCAACAGCGATTACCTGCCCGCAGCGGTCAATATTGGCCCATCACCGAATATTGCCAATGACGGCCTCCTTGGCCTTTTCGTCTTTCGACAGAACGTTAGATGACAATTCAGTGACCTGATTGAGCTTATCCAGAAGCCCTTGCAACGAAATCACTGCCATTTGCCCTTCGCTGTTGGCGTTATCAACCGCCGCTTTAAGATTGTTGATCGCGGCGTCGAACTCCGCCTGTATGCCGTAGACGTCGTTATTGATGGTCTCGATGGCGATGCCATTCGCCTGCATGAACTCATAAACGCTTCGGCTCCTGCCTTGCGAATCGATAAAGGTGCCATACGCTTTGACAGTCTTCTCGTCATTTGGCCTTTCGGCCCGCAGCGTCGCCAATGCGCTATTCATGTCTTTCAAAAGATTGTTACGCGCCTGCATGCTGGCATGATCAGCCCGGAGCTCCGTCTCGTAGATGCCGTGTCGCTCCAACAAGAGCAGCATCATGGTCGAATATAGCGACTGCCCATCTGTGAGGGCATAGTCCGCACTGTAGGACGGCACGCTGGCAGTTCCATTGATCATTTTCTACCTTCCTTCCGGTCTAAACATCGTTTGTAACGATGCGTTGCACTCATGCCATGTTGACGAGTTTGCTCCTCGTCTCGCTATCTGCACTACGCATCTCCGCAAGCTTGCTCAGCAAGTCCTGAATCTGCGTCTGGTAGTAATCGATGAATTGCCTTTCGTCCTCCGCGTGGGCCTTCGCCTTGGTGCTATCTGCGTCATGCTTCGCTTTTTCTTCCTGGTATTGAGTGGACGCCATGTTCATGCCGGCCCCGGCGATCTTGGAGGTTTCCGTTGTCATGGCAGCCATGCCCCCCCATTTCATGGTCTCCTGTGCGGCTGCGGTTTGCGCGTGAGCGATGCGCGTAAAGTCAAAATGGTCAATGCCATCAGGAGTGCGGGCGTCAACGCCAGATGAGGCCTTGGGTGCATTGCCTTCGAATCGCAATTGACTCTGGCGAGCACCCTTGAGGTTCATGCCGGCGCCGGCGATAGCGCCACTCGATGCGACGATTGAGCCAAACAACTGATAGAGCCCTGAGTTTCGAATCGACTTGGCAGCCGCGTCCTGCGCAGCGATATCGGCACCAACCGCAGCCCACATGTCCTCTCTTGCCGCTTTGCGAAGCTCAGAATTGAGACGAACAATGAGTGCCGCAACTGCAGACATGTTACTTCCCGTCGCAAAGTCCTTGAGCTTGGGCGCGATACCTGAAAGCGTCTGCTGCGTAACAAGCTCAGGAAGCCCCGAGTTTCCAAGCAATGCAAAATTTGACGCGCCGTTAACACTATGGGCAAGCGACTGAGTCGTGGTCGCCTCTGGTGCGCGGGCGCCGCGGAGGGAGTCAGAGGGCGAACTCGGCGAAAGCTGACGATGCGCGGCATTGTCCAATGGATCAACGCCGACGACATTTACACGCTCGATAGCACCTAGCATGAATGCGTTCCTTACGCTCGCAAGAGAAGGCTGTTAGAAGTGATTAGGCGAAGGCACGGATGAGAGACGCATCGCTTGCACTGCGGATCTCGATAGCCTCGGCAATCCTCTGTGTGGTCGCCTTTTGGTCGAGGACGAGCTGCTTGATGAAGTCCATCTCGTTGTTTTGAAGCTCTTTCATCCACGTAATTCGCTTCCTTATGTCCAACGCGTCCGCCTGAGTGTCCGCGGCCTCCTTCTGCTGAACCCCATTCGCTATGCCCGCAGCGGCCTCGCCGAACGAAGCAGTTGCCTCGCCAACGCGGGCGGCGGTCGAAACCTTCTGGCTGATCTGAGCAATCCTGGTAGCGTTCGAGGTTGTATCTGCGATCGTGGAAGCGGCTTGATTCATGGCCCTTGAGAGGACGGTTGCCAACGAGCCCGGTTGCTTTGCGAGGGAGGCAAGTCCACGGAGAGCTGACGCGCCGGCCTCACCAAGGCGGCTCCACATAGCGGCCGCGCGGGCTCCATTCGCAGCCCCACCCATAAGCCCGGCGCCTGCCGTCAGCACGGTAACCGATAATATGATGCCCATCGTGATGCCGACAGCCACTTTGTTCGCTTGGGCAGCATCCATGTTGCCGTCTTTCATGAGACGTTTGGCAATCGCCTGGGTCATCTTGTCGACGACACCCGTTTCGTTGAGCACCGCAACGCCCACTGTCACTGCTGCGGCAACTGTCGCAAGAGTGCCACCGGTGACCACGGCGGCCGCGACCGAGAGCCCGACCGCGAGCCACCCGAGGAACTTCCTTATGTGTGCGCTCTTTTTCGCTTTCGCCATGGCGTTAGCGGCTTCGATGATCTTGTTGCCGATCGTCTCGTGCTGCCGCCTTAGCAGTTCGCCTTCGTGTCGAACATCCGCCATCCCGCTCGCAATTAGCCGGTCAGCCATTTTGATCCTCAATGCCAGCAGATTGTTAGCAAGTTCTACCGGGTCGAGCCCGCGCGGCAGCGCCAGATTCGGAATCGAACCCGATGCGACGATTTTGCGGGAGACTGCTGGCGGCAAATTGCCAATTGCTGTCGTATCGAGCGCGCCTGAACGAGCAGTCAAGGAGCGACCGGTTACAAGCGGCGCCCCTGCTTCGTACTGCGCTTCACTGTTCCAACCGGTTACGTTCAAGCTATGCACCACTTGAGTTCCTTTCCGTTTTCAGACGGTCGAGCATCCGTCGCGCGCGCCAGGCGAACGTGTTGAGCTCGGAATTTCCGGCGCTGAGCGTCAGGACATCACCGAGCGCGACTATGGCTGCTGCCGGGCGCCCCAGTTTGACCAAACATTCTGCAGCGCGAAGTGGTATCTGCGGGTCCTCGCTGTTCAGGAGCGCAGCCAACTTGTAAGCCTGCACCGCCCCTTCTGTATCCTCAAGCATCTGACTGGCAGCAGCCAGGCTGAGCCAGGATCGCGCGTCAGTGTGTCGATGCAAGCATAGAAAGCGAAAGAAACTCAGCGCGTGCTCATATTTGCCGCAGCAGTAATAGCGGTAACCCAGCGTATATAGTGCCTCAATTTCTTCGTCTGTAATGCCAACGACATCGCCTAACGTCGCGCGCCCCGCCATGAGGTCGAGCGTGAGGTGCGACGAGGCTCCGCGGTCAATCGCATCGGCCGCCTCAAGATCGCTCAATAGGCCTTGCTCGACCCCGCTCGCCATATCACACCCTCTGTCCGAACCATGAAAGATTCAAAGCCGTTTCGGGTGAAGGCAAAACATCGCCTGGGGCCGCCTGCTCGCATGAATAAGATGCGTCAGAGCCCCCGTCGCGATCGCCGTTACTCGCAGAAGGGGAATCCGGGCCGGCAGCCCCGGCGTCCGATAGTTGAGCCAGCCACTCAAGTCGAGCATCCGCCCTCCTTAGAAGGAGGTCCATTTGCTCGATCGTTTGTCGGGACCTTTGTATCGTTTCCTCTAGATCCACGTTCGCTTCCTCACCAACTTCATGCGATGCAAACCGGGTCCGACCTGCACCCGACGGCGCCATGCCGCTCGCAGGTGCAAACCACTCGAGAACCTCGACCGCCAGATCGGCGGCTCGACGCCAAAGCTGGGACAATCTGCGTCTTGCACAAGATGCCCGTTATCCCGACTGAACGACGCCGAGATCAACTTCGGCATCCAGGAGTACTGGACGGCCCCTGCCCTTCGGTACCCGATAGTCCGCGGCGTGCAAAATATTGAGTCATTATGGGTGCATCGGCACGAATGATAGGCCCGCTCGTATCGGCGCAAGCGTGGCTACCGTTCAAGTTGAAGGCCAATACGATTATTCTGAACTTCCCTGAAACCTGATAAGGGCGGGAGTTCGTAACAGCGACATATCGTGGATGTGAAGCGCGTGGCATTCTCCGGAGGCCTCGCGTCCCACCCGCCACTACCTGCCCAGGCCTTAAATTGCCCTCATCCATCCTAGGGGGCACCCAATAGCGATCCGAAGGCGCATCTTGCAACTTGGCCAGAACCTTCTCGGCAACCACGAGGTTTCCTGGAGGCATGATCGCGTATGCGGGCAAGCAGCCGCCGAACATGTCGATCTGCAAAAGGGAGTGAATGTTGCCGAACAATTCACGACAAATTACTCGGTTCTGAGCAGGATGGCGTCGAAGGTGGCTCCCAGGGGTCTATTCATTCGCGCCATGCTGACTATTCCGAAGCTCGCAACTGGCCTCACGAATTCAGAGCCGATCACCTCCGGTCTCGGTCGCAAGGTCCCCGAGCGCTCGCAACACCTCTGCGATTGGTTCAATCAAGTGTGACGGGATATATTCATCGACCAGACCGTCTTCCAGGAGCGCACGCGCCAGCGGAACATTTCGCATCACCGGCACGCCAGCGGCGGTGGCGGCCGCGATCATTTGCTGTGCGACCAGGTCGGTACCAATAGCGTCAATCAAGGGTAGCGGCGTCTGTTGCCCATCGTAGTAAAGCGCCACTGCAATATGCGTGGGATTGGAGATCAACGCGGTCGCACGGCGCGCTAGGGCGATAGGATCCTTGGCCATTAATTGCGAACGAAGTCGCTTGCGGCGCTTTTTGATCAGGGGATCGCCTTCGTTTTCCTTGTATTCTCGCTTCACTTCCTCCAGCGACATCATATTCTTTCTCTCGAACTGCCACCGCTGGAACGCGAAGTCCGCAATTGCCACGACAAGATGGATCGCCCCCGCCCAGACCGCGACATAGAATAAGAGGTTACCCGTCAGCAAAGCCAGGCAGGATATTCCGCAGCTCGGAATCCATACCAGCGAACTTACTGCTGCGCGAACCACAAATACAAGAACGAGACCGAGCAACAGCACCTTCACGACTGATCGGCTCAGCTCGAAGAGGCTCTGCGACGAGAATATCCTGCTGATGTTTTCACTTGGGTTCAGCTTCATGAGCGATGGCGCCGCTGCTGAGGGCGAGAAAAGCACTCCGGTCTGCAACACGTGGGCGCCCACACCGCCGATCAGGACGACGCCGAGAAACGGCATTGTCAGGCTCTGTATCTCACGGGTGTACGATCCGAAGAGTTGCAGCGCGACAACGATAAAGTTCTCATTTTTCAGATATGCGATGGGTAACAGGAGCGCTGCCTCAAGTCGGTCCACCAGGCGAGGCAAAGAGGCGACGAACAAGGTGAAGAACCCAATGGTCAGCACCGCCGCGACAACCTCCCTGCTCTGAGCAACCTGTCCTTTCTTGCGCAGCTCGCCCAGCCTTTGACGGGTCGGTTTTTCGCTCTTACCAGCTGGCATGAATACTCACATGGCGATGCGGCGAACAAATGCGACAGGCGATAGCCCATGATCGCCGGCATGAGTCAAAACTGTCGCGAGCGACAGGATCAGCAGCAGCAGACCAACCATGCTTTTGACCGGCATAGCGACATAGAAGACCTGCAATTGTGGCGAGAACCGACCAATCAGCGCCAGACCTAATTCACTTAAGAACATGGCGAGGATGGCTGGACCGGCGAGGAGCAATGTCAACAGCATGACGAGGTCCGCGAGACTCAGTACCGCTCCGACGAATGCTGGACCAATTGTCGGACGAAAGGTCCACACAGGCCAGATTTCATGCGAGCGATAGAGTGCCTCCAGGAGCTTGAAGAAGCCTCCCGTGACGAACAGCCATGTGAGGTAAAGCTCGCCCAGGAATGTCCCAAGCGGCGAGGTTTGATTGCCGCTTGCCGGATCGAGCAGACTGGCCATCGTTGCACCCCTTTGGTTGTCAATGAACGTGCCGCACGCCTCGACGCCCCACACGACGGCGGCAACTGGCAAGCCGAGTACAAGCCCGAGCAGAAGTTCCTTCAGTCCGAGGCCCAGGATCAGCGCCAGGCTGGCAAAGTCGAGGTCCTCAGGCCTTGTTGTCCAGGCGCGTCCTATTACAGGGAACGACAATGCGATGATCACGCTGTTGCGTGCCATTCCTGTCACCATATTGCGCGCGAGGACTGGGACGACCAGCATCATGCCCGATATGCGCGCAACCGCGAGCACAAGAACAACGAGGGCGGTACGCATCTCATCCGGATCAAGTGACAACATAAAAGGACAACCAGGATGATGAAGAGCGGCCGCGGTTCTTCCTGCAGATGCCGCACGCGATGGACAATCGATGACCCGCTCGAGCTCCAACGCCTACACCGCGCCGATCTTGTCGAAGATTCGCATGGTATACCGGCCAAGCTCCTCAAACCAGCTCGCGGTGGCGACCAGGACAAGATTTACGCTTATCAGCTTCACAGCGAAGGAAAGTGTTTGCTCTTGAATCTGAGTCATGGCCTGGATGAGACTGATGATCAGTCCCACTATCGTAGCGACGAGGACTGCCGGCAAGGACAGCACAACCGAAAGTGTAAGCGCTTCGACGGCGACGTTGACGAGCGTGGCGGAATTCAAGACGCCGGTCCTGCGTAGGACAAGACGAGGCCGTGGATGAGGCGCTGCCACCCGTTCACGGCAACGAACAAGAACAGCTTGAATGGCAGGGATATCGTCATGGGTGAAACCATCATCATGCCCATCGCCAGAAGGATGTTGGAGATAACGAGATCGATAACGATGAAGGGGAGGAACAGCAAGCATCCGACCTTGAATGCCTCTTCCAGTTCGGACGTGATGAAGGCCGGGATCAAGATCAAAAATGCATTGTCGACCACGTCAGCCGCGTCTTCCTTGCTCCACGACTTGTGCGTGGCATTGACGAAGAAATGACGTGTTGTCGTGGACGTGTTTTTGATGAGGAAGTCACGAACCGGCTCGGCACCTATGGCTATGGTGTCGACCAATTCTCCGAACGTTTGGTACGCGATTGGCCTATCACGCACAGCCTGATACGCGCTCTTCGCCACTGGCTGCATGATGTAGGCCGAAAGTAAGATAGCGATCGCGTTCAAGGCCATGTTCGGTGGGATATTCTGAACGCCGAGTGCGTTGCGCAGCAGCCCAAAGACAACGACAAGCTTTACGTAGGACGTTACCGTAATCGCAACGAAGGGGAGGACCGCGATGGATCCCATCAGGACGACAAGCGTCGCCGGATCGGGAAACTTATTCATCGCTCAGCCCGGGGCAAGCGCAGATCCAGCAGGCGCACCCCGGTCTGCTCAGCAATGCGCACCAGCTCACCCGTCGCGACGACTTGGCCATTGACGCGCAGAGAAACGTTAGTGGTTGCATCAAAGCCAAGATCGATGACCTGGCCCACCGCGAGTTCACGAAGCTGTCCGAGCGGCATGGTCAAACGTCCGACATCCACATCGACGGTCAGATTAAGGCTGTCGAGGCTTTCAGGCGGGAGGAACTCCGGCTTATCCATCAAACGATCCACTACTGATTGGACAGAGAGGCGGCAATCCCGGATCGAAGCACGAAACCAGGGATTGTTAGAGAGGTGCGCGACCACGCTCATCGCGCCATCCCTGCCCACCGATTGGTTGTCGAGCATGATGACGTCACCTTGCGCAAGTCGCTGTAGTTCCGCCAGGGCAAGAGTGATGGGAGCAATGCGAACATCCAGAAGAAGCGGAAGCTCATCGAGCGCTGCGGCGAGGACCGGCAGGTCGGAGCAACAGTCGGCGACCCACTGCAGCCCCTCATCATCGAGTTCCACCGAGCCGACCGGATCGTTCGGTTGCTCCAGCCGAACGATCTTGAACGCGTGGGGTCGCGGGGCCGCAACGTCGGAGCAGGACCAGGTCGGCCGCTGACCGCACCATTGCTCCACTTCGATCGCCAGATCCTGCAGAACGATATCGAACAATATCTCGCCCAGGCCGTGGCCCGGAGGCAATGTGGTGATCTCCGGCCATCGTTCGACGGCCAGCTGCGGAAGGAGCATTGCCCCCAATGCGAGGCGGATTTTGTGGCCTTGCACATTCATTACCACGGTGTAACTTGGCACCGGGATGTGCCGATGCGTTGAATCGGCCATGACTGCCTGCACCTCGATGCCGGCGAGACTGAAAGCAAGCGGAAGACGACTCGCAATTCGCGATATTGCGACAACATCGCGTCCCTCATAGCGGGGAAGATCGATCATGAGCGCTTCTCAGCGCTGTAGTGGAATGTCGTCTCCGAACCGGAAGAGTGCCAATGACAGCCCTCTTCCAGCCAGCCTCGGCCAACGACCGCAATCATGACGCGCATGCCGAGCCGATCAGACAAGTGGCGCGCAAACGCTTGGCCTCGCAATTGCAAGATGGACCTAAGGTGGTCGGAGACGATGGAGAGAGATAGCGTATCGTCGCGGCATCTGACGAACACACATGCGCTTCCAAACACGACGCGATTCAACGTGATGTACGCCGTCGCGCCCCCCCTGCGGTCCGGACATATCAAAACGCGCTCAACGATCGCCTCCGCCAGCTCAGCGAGCTCTGTGGAACGTGAAGGCTCTCCGTCCACTCCCGGATCCTGTGCATAATCCAGCATGACGGGTTCGTGCGAGACGACGGGCACGCAGGAGGGCACAACGCTCCCCATCGCCACCGGATCATGCTGATCGTTGCCGAGCTTCGTGCAGCCGGAACCATCCGCAGGCGACTCGCGGTCATCCAGAGCGGCCCCTTCGAGTCGTCGCCGAAAGCGCTCGTAATCCGCACCAGGCACAGGCTTCCGGGCCGCGAGCACGCGCGGGGGCGGGCGGTCACATGGCGCGATTGCCGACATCGAAGCGCTGTCACGAACCTTCATCAAGGCAGCTCCATCGCAGCTTCTCCAGATGTCAAACGCGCAGCGCTGAAATGTCATGCAGACAGCTCATTTCGCGCATTGCAGCACTGCGGCTCATCGCTCCAGCCACCAATCACGACCTTGTACTCCGGAGACAAGAGGAAGGTACGCGCCGCTCAGCACAAGGCACTTCCTTCCACCCCTTTGATCTGCTTAGGGCCGCTCAGAAGCAAATACATTTTCGATATCGGTCCAGCTGATCGCGCTATGGCGCAGCCCAACGATCGGGCCAGGCCCGATCCATATGGTTGTTGAACGGCCGCCTGATCTCCTTCATGAACGAGGGCGGATTCTCAAGGACTTGGCGCCGCTTTATATTCCCGTCAGCTTGGTCAGCCCAACCCGGGAAAAGCGCCTAGTCGATCCCGCAAGGCCTGTCGATCTGCGCCGATGTTGTTAAGGTGCAGCTGCTCTGGCTGCTGACCTTCCGCCAAACGTCTAACCAGCGTCCGCGTCGCGTCGAGCACGAAGACGCCACAATCATAGCGGTTCTGCTGCCGGGCCATGTCAGCTATGCTGCGAGGACAGCTACGCCGCCGCTAAGCAGATCGATGATTTCTGACATGATGCCTCATCATCTGAAGCGCGGCACGATCTTACGTACGTCAAATTCCGGCGCATCAAGGGAGTGTGTCGCGAGAGCAGCCCGCTTGTACTAGTCATGTGGGAGCGGCCGACGGCACTTGGGTGGTCATGGCTTGACGAGATCGATGATCATCGCGCTCGTTCAGCCGACGACGGCATACAACGCGCCGTTTTGGAGCCAATGGCAGCGGAGTTTGACTGCCTGGCAAGGGTTGGTCCGGTTTGCGTCCGCGATCTCGCCTCACCCGTAACAGCCGAGATTGGCAACAACTCATCGAAACGTGCCGCGTGGTGAATACCGCTCCTGCTTATCCAGGCGACACATCAATGTGTGGTCAAAGCGCGGAGCACTCGCAGCTCCATCACTTCCCGTTATGGCCCCATATCGATGAATTAATTTGCAGCTTGGCGGGTCTCCGGTACTGACACTCGGAAGAATCATCAAGCTGCTATTTGTCTTATCCTCGGGAAAGTTTCGCCGCTGAGCGCCAGGCCCAATACCGCTCGCGCTGCCAAAGCTCCAGAGGATGGCTTTGCGCCGGCACATGGAAACATTGAATGAATGCACATCTTCCACAAGTGTGCCCCCCTTCGCGCTCCACGGTACTCACGTTTCTTTGTCTACTCCTCACCGGATGCGCAGACTCGACGGCTGAGCGCAGCGTTCTACTGAACCCGCCGAGCGGCATTCGGAAGGTGTCCGAACCTACATACTCGGAGAGCGCATCGCTCGCGGGGGGCTTTGAAGTGTTGACCCAGCCATCCGCCCCGCCTGCCGAAACCTCGGAGCGTCGGCTACCGGTCACCACCAACAGCACGCGCGTCAGTCTGGACTACGTCAATGCTGATATTCGGCGGGTCGTGAATGACGTCGTCGGCAACATCTTGGCCATGCCCGTTGTGATCGATTCAGGCGTAGAGGGAAAGATAACGCTCCGGACTTCCGGCAAGGTTCCGGCGAGTGATGTTCCGCGGCTTCTGGACGAAGTGCTGGGAAAGTCTGGTTACGGACTGGCGGCAGGTGACCGGGGAGTCAGGGTGGCGCGCCTGGCTGATCTCGCCGACGGAGGGCGCGGCGATGTTAAGGTAATTCCCGTTCGTTATGTCGACCCAGTCGAGGTCATCAAGGTCATCCGACCAAACGTCGAGGAAAACGTTCATTTGGCGCCCGCCCCCGGACAACGAGGCATTGCGATCAGCGGCCCGCCCGGTGGCGTCAGTTCCGCGCGTGAACTCATAGCCTTGTTGGACATCGATAGCATGCTCCACAAGTCCTTTGCACTGTATACCCTGGCTCAGGCAAGTCCCGCCGCAGTCGAGAAAGACCTCAATTTTCTATTCAATCAGAATGCTCAGGGTCCGACGCGAGTCCGGTTTGCATCACTGGAGCGGTTGAACGGCATTCTTGTAGTTGCCGACGACCCTGCGGCACTCCAGCACGCGCGTGAGACAATCGAGAAGCTGGACAGAACGTCGAAGGCAGCAGCAAACGTTCAAGTGCGGCCCCTGAAGTACCGAAGGGCGACGGAAGTGGCTCAGGTGCTGGCGCAAATCCTCGGCGCTGACCCGAGCGTTGCAGCAGCGCCCGCACAGTCCGATGGAGAGTCCGACAAGGTGCGGGTGGCAAGCCTGGCCAGTCGATCAGACCTTCTTCCGAACCGGTCCAGCCCGCCGAACGCAGACTCCGCCTCGAACACGCAGACGGTGCAAGCAAAGCACGAAGCGGTGGTGGTCCCGGCCAGTCTCGGTTTATCGGCGCCGGTGCGGATCCAGGCGGATCGCAGCCAGAACGCGCTTGTTATTCTGGCGGCACCGCACGATGCCAAGATCATCGATGCCGCGATCCGTCGTCTTGACGTCAAGCCTCGTCAGGTTCTCATCCAGGCAATTGTCGCGGAGGTCCGGCTAAACGACGGCCTGGGGTACGGGGTGGACTATCTTTTGTCCTCTCGTGGCCTGGGTGCCGTTCCAAAAGGTGGCTTGTCCTATGTGTTTCCCGGGACAAGTGCCAACGTTGTGCTGCATGCGCTGAGCGAGGTGGCGGACGTCAAGGTTGTATCCGCGCCACGCATTCTCGCGGTCGACAATCAGCCGGCGACGATTCAGGTCGGCGAGCAGGTCCCAATCTTGTCCCGATCATCCCAATCCCCGGCAAGCGAGAACTCGCCGATCATCAGCAACGTCGAACTGCGTGACACAGGAGTAATTTTGGCTGTTACGCCGAGAATAGGCGCCGGCGGTAGTGTCACACTCGACACCTTTCAGGAGGTTAGTACCGCCAACAAGAACAAGCTCACCAGCATCCAGTCTCCTGTGATTTCGCTACGCCGCCTGCAGAGCACCGTATCCACACGAAACGGGGATACGATAGCGATTGGTGGGTTGATGCAGGATAGTACCTCTCGGGCCGATTCTGGGCTGCCTTTGCTGATGAACATTCCGCTTCTGGGAGCGGCATTCCGGCGTACTGAACAAACCAAAGAGCGAACTGAGCTCCTGGTGTTACTCAATCCTATGGTGCTTCAAGGTGACGCAGAGGCACGAGCCCTAACCGACGAGTTGCGGGCGAAGTTCGAATCGCTGGCGCCCGAGCTCGGCCGCCAGCTCACGCCCGGACCGCGACGAGAGGCTGCCTCACCAAAGCGCGAACAAGCTGCGAGGGTTCGGCGAGAGCTGGCAATCCCGGCCGTCACCGGCTCAATTTCGGTACCCAGAACCTTTCCTGAGCCCCTGGTATCTCCCCTGCTCGATGGCAATATGCGAGGCGCACTCGATTGATAGTTGGCGCGAAGCGAGTCCCCCGATCGGAACGCTGTGCTTGATCAGAGTACGTATCCAGTGACGACTGGAAGGCTGCTGTCGATCGGCGCAAGACCGTCATCGGCGTAGCCGGTCAGACAGTCCCATCGATTGCCGGCACCGGCGATGACTCGCCGCTCGGCTCCGGGCAGCAGGTCGGATGGCTGCTCGTCGGGCTTTTCCTTGAACGCGGGCCGCCGCAGGCGAGCTACACTGTCGTCGCAATCGCAACTTGTATCGACGAACATTTCGCCCCTCGGCGATCGGGCGCCAGTGAAACCTCAGTCCAACCAGCAAGATCCCAGGTTGCAGCTAGGCTTCGACTATTTGCTGGCCGGATCGTGGGGCGATCGCCGTTCGGCAACACGCTGGCGTTTGAAAGTCTCAGAGTTAGTCGATGATGGACGAATTCCACTTCGGGCCGGGGTTCACACTGGTTGTACCCTCTATTGCAATGAGCCTTCGTTCTCTTTGCTGTCCTTTCGAAGCGCAAGGTCCACATGGGTTGCCAGGAGGTCAGCTACCGCCTGTGCGGCGAACGGCAGCGGAGTATTGCCGGAAGAGATCAGGCATGCCGTCACATGGATCGGCGGATCTATCGTGATCAGCCTCAGACGGCCATGTCCCGGTATATCAGAGAAGACGACCCTCGGAACGATCACATTGCCGATGCCTGCATTGACCAGGGAGAGCGCACTGGCGAACGTGTCGACTTCCGCGATGCAATTGGGAGTCAAGCCGACCCCTTGGAACGCGCGGTCCAGCGCGCTGCGAACTGTGTTGGGCCGTGTCGGCAGCACAAGAGGAAGGTGAGCCAGCCGCTCGAGCGAAATGGTATGCGTGACGTCTTCGGCAAACAGAGGTCCAACCAGCGATAGTGGCTGATGAAAAAGCGGCTGCCGGGATAGACCCTGGATAGGCTCATCTTCCAAAAGGAAGCAGAGATCGAGCGCACGGGATGCAATAAGCGATCTCATGCGCAGAATGTCACCTGCAACCAGACGGAGATGCACTTTCGGCAGAATTACCCGGCAGGCTTCCAAAAAGTCGTAAGCCCAGCACACCGCAAATCCCGATGACATACCAAGCCTCACCAGCCCTTCCGGTTCTCCCGCCACCGACCGGACGACGCGGCCCAGCTGCTCCACCTGCCCAATGATCGATGCCGCCTCACGATAGAAGATTTCGCCTGCGGCAGTTGGACGAATGCCGCGTTGACTGCGCTGGAGCAGTTCGACGCCAAGCTCAGCTTCAAGGGCGGTCATCTGCTGGCTGAGGGCAGGCTGCGCCACGTGTAGCATGCCTGCCGCCCCCGTAAAGCTACCAGCATCCACGATGCCCAGGAAATAACGGAGATGACGAAGTTGCAGGAAGTTAGGTGACATCAGTCGCGTTCGATTTCGCTCGGTCGATTCAAGCTTGATCAGGATATCCGGACTCGCCTATCAGCCCGGATATCGTGCCGGCACCGAACGACCAAACCTACCGATGAAGATCAGGCAATATTCCGGATGATACCATTGAGTGCGTCGTGAACCGCCTTGATGATGGTGGAGTTCAAGTTCAACAGCGTCGTGTGCTTGCTCATTGAGAGCTGAAACCGGAGCTGATCCATTGTGTCGTCCGGGTTCATGGTTGCGATACGTTCTCTCACATTGCGTTCCGATTGGGCAACGGATTGCCCAATCGAGCCGGTTATGCTGCCGAAATCCATTTCACCTCTCCTTACTCAACGGACCATTTTCGCGGTGATGCCCCATCCATGTAGCATCAACGACTTCTGTCGCGCAATCTATTGCCTCGAGCAGCGCCTGCAGTGCTCCGAACTGCCGCGTCGTGACGCCGCTATCGATGTCACGTTTCAGAGACCGCCTCCAGTTCTGGAGGTCTTCATTGATGGCAGCTCTGCTGGAGCCATCAACGTCATTTAGCAGCTTCTTTTCCAGCTCAAGCACGATGGAATCCTCTTCACCGTTGATCATCCTCGGTTAACCACTCAGGGGCGCCTCGATAGAGCATGCGAAGGTTCGATTCTCCGACACGCACGATAAGTCCGTCGTGGTCGATGGCAGCAATCTTGCCGATGTGATCGATGCTGTCGCCCACTTTCAACTGCGCTCCGCTCTCAACCACAACGAAAGGTGCGCGGCCCAGGTGCACCCCTCGCACCGCGGGCAATACCATCAGCTCGCACCTCGACTCGAGTCGGATATAGGGCCTGAATCTTTCCTCGAACCGAGCGGCAACGTCCTTCCACTCATCGTATGTCGCCGAGGCCAGCGCTCCGGATACGGATACGACAGCGGGCCTTACGGTGATGCGGATGGACCGGCGGAGTTCTGCCGACGCCGCCCCCAGCAAAAAAGCGCGTGCGCGATCTGGTGTTGCCACTTCATCATTGGTCTTGTAGATGCCCGGGATGTCCTGCTGCAGACGACGAAGGGCCGCGTCTACTTTGGCATCGCTCCGACCGTACCCTATCACTGTGAGTTCGCCAGCACCTTCTACGCGAACGTGACCGTCGATATCAAACGCGTGTAAGATCGTAGCTGCGAGATCGATGAGCCTTGCGTCAGATAATTTGGCAGTGGCCGGTCGCTTTGCTGCAAGCTCAGCCGCACGCCTGGGGTCTTGCCAGCCAGACTGGCTCTTGTTGTTATTCTCTCCGGGCTCCAGGTCGATCGCCAGCTTGCCGGCAGTCGACGGTGTATTGACGTCGGGTGCAATATCCAGCCCACGAAGATCAGCCGTCTGGGTCTCGATCGGTTGAATCCCCGGAGCGGCAGAAAACGCCCGGGAGTGGAGCCGGTCCATCGCTGCCCAAGCGCCACCTACTATCACAAGGAGGCCACAAACCACTGCCCCAAGCCGCAATCGCCACGATATCCAACCCACCGCGAGACGTGTTCGCCGGCTGCCCACACCCAATGACTCTGTCGCATCTGAAGCGGCCCTTCTCGCATCCACCCCCTGGCGCTCGAGCACGGAGTCCCCCTCAGGAAGGCCGAGCCCGGCAGGGCTGAGGCTAAAGATTGTGCGGCCAACACGAACCTGGGTAAACGGATCAATGATAGTCGGATTGTTGGTAGTGCACTCCCTACCGTTGATCAGCACGCCCGGTGCGAACGCAGTGATCTGGATTTTCCCCGACTCGTTAACGACACGAATATGCGACCCGACGAGTTCCGGATCGCCGAAGGTAAGGTCATCCGTATCATGGCTACCGATGAGCCACGTTCCCTCGCCCAGCCAAGTCTCCGCGCCCAGGTTCGGCCCGGACAGGACGCGCAAAGTGAGCTTGGCCTGTTCACCGGTCAGAACATTCTTTTCCGTTGGCATGTACATCACTGCAGCGCAATTCGCGCCAAGGGCTGGACGGAGATGTCGGGAGTAAGCTCCTGATAGGAGAGCACCGGGAGCTCGTACAAATCGGCCTCGACAAGCTTGCGGACGTATCGACGGATATCGATCGAGGTGAGTAGCACGGGCTTGTATGGCAGCGATTCAAGGATGCCGGCGGCATCTTTTATCCTGCCAACGATCTGTTGCGTGGTCTGCGGATCGAGAGCGAGATAGCTCCCCGCAGACGTCTGTCGAATTGACTTGCGCACAGTATCTTCCACCTCCGCCGTCAAAATGTAGGCCGGCAACAGATTCGTACCGGCACAATGTTGAAAGCAGATCTGCCTCTTGAGCGCACCACGCACATACTCGGTCAGCAGGACTGTATCCTTCTCATTTTGTCCCCATTGGACCAATGTGTTGAGGATAGCGCGCATGTTTCGCAGGGAAACCTGCTCCGAAACGAGCCGCTTCAGCACCTCCGCAATTTTTTGCAGAGGGACCAGGCGCAACGCCTCCTTCACGAGTTCCGGAAAGGATCCCTCCGCCTGTTTCAAAAGCGCTTTCGTTTCCTGGATACCGATGAACTCATCGGCGTGCCGACGTACGATTAGACCAACATGGCAGGAGAGAATCTGGGCTGATTCCAGATACGGGATGCCTGCCGCTCCCAGCGACTCGAGATGTGCGACATCAACCCAGACGGTCTCGATCTGAGGCAGAAATGACGGCTCTTCCGCGACACATGGAATGTCCACCATTTCGAGGCCCTCGGGAGTATCACGCGCCAGGACGTGTTGAGGTCGCAATCGTCCCGATCCGTATGGAACTTCATTTAGCCTGATAATATATTCGCCCTTGTGACAATCCTGGTTTATTCGGACATTGATCGCTGGAACCGGAACGCCAAGATCGAGCATCAGCGCCTGCCGCGTGGCCACCAACGCTTTATCAAGCACGTCCGGCTGGATCATCGTGTCGACGATATCCCGGTCAACGTCGATCATCAGGGGCACAGTAAGCATGATGCCATTGCCGCCTGCCTTGTTTGCCTCAGAGGCCTCAGTCGGACTCGTCGACAGCGCGCCCCCACTGAGTGGATGGCCGTGCGAGTCAGTGCGCAATAGCTGGCCACGACGCTGCAGCAGCCAGCCAGCCCCACCCACCGCTGCTGCCAAAACCATAAAAATCAATGTCGGGAAGCCGGGCACAAGGGAGAACAGGACGAGCATGAATGCGCCAACCATGAGTGCACGTGGTTGCGCACTCAGTTCATCGCCGATTGCATTGCCGAGGTCTGTGCTGTTGTCTTCGGAGCTTACTCTCGTGACGATAAATCCTGCCGTGATCGAGGTGAACAACGCCGGAATCTGACCGACGAGACCATCGCCAATGGTCAAGGTCGTATAGACTTCAAGCGCCTCCGAGAGTCCCATTCCCTTTTGGAGTGAACCAATCGCGATCCCGCCAATGATGTTCACGATAATGCTGATCAGGCCTGCGATCGCGTCCCCTTTGAGGAACTTCATGGCGCCGTCCATGGCACCGTACAACTGACTTTCGCGCTCGATGGCAACACGGCGCCTGTGTGCCTCTCGCATATCGATGCTGCCGGCCCGCAAGTCGCCATCGACGCTCATCTGCTTTCCCGGCATGGAATCCAGAGAAAAACGTGCAGCGACTTCAGCAACGCGCTCTGATCCTTTGGTGATGACGACAAATTGTACAATTGTCATGATCAAGAAGGTAACGGCGCCTACGACGAGATTACCGGCTACGACAAAGTTACCGAAGGTCTTGATGATCTGGCCAGCTTCCGCATGAAGCAGGATGGTGCGAGTTGCCGCAATACCGAGCGCCAGACGAAACAGCGTTGCCAGCAAAAGCACCGATGGAAATGAGACGAATGCGAGTGGCGACCTGATGTAGACCGCCACCATCAGCAGAAGGGCTGCAATTCCCAGATTGACCGCTTGCAGCACATCCATAAGCACTGACGGAAGCGGAATAATCATCATGAAAACGATCGTGATCAGCAACGTCACCAGAACAATGTCGTTACGGCCGGTCGCGATGGTCAGCAGTTTGTCGAGTGGCTTCATCTGATCAACTTAGCGCGAGTTGCCCCGTGAAATGCCAGTCCATAGCCAGAGGCGCAACACGCTGCTGACGATGGCTCGCTCCGGCCCCGGGGCAGACTGCCGGCCCGCCTTCAAACCCAGAGTAGCAAATTTGAACCCTCCGCGCCGATTAGCCGCGTTCAAAGCCAACTCGCCCGGATCGCAACAGTGACTCTGATGTTTTTTCGATCGTCTGTCGGAAACCCGCAGTCTTTGGCCTAGATGACAGGTACACGCGATCGTGCCAGCGGGACGGTCGGTCGAGCGTATCGCCATCAGCCTACCCGCACGATCTGCATCGACGTAAACCGCAGGATCCGATGCACCATGGATGAGATCGACCTACTAGACCCGCCATATCCAACGCCTTATCGACGCTCGCCTGATCTCCTCCCCTAGCCTTCGCATCCCTGCAATTATTCGAACTCCAAGGCCGCCCCTGCTCGCGGCGTGTCCACGGCGGCCCTGTTATCGCAAACCTGCTCCGGCCTTCCCATCGCGGCATCGCGCAACGCGCGCGCCAGATGATCGCACTTGTCGAATTGCTTGCCTGTTTGACGCATGATGTTGCATGCCTCGTCGCGAGCCTGCCGGGCAAGATCGGCTGCCGCGACCGCCTTCTCAATGTCCTTTTCGAGCAGCTGGTCGTGATCATGCAGAGAGGTCATCTTTGCCTTCAGACCGACAAGAGCGCCGAGAGTGACGGTTTCTCCGATGACGGAATCATAAAGGGCAGCCTCAAGCCGAACTCGCTTTTGCCGCCAGGCGCGGTGATTTTTGGCGGCGGTCTCGACAGCAGTGGCAGCGTCCTCCAGGGCCAGCTGCCGCGCCCGGAGAATATCTTGTTGGCGATGATGCCGCAATTTGCGCAGCTCCAGGAGACGGGGCACGGCGTCCGAGATCATCCCACGCATGTTTCAAGCTCCTGGAGCGTGGCCTCGAAGTCCATCTGCTCGCTTGTCGATTGGCGCAGGAAACTCTGTATTTCGTCCCTTCTGGCGATCGCCTCATCCGCAAGTGCGTCGGTACCGTTCTTGTATTCACCCACACGAATCAAGAGTTCGACCTCCTGGTATTTCGCCATCAACTCCCGCAGTCTCCGTGCCGCGCTTTCATGCTGCGGAGCCACGATCATGCTCATGACGCGGCTGACGCTCGCAAGAATGTCGATGGCAGGATAGTGGTTCGACATAGCCAGGGCACGCGAGAGGACAATGTGGCCATCAAGGATCGAGCGCGTTTCGTCGGCGATGGGTTCAGTCATGTCATCTCCCTCGACAAGCACGGTATAGAAGGCCGTGATCGACCCGCGCGCATTGTTGCCCGCACGTTCCAACAGTTGCGGCAGTGTCGCGAACACGGATGGCGGGAAACCATGCCGGGTCGGTGGCTCACCCGCTGCGAGGCCGATCTCCCTGTGTGCTCGCGCAAAACGCGTTAGCGAATCCATGAGAAGCAGCACGCGTTTGCCTTGATCGCGAAACCATTCAGCTATTGCCGTGGCCACATAGGCCGCCTTGGCGCGCTCCATGGCGGGTCGGTCGGACGTCGCGACAACGAAAACCGCTTTGGTTCGTGATTGCGAGCCGAGCTGCGTGATGAACTCTTGCACCTCCCGTCCGCGCTCGCCGATAAGTGCTATCACCGCGACGTCAACGTCAGCGCCCCGTATGAGCATCGACAGCAGTGTACTTTTGCCGGCTCCTGCAGCGGCAAAGATACCGACGCGTTGCCCTTCCCCGCACGTCAGCAGGGCATCGATCGCCCGTATACCGACCGGAAGAACCTGATCTATGCTACGCCGGATTAGCGGATCTGGTGCGCTGCCATGAACCGGCACGTGGAATTCTGCGATCATGGGCCCATGAGTGGTTGCATCCAGCGGGCGGCCAAGGCCGTCAAGCACCCGACCTAGCAAGTTCCAGCCCGCCGGCACCAGCAGGGCCTTGCTCGTCGGAATCACCTCCGTGAGGGTAGAAAGTCCCCGCATGTCCCCGAGCGGCGTCAGAACGGCAACATCGCGCTGAACACCGACGACCTCAGCGGTCAGTTCACGGTCATTCTTGGGATCGTGGAGTTCGCACAAATCCCCGATACGCACGCCAGGAGCCGTCGCACGGATGATTGTTCCAACGACTTGAAGGACGCGACCACGGACATTCATCGTCGGCGTTTGCTCAACCGCCCTGTTCGCGAGCCGGAAGAACCGATCGATGCTTTCATGCGAACAACCTACGGGATCTACCGCCGTCGACGGCTCGGCTGTCTCCGAGATCACTTCGACGCCTCCAGGCTTTTGCGAAGGCCGCTTTCGATCAATGTCAGCTGGCTTTCGATCGTCGCGTCGACCAGTCCGGCATCGGTCTCGAGAATACACCCGGCATCATTGATCCGCGGATCAGAAATCACTTCGACGACTGCGCGTGACGTGACCGCCGGGACTATCTCGTCGACCCGCCCGCGAACCGTCTCGACCAGCGACGGTGCCACTCGCAGCCGAACGACAGGGCTATGGCCCGCGACGCGCAGGCTTCGCAGTGCGATCTGCACCGCGGTCTCGTCTGGCGCCGTCGTGTCGATGATCCGGCGGGCGATCTGCAGGCCGAGGTCCACGATCCTTTCCTTGTTTTGCTCCATGACCCGCAGCGACTCTACGGCGATTGCGGCCAAGCGCTGTTGAATTGTCACTTGCGCTTCCTTGAGCCCGGCTTCTCTGGCGGCCGCTTCAATCCTGCTTGCGGACATGCGCGCTTCCTCAACAAGCGCCTCTGCATCGCGCTGCGCCTGGGTCAGCAGTTGCTCGGCGTGCAGGAGTGCCTGCGCGCTTGCCGCCGGCAAGATTTGCCCTGGTCCGAGAACACTGATCGTCTCGGACGTCAATCGAACCAGTGCGACCATGGAGCCATCCTTTTGCGGACCAACCGCCGCATCGCATGAAAGGCGTCCTCTCCAGCACTGTCGTTGCGACAGGCATTAGCCGCCACCGTCCAGATCGACGCAGGGCTGCGTAATCTCAGTCGTACCTGCAGTGCATGCGGGATGCAGCCCATTGCGAGGCCGAACATCGCAGCTGCGCAGTGGAGCAGTTCAGCAGGCCCGGTCGGCAGCTTGGAAGCGCCGATAGCCGACATCAGTCCGGCGGTCGGTCGTGGCAGCAGCGCGGCATCGAAAGCGAACGCGAAGGCGCCTTCTCCGAGGACGGAACGCGCTGCAACGACATCGGCGTTGCGAAGTTGCCCGACAAGACTGGGCGCCCCGGTCCACGCCGCGGCAAGGCACATGAGGCGCACGGCGTCCGATACCGGCAAAAATGCGAGCCGGGTCCGCGGCGCCTGGCCAGCGGAGATGATGGCCGACGCCCCCCTATCTTGATCGCGAAGCAGCCGACTTCCAAGTCTCATTCGGATGAACGAATCTGTCCGTGCAGGCTGCCGCGGCAGCCATTCGGGCCAATCCTTGACTATAGCGTCATCGAAGTCGGCCGCGGGATCGGCGATGCAGCGCATCATCGCCCCCGCCCACGGCCTGTGAAGCCAGTTGTCCGAAATTGCCGCCGATTCTGTCGCGATCATCGCGGGATTGCTCGCTTGCATCGATCTATGGCGCCGCAGGATTTGTTGTGTGGCTCACACGTTTTCGCCACACGAGAAAGGCAAGAGCTGCATTGCAGATTAGCGATATCACCAGCCCAGCCACGAGTCCGACCAGGAGATAGAGCCGAGCGCTGGCCTCGGCGGCGACGGGAGGCGCCTCAAGTGGCGGCAAGTCGCTATCGCTTTGACTTGCCTCGACGAGCGTAACCGAGACGCCGTCGTACGATACGCCCTTCAAGCTATTTGCGACCAACTCCTTGATCTTCGGTACGATCTGATCAACGGCAGTACCAGCCTTATAGCGGACCAATACAGCAGCAGTTGAGGGAGCAGGTGGGACGCGATCGTCGATCGTATTTTCGGGCAGGACGGCATGGACGCGGGCACTGAACACGCCATCGATCCTGGAGAGCGTCTCCGACAATTCCTGCGTCGTGCCATGGATAAATCGCACACGCTCCTCCGTTGGCGATGACAACATCCCCTCTTTCCTGAAGAGGGTGCCCAAGTCGGCAAGCCGATCGCGAGGCAATCCGGCGCCATCCAGTATACTCATGGCACGCGGCACGTCTTTCGTCGAAACAATCAGGGAGGCTGCCCCGTTATGCTCGGCCACCCGCTCGGCATCAATGCCGTGCCGCATCAGCAACGCGAGCATCTCGTTGGCGTCATGCGCCGGAAGATTGCGATAAAGCTCGATCTTTGCTCCGCACCCCGCCAACGCGAACGTCGCCAAAAGTATCAACGCACGCTTCCACACCAACGTCACGCTCACATAACGGTTGTTCACTGGCTCTTCAGGAGAGTATCAAGGCTTTGCACGGCCTTCCCAACCACTTTCGACGCGATATCGTATTGCAGCGTCAGGGCTGACAGGGTGGATTGCGCGTTCAGCCACTCAATCGAACTGAACTCCCCGGAAGCATAGCTTTCCGCGACCCCGGCCGCGACGTTCGCAGCGTCGCCGAAAGAGGCGCTCAGCTTGTCCATTCCACTGAGGATATCGTCAGTCACCCGGACGCGACCAATCGGCCCCTCGTCGGTCGGGGCAAGACTAGCGCCCCCTGCAAGATCATTATTCGGTGATGACAGCAGCGGGCGATCGAGCGCCGCGCGAAAGGCCTCAACCGAGTCACTCGGCGCCCTTGATGCCGCCGGCCTCCCGCTGGCCGGCGACACGGCCTCAAGTAGCGCCACGATTCCATTCACACCGCTCATTGACTGAACCTCCTGTACGCACCTTCGCTGCACCACCTAACGCCGCAAAAAGCCCATCGAGCGCCTGATCGTCGCGAGGAAGACGCCGAAGCACAGCGTCCCGCTCGCT
Organism: Bradyrhizobium sp. CCBAU 53421; assembly: GCF_015291625.1. NCBI lineage: Bacteria > Pseudomonadati > Pseudomonadota > Alphaproteobacteria > Hyphomicrobiales > Nitrobacteraceae > Bradyrhizobium > Bradyrhizobium sp. CCBAU 53421. Next base: position 7,507,362 of record NZ_CP030047.1, read on the forward strand.
TAAGCGTCCAACAACCCCAAGCGCCAGCGCCTGAAATGCCATTCCATAGGGATCACTCGCGCGGGCAAGAGGATCGAGGCGCTCCAGCGCCGCCTCAACGTCGTTTGCCGCCAAGTCGACGAGCACGCGAGCCATGACGGCCTCCCGACCGCCCGGGGCGATAACATCGATTCCCTTGGCAATCCGCCGCGCTCGCTCCACGTCGCTTTTAACACAAGCCAGAAACGCAACCTCGGTCAGGCACCGCAGGAGGCGACGCCGACTTTCCGGGGTGGCAAACGAGACCAAATCAGACATAACGACGAATAGTCCTTATACCGCTTTGAACCCGCCTGGTCCGCCAGAATGCAATGAGACCCTCACCGGAGGGTTGTCTTGCTGCGGGCTGCGCCTCACTTCTGATACCGCTGAGCCCGTCATAAGCATTCGGATGAAGCTTTGCTTTCCAGCATGCCGTCGCCCACGACTAACTATTTGAGCAGTTCTAGTCCGCGGCACGATCGAGGGGAAATACCGTTCGCAGATGGAAGCATAGTGAATGCATATGGACGGCAACTCCGGACCAACGGAAGACCGCGCACGATAAGGAGTAAGGCGATGGATACGGCAGACAACGCCGACGCGGCGACCATTTGCTCGCAGAGGTCGCAACAGAGCGTCTCGTCATAGACGGATATCAAGAGGAGCAGTCAGTTTCCAACTAACAAACCGGTTCAAGGGACCGTCAGATAAAGGACTGAACCAGTTGGGGGCTAGGCGACGGGCCGCGACGCTCTTATGGTCGCCATCGCTTCCTACCCCAAGTGATCAGCTATCTCGTTTGGTGGCACTGACGTGAGCTATGAAGCTGTGCGCCGGAGGAGACGGAGGTTCGGCGGGGCGTTCTTGGCTCAGATCCGCCAACGCGCTCCCGCTGGTGGCGAGAATGGCATCCAGATCTACAAATTGGGCCCTCTCGATGCGAATCTACATTCACGTGAGATTCAAGCCATTCTTTGAGTTGCGCCCTTGGTCAACGACCTTTTCAGATGCAGCCCTCAAGCGGTTCCGGCGGAGTCTAGCGGATCGAGCGAGCGCCGACTAACAGGACACGCGCTCTGGACGACATTGGCACGTTCGCAGTTCTGATTCATGCAGTCGTGGCTGGCGCAATCTTGCGTTCGCTCGATGCACACCGTCTGTTCATCCAAGATCGAGGCGAGGAATGACCTTGAACTGTAGCCTTGCTTGCAAGCTTGAAGATTGCGAATTTCTTGCGTACGGCTCGCGAACAAACAGAGAACCGACGTTCGGCCTAACCGAGTTCAAAGCGATCGAGATGCCCCGGGGTGCAGGTTCAGACGACACGACTCACGGATATTCTGGGATCTAGATATTAGGCATCGATGCTGGATCCCGTTCCTGCTATTGCAGAAAGACTTTAATGTCGTTCTGCTTGCCTGATGCCCCCAAGTGTGGCCGTGGAGAGCACCCATGGATACTGATGTTGATCTGGGGTCGGGTCGCGCTCGGCAGCGCGTTATGCCAATGCATTCCGCGCATGAGACGTCCGTTGATTACTGTGTTGGCAGTTCGGCGGGACAAATGCTCCCATTCTTGCGGATACGGCATGTACTGTGATGCACCGAAGATCGATGTCCCGAGGCTTTCCTCAAAGGATGGTGGATGGCTTTCCACTGGCGAATAGGCTGGTCACGGCGAGAATTCGCCATATTCCAGCTATCGGCGGTAGGCTGACCTGCTTGATCCCCTTCATGCCAAAACGGCGTCGGCAGATCTCGCACCCTGCTCGAATCCCACGACCCCGGGTCGACAAATTGTGTTGAGGGCCCGGGTCGATCCGCCACAACCGTCCTTGCCCACTGCTCAGACGTATTTGAAGTTGCTCCCGATCGGCGACAAGGTCGTCGGGGGAAGCACGTCCGGCGATTGGCGCGCGCTAGCCTTGAAATGGCGGATAACCTGACGCTCGTCAGCTTATCGACAGCTGAGCTTTTTAGCGTACGCTTTCGTTGACGGCCGCATTGTTTGACGGAGGCGAGCGCTGCAGGTCCTACGGGTCATCCTAGGAGAAGTGCTATGACGATTTCGCGGGCAAAGGTGACAGATCGGTCGAGCGGCGGCGTCGGTGGTCGCGAGATGAGAGGGAACGGCTAGTTGCAGCATCGCTCGAGCCCGGAGCACTGTTTCTGGTTCGCATGGCCGGCCTTCATGTGAGCCAGCTGTTCAGGTGGCGCAAAGAGCTTGAGCCGCCTAATCGGCTGAGACCAACATGTCATGGAGTTCAATGAATACAGAACGGGCCCAGCCTCGCGCTGGCTTACCTTCCGAATCCGAAAGCACCGAGCCAACCTCTGGGGCCGCCGGGCAATCCCCTTCATGCCTGACGCAGTGGGCGTCAGCCCTGACGCGGTGGGCAACAGGAGCGGCCGCCGCCGACCTCGTCTCGTCGCAGGACCGCGTCCTGGCGACCTGGGCAGCGGAAGAGGGGCAGGGCGAAGACGAGAATCGGCAAGAGGGCGTCAACCGGACGAGGGCATGGCGGGACGAAGCTGATGTCGGAGACGAGCTGAATTTGTCGTCATTGTCCCTGACCGCCTTGCCAGCCTCACTCTTGCCCAGGCTCCGGACCCTCAATGTCATCGGTAACCAGTTGAGTAGCCTGCCGGCCCGGCTTCCGGGCGGACTCCGGGACCTCTACGCCTCTGACAACCGGCTGACCAGTCTGCCCGCCCTTCCGGGCAGGCTGCGGCACCTCCACCTCATGGCCAACGAGCTGGCCAGCCTGCCGGCAGAGCTGCCATCCAGGCTCCGCAGCTTGACTGTCGATAGCAACCAGCTCACCGATCTGCCCGCCCTTCCGGCAACGGTCGAGGAGTTCTCCGCCAGCAATAACCAGCTGACCAGCCTGCCCGATCTTCCGGCTAGGCTCCGCCGCCTGGATGTCAGCGAAAATCAGCTGACCAGCCTGCCTGATCTTCCAGCCAGACTGCGCTACCTGGACGCAAGCGACAATCAGCTGACAAGCCTGCCCGATATTCCGGCCAGACTTGGATACCTGAACGTCAGCGAAAATCAGCTGACCAATCTGCCCGAGACACTCCCGGTCGGCCTTGAAATGCTCGGCGCCAGTAACAATCAGCTGACCGGCCTGCCGGAGAGCCTGCTGACGCAACTCGGCAGCGCGTCCAGCATCGACCTGCGGTCTAATCCGATACCGGCCCCGGTGCTGGCCGATTTGGCGTCAGCCACGCGTGGCGCGGATTATGCCGGCCCGCAGGTCTTGCTGTCGATGCCGCTACAACCGGTGGAACATCAGCCGCGGCACCTGCACGAGGTTGTCGCGGACTGGCTCGCGGACGAGCCCGGCGCAATGGCCGCCTGGCAGGGCTTCGCCGCAGAGCCGGGTGCGCAGGACTTCGCACTCTTTCTCGAAAGGCTCGCGGGCACCGTGAACTATGGTCATCAGGCGTTCCGCGACCAGGTGGCCGAGAATCTGCTACAGGCCGCGATGAGGCCGCGGCTGCGCGAGCAGTATTTCGAGCTGGCCAATGGAGCGACTGCGTCCTGCGAGGACCGCATCACTTTGACTTGGAACGGTATGCAGACCGCACGCCTGAACTCGGATGTCAAGGATGGGCTTTATGACAATCAGCTCGACCAACTGCTCCAACACGGCCGTGTCATGTTTCGTTTGGGGGCGCTTGACGATATCGCACGCGAGACGGTCAGCTCGCTCCGTCGTGCCGACCCGGAGGCCAATGTCGACGAGATCGAGGTCTATCTTGCCTATCAGACCCAGCTACGGGACCGGCTGGAACTGCGCCACATCGCCCCTGATATGCGCTTCTTGAATCTCTCTGACGTCACGGCGAACGACGTTGCCAGGGCTGAGACGTCGGTGCGGGAACAGGAAGCGGCGGGTTTCGCGGATTTTCTGGCAACGCGCTGGGAGCCTTGGGATACGGTGGTGAGGCGGATCGCCCCCGATGATCATGCCGCGATGCGGGACCGGCTTGCCGATGCGATGGAAGATGAGTTTCCGACGCGCCTGAACGAACGACTCGCGGAGCCTGGCCTGACGGATGATGTCGATGCCCGGCGGGTGGTCGGAGCCCAGATCCTCAACGAAATCGCCCGCGAGATCAAAGGCGAGTTGATGCATAAGGTTCTCCGGGAGCACGGCCTTTAGCCCTGATCGATGCGATAGCCGCTCCATACAGTCTCGTTTGGTCGTTACGGGACGAGCGATTGTTCAGGTTGAATGGATGCGGGCAGTTGCCGTCTGATGACCACCTCCGGCCACTTCAGCGTGTTGTTCGCTCGCCGGCCGTACCTAGCAAACCCGCAATTCTAAACTTGTAAGCGATACCAGAGTTCAAGGTCATTGCTCGCCTGGATTTCGGCGAACAGATCATGTTCGTCGGTGCAAGGCTGTGTCAGGTCACGACTGGCATAACCGGGGTTGAACTTGATCACGCGCAGGACAGCGCGGCCAATGCCGCTTCATGATTCGCTCATGTCGTAACCGATGTCGCTGCCTCGAGCGGAGTGCGCCGGCAGATCGGGAGCGGAGAACGTCTTGCTGAATCTCCGTTCCTATCGGCGCAAGATCCATAGCTCACTCAACGCCCAGCGCCGCCGGCATTCGTCGAGAACGCGCAAGCTTAAGGGAAACCGGAAATACAACCAAACGCTATATCCGATCATTTCCAGTAGGAAGTAATGGCGACGATAAACTAGGGCGCTCGCCGCAGGGCTACAGGGCCGCAAGGCCGCCACTGCTGACCATCCGATAGGGCCTCGCGCGGCTCGCCTTCAGAATGTTGACGATCCAAAGTCACTTCAGCGCTCGCGGCTCGGCACCATGCCCGAAGGGAGGCTGATGACGTAAGCGTGACGGAAGAGATCGGAACCAATTTCGCCCCAACCCGAGCGCGAGCAGCTACGCAGCGGCTTCGTCAGCTTTTCGAAAGCTTGCTCGGGTAGAACGTCTGCTCAGGTGATCTTGGACGTGAGGCTAGGTGGACCCGCACAATTCTGATCCATCCAATGTAACAGGTTGGTCGCAGGTTCAGCATGCCACCTCGGAAGAGCAGCAAGAGGGCCGGCGAGCCAATAGGCGTTTGAGCCGTCCTTGGCGACGGCGCTCCCAGCCAGTACCGGTACCTGTCCTCATCAGTCTGAAGAGGGCCGACCCTGAATTGATGACGCGACCAGTAATGCTGCGGCTCGGAATCTTAAAAAGGGGCACATTAGAGCAGTACCACCGAACTTCGCCGATTGCTCGATGTTCTCCGCTTTCGACGTCAAGCGTTTGATCTGCGCAAATCAGCAATCCTATCGCTCACGTCAACGAATTCTACTAATCGAAGGATGAAGGCGCCGTTGAGCAATCTTCGCGTTTGCTGCGAGCCAGCTGCTCGCATTGCGATTCCGCCCAGCCCCCCTCAGAGGATGAGGAGAGTTTCATTGAAATGATGACTCGTGCCGATGGGCGCAGCGAGGCCGCCCTTGACCAGTATCACCCTGCTCTTCGCAGATTCTCCGAGGCACTTATCCTCGAGAGCCAGACGATATCTGGACTGGACCACGACTCGCGGGTCAAGTCCGCTCGGAGGCTGTTCCCGCGCGACAAGAATCTCATCTCCGCGTTAAATTTGTTTCGTGCTGCGGAGCTCTGCGCTAAATTTGGTTCGTAACACGGAGCCTACCTTCCGGTCCGGGCGCTTCGAGCGGGCAGCTGAGCATTGCAGCCTTCGGAGTAGTCTTCTATAGTCATTTGCCAGCTTCGGTTGGGTTGGGCGACACGGAACGTGACCACTTATGGCATTCAAGAGCATGTCGCTCTGATGGAAACTCGCTATTTCCGTGGCGTTGGCAATTGACCCGTCGTCCGAGCTAGCCGGGGGCGATTGGCTCGCTCCGTCCGAAATCAGATGACGGACGATATTCAGGTACGGCGCATTGGCGCCGACGAAGTGGATAAGCGTTTGGAGCGTCTCGCCGACATCCTCATTGACTGCGTCGCCCACGGCGACTCGGTCAGCTTTCTGCCACCGCTAACTCGACGACGTGCGCTGGTGTACTGGCGTAGCGTCGCGGACGCGGTCATTTGCAATGGATGCGTGTTACTAGCTGCGGAAGATGGCGCAGGTCAGATCGTTGGCACAACCCAGATGGTACCTGCCGCGTCTGAGAACCAATTGCATAGCGCTCGAGTCGACAAAGTCCTGGTTGAAAGAAGTGCACGCCGTCGCGGCGTCGGGCGCCGGATGCTCTCGGCCGTCAGCGAGTTAGCACGAAAAGAGGGAAAGACGTTGCTGACGCTTAGCACTGCCACAGGTTCTGCTGCCGAGCGTCTTTACGCCAGCGAGGGATGGCAGCGGGTGGGCATCATCCCCGGGTGCGTGCTCGCCCCTGACGGAACATATCGCTCGGCGACCTTCTTCTACAAGCATCTCTGATACTGCAAAACTGGCTTCACGCTTGCTATCACAGACAAGATCTGTCCGGTCCCGTCCTGATAAATCATCATCGTCGGGGGCATCACTGACATTACCGCTATATTTTATGACTTTGTGAACAACGACGACGACTTGGGCTCTCGAGATAAGAAATCAAACGGATCAGACGGTGGATCACTCAGCCGCCGCACGGCCTGTCATCACAATGGCGAGCCGACTATCGGCAAAGTAACGTCGATTTGCCGCTCTGGTTCTCAATCAACGTCCATAGCGCAGGGGTCGCGGAGCTTGAAGCAATCCCGACCATTGCGCTTGACATACTCACCCAGCTCCTAACGATTTCGTCTTGAGTCCTCAAGATAGTGGGCATGTCGCCGCAATCTCAATATGGCGGGCGCCGGCGATTAGCGAATCGTGAACGAGCTCCACGAAGCGGTCGGATTGTTTTTCTGCTCGGGCAGCCGTTGGATGAAGTGTGCGAGCCAAGCGAACGACGGCCATAAACTTTCGTATCGTTACGTGCCTCCTTGAGGCACCCAATTTTTACCAAGGTTCAATTGAGCCCCTGATCACGATGCTCTTAGCTGCATGTGCGGCCGGCCACAGCGACATCTCATTCGTCTTCGCCGGCTTCGTCAACTGATAGCGCATCAGGAGGCCACAAATTCTATTTTTGGTCGGAATGGCAGCCTATGCCGAGACGTGGATAGAGATACTGATGGAACCATTCGAGCTTGCGTGGTGCGAGTTCGAATACCAACGGGCTCTCAGATGCCTCGAAGCGAGGGAGAACAGGGCGGACGACGTCTGGTCCCGGAGCGTGGAGATTCAACCGTTCTGACCGGCCATGCGGAAGAACTCGTGGGCCAAACACTCTATGACAGCGCACGGCCACGCACGCCACGAGCGGCGACACAGCGATCGAAAGCTCGCTAAGAATTAAAGAATTCGTCCCAATCAGAAGACCATCACCAAGCAGCGTAAGGGCGGCGTCGTGCGCGATGCACCGATGGGCTGCAAGACCGTCCGCGCGAGGAAAAGGCAATCGTCGTTGCCTTTCGCAAAAAGCACCTTGTGAGCCACAACTTTATCGAGAATTGGACGCCCTTCCTGCGATGAACACAGTACGCAATGAAGACCAGTCTGGTTTCTTACCTGAGCGTGTCGTCTCGGTCCGATCGGAGCGCTTCATGCAAAAGATCCCGCGATCTCGCTTTGACGCTCTACGTTGCCGGAACGGCGGATCGACGTTCCGGGATCCGCTGAGGGATACTATGCGTCCGATGTGCGGTGTACGATCGTGTGATCGCCTTACCAACTAGCGAGATTGAAATCTTGATTGATGCAATGAGCCGCGTGTGCACGCTTAAATCCTGCATTTGGTCGCCGTCTTCGTCGGGTTTCGACGCCTCCGAGGTGCGTGGAACGGTACCTGCCTGGCGATATCGTCAACTACGAAGGCAATCTGATCGTCGCTTGTCGCTACGCAAGCGTGCCCTCCAGCATCTTGGTCAGCGCGGTTTCGTACGGCCCTCGAACTTCTCAGGCTCGAAAAGCCCTGTCCTATCGAATGCCTCGACTTCGATCATCTGCCTTACGAACAGGCTACCCTGATCATCTCGCAATGAACACTAACCACGGTTGTACGGAGGACGGCCCCCTTGACGTGTTGTAGCTCCGGTAGAGATACAGGAATAAAGCTGCGTCGGTGGTAAGCATGCTGACAATTGAACTCGCGCTAGTTGCGGTTCGGTCGATATTCTGCCAAGCGTACTGTCGGAATGACGGATCCATGACCTAGAAGGCAGGGACTCTCGATCGTAAGAACGGCTCGCCAGAATGAATAGGTAAGCAGCAAAGAAGATCAAGAAGCGCAGTGCCGGCAAACCCCCGACATTGAGTTGGGCAAGCGGATTCGCCTGCGGCATGTGGAGCAGACGATTTCGCAGGCCGAACTCGGCGATAAGCTCGGCGTCAGCTTCCAGCAGGTCCAGAAGTAACAGAAGGGCGTCAACCGTGTCGGCGCTGCCCGTCTTAGCAGGTCGCCACGTCCCCGTCACATTCTTCTACGACGATGACAACAATGCGCGCGAGGTTGAGAGCCTCCTGTTCCTGGACACCGCCTTCAGCCTGCGGCTGTTGCGCGCCTACAGCAAGGTCGAGGATCAGACCGTCCAGCGTCTGTTGGTGTCGTTGATGGAATCGATCGCCGCCGACGAGGATTGACCGGCACTCGACGTCAGATCGCGGCACATGGACGCGATCTCGTCTCAGGACCCACTCGCGCGGCGAGAACGGTCGATTGGCTTGTACACGCCTCACTTTCAGCCGGTAATCTCAGGGCTACTCTCCTCGATCACCGGCACCGCGTCCCCGATGTCGATACGCATCTGGTTGACGGATCGAGCGACAATCTGATCTCCGAGCTCGCCAACTCCGCCATTGACATCTCCCTCATGGTGAGGGGCGCCGCCTTGCGGCCGGTCTCCGGACGAAGCCTTGCCTCGCCGAACAAGCCATGAGGTCGAGCACGCGCACCACGTGCGGTCGTTCCCGCCGCTAACGGCCGTCTCGAACCCACGCACGAAAGGCGAAGCCGCGCGACTTGCTATGGAGTGGCGTCGTTGCGGCAGGCCGCCAGGAAAAACGGCACGTTCTCCGCCACGTGCGTGCGGGTGTGCGCTCGCACTGCCTTTGGATCTTCGCCGAACACCGCCCGCATCAACAGCGGCGCGATTACGAGTTCGAGGAAGTACTGGGCCGTCTTGGTCACGCGCTCCGAGGTGGAGGCGGCGGAGGCTATGCCGTGCTTCGAGCCTAACGTCCTTTAGGACGCCGGCCGCGCGATGCGTGCCGCGTTTGCGCATCATACGCCGACTTTGGCCAGATCGGGAAAGCGGCGCTTCGGTGATTGCCATACGGAAGCAATTTGTCTTCTGGGAAAGAGAAGGTGGCTTAGACGCCATGATCTAGCGACGAACTGGCGGGAAGAGCGGTGAACTTGATCGATGTCGGAGCTGTTGGCTGCCGTTGGTCGGCGACGCGACGGCGTCGGTCAGGGGCGGCACAAGTTTTCAACCCCGTAGCGCGCCGACGGGTTCACCACCGCGCCGCTCAGTCCAGTTCTCGCTGCGCTCCAAGCGAACTCGCCCGGCTACGGCGGCAGACGGCCGGCTCCTTGCACGCGTGGTCAATCCGCCGCCGAGGGGGGCCGCCCTTTTTCAGATTTTGGTGGGATTGGATGCGCCTCCGAAACCCATTGTCCTCTCATGGTCCGCGCGTTCAGAACCGCTTGATCTCGATTCCGTACTTCCTCAGCGCGTAGCCAATCTGGCGCGGCGTTAGTCCGAGCAAGCGCGCGGCTTTTGCCTGTACCCAACCAGATTTTTCCATGGCCGCAATGACCCGCTCGCGATCGGCGATCTTCGCGCCACTTACGAGGACTGTGCCGGGGGGGGGGGGGCCAGTGAGGCCAGTTCGCTGCCGACAAGTGGGAACGGCGCGGTCGCTTCTGACAGCGAAGTGATCGGCTTGGCGGGCACTGGGACGAGCGGTGCCGATTGGACTGTCGCCTCCTCCGACGTACTTTTCCACAGCATCGCGGAAAGGCACTGGCCGTGGCAGCATGCAAAATCATTTCTCTCGATCGATGGCCCAGCCGCCAGGGTCGCTGTGCGCTCGATGCAGTTTTCGAGCTCGCGGACATTGCCCGGAAAGCCGCAGTTCATCAGCACATCGATCGCGCTCGCCTCCAAGGTCAGCATACGGCCGTTCACGCCGTTGAAATTCCTCAAGAACTCGCGGGCAAGCAGCGGAATATCGCTGCGTCTTTCGCGCAGCGGCGGCAGCAGCAGGGGAACAACGCTGATGCGATAGTAGAGGTCTGCGCGAAACTCGCTTCTTGCCACAGCTTCTTCAAGATTCTTGTTGGTCGCGGCTATGACTCGAACATCGACCTTTATGGTCTGGTTGCTGCCGACCCGCTCGAACTCCTGCTCCTGCAAGACTCGCAGCAACTTCGCCTGGAACGGGGCCGAAATCTCGCCGATCTCGTCGAGGAACAGCGTGCCTTTGTCAGCAAGCTCGAAGCGCCCCTTGCGCGAGCTGAAAGCGCCAGTGAAGGCACCTTTCTCATGACCGAACAATTCGGACTCCAGCACTGTCTCAGGCAGTGCCGCGCAATTCAGCTTAATGAAGGGCCGCTTGGCGCGGGACGATGATTCGTGAATAGCCTTGGCTACAAGTTCCTTTCCGGTACCGGATTCGCCGCGCAGCAGAACCGTGCTGTTCGATTTGGCCACGACCGCGATCTTTTCGAGCAACCCGCGCAGCGCCGGGCTGTCGCCAATGATCCCATGAACAGGTAGCTTCTTACGCTCTCGTACAGGCTGCCTAAACTCGAATAATTGCTTTTGCAGACGGTCCTTCTCCGCCATCAGCCGCTCGCGATCGCAGGCGAACAAGCGATGAAGCCTCACTGTCTGTCCCACCAGGTTGGCGATCATGGTGAGCAGCCGCGCATCATAATCGAGCCGGAGACTCGACCTTTCGTCACGGACACGGTCGAGCGTCAGTGTACCGACGACTTTCGGATCGATGCGGATCGGAACTCCGATGAACGACACCGGGATATTATCCGAGGCACCGAGCACTTCAAGGTCAGCTGCACTGAACGCCGGCTCTGTTGCCACGTTCTCGGCGACAAGAGGCCTGTCGGTCGCAACGATCTGGTCGATTGCCTTCCGTGGCAGGCGCATCCGGAAGCGGTCGTCGCTGCCTTCGCTCCAGCCAGCGCCCACGGTAATGTCCGGCATCCCCTCATCGTCGAACAGTGAGACGATACCGTGTCGCATCTGCACAAACGATTGCAGAAGGTCCACGACGTTGGCCAGCGTGACCTCAAGCCGGCAGGGAGCGGTGAGTATTTTCGATATTTCGAAGATTCCGGTCAGCGCGCTCTCGCGCAGCGGCTCGCCCGAGAGCTCGCGCTCCGTCTCTGGATGAGAGGTAGGTATCTCGCGTGCGGAAGCGATATGCAGCATGAGGCGGTCTCCGTTATTTTGATCATCCTCCCTAGTACCTTGTTCGGATTTGCGAGCTTCGTTTTGCATGTCATGCTCGATCTAGCGTCACGAGTTAACGAGATGACATAGAAGGGTAACACCTTTTCATGGCACGACGGTAACCTTACAGTGGCTTGATTTAATTTTTTTCGGGATAGATGCGCGACGTCAGCGTAGAACACGAGCTCCAGCGCTGACGCTCAGGCTAGCTGTTTGCCAGGCTTGCTCATCACAGATGTTGCCCACCATTGATCGGCACCTCGGCCCCCGTAACATAGCTTGCGGCATCCGAGCATAGGAAAAAGATGACCTTGGCCACTTCGTCGGGTGTTCCCACTCTGCGCAACGGGATGTTTGGCACGAGACGCGCTTCCGTGTCGGGCGACAACATGTCCGTCCTGATCTCGCCGGGCGCGATCGCGTTCACGCGAACGCCATGCGGCGCATAATCGTGGGCCATTTCGCGTGTGAGACTCGCAAGCGCAGCCTTCGACGTCGCATAGGCGCTGCCGGCAAACGGGTGCACCCGCGAACCAGCGATCGACGTCACGTTGACAATCGATCCTGACGCGGCCCTTAGCTCCTCAAATAAACCCTTCGCCAGCAGGATCGGGGCCACGAGATTCAGATGGAACACTCTCATCCAGATTTCGGTTGACGTCGTCAACGACGTCAGCCGGTCGCCATCGGACGTCTTCGGCGAGACGCCGGCATTGTTCACTAGTGCGTGCAAGGGTGCGCCCGCCAAGCGTTCCTTAACCTGCGCGATCAAGCGTGGCAGCATTTGATAATCGCTAAGGTCGACCTGGACATGATCCTCGCGCCCGGAGTCCCACGGGCACCGCTCGCCATCGAACGGCTGGCGCGCGCAAGAAATGATGCGCCAACCGGCCTCCGAAAACAGCTTGGCAGTGGCATGCCCAATTCCGCGCGATGCCCCAGTGAGCAACATCGCCTTCTGCTCTCCCTGGTGGAGGCGGGCTTTATCGGCGCGAAAGGGACAGCCCAAATGTGTCTCGGGCAGCGGACCTGCGACCAGATCGTCATTTGGCAGATCGAGACCCACGCCCGCCTCCTCTCCTGTAGCGCCGCTGGCGAACGCGTAGCAGGATTTGGGCCACTACGATGCACGCAAAGACGCTCCGGTTTTGCGTCCTAATGTCGCGCACGCCAAAGGCTTGGCGGATTCGCGACATGGTGCGTGTGCTTTGCGACATCGACGGTGCATCATCCACACAATGCCTGGAGCACTCTCGGTCACTGCTAGGACCAGACACCAAGCTGCGCTCTCGTGATCGAGATCCGAAGGAGCGAGGGATAAAGAACGCTCCTCGTCGAGGCAACGATCGGTCAGGACGGTGGAGACACCCAGTAGCCGTGTCGATATGAAACGAAACCTGACGCTCCAACTCCATACGTTAGGTTTTCTCGCAACTGATACCGAGCTCATCGCTGCGCTGATTGGTTGCTCGATCACGAGCTGGGACACTGAATGTCCAACTCAATACTCGAGCCCGAAGGGTCAGTCTGCGCGAGCGAGTGGCGGCCGCTACAACGGAACTCACCGGCTCAACGTAACCTCCTTCGACAACTTAACCCGCGATTGGCCATCGAGAAGCTTCACTTGCGGGTCCTCGCGAGGCCGGCCGAGGACGATATCCACCTCCTTAGCGCGGTGGCAGTCCGCTAATGCCGCTCTTGTCAAGATCGAGCTTCAGCGGACGGCATTCGGCCACCGCATCTTGCTTTTCTCCAGGGCAAGGGCACGTTGGAGAGTCGGTTTGGGCAATCAATTGCCGCCCCGAAACATAGTGGTAGTACTGCTCGATGCAAAAAGTGGCCATCAGATCGATGAGGCGGGTCACGACCTTCATCAAGCCACCAGCTCTTGTGAGGCTTCTTCAATCAAGATCAATCGGCTCGGATCGTTTAAATCGAATTCTATAACGCGTGGCGCAAAGAGGCGCGCGTAGCGCGTGAAAGCGCTGGTCGGAGGGAAACGGATCACGGTGTCGCATCGTGCAAGGAGATACATCTCGATGAGAGCGGAAAAGCCGCCCTCGGCTCCGAGCGCCGCGCTGTGCAAAGGTCCGGCCTGGGGCGCCTGGAAGCGCTTTGGAATCGTGAAAACATCGGGAAAAATCGCTGACACCTTCTCAAGGACGAGCGCGCTGTCCGTGCACAGGAAAGCCCTGATAGGTTTTTCATGCGATAACGCCTCGGCCTTGTCGATCGCATTACAGACCTGTCGCAAGGCGCGCTCGGGATCAGCCCAGTAGGGCGCATGCCCCATAATATCCTCGCCGTTGCCGTGCCGAACATGAATGCCGATCACGCTGTACGGCTCAAAGTGCTCACGGAAGATGGCGTCAATCCGCCCCTGCACTTCGGGTCGCGGCTTGATGCTCCGAAAAATCTCTCGTTCAGCCTCCTCATCGCAGCGCCACATCAGGCAGGCATCACACACAACCGTATTTGCATCGCTATCCTGCTTGCTTTGGAACAGTTGATCCAGTTCATCGCGTTCTTGAAAAATCTGCTCGTCTGGCCGATAGGTGCAATCAAGAGTTGGCCTATTCCACCATTGCGGGAAGAAAGGTCCCGGAAATGAGCGCTGATTGATCTGGTCGTCGCAGATCACCCGTACGCCGGCAATCTCTTGAACCGGCTCGAAGAAGACCGGAAAGGCGTTGGTGAATGGTTGATCGAGATAACAGGACCCCCGCCAATCGATGACCAGCTTCCGTCCGGTCCGCTGCGCAAAACGCCACGCTGCAGCCAGCGACCACAGGCAGTCGCCCAAGCCCGTACGTCGTCGGGAAACAACGAACCGATCATTTTTCCAACCGCCAGGCATTTGCATTGCTTCCTTCCCGACTCCTGGTTGAACAAGAGACGTCATTGGAGACACCCCACATATGGTCCTGGCCGATGTTATGGTCGGCGCTTGTGCTGCTCGCGCGTTGCGTCGGTAGAACTTCATAGCAGCGCTATCCTCGTAGCGGGTTCCCTCAACGCTTGCCTCTTCTCTTCTATTAGAGCTGTTGCGCCGATATACCCGATTTCAACCGGATGCCTATTGTGCCCTATTCCACTCGACCTAGCCTCCTGTACATGGAGGCGCAGCCTTGGCCATATACATGATCGCCGGTTATGCTTCGCCTAGCGCTTTAATGTGGACGCAAGCGGCGCGTGGCGGATGCAGCCGAACGCCCCGCTGTTCCCACAAGAGCCGCAGTTCCTTGACGAGATCTTCGCGCCGGGGCTGGTCCAGCATAGTTGTGTCGAGAAGCCAGCCGAGCGAGGCCTCCCCCTCGATCCGCACCAGCAGGTCGAAGAGCTCATGCGAGATACGCATGCTCTCGGGCCCCGAATGTCCGATACGGATCTCGCAAACCGTTTCCTGCCGATCTTCCGCTGTGTAGGCGCGAATACGATGAAGGGATGCATACGGAGGCAATGAAACGCCCAGTGTACACCAATCGCGCAGTGTTGCCGGCCGCTTCTTGACGAGGAATGACCCAACTACAAGTCCGTCCAGGTCGGTCGTCAAGAAGGTGACGATGGCGTCTGAAACGGAATCGACGATCGGCTCGGCATTGTTGTTAAAGGACGTGTTTAGAAGAACCGGGATGCCGGTTCGCTTCTTGAATGCATTAATGACATCCCAATAGGCAGGATTTGTGTTGCGCGAGACCGTTTGCAGCCGAGCAGTTCCATCAACGTGCGTGACCGCACCGAGCACGCCATGGTGGGCCGCACGCACACGAACCACGAAGTTCATGAAGGGAAACTCCCGCTTGCCGCCTGGGAGCTCAAAGAACTCGCTTGCATCCTCCTCCAGCACTGACGGCGCAAACGGACGATAGCCCTCGCGCTTTTTGACCATCGCGTTTATCCGGTTCTTGTTTTCCGCCGGCCGCGGGTCGGCGAGAATGCTGCGGTTGCCAAGCGCACGCGGCCCGAACTCAGAACGGCCCTGAACCCAGCCGATGACAGCGCCATTTGCCATCCAGTCCGCTGCACTGGCTGCGATGTCATCACTACGTTGAAAATCGAGGTGGCCGGACCATGCAATGAGCTCGCGTTCTATGGCATGCTCGGTCCCGAGATCGGGTCCCCAATAGACGTCCGACAATCGCTCGCGCGGCGCGGGCCGACCCAGCTCGTTTGACATCATCAATGCAGCGCCGAGTGCGCAACCGGCGTCGTGCGCCGCGGGCTGGACGAAGATGTCGTCGAAAAGCCCCGAATAGAGCAGCTTACCGTTCATCGTGCAATTGTGGGCTACGCCTCCCGCCAGGCACAAGCGCTTCATGCCCGTCGCTTCGCGATGATGCCGCAGGATATGAAAGATGATCCGCTCCAGCGCTTCCTGCAGCGAAGCGCTGATGTCTCGATGCTGCTGCGTGAATGCCATCCCCTTTCGCCGGACCTGGATACTGCGGATCAAGGCCGGGCCGATTCGATCCAGATGTACCCGATAACCACCATTGTCCAACAATTCGTAGAGCTGCGCGAAGAGCTCGCGATAGGGAGCAGGGTCACCATAGGGGGCAAGCCCCATCACTTTGTACTCGTCGAACAACCCGTAGCCGAGATAACGGATCGTCTCGAGATAGAACAGCCCCAGAGAGTTATGTTCTGGAAAGCTTACGAGTTGCGAAATTTCGGTGCCAGACCCCACCGCCAGCAGACCTGAGAGAAAGTCCCCGCCGCCGTCGACCGCAAAGATCAGGCTTTGCTCAAATCCAGACATGGCAAATGCGCTCGCGGCATGCGCTTCATGGTGATTTACGAAGGACACGCGCGACGCATCGACGTCGGTGCCGAATTCCCTTGCCAACAAGTGGCGTAGCAACAGTTTGGCGTCCAACGGCACTGGCTGAGAAACAAACAGCCGCTCCAGCATGGTATTGCAGTAGGCTTCAGTCGCGTAGAACGCGATGCGGTCGATCTCGCCTAGCTCAACTCCTGCAGTCGAAAGGCAGTATCGGATCGAGTTGCTTGGGAACTTGTTGGAGTGCTTGACTCGATTGAGGCGCTCCTCTTCGACAGCAGCAAGCACACGGCCATCCCGCACGAGCACCGCAGCGCCATCGTGCAGAAATGTATTGGGCAGCTCGGGCGAGTTCTGATAGATTCTGTCCAGACCGCCACTCACTCCGAGACACAACATTCCGCTCTCCATTTAATCATGACAGGAAGGCCAATCGCCCTCCCAACTAAATCGTCTGTACCGTCACGCTCCTCGGCCACGCGGGCCAGGCAGAACAACCAATGCTCTTGCGAAGTCCGCCCCGGCGCCGAGCCGGCTCCGCCTGTTTAGGTGCTCGGCGTTCCCGCACCGTTCGACCGATCCGGCGGCGTACGCCCGGCTTGTTATAAAGCCATTGCGACTGCTCCTGTCGCAGCTCACGCTGCCTCAACCAAGACAGAGCATTGCGAACTCCGTCAACGCAGCAGACGGCGCCGAAACAATGCCGTCGACACAAAGAAAGGTAATACCGCGTACATGCAGAGCGCACCGACGTGGAAGGCAGCGCCGGCGCTGGCCGGGCGCTCCAGCATCACCGGACGAATGAGATCGACCGAATGCGCCAACGGCAACAAGCCGGCGACCTGCTGAAAAGAGCTCGGCAGTTGGCTCATCGGAAAGACTGCGCCACACAGAAACACCATCGGTGTCAGGATTAGCGTCTGGTAAAACACGAAGTAGTCGTAACTTGGAGCAAGAGATATGACGACCATCGCCAGACTTGCGAAGACAAGGCCGGTCAAGGCCACCATCGGCATCGCATACAAAATGGACGCCCAGGATGCATAACCCAGCGTCGCAGCGACAATTCCGATTGCGGTTCCGGCCAGAACGGACTTACTGGCCGCCCACACCAATTCGCCCAGAACGACGTCGCCAAGCGTGAGTTGTGTGGACAGGATTGCTTCCCAGGTACGCTTGGCATCCATCCGAGCAAAGGTTGCATACATGGTTTCAAAGGTCGCGGACGTCATGGCGCTGGTCGCGACCATGCCAGCCGCCAGAAACGCGATGTACGAAGTCCCGTCAACGCGGCCCACGATTAGCCCAAGACCAAAGCCAAGGCCGAACAGGTTGGTTATGGGATCTGCGAGGTTGCCGAGAACAGATGCGAGTGCGACTTTCCTCCATGCCAGAAAGTTTCGACGCCATACCGCGATCCAGTTGTACGCGTTAGCCGGCATCAACGCCGCATAACTTTCACCCATCGCTCATTTCTCCATCTCGCGCCCGGTCAGCCGCAAGAACACGTCCTCGAGATTCGGCGGCCGCTGCAGAATGCGAAGGCCCGCTCGGCCGCGCAGCTGCACACGTACCTGCTCCGGATAGGGCGCAAAGCAAAACAGCGTCTCTCCACTCACTTCGATGTGCCGAGCATAAGGCCTGAGTGGTTCAACGAACTCATGTGGATCACAGCCATAGATCTCGACCACGTCGCATCCGATATGCTCGGCGATCAAGGCGTCCGGCTTTCCTTCGGCGATCTTGCGTCCACTCTCGAGCACGCAAAGCCGATCACATAGGCGTTCGGCTTCTTCCATGAAGTGCGTGGTGAGCAGGATTGTCTTGCCACGCGCAAGCAGAACGCGCAAACGTTCCCAGATCAGGTGGCGCGCGTGCGGATCCAGGCCGGTCGTGGGCTCGTCCATCACGAGAAGATGCGGATCATTGATCAGGGCACGCGCCAGTGTCAGCCGACGCTTCATGCCGCCCGACAGAAGCGCGACGCGCACGTCCGCCTTGCTTTCGAGCCGCGCAAACGCGAGCAACGAGGGTACGATCGTCTCGATCTTGCGAGCACTCATGCCGAAGTAGCGGCCAAATACCAGCAGGTTCTCGCGTACGGTGAATTCGAGCTCGAGATTATCGAACTGCGGCACAACGCCAATCCGCACACGTGCCACACGAGCGCGTGACGGCACAGGCTCATTGAGGACTGTAATCTTGCCCGCGTCCGGCGAGATCATCCCGAGCAGCATGCGGGCGATCGTACTCTTGCCGGCCCCATTCGGCCCGAGCAGGCCGAAGCATTCTCCGCGCGCGACCGAGAACGAAAGCTCATCGACGATGATCTTATCGCCAAATGACTTTCTTACGCCGGCAAGGTCGATTGCGGTGGACATGTTCATCTTAGGCCGACAGAAGCCGTTCAGCGGACGTTGGCTTGCTTACGACCGTTTTGGTCCAGAGCAGACCGTCGCACCACACATGCTCTACGCGCCCCCATTCGCAGGCGGCGGCCGCGTCCGGGAAGAATCCTCGTCCGTGGAGGTTGGCACTCGTGTTGCAAAGCAACGGAATGCCCGTGAGCTGTTCGAACTCGACGAGCAGCTCGGCGATTTTGTGGGGAGAGTTGCGGGCGACTGTCTGCAACCGCGCAGAGCCGTCCAGATGGACGATAGCAGGGACCTTGTCGCGCCACTCCGCCCGGGTCTGGTGATCGAACAGCATATAGGGATCTGGCGTCCCGGGGCTGAAGATCTCCGGCGCCCGATCCTCCAGGCAAATCGGCGCCACCGGCCGGAAATGCTCGCGGCGCTTGATGTCGTTGAGATGATCCTTCATTGCCGGCGAGGTCGCCGCTGCGAGAATGCTTCTGCCACCCAACGCCCGCGGCCCAAGCTCGGCGCGTCCCGAAAGGAAGATTACGGGCGTGTTGTCGGCGAGAATGGCCGCAAGCTCACGGAGAGTGCATGGCGCAGCCTCCCATTCTGACGGACTTTCGCTGGCCTGCAGCGCCGGACCACTGTAGACTGACCATTCCAGCGGCCCGAACCCCTTTTGTGCCGCCATCGCGCTGCAAGCAGCGCCAATTGCCGAGCCGCTGTCATTTGGAAACGGCGGCACCCAGACATCATCGAACAATCCCGTCGCGCGAAGCGCACTGTTCCACTTGATATTGAGCCCGCACCCCCCGGCTACGCATAGGTTTCTCGCGCCCGGCAGCGACGAGTGCCGCAGCAGAACCATCGCGATTTCCCGGACAAGAAGACGCTCCAGGAATACATGAAACGACGCCAGTACGTCTTCGGCTCGCTTGGCAGTCAGGCGCAGCGCGCTCGCCTCGAAGAACTCGTGCACAGCGGCAAGCGAGGCTTCCGCATTGTTGATGTCCGCGCGGTAGCGACGGGCCTGCTCCGTATCCGCAGCGAAGCGCTTTTCGTAAAGCTCCTGAAACACTGCCACGATGGTTTCGTCGACAGAGCCAAGGGCGATATAAGCCATCAGCTTGCCGGCGATGCCCAAGTCCCAATTAGTGCGATTCGGCTGCCTGTAAGGCCCGAAATGAAGGCCCGCGGCAGCATAGGCATGACCGATCATTGGAAACAGACTGGCAATGAGTCGCGCGCCTCGAGGTTCGACATAGTAGAGACGTGGAAAGATGCAGCCATCCCATACCAGACAGAACGCGGGTTTTCCGGCGCTGGCAAACGGGCTGGTGCTGTATGCCGAGGCGACGTGGCCCGTGACGTGCGGGTAACTCTTATAGGGAAACACCTTGCCGCCGAGGATCAGGCCATAGCCATCGACCGAATCCAGAAGGCCCTCGGCATGGCGCTCGACATATGGCGCCCCCTTCAACGCGATCGGAACCGCACCACTGAGAACCTGGAACTGCGACTCGATCTCTCCATCCCAGCCGTCGATGACGAACTGATCAATATCTCGTGGATCCAGGCCATGCTCAGCCAATGCGAGCACGACTGCATCGAGGTTATCGACGGATTGATACCGTGGATTGTTGCCGCGCTTCTCTTGCTCGGTGCAAAAGACAAGCTGCCCGTCCTCGACGACAGCGATTGCCCCGTCATGTGTTAACTTGATGCCACAGATGCGCATATGACCCCCTGGCCCTAATGACCGTAATTTGAATGTTCTGACGAGTTAGTCGGCTTCCGGAACAGCACGAGCAAACAGTCTTCGTTGACCGACTCTGTATGGCAATGAAGACGCTCGATCTCGGATAGGCTTTCATTGAGGAGAGAAATCACTGTTTCAGCACCGGCAGCATGCCCCCAGCGTCGACATGGGGCATCACGCGCAGATCCGAACACCAGAGCGCCGTTTGGTGCAAGCATACCCACCAGGTTGAGGATGGCTGCGTGCATCTCGGAGATGTCCTTGAGGTAGTAAAGAACCTCGGCCACGACGATCAGATCAAACTGCTCGGCGCTCGAGAACCGCTGAATGTCGCAAGTTACCCACGCGATATTTGACCAGCTTCTGGTCCGCTGGCGAGCACGCTCGATCGCCTGCGGCATGACATCGACCACAGTGACCCTTTGGCAGTGCGGCGCCAGCATTTCGGTGAATGCGCCGGCTGCACATCCGACTTCAAGGGCATGCACAATGTCACCGTTGCAACACGACAGCCGGAGCATCTGCGCGTATCGCTCCTGCTCGAACGAGTTGCTGTCAAGCCGCCATGGATCATCGACAGCCAATTCTCGCTCCAATAGCTGATAGTTGTTGTCCGATGTCACGGGTCATTCAACCTATTTGTAGGCGCTCGATCGATCGCGACCGCAAACACTCTCGGTCGCCGCTACGCTCGATGCACGGTGCGAATGGCCAGGCTTTCGAATTGCAGCAGAGCTCACACCATTTATCGCGGCGCTTATTCCGGCGGCCGTGCGCGGGATGGCAGCCTGATTTTCTCCATCGCTTGACACCACTACTTTACGCGACAGCCAATCGCTATTGCTCAATGTACAAAGCGCGTAGGCTTTCAACGGCAGCAAGAGAAAGATATTGACTGGTGTGTGACACGAGAAGCCGAGAAACCGCATATCGCGAGCACGGAACGATGCCACACTGCACCGAACCATCGTCATGGCCGCAATCGTCAGCACCGTCCACCAGGCCACCGACCCGTCGATGACGAACTGTGCGAGCGCAGCCAGCGATGACAAGGCGAGGAGCAAGGGGCTGAGATTTTGTCCGATAACGTCGAGCGTCAGATAGCGATCCAGCTCGGGCAGCAAGCGCAACGCAAGAAACGTGTCCCGAAAGGTACTGCGCGCCCAGCGAAGTTGCTGTCGCAGATATGGTCCAAGGCTGTCCGGCACCACTGTTGCTGCGATCGCGTCGGGGACATACTCGGTTCGAAACCCCGCCTTGAGCATGAGGATAGTTAGATGACGATCCTCGCCGAAATCACTTGGCTTTCCACGGAAGAACTGCGTTTCGTATTGATCAAGAAGCAAGGCGAGCGCAGAGCGACGATACATGGCACATGGCCCGCAGCAACACATCACCGCGCCGAAGCGTGCCTGCGCCGCGCGCTCTTCGTTGCAGGCCAACCAGTATTCCATATCGATCAGCTTGGTCAGCCAGGTTTCGTTGCGATTGCTCGCTACCAACTGCCCCATGGCCGCGCCGACGTCAGGGTCCTGCATTTTAGATACAAGCTTTGTGACCACGTCGACGGCAATTATCGTATCCGAGTCTACGTTTAGGACCAGATCGCCGGAAGAGCTGCGTATCGCAGCAATCTGCGCCTTGCGCTTCCCGACGTTCTTGGCCATCAAGATGACGCGAAACCTCGGATCGCTCGCATAGATTTTGTGTACGGGTCCCACAAGATCGCGATTTGCGGATCCATCGTCGATCACAATGACCCGCAGTTTTCCGGCGTAGTCTTGACTTGCAATCGACGCGAGGCATTCGGAGAGTGTGTTTGGATCCTCATTGAAACAGGGCACGATGACATCCACGCTGGGCAGACCCACCCCGGCTTGTTCGAGATCGTTCTGCCGCGATGAGGGACTCGTCGGCTGAGCGTAAAGCGCCTGCGCACTCTTGTAGATGGTCGAGAGCAGCGCATAAGACGAAACGGCGACAGCGCTGGTTGTAGCGAGCAGATTCATGGGGTGCCAGTTTTGTTCAGTGAAGTTGAGGAAGCGGATGGATTTCGAACCCGCGCAGTTGCAGTGCCGGAACCAGATATGCCAGCGCCCTCACCGTCTGCTCACGCGAGGTGGCATTGATGCACGAACTCTCCTCGCCTGGCGGATATCCGTCGTGCAGGAGCACAATCGCGCCCGGGCGAACAGCCGCCAGCACTGAATTCACGATGCTATCGACCCCAGGACGCGACCAATCTCTCGGATCGACCGACCAGTGCACCGCTGCGAGGCCAGCCTTGGCTGACGTAGCAAGCACGTCTTCGGTCCATATGCCGTAGGGTGCCCGCATGTGCCGGGGCAACGCTTGCGGGCATGCCAATCGGATCGCCCTGCTCGCCGTTAGCACCTCATCATGTATCTCCGCTGCTTCGCATCTGGACAGATCGGGATGCGTCATCGTGTGGTTTGCAACCTCGTGCCCCTCGGCGATCATTCGTCGAATGAGTTCAGGATGGTCGGCCGCATACGTACCGATAACGAAGAAGGTCGCGGGGACCCGATGTTGCGTCAGCACATCGAGGACGCGCGGCGTGCAAAATGGATTGGGCCCATCATCGAAGGTCAAGTAGACTGAGCGACTTCCGCTAACGTCACCGTAGTTGCGTCGCACCGCAGATAAAGGGATGAGTTCGTTCACAGCTCGGGCCCGTTCCGATCGATAATCGTTCCCGGCGGCCACTCGCCCATTGAGCGTCCAACCGGGAACACCACTACGAGCACGTCTTCGATGCGGATCGGCGACAGATTGGGATAGACATCTGCCTGGGTGGAGCGGACGCGAATGCCTGGCATGAGGGTTGCCAACCCTCGCCTTCCGACCAGTCTGGTCAGATGCTTCTCAAGTGCAGGCCGGACCGTACCGAAGCCGAACGGCACCCCAAGCTCCTGCAGCGCAGGATACATGACGCGCATTGAGTGGCTGATTCCAAGCCCCTCAAGATCTGGACGGACGGCATACAATCCCAGTTCGGCCACGAGAAGATCAACGCCATCAATCTTGATGAAGCGGCGTAGTAGGCCGATATGAGCAGCGACCCCGTGCGCGTCGTAACCGATTACGCGCATTTCAGGCCTTGCGCCGGCCCAACTTCGAATACCCTCGAAAGGCTGCGCATTGAATGCACCTGTCGGGCCATAGCTCTTACGGAAGAAATCGGCGAGTTCGGCATGATCGGCGAGCTGTAGCTGGTTTTCCCAGCGAAGGCTCCACTGGACCTGAGTGCGCGCGGAAGGCTCTTCCGCAGATGGGGACACGGCAATATTCATGGCGGACTTCCCTGCGCCAGTGGGGATGAGAGCGGATATAGTCACGTAAGACACTCGCTATTCGCCGAACCGTTGATCAATCTGGAATGTGTTGGCATGCGGCATGCGCACTCGGCTTTTCTCGCCAGGCCGCGCGAGAACAGACTGAATCGGAATGGCGCCATCGTTGGCGGCGCGGCAATGGCGCAGCTCGCGCGTGTCGTTCCAGCAATGCCATGGTCGAGATATGCCCGGACATCCCAATGAGGCGATTGGGTTGTGCAGCCTCTGTCTGCATCCTGGGCGAGCTCCGCCGCGCCCAAGATCACGATCGGCATTACCGTCTCTGAGGGCCGGCCATCGACGCGTGAAAGCTCATCGAGGGCACACGCGCCGATCACCAGATCAACTTCGGTCTTATGCATCTTCGACCCGCCTTGTATTGCGATGGACAGGCGTGCCATTTGGCCAGTCGCCGGAAATATTCGGCATCCGCGATCTGCGCACGCCGCTTGGTCGCGACACTAAGGTGAGGCTGAGCACGCCCTCAATTGTACACGGGTAAGCCGCCGATATGGAAAGGGATGGAACACGCATACGAAGGTTTATCGGCGCCTGCCTAGCGTCGCATCGCGTGAGCGGCGCACCTACAAGAGGCGCAACTCGCGTGCGGCAGAGATAGCCACTTCGCACACGGATACGGCACGTGCTCGCACGTCCAGGATTTCTTCTCGGAGCCCGCGTGCGACCAAAAGCCATCGTGGCATACCTAATTCATTTTCCAAACTGATGTTTGCTATCCAACATTCCGCAGTTTGGTAAAATCGATTGTTTCGATAGAACACATCCACACGATGGATAGACTCACGACATGCGGTTCAAGGGACTTGATCTAAACCTTCTCGTTGCGCTCGATGCTCTGATGACGGAGCGCAACCTCACAGCGGCGGCGCGCAAAATTAACCTGAGCCAGCCCGCCATGAGCGCTGCGATCGCGCGGCTGCGCAGCTACTTTCGCGATGAATTGTTTACGATGAGAGGTCGCGAACTCGTCCCGACACCCGGCGCGGAGGCGCTTGCGGGTCCAGTTCGCGAGGCCCTGCTGCACATCCAACTCTCGATCATTTCTCGGGATGCGTTCGACCCGACCCAGTCGAGCCGACGCTTCAGGGTCATTCTCTCCGATTTCATGACAATCGTGTTTTTTCGGAGAATTGTCGATCGTATCGCACAGGAGGCGCCTGCAGTGCGCTTCGAATTGCTGCCATTTTCCGATGAACCCGGTGAGCTGCTTCGCCGCGGCGAAGTCGATTTTCTCATTTTGCCGGAATTGTTCATGTCGAGCGCGCATCCTAAGGCGACGCTATTCGATGAGACCCTCGTATGCGTGGGATGCCGCACAAACAAGCAGCTATTGCGACCACTTACATTCGAGAAATACAATTCGACGGGGCACGTCACCGCCAAGTTCGGACGGGCGCTGAGGCCCAACCTCGAGGAGTGGTTCTTGCTCGAGCACGGCTTGAAAAGGCGCATCGAGGTCGTTGTGCAGGGCTTTAGCCTGATTCCGCCCATGTTGTTGGACACAGGCCGCATAGGAACAATGCCCTTACGTCTCGCCAGACACTTCGAAAAGCGGATGCCCCTGCGGATCGTCGAGCCGCCACTCCCACTGCCCACATTCACCGAGGCCGTGCAGTGGCCTGCGTTCCACAATACTGATCCGGCGAGCATTTGGATGCGACGGATATTGTTGGAGGAGGCAACCAACATGGGATCTGCACATCGGGAGATTCCAACGCGTAGGCGCTGCTAGGTTCACCACAAGCCGCCCCGGCAGGTGCAAATATCCCACTCATCATTCGACGTGTCTGCCTTGTCATTTTAACTTCCCGAACGGCCATGCTGCAAAACGCACGCGCGAGCCGGCCCGGGATTGTGAAAGATTGCCCGGCCCGTTCGCCTAACGATCCCGCAAAGCGGGTAGTGCGCTTGTATTGCAAGCAAGGTCCAACGACATCGAGGAAGGACGAGAGCTTCCGAGTACGATGGTATTTGGCGAAGCCAATGAAATCGCTTGAACCCGACACTGCGTCAGGTTGTAATTTGGCTCCTGACCAACGCTGCGCAGGCGGGCGTCGATGGGGCACATCGGGTGAATTTTGGCTATGGCGGGATAGGCACTAAGGCTGGTTTGCCAATGGCGACTCGACGAAGTCGAGTTGCGAGAGTGCCGGAAATCGACGAGATCGATCAGGTTGGCTTTCCCGACGGGCTCGAGCCGTAGGCCGTCATCCCCGAGCGCACTGAGCGCCATTCTGCGATGCTCCGCGAGCTTTTTTGCAATCGCACGAGAGGGACGGAGCTGATTCGGGCGAGCCAATGACCAGCCGTTGTCGCTCATTGTATGCAATGTAAAGACGATCGCGTCGGATAATAAGATATGCGTTTCAACGGCCTGGATCTGAATCTTCTCGTCGCCCTTGATGCTCTAATGACTGAGCGCAGCCTTACCGCAGCAGCTCGCAAGATTAACCTCAGTCAGCCGGCCATGAGCGCAGCCGTTGCCCGGCTGCGTTCCTATTTCCATGATGAACTGTTTGCGATGAGAGGCCGGGAACTTGTCCCGACGTCACGCGCAGAGGGGCTGGCGGCACCCGTTCGTGAGGCTCTGATGCACATCGAGCTCTCTATTATCGCGCGGGACGCATTCGACCCGGCGCGATCGAATCGGCGGTTCAGGATCGGCCTTTCCGATTTTATAACGGTCGTATTCTTCCGACATGTCGCCGAGCGTGTCGCGCGGGAAGCACCCGCCGTCAGTTTCGAACTGGTGACGCTCGCCGATGAGCACGATGAGCTTCTCCGGCGCGGCGAGCTTGATTTTGTTATCCTCCCGGAACTATTCATGTCCAGCGCGCACCCGCGGATAGCCCTGTTCGAGGAGAGGCTTGTGTGCGTAGGCTGCAGCTCGAACGCCGAGCTACGGCGGCGGCTTACATTTGATCGATACATGTCAATGGGCCATGTCGCGGTTAAGCTCGGAGTTGCGCGCAAGCCTTCCATCGAGGAGACGTTTCTGCTCCATCGTGGCCTCAACCGACGCATCGATATTCTCGTGCAGAGCTACGGCATGATCCCACCCATGCTGATGGGTACGCGCCGGATCGGGACCATGCCATCAAGGCTCGTTCAGCATTTCGAAAAGACGATGCCCCTTCGGATTGCCGAGCTTCCGCAGCCGTTCCCCAGCTTTACCGAAGCGGTCCAATGGCCTGCCCTTCACAACAGCGATCCGGAAAGCATCTGGATACGAGAGATATTGTTGCAGGAGGCAGCTCGCATGACATCTACGAGTGCTGATTGCTCCATGATCTGCGCTTCAGAACAAGCGGATGCTGAAGGAAGCTTGACGAGAGTTGCCTCGCGGCTATCGTGAGGACTCTTGAAAACGTGTGCGAACCTTGTAAGCGGCTGCATGTCTGGACAGCCGCACTTCAACCTTCTCCTGCTTTAACTCATTCTTGGTTCAGGAACGTGCGGCGGCCTCGCTACCCAAGCCGCTATCACGACGTTGTTGCGAGACGCGCGCATTGGTATCACGCCCGACGTTCATCGCGCTCTTGGACCAAACGCTCAACGGCCTTGTAGAGGAGACGCGGCCGCACGCGGCCGTCGAAAAGCAGCCGCGGGAGTCGGTCCTGCAGTTATCTCGTGGCTCCTCAATCAAGGTCGTTCGCGATGGACGGCCGGAAGCTCCTTATTCTTCCGACGCGCCGCGTCAGGACGGCATCGTGCGCGAGCCTGCGCCAAGCAGAGATGAATTGAAAATGCGCAGCAGCTTTCGGCGGAGGTCAATGCCTTCTCCGTTGGCGCATTGCGAAGCCTTTTGACGCTCGTCAGCTTCTCGAAAGCTAACTCTCTTAGCATGAGAGAGCGGATGTCTGGAGGGCGATGCCGTGCGGGCGTCGGCTCAAGTCGCCTATTGCTTGTTTTAAGGGGCCACACATCAAAAACCGAGCACGGCGTGCTCGAGGCCTCGCTCAGGCCAAGCCCTCATCTTTGTAGCGCGGCCTCCCGTAGCAGCGTCGTATGCATGACCAAGATCGGCTCACGGCGCGCCGTCCACGCTCAGAACCAGTAGTGCTGCTAATGCACCGAGCCGATTCGTTTTCGGCGAGCCGCACATGACACGCAGCCGGCGTGCCTACCTATTGTACAGATGACGAAAACCGCTCGTGCGATTTTGCAAAACACCGCACACCTGTGTTGCCTTGTCGCATCACCTTAAGGGGCACTGCACCTTCTGCGCCGCCGGTCTGACTTCTTTTAGCCCTACCGCGGCCAAACGTCTTGACGACGTGCGCTGCCTTGACGCAATGACAAACAAGGAGCCGAACGTTGGAACAATACAGCGGCGTATTCGATCCGGAAGAACTCTCTGTCTTAGGAAGCCTCTTTGATGGCGCAATCAACGCGTTACCGCCGTCGATGCGAACGCCTGAAAATCGAACGGCTGTCGCCAAACTCATCTTGGATAGTACCGAGATCGGCGCGTCCAGGCTGGCATGCCTGATGAACCTGTTGATCACCATTTCACCTAAGGGTTGATCGCCAACCATTCTAAGGATAGTCACCATCTCTTGCGCTGGAATGGAAGACGATCCAGCTAGGGCTTTGAAATAGCTTGAATCATACGTGACGTCAGGTTGTAGGCTTTGAAATTGAACAACATGAGCAAAGCTACACCACGAAGGCGTCGATGGCGCATTGGCGAACTTGCAGAGGCGACCGGAGTGACGGTACGCACGCTGCATCATTATGAACATACGGGGCTCTTGGCCGCATCAGAGCGTACAGACGGCGGTCACCGGATGTACGATCGTGAAAGCGTTCAACGGGTTCATCAGATTCGCGCGCTACGTGAGCTTGGCTTCTCCCTTCACGAGATCCGTAAGGCTATGGAGGGCACGACTTCACTCATTGATCTGCTGCGCAAACATTTGGAGCGAATCGAACTTCAAGTCGCTCGAGCGACCCTGTTGCGGGATCGTTTACGCGACATGACGACGGGCAGTGAGATCCAGGTAAGTGTAGATGAGTTACCTGCCACCCTGGATGCGATGTCTCGGGTCGAGACACGTAGTCAGACGTCTCGATGTACGTGCAAATTGGCTGCGGAGCGCGAGGAGCGGTGGCGGCGGATCCGCGACGAACTGCGTGACTGCATGGATCGGGGCGAACATCCTTGCGGTGAGCGAGCAAAAGCTGTCGCGGTTGCAGCGCGATTGCTGATCAGAGAAATCGCCGGAGCTGATTCACGCGTTTCGACGATCCTGAAAGTCCTTGCGCGGTTGAGTGCCCCCCGCAGTCTGGCTGGTTGGGATCCTACTCTCATGCAGTATCTCGACCTAGCCCTTGCCGGGCTGGAGGATCAGCCATACTGACGGCTTGGGCGCAGGGACGCGCGCAGCATCTCGCCGATCTATCCGCCGAGGCCATGGTTGGATAGTTTCTCACAAAGGGGCTTGAACCGCACGTAACGTCAAATTGTAGGCTCTACCGTGGTCGCGGCGTGGCCAAGCTGATGCACATGACTTCGCTTGGCAGAAGACCCACATCAAGGCCTGGACGCAAGTCGTACCGCGAGCGCTGGCGGTTCACTTCAGCTGAGCATTGGAGCTCTACAATGTTGGGTCGGTGTTACGCTTTAGCTGCCAGTGCAGCACTACTCTTCTGCGCCGTCGGCTCGACTACGCGCGCCTCCGACGTCAATATTGCCGTGGCTGGTCCCATGAGCGGAAGCAGCGCAGCGTTTGGCGCACAAATGCGCGATGGAGCGGCCGCCGCCGTCGAGGCTTTGAACGCCTCGGGGATACTTCCCGATACCAAGCTGATATTGACCGTCGTCGATGACGCTTGCGACCCAAAGCAGGCCGTCGCAGTTGCGAATAAGCTCGCAACCGAGCGTATCCGGCTGGTCGTTGGTCATTTTTGTTCCTCTTCGTCGATTCCTGCCTCCGACGTCTACGACGAGGCAGGCATCCTTCAAATGTCACCTGGCTCGACAAATCCTCGGCTGACAGAGCGTGGCCTTGGGACGGTGTTTCGGATCTGCGGTCGTGACGACCAACAGGGTCTCGTTGCAGCTGAATACATTCACGCAAATCACCATAACGAAACGATCGCAGTGCTCGATGACAAGAGCACGGCGGGTAAGGGCATTGCCGACGTGATCGCGGCACAACTTCAGAGATCCGGTGAGCACGTCATTCGAAAAAGCTATGTAGCCGGCGAAAAGGATTACGCGGCGCTAGTCTCAAGAATGAAGAAGGATGGGGTGCGGGTTGCCTATATCGGCGGCTATCATACCGAAGTTGGACTGATCGTACGTCAGGCGTCGGAAGCAGGTGCTGGCCTCATCGTCATGGCAAACGATCCACTGATGACATCTGAATTCTGGGCAATTACCAGCAGTGCGGGAAATGGCACATTGTTCACCTTCATGCCCGACCCCGTCAAGAATGCCAACGCGGCCGGCATCGCGGCCAGACTCAACGCCGCCAACCTGTCGGCCGATGGCTACACGCTTTACGCCTATGCAGCAGTCCAAGCATGGGCAGAGGCGGTCAAACGGGCCGGCTCTTTCGACGCTCGACGAGTGGCCGACGCACTTCGTTCGCGGCCGATCGATACCGTGATCGGCCCAGTCCTGTTTGATTCCAAGGGTGACAACGCGGCTCCTGGCTTTCTCGTTTACCGCTGGCGCGACGGGCATGTCGAAGCCGTCGAGCAAAACTGATCGGGCCGACGCGTAACCTTCCGCAATTCAACCAGTGACACAGATGATGAAACGCCCTCACGACCTTGGTGCAGCCCTACTCGCGTGCATTCTTATACTCGCGGTTTTCGGAGCATTTCTGGCGTTCGCTGCAGCGCTCGCAGAGCTGCCTGACGTCGATCCACTGGGGGATGAGTTGCGTCCGACGACAGACAAATAGTGTTGTGCAAACTCTCTGTGTTGCAAAACCACCTCGGCAGGCATGTCTTGATCAGCCCGACGGTCGCTCGCTTTGGCTCACCGGCTCTCCTCAAGTAGGTCTCTATGCCGCCTGCAGTGGCTCGACATCGCGAAGTGCCGGCGGTTCTTTCCCACAACGTAGCCATGGAACTCAATTTGCAACGGCAATTTGCACCATCGAGCCGGCATGCTGACAGATGCACATGCGCGCTGCACTCTATGAGCGGTTCCGCACCGTGCGCGGTCCTGCGAACAGCACACGGCAAAACGGCCAATTGGCGCTGCGGCCGAATCGCTCTCCGCGTGACTTGCGTTGCTAACAATGGGGCCCGATTTCCGCTGTCCGCTGCTCTAATGAAAGGTTCGTTACTGTCCTCGCACAGCAATGCCGATGGAGAGCCGGCGTCAGGCCGGCAGCTGCGACATACCAATCGGCTAGCTTCACGCGAACCAGAATATTCTCGACATCAATGTGATCGGCCATGTCATCGGCGTACGCATTTTCGGGCGCCGTTATGCCTTCGCGGACAACCTTCGGCCTACCCGGCTTGAAAGGCAGGACGTTGCAGCAGACTTCGCTGAACTTGAACCTTCTGGAACACCCTCCGACCCACGCTTCGTGCTGGCGGGAGGCAGACGACCCCATATTGGCCATTTGCTCCGGCCGCAGTGCAAGTCCTGTCCCAAGAAGGGCGGACAGATGAAGCGATCGAGATTCACGGAAGAGCACATTATCGCGATATTGAGGGAGCATGAGGCTGGCGCGAAAGCGGCCGATCTAGCTCGTAGGCACAGGACCTCTGAAGCGGCGATCTACAATTGGAAAGCCAAGTATGGCGGCATGGACATTCCTGCGGCCAAGCGATTGAGGGCCCTGGAAGATGAGAACGTGAAGCTAAAAATGCTTCTGGTGGAGCACATGCTCGGTGTGGCGGCGCTTCGCGAGCTCCTGTCAAAGTAGTGATCAGAGCGCCATTTGCTGATTCTCATGACCCAATCGCATCTGCAAGCTCAGGACCTGCACCCAACGAGAAGAGTCAAAAGCAATCAAATAGCGAACGAGCCGTCTTCGAGACCGACGGCATCAGGCAACCGGGACTTCTGTTCCACAAACGGAGATGATCAAGTGAAGAGCAGCCCTCCTCCAAGACTAACGTGCGGCATTTTCGATCATTTGGACGACGACGGTCACGATGTCGCGCGACAATATGAAGATCGCCTCAAGTTGGCGGAAGTGTGTGACTCTCTGGGATTTTACGCCTATCACCTAGCCGAGCACCACTGCACACCACATGGCAGAGGACCGTCGCCGAATCTGTTTTTATCAAGCGTCGCGCAGCGTACCCAGAGACTGCGCGTTGGTCCGCTGGTCCTGTTGCTCAACCTCTATCATCCTTTGCGCGCGTTCGAAGAGATCTGTATGCTTGACCAATTGAGCGGCGGCAGGCTCGAGCTCGGTATCGGACGTGGCTCCCTGCCGACCGAATGGGGCTATTTCGGCGTCAGCGCGGATGCGGCGCCGGAGCGTTATGAGGAAGCCAGCGAAATCCTAAATGCAGCGCTTAAGGGGCATACGCTGTCCTATCACGGACGATTTTTTGAACTGAGCGAGATACCTTTGACAATGAAGCCTCATCAGCATCCATGTCCGCCGACCTGGATCACGAGCAGTCGGACCGAGTCGGCGGAATGGGCCGCTGCAAATGGCGCCAATCTGGCGTGCCAAGGCCGCTCCTCTGCTGTCCGAAACATTACGAATGCGTTCCGTTCGCATCGGGCGCGCATGACAGACGCCGACGATCGGGACCCGTTTCTTGGTCTGCTCCGCATGGTCGTGATTGCGCAGTCTGACCGAGACGCCCATCTAGCAGCACAAACCGCATATCAGCGATGGCTCGAGAGCTTTAGATTTGTTTACGAGCTGAACGCCATGCCGACACCACCTACCCTGCCGCTGACCTTCGACGCAGCGCTCGAGAACGAATTGTGCGTCGTCGGAACGCCAGCTTCCGTCCGACAGCCCCTTCTTAATCAGATGGAGGAAGCAGGCGCCAACTACCTACTTTGCCAGCTTGCGTTCGGGAACCTCCCGCTGGAAACTTCTCTATACACCGCAACCGCAATCAGATCCGAGATCATCGCCAGGCAATGACTATCCGAGTTTGGCACCTCAGAGAGGTAGCGCGTCGCGACCTCCATCTATGATTGGATGTCCCGAAGTCGCTTATCTAGGACCTCCTGCCTTATTCAGCAGGAGGTCCAAAGACCGATGAGAACTGAATCGCCTCGATCACTATCGTGGCGGCCTCTCGGCCGATGTCGTAGCCGGTGAGGTGAACTGATTTGGAGAGCGGCGGCATGTCAAGCCATCGTTATTCTTATGCTGCTGGCCTCATGCATCTTCCAGAGCGGATCCCCCCGATCGCGCGCGCTATCCGCGAGCTGGATGCATCCCATCAAAACTTTCGATTTTACCGTTCTTAACCAAATGCCCCATAGTCAATCGCCGATTTTCGGAAAACAACCCTTCACGAACCACGTGTGACAATGAACCCAGTTTGCTTTGAGCATAGTCACCGGGCATCTCCAGCCGCGCGCGCCTGCATCGCCAATGACACTTCCCCATCCTACAAACTGCGGCACGTGCCCCCCACTCATAGTCGGATGGCGCATCGCAACGTCCCACGCACAATCTGCTGCGTAGTCGCCGACCTAATTGTCGTCATGCTAAAGGCGCTCCAGGAGATTGGCTCTCGCGTACTCTTATCGGCTGGGGTCCATGCGTGCGCCGGCTAGATCTCTGACAAGCGAACTGGGCATCGGCCAAGGCGAACCGGACCCTTACATCATCGTGGTCGGCGATTCTCACTCCGCTCACGCCCTCAGTGCTACTCGGCGCTGGCCGCCTTCACCTGCTTTCTGCAAACTTGCACCGCGGTCATCTCAATCTATGCGCTGTTCGCGACTGACTGCGCGCGTGCACAGCCTTCTGCAGCGGCAATTCGTTCTCGTCACGCGCTTGCAGCCCCACGAACGCGACAAACGACGCACCTCTTTACTTAGCCTAGCCCTGCTTTTAATTACTCTGGAGAAACACCGTGGAACTCGATCCTTCCAATTCGCGTATACATGACCTGAAGCACCGCATCGAACTGCAACTGGGCATCGTTGCCGCCCTCATCGGCGAAGAAGGCAACGAACTCGAAGCGGTCCGGCTGCTTAACGCACTCACAAACGAAATGATAAATGCGGAGCTTGCGCTCGGTCAGCTCGGCGATGCGAAGACCAATGGCCACACTGGCGACGGGCAAACAGCGCGAATGTCAGCGGACCGCGGCATCTATCATCCAGAAGACCTTCAGGTCTTGGGCCGGCTATTCGATCAAACAGTGGCAGCTTTGCCTGAGGCTCTGCGTACGCCTGCCAACCGAATTAAGATCGCCAAACTGATTTTGTCGCGTGCAGCGGAGTGACGTTCGATTCGGTGTACTCCGGCCGTTGAGGACGCGATGAAACGCGCCATTCATAGCTGGGCCGACGCCGCGCCGCGGTTTTGCGCCCCCGATTACCGCAGCAAGGCTTAAGATTCAGTGGGCTTATGTCTCGCGAGCGAGCCATTCCGTGCCCTGTCATATTGCAACCGTCCGGCATCACAGCGGGGTCCGAAAGGACGCCATCGCGCCGCGGAGGTCATCATCGACTCTCATC
The DNA here is from genome assembly GCF_015291625.1 of Bradyrhizobium sp. CCBAU 53421. NCBI lineage: Bacteria > Pseudomonadati > Pseudomonadota > Alphaproteobacteria > Hyphomicrobiales > Nitrobacteraceae > Bradyrhizobium > Bradyrhizobium sp. CCBAU 53421. The sequence goes on from NZ_CP030047.1 coordinate 7,541,813, forward strand.
TCAGTTGGACTTTCTTGTATCAAGGACTTCGTATCTATAATCTCTTATATATTCCGCAGCTAACTTCACAACCATAGCGAATGAATGCGAAGCAACTATGTGGCGACGCACAGGCATGGTTGTCTCGTTCGGCACGTTTTCCTCGATGGTTCGGCGCCTGTGTTGCGGCAGCACCTCTTACATCCCGCAACGCACTACATTCCACAGCTCCTTGCAGGACAACAACAACCAGATCATCGCAATTGCCCCGCATCTCGTCACCGCCTTCTCTACTGCACTCCCACTTGACGTAAAACGTCACACCACGCGGCCATGCGAACGGGTCAAACAACAGAAAGGACGGGCGCGCCGTCGATCATGTTAGATCGCCGACAAACACCGTCCAGACTGCGTCACGCGCTTAGACGGCGAATCGTACAAAGCGGACAATACTGGGGTTCACACGCTTCGTATTTCGAGGGTGCGAATGTGGTGAAAGGTCAGCTCGTCCGCTACCACCGTAGCGTCGACCCAATCTGGCCCGCTCTTCTAGTTTCTGGGGTTAGCCACCACCACCGACCGCAAGCAAATTTGGGCAATTCGGCATGAAAGCGCGCGATAACGCATGCCTGCCTTCAAGTGATACGGAATCATTCGAATTGAATTTGGTGCTGCCACGTTCGGTCATCCGCGCTTCAATAAGCGTCTGTATAAATCTGATTGTAGCGTCGACAGTGGCTCGATGCGCGAGCGCGCCTGCGGACCCGATCTCTTGCTTGCTTGATAGGCCACCGGCACTCGATGCTTCGACAACGCGACTTCTTCGTATTCGAGATATCGATTGGAGTTTGAGATGGATCAGATCTCATCCGAGCAGATGCAGGCGCCAGAGGTTCTCGTGAGCGTCGCATTTGACAAGGCGTGGCGCTTTGTCGAGAAGGATCCGCTGCTGGCACATAATCACAAGACGTTACTTCATAGCCGATTGCGAGCTTCCCTGGAATGTTCGATAAGGAACGGCGAACGGAATACCTTGCATCTGGCGAACGAGGCGATACGAAAATTACGCGCAGAATTGACAGCCTCGGCCAAGCAGCAAGATTGCTCTCACTTCCGCGGCAATAACGATCAGCTATGTCACGGCTCTCCGCAATCTTAGGTCGCAGGTTAGCATCCTCGATATATCGTTGTCGCATTATTTCTCCACGACTATTATGCCCGAACCGCTTCTCAACTAATGCAGCGGGTACAACGCTCCAAGCGCTGGGCACTTCAGCTAAGGGTCAGAGTAAGCGACGACGAGGCAGGACAAGCTTCCTTGGCATGACGCTGTGCATACGAAGATTCTACTCCTGCCCTAAACTCGGGACGCGCTTGTACAACTTCAGCGTAATGCCTCGTTAGGCGCTGCCGCATCCGCAAGGACGAGGCCAATTAGCTACTAGAAGCAGGCCAGCCGCATCGAGCTTTTGGGCTCCTCCTCGGGCGCACAGAGACCGTTGAGAATCGTGCATGAGTTGCGATCAGCGGTATTGACCTTCGCTCACGGTGCGTGCCTATCGGCTAAGAGCATCTTGGTCGGGCTGTGCATGGCGATGAATGCGCGCCCAACAATCTGACGCAGCGTTCGATTCGACCCGTTTCTTGCAAAGCAATGTTGTGCTGCAGTTACAGCAATTCGCGGCGATGTTGTTAAGACGCACAGCGCCGGGGGGCATCGAAAGGAACATCACTCGAATGAAGAATTTGCTGATTCTGGCTGCATGCATCGGCGCACTCGGTGCGGCGGCTCCCGCATTTGGCGCGGACTTCGCCGCGCAGCCCGTCAACGTCAAAGCGCCTCCGCTGCCGGCTGCCCCCTCAGTTACCGACTGGACCGGCTACTATATCGGCATCAATGGGGGCTGGGGATCGAGCCACAATTGCTGGGATTTCAACGGCGTCACTCCCGAGGGCTGCCATAAATCGGCTGGAGCCACCATCGGTGGGCAGATTGGCTATCGTTGGCAGATCTTCAATACAGTCTATGGCATCGAAGGTCAGGGCAACTGGGCCGATTTCAACGGCTCCAATGTTAGCACAACCTTCCCGGCAGACGTCATTGGCACCAAGACGGATGCGTTCGGCTTGCTCACCGGTCACATCGGCTACGCGTTCAATGCTGTTCTGTTGTACGCTAAGGGCGGTGCTGCGGTGACAAGCAACACCTATCACATCAATTCAGTGACTACCGGAGCCGGGATTGCCAGGAACGCCGATGTGCGTTGGGGTGGTGCTCTAGGCGCAGGGCTCGAAGTCAGCCTCACACCGAGCTGGTCGGCTGGCGTTGAGTATGACCACTTGTTTATGCAGGGCAGCAGCGTGCTCTTCCCAGGATCCGGCGGCGATCGCGTCAACCAGGACGTCGATCTCATCACGGCACGGCTCAATTACAAGTTCAGCCCGGCGCTTGGCAAATAGCGATATCCGGACGCTTGCGGCGTCGACTCGAGATCCCCGACCGTCGGTCGGGGTTCTTCTTCAAGTTTCCTTTAATCAACAAGCACCCTGCTGGCTTTTTCGAAACACCAGTCGTCCAAGCTGGCTCATAGGCTGGATGAAACCGATCGCCTGCTCCAACACTCGTTGAGGAGCTCCGATCCGACGGGACCAGGGGGTTGCAACCGCTGGCCTCAACGGAAGCGCGAGCAACAATTAGCCGCTGGCGCCTGCTCCCCATTCGAGTGAGCAATTCAAAGAGCGTTGAGGCGGATCGCAATAGCGACTGCCTGGATCCGGTTGATCGCACCCAACTTTCGCATCGCATTTTTGATATGAAAATTGACGGTATTTAAGCTGATTTCCAATATCACCCCAATTTCCCATGACGATTTTCCGTCCGCCACCCACCGCATGCAAGCGATCTCCCGCTGCGACAGGGCCGCCTTCCTCTCTCCGTCGCTACTGCAGGGACGTGCGATCTCGCCATGGGCGGTATGAAAGAGCGAAGCCAATGCGTTGAGATGGCCGATGCGGTCCTGAGGATCAACATCGTCGGATGGAGATGCAAACGACACCACCGATACTCGGCCCAGCGGCCCAAACAACGGCACGCTCATACCGTGCTTCAAGCCGGCTTCTCTGGCCTCGTCCAGTACGCGTCTCTCGTCTGGTTGAAGTTGATAGTGGTTGGCGAGTTGATCCCACAAAAACGGCCGCGACAGCATCGGCGTCCGCCGCACCACCGGATCGATGGTGTGATACTTGCGTTTGAAGTATCGCTCGCACCAATCTGGTGGCCACTTCACGGCCACGGTTGGGGGTGGATATTCCGCCAGGCGAAGTGGCTCAACGAAGTTGAGGGCGCCATAAGCAACTTCACCGAACCCCTCTTCGGTGGCGCAGTTTACAAGGAGCTCGAACAGCGCTCTGAGCGAATGCGTCTGCTTTGCGCATTCTGTGAAGCTAAAACGATCCATGATCGGCGGCTGAGGACGCCGATCAAGGTCGGTGTCGCTGCGTTCGATTGCGCTTGTTTCAGGCGGAGCCAAGTTGGATTCCATGGCCTGAACTCCCGGGTTTGCTCTACGAGAAGTCTGGAGCACCCGCATGCTGCCCAGACGCCATTTCTGAATTCGGTGTCCTGCCGCGCACTGCTTGCTGCGTGATCGTCTCCGTCAAACAGCCGAGGCGTCGCTGCCATCCTGTGTCTGAATCCGAACAACGCGCCGTAACCGTAGCGCCGATGCTCATTCAATGTGGTCTACCCGGCTCGCCAGTGACGTGCTGGCAATCTCGGAGTCGCCGCAGGGTCGACCACTTTGATTGGGCCGCGCTCTCAATCTCTGACGCACATGCGTGGCTCGCGGATTTGAGGAAATCCGACTGTCCTAACGGTTCAGCCGGCGATACGAACCAAACCGTACGACCGGTTGCAGCGTCAGCATAGGTCAGATTGGGACGCGCGAAACCCAGGTCCGGCGCGAATGAAGCTTGGCTGCATGTCAAGGCCGAGCACGAGCAGACTATAGGCACTGAGCTTCCTGAACGAGGTAAGCCAGGGCACGCCGACCCGCTCGCGGGCGCCGGCTTCCAACTGGGTGATGTCAGCGTCAATGCTCTGCTTGCCGGCGACGGTGCCAGGGGTGTCATTCTTCTTGCCCCTCTTGCGAATTCGCATCGCCAGCCCCTAGCCGATCCTGCACCCCTCCGCGGCGTCGAGGACGCGATCGATAAGCAACATGCAGCAGAAGCCCAAAGAGCTGATGACCTGGCATCAATGCGTGGTCTCTGAGAGGCGTGCAGGTCCGGCGCGAATAAATCGAAGGGGCGAATAGAAGTGGCGTCAACGTTGCAACGAACGACACGCGATGTCGCGGGAGCTCCTTGACGCAGAGGACACGTTGCATGTGCATCTCCAGAAGGGAGAGGACTTGGGATCGGACCAGCAAGTGTCATACCAGTTTTTCTGCTTGCACAATCACTCGTGGAAGCAAGGGCTTGGCAAACGGGCGGTTCCAGTACGTGGCGTATTGAAGCAATCGTGACATCAGGAGGAAACGCGACAGCACCATTTGCGCGAGCCACGGCACAAATTGATCCAGATCAAAAAGAACGCCGTTTTCGCGACGGCAGCCCCTCCAACGCGTCGATGTCCCAAGCGCAGCGAACGTCTGGCCTGAAAGCACAGAGGCCGGCCGATCAGAAATCAACGACAAACGCAGGTCCGATCACCGGCACCCGACCTTGCATGTGTACGGTTCGGAATGCAACCGTGGGTCAGGCGAGGCCGGGAGTACCGTCTACCCGACATGCATTGTCCATCCACCTGCAAGAGTCTTGCGCAGTCCAGTCAACTACCAAACTTGACAATTGATGGAGACGATCGACACATGGCAATCATCATGCAATTTGGATTGACTATCGGTCCGGCCGCGCATTCTGACTAAACGCGGCATTCAAAGCAACAGCCCCGCGGGAAAGACAATTGCATCTCGCCTCGAGAGCGCGTCCTTGATGCGGTTCGCAACCAAGGCGAAGAGCATCGCAAAACCGGTGAAGTATGTTTTCTCTGGTCCTGGCGATCATCTCACTGCTCTATACGACCGTTGGCCAGGCAGGTGGTACTGCATTCCTCGCGCTAATGGCCTTTGCTGCTCTGCCGTCGACAGAGATGCGCCCGACGGCGCTTGGTTTCAACATTGTTGTCGCGACATATGCTACATGGGTCTTCAACCGCAACAAAGTTGTCGACTGGATAATGCTGCGTCCGCTTCTGCTCTCATCGGTGCCGGCGGCGTTTGCCGGTGGCCTTATGGTGCTCGGAGAAGACATTTACAAGACGCTGACCGGGGTCGTCCTTCTACTGGCAGGAGCCGTGATGATCGTGCGGCGCGGAGGCGCCGCCGATCGCATTTGCGAAAATCCGATCTGGGGAACGGTGAGCATTGGAGCGGCGATTGGCCTGGTTTCCGGCCTGACCGGCGTCGGCGGCGGAGTGTTCCTCGCCCCGACGCTCATCGCCCTGAACTGGGCGTCTCCGAAGCAGAGCGCCGCGCTGTCGCCCCCATTTATTCTGGCTAATTCCACAATCGGCTTCGTTGGAGCTCTTCTCGCTGGTCAATTTCCGTCTTCGTATTTCTGGCTTTACGCAGTCGCCGCGCTGGGGGGTGCCGTCGCAGGCACGATGATCGGCCTGAAATGGATGAGCCAGACAACCGCCAGGTTCATCCTCGTGGCGGTTCTATTCGTTGCCGGTATCCAATTGGTTTGCGCATGATCGCGCAGCTGAAGCGCGACCAATGAAGGCCTGAACTGCATAATCCTGCGACGATTGATAAGTGTAAAAGCAAGCGCAAAAACAAGCGACATAAAGCGCTGAGACGGACAGCAACGCATCGTCAGATAGCGATCGCGTGTGAGCAGTTGGTCGGACTCGCATCCGGGATTAGCAAAACCTGACACTTGGTTGTGAATTGGTGAGCTGCTTGTATTGGCGATGGCACGTCGCCGAGCCAAGGCGCCCCGACGCACTTTGCCGGGGTTGGAAGTGCGCCGGGTCCGCCCCAACATCATCAGTACATCCGTGACGATGCTTGCGGCAATGAGACAAGCAGCGTGGCGGAAATGAGGCCTGTGCTTTTTTTAGGCGTGGCGTCAGAAATTCTTTCTGCGCGGCTCCAAGGGCCTTGAATCTCACGTAGCGTCAAGTTGTATGATCTCGCGCTTGCCGGCCTCATCTACTTCTTGTCCATGGTATCTCCGGCCGGACGCGTCCTGCTCATGGCATTTATCCGAGAGGTGCCGCCTATAGCGACGGAAGGTGAGCGACGAGAAGCCACTCCACCCGGACCTGCGCGGGATGTCGCTTGCCTCGCGGTGATGGGTCGAGATGGTGGATCACATCCACGCTCGCAGCGCAGCCTTCGGCCCTGGATATCTCTCACGCCACGTCAGTCACCTAGGCCGTGATATCGAGAACGGAATTCCGATTTCGACTAAGTTCGGACCAGTTGACATAACTCAAAGACACAGGAGGGCGCATCGGCCAGCTTACGCGGCTGTATGAGCATGGGAAGCCAGCCTTGCAGACCGCACTCCTGAACAAATATTGCGATGCTCGCCTGCCTTGGTACACCATCTACCCAACTGTACCGGATTTCTCTACGACAATCGGCGCCAGGACTTGTCAGACTTGGTTGAACCGGCTGCCGCCCGACGAACCCGTATCGCTCTATCTCCACGTTCCGTTCTGCCGGTCGATCTGCTGGTACTGCGGGTTTCCTACAAGCCTCGCGCGCAGCGAACGGCCGGTTCGCAACTACTTGACGTCGCTGCGGGAGGAGATTCGTTTGGTTGCGGAGCGACTGCCGCGCGCCTTGCCCGTCAACGACGTGCATTTCGGCGGCGGAACGCCAACCAGCATTGCGGCGGTCGATTTCCTGGCTCTGATGGAGCTATTACGCCGCAATTTTGCCTTCAGCACGTCCGCTAGCGTCGCCATCGAGATCGACCCGCGCGCGCTCACGACCGAGATGGCGCGAAGCTTGGGGGCAGCCGGGGTCAGCCGCGCGAGCATTGGTGTGCAAAGCTTCGACCCCAATGTTCAAAGGGCGGTCAACCGCCTTCAGAGCGAAACGCAGACGGCTTCTGCTGTCGAAAGTCTTCGCCAGCAGGGAATAAGCCGCATCAACTTTGACCTGCTCTTCGGACTGCCGCACCAGACGGTGCAGTCCTGTGTGAACTCGGCAAGGACGGCAGTGGCCATGCGACCCGACCGGCTTGCGGTTTTCGGTTATGCCCATGTGCCCTCCTATATCAAACGTCAGCGCCAGATCGATGAGACGGCACTGCCGGACAATGTTGCCCGCGTCGAGCAAGCTGCGGCCATGGCGAACACGCTGGTGTCTGCCGGCTATCGCCAAATCGGGCTCGACCATTTCGCCTTGCCGGACGACGAGCTCACGCTGGCACAAGAAGCTGGACGGCTGCGCCGCAACTCGCTGGGTTATTCGGCTGATACCTGCAAGACCGTGATCGGCCTTGGTCCGTCAGCCATCGGCCGCCTCGGTGACGGGTACGTCCAGAACGCGGCCGATACCGCTACTTATAGCCGGCACATCAGAGCTGGCCATCTGGCGACATCGAAGGGCTGCTGTCTCACCGAGGAAGATCGGCTGCGGGCCGCAATTATCGAGCGCCTGATGTGCGATCTGGAGGCCGACGTGCCGGCACTCTGTGCTGCCCACGGATTTGATCCGATTGGGTTTCTCGATTCAGTCGACCGCTTGGAAATGCTCACCGAGGACGGCATAGTGCAGATCCAGGACGGATTCATCCGCGTCAAGCACGAGCACCGTTTTGTCGTGCGCGCTGTCGCTGCCGCATTCGACGCTCATCTCGACCGCACACCCTACTAAGCCACGGATCCGAGCACGGTTTCGATGCATCACCGCTGTTTGCGGACGAATGATCGAGACAAGCGCCGGAATGCGGTCGGCTGCATTGATGCGGATCACCTCGGCGAGCGTGACCTTGGTGACGACGTTGCGTTCGTAGGCTTCGGCTATCTATCGCAACAAGCCAATTTGCGAAACGTACGGCTGACCTCAGTGGGTGCGGCTAAAGGACTCGGCCACGCCTGTAACAGCCTTAACATGTCAAGGCCTGCCCCTCTTCTGTCCTGCGATCACTGGCGCACCTCCGACGGAAACGGGGCCTTGTGCTTTGAACCGCTCTACGCGCTTCTCGGCGCGCTTCTTGGCCGGGCTCGGAGCAGCTTGTGGGGGCGACGAAGAAATAACGGAGGAAGCAGAAGGGACAACTGCTGAATTCTGCAAGGAATCAATCCGCGAAGCCAGCACCGTTATCTGATCTAAAATCGCTTTGAGGTCCTTCCGCTGAGCATCGATGTACCGGTTAAGCTCTGCGATATCCTCGCTCGCCTTCTCCTGCGCCCAACGTATCTCGGTTAGGGATATCCTGTCCTGCGCTGACAGGCCCGCCGCCGCATCTGCGAGCCCGGCTGCCGGCGTCTCGACAAGCCCTGCGAGGCCGCCGCCAAAATGGGCTGCTGCCGCACACAAGCCGACGAGGACGAGAAACACCAAACCGCAGCGAATTCTCCCTGACGAGCCGTATAAAAGCGGCCGCAAGTCTGAAGCGGCCGCCTGATCAACCATCTCCATCGTTCCTTGCCCGACTTCACCGTTTCGATAGACTTCTTGGTTGACGCGAGAGCTCGCGATGCTCACGCATCCCAGCGAGCCTCGGCCGCCCCAACAATATTCTTCTACTCGCCGACCATTTGCCTCCTTGGCTCCAATGAAGCGGGCCGTCTTGACCAAGGCAAAGCGGACACCCTACGGGGAACTCCTGCATTACAGGGCTGGCGGAGCATTTTCGCATCATTCAGGATAACGTTGCAGATTTTGTACCCTGCCGACGCCTGATGCGAGCCGGCCGCTATTTTCCTCAAAGTCGGACTCTCGGCTTTCCGTGCTGCCGAGGCCGGCAACTTCGCGGCCAGGCGCTACGGAAAAGGCGCCATAGCTGGCGCTCGAGCCACCATACCATTGGAGCGGCAAGTGTTGAGCATGGCCAACTACCAATCCTGGCAGGTTGATCGAGACGACGGACACATGGCAAGCGTGGCCCACGAACGTTACGGGATCACAGCCAGGCACTCGGAATGCACCACATATTTGTCCGTGCCAATGCAGCGGATGGAATTAGCAACTTCTCGCTCACAGCCACTAAAGCAGCTCGAAACCTGCTTCCCCCGCTCTTGTGGGCCACCATCGTGGACGTTGTGACGCGATCGCTGCGCGAACAAATTCCAAGGCTCTGTGGAAATCGCGGTCGTCGACGATCGCTTCGTCCTTGGCGGACCACGATACCAGGACAGCTTCACGAAGCTACGGCTCCGCTTTGGCTGGCATTGCATTCCGGTGGCTGCCACTTCGTCGAGAAAGGCACTTCAAGCAAGATGCTCGGCAAGGCTGCAATCCTCCACCTCATAGTGGATCAAAGTCGAAGTTCGAATTGTTTTGGCGGCGAGGACAGCTGCGGCGCCGCGCGCTCGCGGCCAACGGTTCTCGCTCAGCCAGCAAGCGTTGCTCACTCTCGGCAAATCCGGCCTGATGCACACGCGACCAAGTCGCCAGGTCTAGTGAATCTCGCTGGGATAGACGTCCTGCCCATGAGGCGTCGTCCTCTTGCCCTCAGACGCCAAAGCTCGGGAGGTCCGTTCTGAGCCAGAGAGGCCGACTTTCAATCCATTCATGGCTCGCAAAACAAGGATGCGAAGTAGACTGTGCGTGATTGCTTTGTTGCTGCGACGACGCCTCGGACATCTTCGGCTATCGCAGCATTTGCCTGCATTTTGCGATCAAGCGAGCCGCAACGGCGACCTGCCGTTGCGCTTTCGCTCGCGGCTTGTTTGGTCGGCGCCCCCGTTTCGGCACAAACTGCTGACGAGCCGGTCCCCAAGAGCAACGCTGCGGACCAAGCCACCAAGAGAAGAACGTTAACGCCCCCGGATATGGCTACAAAGCTCCGGACCGGCGTGGTCAATCAGCCGATTCGACTTCATGCCTCGGCGTTGGCGTCAGCTCCCAACCTGCCTCTCATAAAGCGCGGCAGCGCCGGTCGGGCTGCTCAGACGCAAACGCGAAAGACGATCGACCCCTTCGCACGCTTTGATGCTTTCCGAGAAAAAGGGATCTGGCTCAACATACCCGGCCCTGCTGATACAATTGATCAGGACAAGCATGGCGTTAGATCCGTACTGGCCGACGTCGGCATTGGCTATATCGGCTGGACGCACAACACCTTTGCAAACAACCAGCTACCGAATGCGGCCAGAAGCAGCATCGCCAACCAGCTCTATATGGGGCAGAATCCGACGTTTGCTACGACGAACTTCGTGATCGTCACTTATGATCTGCGCCGGTTTGGTATTCCCGATGGACAGATTGTCGTTGGAGCCGAGCAGCAATACTGGACATGGAAACGACCGGGACCGGACCGAGTAGGATTGAATACATTCGCCTACTATCAAACGTTCCTCGACAGAAAATTCGAACTCAAACTAGGCTATCTCAGAAATGCGAATGAGTTCACCGGCACATTATTCGGAGGAATTTCAGGATCAAACATGTTTGCCCTGTTCCAAGCAGGGATGAGCACCAACGCCGCGCCAACGCCCGCCGCCAACCTGAAGTACAATTTTGATGATCACTGGTACAACAAAGTCTCCGTGCAGCGGTCAATCAGTCCAGATGGTCCCTATGCGCAGATAACCGAAAATCCTTCGGGTTTGAATTGGAGCACAACCAATGCCGGCATTCTGTTCATTGATGAACTTGGCTACAAGAGCAAGGCCGCTCCTGGCGTTCCCGACACCTGGCTGCGGGCCGGCATTGGTTTGAACAGCAGCCGCTACAGGAATTTGGCAGATCCGGATCAACAAAGAGAGAGCGGGAATAACTTTCATTACATCGCTGCTGACAGGCAGCTCTGGCAGAGTGATGTTGAGGGGACGCCATCTCGCGGCATCTATGGCGGATTCTCCATCATGGGAGCTCCGCCTGACGTAAACAGGATCAGCCAGTATTACGAGCTTCGTCTTTATGCGAAGGGACTGTTTGACAGTCGGCCCAGTGATTTGATCGCTCTGGTTGCCAACAACACGACCTGGAGCAGGTTTGCGGTGGATGCTGCCTTGGCCAAAGGCCAGCTTGCGCATCACGATACCACAGCAATCACGGGGACCTATACCGCGCATATCGCCCCGGGGATATATGGAAGCCTCGGACTGTCCTACATTCATAACCCGACAAGCATCACACACATGCCCCAAACGGAGCACGCCCTCAATCTGTTGGTGTCTACGCTGATATTTTTCTAGATCAGTGAGGATGTCACCAATTCTGCTACCAAACTCTCGGTTCGAAACAACTGCGCGCAAAGTTCTGCCGGCGCGCCGGCGAGACGCTGTGAGGAGACGAACCATGGGGCCTGCTATCCCATGATCTAAGAGCTTCCAGACCGGATTTCGGCTACAGCTACTTATCCGCAGGCTGCCCCGGTGGACATAGAGCGCGGGGGTGAAGTTCCAAGAATGAGCTGAGACAGACAGGGAATGTCGCGCACGGTTCGGCGCACCATTAGCGCGACGAGAACAATCGCAGCCCCTAGAATTCCCGCCACGGCCGACTTGGATGTGAGATCCGATGGCTCTGCGTACTGTATCGAATCCATGAGACGAAATGCCGTGCCCTGAATCAGGTACAGCACCAGCGTGCTCTGTCCTATTTCCACGGCGATAAAGCGGACCACTCGATTTGAGCGGCCAACTCTCCAGCATTGCTGAAGAGCTCACTCATGATGGCTGAGGCCGCTGCTGAGCCAAAAAACCTCAGAAGCACGTCTTTTGCCGACTGCATATCTTTGACCAGGACGAGATTGTTGTAGACGTAAGTGTCTTTGCGCCAGGCCAGAAAGCACACCAGTGCGGCTATTGAGGCAGACATGATCAAGAGCGGCTTGTAAGCGCGCGTTATGCTCGTCCACCAGTCTCTTGACTGCGCAAATGAGAAACCCAAGCAAAAAAACGGGTAAGTGTACTTTATGAGAGGAAATATGGAGAATGTCAGAGGTGCAAGTGCAACCAGGATGACCGATAAGAATAGGATCCAGGGGGACCAATGATTGGAGATCGAAAGAATTTTGACGAGAAGAAAACAAACGAGCGCGGCCCAGATGAACCAGTATGTGCCGGCGACATCGTTTAGAAGCTGTAAAATGTTGCCTGATGCGTCAGGGGCGCGGGGAAGCACGGCTAACTTTGCCGTCTCCAGGAGAGCGCCCCAAAACAGCATGGGCACCAAGAGCTGCATCGCCCGATCACCGACGGCTTGCATCAACGACTTTCGCAACAGCGCTCGGCAAGAAAGATATCCGCTTATCGCCATGAAGAGAGGCATGTGGAACATGTAGATCCATTTGAATAGTGGCGAATCCCAGAATCCCTCATCTCGGTAGAGGATATATTGGATCAGGTGACCGACGATCACCAAAATGATGAGCACTCCTTTGTCGAAATCGAAAGCTAGATCGCGATCGTTATCCTCTGGCGTACCAGGCACAGTCGACCCAGTTACATTTCGCAATGTATCAACCATCTCGACATCCCTTCATCCAATGAGCTGGAGATCCGTCTGACGTTGGGTAGCTGCCGCGACCAAGTGCTGGCCGGAAGTTGCATCATCAGGTCGTCGGTCTATCATGCTCATCAATTTGGAGTTCTGAGCCGGCATCAAAGACATCCCTGCCGAATGTCGCAGGGCCACTCTCCGGAACGCTGCTTTGAAGTTAGCCGTTCAGGTCAACTGGAATATCGGGTGCCGGTGAACTAGGCGTGCGAAGGTCGGCCGTGGTCTGGCGGCGTCCGAGAAGACACCACATCATGGCGACTGTTCTTAGGGTCAAGTTTCATGAGATGCCGCATTAGACCGGAGCACGGGATACCCGATCCAAGAGAGAAATAGGCTGAACGGCCGAACGTCGGTATCCGGCTGCCAACCACTTAGTATGAAAAGCAACTGCTGCAGCTTTTGCTCCATGGAACGATCCGACCGATGATCGTGGAGGTAATTGCCATCGCAACTCTACGCTCCGATAGCTGACAGGACGCAAATAGCCAATTATATCGAGGTGGGAGATCGTTATAAGGAAAGGGGGAACGAGCTATACGACGGTTTACCGATTTAAGGTGGTGCTGCCTCACTTCGATCCGCTGCCAGACCGAGCGGTCACCTTGCTGGGTGTCCCGTCCGGAAAAAGTGTTTGCAACGCACTACGAGAATTTTGGATAGCGGCAATACCCTACTCGAGCATGAAGGCCTAAATATATGTAGGTTGCGCAGCAGGGCCTCCTTCCGAAAGTATTCGACCTTGCCTTCACGAGTAGCCGGCGTCAGCAAACCGAGTTGTTGGCGAGCGTTCCCACATCCACCAGACGCTCGCGTCGTCCGCACTCCGGACTGTGGCGGTCGAAGTGGTTCGAACAGTTGCGCTTACTGAGCAACGGCTTCTAAGGCAAGATGATCGGCGGAAGATTTGTGAAAGCCTGAGGGATAGAGAAGGCCGCGTTCAAGCTGCACCAACAAACGGGAGGCTGGACCGCTCAGGCGGTGCCCATCTCAGTACTTCGAATGGATACATCGGCTGTCAAGGGCCGGGCTGTAGAACGTCTCGCGCGAGCTGCCCCGCCGAGCGCCTGAGATTGCCGTCCACCTGCGCTCTTCAGCCACGTTCAGGATAGATGCGAACGCGCTGGCGCCCCTCGCTTTCATCCAACTCGCCCCTGTAGGACACGCCGCGGATCTGGAAATAGGTTGGACGCCCAGCCTGCGGCATGATGCGTTCCCCCTGCAGGACGCGGACAAGGTAAGGCGGAAGGAACCGCTCGCGGTGCTCCCATCCGCCGCGGATCAAGTACCCAAGGTCCCGTAGGCCCTCACGGGGTTGCTCGGCTTGGACGATCTGCGGTGGATGATGAAGCGGCCGGGATGGCCCAGCTTCATCAAGGTAGCTCGGGCGCGGATGATGGATCAGGCGGACATCCGTGCGCCCGCCTGGTCCGAATGTAGCCGAGTAGCGCTCGCCGTTGATCATAAACTGACTTGGCCCGAACTGGTTTGGCAGCAGATTGATGTTGCCGAGGACGTCAACCAACACGTCCGAGGCCGCTTGGGAGCCGTGACGCCAATCCGAGCCAACGACGGCCCCAATATCCCGCAGTTCCTGGGCGCCCCCGGACGGTCCAGCGAATGACGGCGCTCTGCGAAATTCAGGTACGGGCGCGGAGCGTGCATCATCGTGCAAGTCGTGCGGCGTGGACGGATCCAAATCAACCAAGGGATCCAGACCGCTGTAGATGTTTGATGAGCGAGGCCTCACCGACGATGGTGAGGCGGGTTCCTGCATCTGTTGTCCGAACCAATCCCAGGCTCCTTGGCTTAGACTGGCCGGAGTCGCAGGAAGCCCGTGCGGCAGATTGGACTGCGGGATCCAATAGGGCGCTTGCACAGGTGCGGCGGGTTGGAGGATCTGCTCGCTGGACCGATCCCAAGCCCCGGCGCTCGGGCTGGCCGATGTTGCGGGAAGCTGCTGCGACGAACTGGCCTGCCAACCGTGATGCGGCACTGGCAGTGACGAGCTGGGTCCGTGGATCTGCTCACCAAGCCAATCCCACGCTCCCGCACTGGGCGTGGCTGGCGTTGCCGGGACCTCCTGCGGCGAGTACGCCCGTCGGGCGCCTTCGGCGACAGGCTGCCCCGCATCCTCGGCAGGGTGCAAGCCGAGGGCCCTGTTCGCCTCGAGGATTTGCTGGTAGCGACCAAGCCTGAGCAAATCAGCTTTGATTTTGCCGTCGTCGGTTTCTTGCCTATACTCCGCGACATCCTGATCCAGCCCGGAGGTGAAGAGCCGGCCGGCGATGGCCTGCTTATCGTGCGTTCGCAGCCATTCACTCAGCCTCGACATTCGGCGGGCCTGCCTGTCGATCGTCTCCGGCTCAACCCTGCGTGTCGCCTTTTCCGCCGCGGCCCACCTGCCGATGAGGGTCGCGTCAGTGCCATGGGGAGCCAGGCGACGGAGATCGGCTGACAAGGTGTTTCCGGCCCAGACCTCACGGAGCTTTTTCAAGGCTGCTTTGATACGCCTTGCGCGGTCCGCTGCATAAGTGTCGACATCCTGGTCGAGCTCAGCTTCCAGTTGGCGGTTTTCCACCTCTGGATCTTCCAGTTGCGCATTTTCCATCTCGAGGCGAATGCGATCCGCAATTGAGGGCCTATCGTTGTCATTGAGGCGCGCGCTCAAAATGCGCAGGTCGGCTGCCGCATTTCTGATGGTGCCGTCGGTGAGGTTGCTGGCTGCGGTGCCGTCGGTGCGGTTGCGGACTGCTCTTTGTCTAAACTCTTTGATGAGCGCCTCGTCCTCCGGATCGACCCCGCGCGTCCGGCCCGGCTGTCTGGCGTAATCGACGCGAAAACTCGTCGAGGAAGCATCCGGCTGCGCGGCCTCCCGCGAGGACTTGCTACTCCCTCCAAAGGCTTTGCCGATTTCCGACTTGAAGCGCGACCACAGTCCGCGGCTTTTAGCGCTCCTGGCCTGAACCACAGGCTCCGCGTCCGGCAAGCTGTAGCGCGCGCTGCTGAACAGATCATCGCGCAAACCGGACTGCGGCACTTGGGCCGGAGCATCAAGCTGAAAGCGGGGAATGTCTAAGCTCCGCCGCGCATCGCCCCGCGCGCTGTCCCTAAAATCCGAGCGTGGCGGCACCCGCATCGAACCGCCGAGCTCGTCCCGTCGAACTGCCCGTCCCGCTCCTGCGGGAGTCTGGTCCGGCGAACTCGACTTTGCGGAACTCTCATCAGGCGAATCGAGCTGCAAATCTTCCATCCGCCGCTCAAAATCGCCTTGCTGGCTTGCGCTGCCCCCTTGCTGCCCCGCTCGCCCCTGTCGGGCGGCATAGGCCTCCATCCAAGCGCCTGAATCGAAGAATGGGTCGACTGGATCCATCCTGCTCTCCTTGTGGTGTATAGGCCCTGCGCAATCCACACGCTTGCACGGCCGCTAAGCGGCAGCTGTGAAGCGAGGTCAGATTCCGAATCTTTATGGGAGCCAGCTTTCGAAAAGCTGACGAGAACGAGAATTCACAGCCGGCAATGCCGATTGCGTTGGCTTCTTCGGAGGGGCCGTAAGAAGCTGGCGCGGCCGTGCCCCGTCCTTTATTCCGATCTGGAAGGTCCGGCCGACAGCCAATCTGTGGCACCTCCGAAGAACGTGTCCAGGGACCATTTCGCGGCTTCGCCATCGGTCAATTGGTGCGAATAAGGCTCGCGACCTGCGGGATTGGCCCGGACACCTGTGGATTTGTATTCAGCATAGTAGGCCGTCCTCAGCGAATTGGTCTTGCCCGGAGCCCATTCGCGCCAGCCTTCCGCGACCACCGGTGCATCCATCTTCGTCGATAGGAACACGACTGTTGCATAGGGGCGCCAAGGCCGGCCAAGTGCAACATCCCGCGCGGCGGAGTCGGCAGTCAGTCTGCAATGATCGAACACATAAGCACTGTCCTCGTCCGGCGCTGCCTTGCTCTGCGCGGTATAGACGACCGCCTGATTGGCGATACCGTGCAACTCACAGTGTCGGAAATAGGCCTTGGCATTGCCGAATATGAAATCGACATGTCCCTCGATGTAGCAATCTAAGAAGTACTGTCGCGACATCCGGCCGTTCGGCCCCTTGGCGGCGAACAAGGTGTCTTGTGCGCCGAGCAGGCGGACGCGGCTGATGATGTCCCTGTCTCCAGTAACGGACAGTGCGACGGCCTGCGAAGCTGGATTGGCCGAATTGAGCGAGTAATCGTTTTGGATCGTCAGGTTGTCGAGCCGGAAGTCATCGCCTGAGGCGTCCAGCGTCGCAGAACGGACGGTTCCTCCAACGTTGATCGCGCCGTCACCGTACACAATGACCGTATCATCCGGCTTCCTGCCGGAGCCTTTGATATGAACACCGGATTTGAAGACTTTGACCTTCTCGCGATAGATGCCCGGTGCGATCTGGATATCACCACCTTGGGCCGGCAATGCGTCGATGGCTGCCTGCACGGAGTGATAGGCTGCCCTCTCGGCATGCGAGACCAAAAGGGGTTGAGCATGGGCGGCCGAGATGCAGAAACATCCGGCCAGAACCGCAGCGAATAGCGCGAAAATCCGCATGTGATCTCACCTGTTATCGGGGCCGCTGCACGCTTGATACAATTGCTACACCTCGTCGCCGCGACCTGGCAGCCGAGTATGGTCAAACAACGTTTCTTCCCGAACCGGAAATCTCGCGCGACAGCCGAAACATCCGACCGGGGTCACGCCTGTCGGACTCCTGCAATAAGGCGCCGGCGCTATGCTCGCCATTGGCAAGACCAGCGAGTCAAAGCCCTATCAAGGCAGACCTAACCGGTCTTAAGGCTCGGCACCGAGTTGTTTCGCTTACTCGTTACCGTCTCGGAATGCCCTGGCGCACCGCTGCCAATCGCGTGGCACCGGTTCTCTGGCCCGCCCGGGCAGCGGCGGCGACACGTCAGAATGATCGGCTGTCAGATTCGCATGTTCGAGCTGCCAAGTCGCGGAATCGGCAAATCGAACATCCTCTAGCGTCACGTCAAGCGCATGGCCCTCATCAAACCCGCGCATCAGTAGCGCACCATTGTCGCCGCGTACATGGCGCAGAACGATCTGGCGATAGACTGGAATCCTGCTGCCTTGGGCATGTGGATCGTACTTTGTATCGAACGCGACCGGCCATCGGTTGCCACGCAGACACACATTCTCATAAGTCACGCGCTCGACCAGGCCACCCCGGCTGACATCGCTCTTGATGCGCAGGCCGGACGTCGTGCCGTCCAGCGTCAGGTTGCGCACGAGTATGTCGCTGGCGCCAGAGTTCACCTCGCTGCCGATCGACATCCCGTGTCCCCACCCGAAATAATTATCGGTGATGGAGATATGGCGAGTTGAACCATTATCGCCGGCTTTGATCGCTACGTTATCGTCTCCAGTGCGGATGAAGCTGTGGGTAATGGTCACATCCTGGCTGGCGCCTGGGTCGATGCCGTCGGTATTGCGGGCATCGGCCGGTGTATCGATCGTCAGACCCCAGACCGTGGCACCTTCGACCCGGTTCATCGCGACATGGAAATTGGGTGCATTGCGCAAGGTGACACCAGAAAGCGTGATGTCCTGCGCATGATCGATCTGGATCAAACGCGGAGCGTTCTGACTACCGCCCTCGGCTTGCGCGCGGCGGGCCAGCTGCCACCAGCTTTCGGCACTGCCGACCATCGGCGCACCGCCCTGGCCATCGATGATGCCGTCGCCATAAATGCCGCCGCCGCGCGTTTTGGAGAAGCTGATCAACGGCCGGCAACCGTCGCCCTTACCTGCGATGCGGCCACACTGTCCGCGGCCCTTGTCGTACGCAGCTGGCTCGGGAACAGCCAAAAGCGTTGCACCGCGTCCAATCCACAAGGTCACGCCTGATTTCATCTCGAGTGGATCCGACCGGAACTCGCCACGCCCGAGATAGACCGCAGCACCGGCGGGGCAATGGTCGATGGCATCCTGTAGCCTGGCCGTATCGTTGCTGCCAGACGGCAGTGGGCGGTCGCAGACCGTATGAGGTGCAACGGGCTCGGCGACAATGCGCCGATCTTGCGCTTTTGCGCTGGGGCAGACAACCATGGTGGCAACGATGGACATCAGCGTCCATTCGCGAAAATGCTTTGTCATTAACCTCATCTCTTTGCCGCGAGCATCCTCGCCGCTTCGTTGTCCTGAGCTGAGCGCTGACCAACCAGCCGCAGCTCGCCTCACAGGCCAACCCAAGATGACATTTATAAGACGCAAAAAAGACCTAGGTCTTGCGAGTTCACGCGATGAAGAATGAGCGTTCCGCAAAAGATCACACCTTGTGGCGGCACGCACTTGAGCGGCAGGTACAGCTATTGCTGCGAAGGTGCGTCTTCAATTGGCGTGCGACACTCGGTTCGAGGCGGCCCACCCTTGCACGGCCTGCACACCGACGGCATAGAGATGGTGAACGGCTCTGATTATCTTAATCCACGCCGGTTCCGGATTTATTGTTTTCTGTTCCCTCTAGGCGGTGGTTGCCCGCCGGGGCGGCAATTCAGGTGTGGCATGCATTGTGATTGATCTTGCGAGTGAGCGCGCGGTCCACAATCGATGGCTGAGCGCGCGAGAACGGTGACGCAACACAAACACTCTAATAACGATCAGGCGGGAACAGATGACACAGGGTTCACAAGCGACGATCATTGGCGCCGGACGCGTGGGGTTAAAGCTCGCTGAACTTCTCACAACGTCTGGCGGACGAGTACGCTTCGTGGATCACAGGCCGGTGGCCGAAATAGATCCGAACCTGATCGTGAGCGATGCGATCCACCTGACGCGGGAGGCCAAATCCGCTATTGCGCAGTCCGATATTGTCGTTCTTTCTTTGCCGTTCACGGTAGCAGGAGCCGCGTTCGGATCCGCCTGTCGGTGGCTCAAAGGCGACGCATTGTTGATCGAGACGCTTTCAGTCAAGACGAGACCGGCCTCATGGGGGGTCAACTTACCTCGCGAGGTGGAATATCTTGGCCTCAATCCACTGTTTAGCCCGGAGCTCGGTTGGGCAAATCGTCCGGTCGCGGTGATCGCGTATCGATCAGGGCCGCGGCTCGAAGTCTTTCTGCAGCTTTTACGACGCACGAATGCGAGCCTTGTCGCGCTCGATGCTGAAGCTCACGATAGACTTCTTGCGCAGCGTCAGCTGGCTGCGCATGCGCTGCTCCTGTCGCTCGCGAGCATCCTTCGCGACGAGAACACTGAATTTCCGCTTGAGGTCGGTCCGCCTCCTTATCACCTTCTTCTGGCGGGAGTCGGGCGCATGTTGAGCGGCGCCCCCGAGACGTTTGCTGAGATCCAGACGGAGAATCCTTTTGGGGCGACAGTCCGCTTGCGTCTGATCGCGGCACTCGAGAGGCTAGGCGGGGGCGGCCAGGAGGTCCTAGATCACCTTCGCTGTGAGTGGAGCGATCTCGCGCCACGTCTCAAACCGGCCGCCGAGACCTGCGAGCGCCTGTTTGCGTGCCCGATTTTCCCTCTTGAGATGAGCGAATATGAGTATCGCTCCGGCGAATGCCGCCTTGCGCGGTGTGATCGAGATTGAAGACGTAGGCCTATGACCGTCGTTCCGACAGCGCAAGAAATCTCGATTCGCGGGCAACTCGGCCGCGTAGCCTCCTCTTTTCGTTTCCCGAGCGCTTCCCGGCCAGGTCGATCTCTAAGCGATCAGCAAAGTTCGCCGGCAGGATACAGCTGGCGGCGGCCTGCGCGGCGAATTTACGTGCACGGTCCCCCGTGGCGCACCACTGCTGACCGTGATTTCGGTTGGGTGTCTTACGCCGCGCGAACTTTCACAGGAGATTTCTGCACCCTATTGCCTTACGTTTATCAAGTCGCGAAGCATTGGTTGTGCGATGTCTCCACGTGTCTAGCGTGTAGCCGATCCCTTAGCGTCGCGTCCAACCCATAGAGATACGCCCGATTTCATCTTGGGTGAATTCGACCGGAACGCGCCACGCCCGCGATTGACCGCAGTAGTCGTACCAACATCGTACTTCTCGATTGAAGTAGCACTCAGATAAACTTCCGCCTACCCACGGACCGCCTTTGGTGGTGCCTCGCTAAATCGTTCGGCTGTGCCGCTACATTTCCCGACCGGAGTCCCGCCTCCCCCTCTCCATGTGCAAGGCGCTCCAAACCCTGAGGGCTCGCGGTGTGAGGCTGGCACCGGCAAGTTGTTTCCAGGACTTCCGCACCTCGATCCAGCGGCTTTTTCGACCGGGCAAGGCATCAAGCATTTTTTTGGCAATCGGAGCCAGGTGCGCAGTTTCGGAGTTCGGCTCCCGCTTGGCATCTTCAAGAATTTTAAGAGCGGCCCTTTCGGACCGCGTCCAACCCGACTCGGTGAACCTGCTCTCCGCGAAATACTCAAAACACGTGCGGAACGTCAAAGCGCGGCCAATGACCGTATGGTTTGGTAGTCCCGCTTGGCTCAGCCACCGCCAGAGATGCCCACACCGCTCCTGGCCGCCATTTTCGGGAGGACCGCGAAATTCCAAGACCAAAAGCATCGCCATGCCAGCGATTTCGCGTCGTATCTCTTCATCCTGCTTTTCGAACCAATCCCGGATTACCTGTAATGGCGTCGCCGGCGGCTTCACAGCCGGTGCCGCAGCGGTGCGGTGGAACGAGACCACGTTTTCCAGCGGGGGCATGCGCGGCCATGGCCTTCCATCTGCGTCCCACAAGACCCACCGCGCTGCAATCTTTTTTGCCTCTTCAGGAGACCTGGTTCGCCAAAGCTCCTTGAGCGCCTCATTGACGTAATATGAGACGTCAGCTTTCAGGCCGCATGTACGTGCTATTGCTGCGCGGCGTCCGGCGTCAATGAGCCGCGCCGCGAAGTTATTCTCTGCGTTCATTTGCCGAGGCCCTTCCTGTCCTTCCTAGCGCGCCCCGCTATCGGCTCTTCGGCGGCGTGATACGGGCCCGCCGGGATCTACACCAGCAGGCGCCGTCTTCCGCCTAAGTCCCAGGGATCACCAACTTCAGTGGTCAGCCATGGCCTCAACTTGCGATCGTGGCCGTGCCCACGTGAGGGCGCCTGTGCATTCCGAGGGTCTGCATTCTTCGTGCCACAGTAACAGTCCGCGATTGGTATTCGTTGGGTATGTTTTTGTTTGCTTTGCGACTTGGGCCCGTCTTGTTTCATTCTACTCATAGATCATCCGTGGCAACTTCATGTGCTGCCGAGAGGTCATCGATTGCGCAAGCGTTTTTCAGCACGTTCAGACCCGGATGAAGGGATCCGTGCCGGCGTCATCGACGCCGTTCGAGTCGACGTCATTGCGACGAGTGCGCCGTCAGATCCCGGCTCCGCTTCGGGGGGACATGCAACCAAGGCGTCGTGTTGCGTGAGGCAGCATGCTTTCTCCCGGTTCGCTCTGCCGGAGGATGCCGCAGATAGCCCAGCATCCTCAGGCAGAGTAATCCGTTCTTTCGGGGCAGAGCCCTCTCCTGGCACGCCGATGGCGATCATTTCATAGTGCTTTCCTCGCTCATTGAGAAATAGGAGGACGGACATTTCTCCACCGCACACGGCGATCCGGTGGACGTCCTCCATTTTGCGATTGAGTCTATGGACAACTCCCAAGCCGCACTCGGCAATCCTGTCGGGTGCAATCGCGCGTCTGATCTACTGAACCGAAGGCGACCTCTAACGCTGGAACTGATTCGCACCATTAGCAAGGAGTGGAACATTCCAATTGACGCCCTGATGGCTCAATACGAACTGGCGGGTACACGCCTAAATTCTGAAGGCCCGCCTACGCGGGGCCTTCATCATTCCCGTACGCCTTCGAAATATACGTGAGGTCACGCGCGACATGCCACCGGCTCAACCTGGTTCGCCGACAACGCCACCGCTCAGCTTCGCATGGTCCCAGAATACCGCAATCATTCCCAAAACGAAGGGCCCCCGCCGGATACGAGGGCCCTTACAGAACTTGGAGGAGGAGAAGTCTCCAAGCTCTATGTTGGCGACTGCAAACCTGAAGACGATACCCATTGATCGATGTCAGCTGCGATCTCCGCCCTCCGCGCACGCTTCAGCAGCTGGTCGCGCTCGACGCCTGGCGGAAGCCGCGCTGCCTTGTGAAAGATATCGCCGGCAAACGCATTGAGCCGATCCTGCAGCGATGGGGCTTGCTTCGCCCCATTTCTGCTTTTCTTCATAACGCGCTCCGTATTTTCTCGGGAGCGTTGAAGCTAACCTTTGCGATGAGCGTATGAAGTTATAATGATCGTTTCCGCAACCTGGGTTACGACCGCGATAATCCTTTGGGCGAACTCGCGCGAAGAAGGTAAGCGCGATTTTCTCCGCACCTTGACGCCGGCGGTTTTGAAGGATTGCCCTAGTATCGGGCGATACCGGGCCGTTCAGGCAGTGGCGGCTTTGTGGAAGTTGAAGGGCAGCAGGTCGGTAATATCGGCGTCGCCGGCGCGCTGAGGCAATTCGGTGAGGACGTGGCGCAACCACGCTAACGGCTCGACACGTGAGGCGCGGCAGGTCAGCATCAGGCTGTAGACGACGGCACTGGCCTTGGCTCCGTCCACGGTATCGCTGAACAACCAACTCTTCCTGCCAGTTGCAAAAACCCTGATGTCGCGCTCCAGAAGATTGTTGTCGATCGGCATGCAGCCGTCCCCGGTGTAGCGCGTCAGATATTCCCATTGGTTTCGGGTGTAGGATACGGCGTCGCCGAGCTTGCTGTCAGGCAAGACCTTCGGGGCCATGTCATCGAGCCATACCTTGAGAGCATTTGAGGACGGGAACACTATGTTGCTGGCGGAAGCGGCGAATGCAGTCGGCCTGTGTTTCACCCTTCTCCGGTGATCCGTCCCGCGCCTGCCTTTCAACCCGGTAGAGCTGGTCGAAGAACCGCAGCGCCTGCTCGGGCGGACCGCCGCCCCTCTTCCTCGCCCTGAGGGCATCGACAAAGCGCCGCCGGGAGTGGGCCATGCAGCCGATGTGGGTGGCCCGTTCCAGCGTGCGCCATGCGGTATAGCCGTCACTCATCACGATGCCGCGGTAATCGCCGAGGAAGGCCTGCGGGTGGATTTGGCCGCGGCCCGGCTGATAATCCAGAAGAACGATGGGCTCGTGACTGCCCTTGCCGCTGCGATAAGCCCACATATACGATGTGCTGGTGGCCTTTCTGTCCTTCTCCTTGAGGACCTGAACCGTCGTCTCGTCGCCATGGATGAGAGGCTGCGATCTGAGCCGCAGCTTCAGGGCGTCATAGATGCGGGAGAGATGTTTCTCGCTCGAGCCGATCACCCAGCGACCCAAAGCGCCGCGGCTGACCGGAACGCCGGCGCGTTCGAAGGCCTGCGCCAGGCGGTAGAGCGGCATGCCATCGACATATTTATGAACCAGCGCGAACGCCAGCGTTGAGGCCGTGGCAACGCTGCCCGGCAGCGGCTGCGTCGGCATCGGCGCGGTCACGACAGGGGCGTTGATTCCGGTGCGATCGCAATGGCGGCACGCATATTTGAAGCGTACGTTCTGTAAAACCTTCGCCTTCACCTCGATATGAAGTTGCTCGGTGACAGCCTCGCCCATGCGATGCATCTGGCCACGGCAGCAAGGACACGCCTTCTGATCGTCGGGCAGGTCATACTCGACGCGCTCACGCGGCAGGTTCGCCGGCAGCGGCCTGCGGCCGCGCTTCTTTCCCGTTGTGTTTTCGACGGGTGGCAAGCCCGTGTCCGGAAGTTCGGCGATATTGTTCGTTTCACTGCCGGCGTCATCCTCATCGGCGGCCTGCTCGGCTTCATTGAAGAGACGATCGACGTGCTTTTCGCTGCGTGGCGCAAAACGATGCAGGCGTGCCAGCGCCAGTTCTTCCTCGAGTTTGACGACGCGGTCGGCGAGTTGATGGTTCTCCGCCTGCAGCGCAGCAATGCGCGCCAACAGCACTTCAACACTCGGATCGCCGGTTCGATTCATCGGATTCTTGAATCTGAACCGTACCGACGCGTCAACCGCTCAACTCGAGAGCTCAGCCGGCAACCTGATAGTGCCGCACCGGATGGCGGACCATCGCATCGATATCGATGCCATCAAGGATCCAGTGCAATTGCTCGGTCGTAAGCCGGACGACCGCCTCCTGGCCGCGCGGCCATCGGAACTTGTCCTCGGTCAGCCGCTTCAGGACCAGCACAAAGCCGGACCGGTCGAAGAACAGCAACTTCATCCGGTCGCAACGGCGATTGCAGAACGCAAAAACCGCCGGCGTGAATGGATCGAGCGCCATCGTCTCCTGGACCAGGACCGCAAGGCTGTTGATGCCAGCCCGGAAGTCGATCGGCTCACGGTGCAGATAGACCTGCAGGTCACCGCCCAGTCTGAACATGGCCCAGTGCTCCGATGATCGCCGTCAATGCATCCACATCGCCGCATTCCAGCGCGAGCTTCACGCCGTTCGGCAGCGACACGCTCACTTTGGCCGGAGAACAAAAAGCTGGAGTCCCTTTGGGTTCCGAACCACGCACTTCATCGCAAGTCGCCGGCAGATCCACCGTCGCCACGCTGTCTTGCCGCGACAGGGCTCGATCGGCGGCCCCCTCAAGCTGAACCGGGATGAACGCCGGGCGTGAGGACGGCGGCAGCGACCTAGTCGCGGTGTGCTTCTTGATCCACTTCCGAAGCAGGTTCGCGTTGACCCCATGTTCGAGTGCAAGCCTCGATACCGAAACCCCAGGCTCAAGGCAGGCCGTGACAAGACGCTCTTTCGATGCCGCCTCGTAGCGCCGGCGACCGTTCCGGCCAACAAGCCTGACCCGCAGTTTCTGATCATCGTCTGCCATCATGAGGTGTCCACCTATTTTGGTGGACACCTCATGCATCAGAGCACTCAAAAGCAAAAGGTGCGGAGAAATTCGCGCTTACCGAAGAAGACTGCGGAGGTCATGTCCGCGGCATTCGATTTCCGCCTGTAACAACAAGCTCAACCCAGGTCGCTTTGGGTTTCTTGAGCGGCTTACTCAATTTACTTTTTGGACTAATTACGCTGTCCAGCGCCTCGCGGATCTTGCTCGACGTCGTCCGATTTCAAACGGAACCGACTTTGCCCATGTGGACCAGTTCATTGCCCTCCTGTTTTCCAAAATTCGGCGCGGCGACACTCGTGGGGCCTTCGATAAATCCGATAACCGGAAACTCGCCCCGCCGGGCGGTCTTCACCTGCAGCCAGGCTTCGTTGCGGTCGGACCGGTACGGCGCGTCGATCTTCTTCGAGATAATGCTCTCGTATTGAACTTCGCCACGTGTTCGAACAGCTTCTGTCCATACCCTCGACATCCCGCGACGGCGACGACTATCGCGTCAACGCCGAGAAGTCGTTCACCACGAACTCGGGCCAGGCCGACTATTACATCGTGCAGACGCGCTCACCGCGCGAAGGACCAGTCCGACATCTACTCTTTCGAGATCGGCAGGACAGACGTTCCCTCCGGATCCTCCCCACTCATCCTTCCGTCTCCAGCTTCCTGTATGGATTCGGTTTGCTAGCGGTCCGATAGTCATCCAGATTGCCGCCCAGGAACAGTACCTCGCGCTCCTCTGTTGGCGTATCGCTCACCCATGCCAGATCGGGTTCATCATTCTCAGTCCCATCCTCAAGTATCTCGACGATCTGTTCGGACGTCCAGGTAGCGGCCCTTGGCACCGTGTAGGTGTGCAACTCGTTTGCATTTTCCGCGATCGCTTTCGCGCCATACTCGTTGGCATCGTCCGGCGAAAGCAGCAGTCGCGATGCGTCCTCGGACAGTGACACAAAGGGTGAAAAACTAGTGTCTCCCCTCATGTGCTCTGCCGCCGAGCGCCCCAGATCAAGTCGTTGCCCTCCCCAAATGTTCCAGGGGGCGTGTTCGTAACGCAAAGACGCCATGAAACGCAAATGGTCCATCGCGCTCTGATGCTCCAACACATCCGGCTTGCAATGGGCGGCATCGTCTTGAAAACGTTGCAGCTGTGCATACGACGATGCCACCACGTCATCGAAAATGCGGCTGCGATCGACACTGCCGGCTGAGGACCCAGTCCCAGTTGGCCACTTTGCCGCTTGTTGCGCAGCCAGTTCGATCTCCCGTCCGAGCGCCCCGACGTTTGCACAGGTCAGCGTTGCGGCTAGTTGAGCGCGCGCTCTGACAAAGGATTCGGCCGCACACCTTTCGCTACCCTGGATAGCCCGCGCTCTCTTATTGCCGTCCGTCACAATCCCGGATGATCCAGCCTCCGGTGGAGCTGATGTTCGGTGGATTGGCTCAATCTGTCCAAGCTGCTGCTCAAAGTTTGCTTGCCCTGCCTCTTCGTGTTGTGGCTCGACGAAGCACGTGCAGGCGGCGGATGGGTTGATATTGTTAGATGGATCCATTTCATTCTCCCTTGACAGCCTTACCGTCAAATACGCAAACTGTCCCTACGCTATAATTGCGGGAACACCCGGCTTAGGTGCTCAGATCTGATCGCGCAGGGCGCGATTGAGCAGAGAACATCGCGGCAAGTTACGAATGTTTGTGTTCTCTTTCTGCCAATTCTCTTCAGCTGCACCATCACGCTGTGGAGTTTCGGTCGGTTTGCATCGGTATGGTCGAAAGTTAAACCCACTCCCGCTGGCCGGGCGGAGTTAGGGTAGCAGAAAACGTGCTGTTTCTGGGAAGGTGCGCGCTGTCGTAAATGCAGCCGCCGAGATATAATGCCGACCGGACGCACCTGGAATTCGCTCTCAAGGCTACTTTCATAATCATGGCCGCGCGCGATCGAGCAAGGCGTGTCTGCGGTCCGACGGCGCGGCATTCTCGCCACGTGCGGTTGCAATCCATCAAGCCCTGCTCGAAGCTCGAATGCTCCCGGGTGCATAGCGTAGTGCGTCCGCGAGGCGTTCGGACCACCCAACGGTTTTGTCTTCAGGTCGGACCATCCCAATCCGTCAGTTTCACGTCGCTTTGCAGAGACAGAATACTTCTACGTTTCCAGTCTAGCCGATTTAGCTGTCGAGAAGCTGACGCGCCCCCTCACTGCTAGGTGCGACTCATGGAAGCGTGCGCCGCATGGCGAACGGCATTACAAAAGCGAACAATCAAAGCACCAGAACTTCTCGATCTTTGATAGTCTGGAATTGCAGCACTTCCGGTGCCGCCGCTAGAATGATTTGGTGCGCTGGACCGTCAACAGAAGCCATCCTCGCAAAAGTCCGGTCTGCCACGTGGAGAGAACAGCGCCCAAGCACGAACTTGCCTGTTTGCCAATAGTGCCGGTCTACGTGATCAAGCCTTCGCCGCTTACCCAGATACGACCGGTATTGTCCTGTACACCTGCCTGGACCGACCTCGCTACTTCGCGTACCAATTTGTTCATGCGGCATTAGAAGTGTGAGCCGCTAGGCTATCGAAACCACTTGCACAACGGCTCGCCATTGCATGACGTGTTGCAACGGCATAGCCAAGTCAGGTTTCCGTCAGATCCGACGTGTATGTCCATCAGCGCGAGCCTGATCATTCCGCGACGGCTCCCCTGGCAAACACGACGAAGGAATATGACATGGCATTCCGCGGTACGAACACCAACGATCACATCGTTGGGACTGCTGATAGCGACTTTATTCAGGGTCTAGGCGGGAACGATTTGATCTCCGGCGGTGGGGGCGATGATGAGCTGGAAGGCAATCAGGGAGCCGACACAATCCATGGTGGTGCAGGCGACGATTTTCTGTACGGCGGTCAGGGCAACGATGTTCTGTTCGGCAATCAGGGCAACGACAACTTCATGTTCACGAGTGGGAACGGCAAGGATTTCGTGATGGACTTCACGGTGGGAGATAAACTGAATATTGAGGACGGGATCAATCACACCGGCATTCATACGCTTGCCGATCTTGCCAGTCACATCAAGGCGGCTGGCCCTGATACCACGGTCGTTGATCTCGGAGAGGGCAATTCGATCACGCTCTCACATGTGAATGCCGACGATGTTCTGCATCACCCGGACAATTATTTCTCAATCATGCATATCACCGATCAGCCTACCTGATCCTCGCGGTTGTCCTTGTCGGCCGAACATGGCGCAGGGGCACGGCGATCCGCGTTGGCACGCCATCCTGCCGGCGGGCAACGGCCATCGCCCTCGGCCGACGGTCAAACATTTTCCCAATGAGCAGAAACATGGTGACCCGGGCGGATCGCCGTGAATCCGCAAATTAGCATGTAGCCAGTAGACATCGAGGGCACCGATGGCGTTCCGGCATCGGATCAATGCAGTGGCGCCGCTCCGCAAAGCCGCGGCGCAGGGCTGGATCTCTTTCGTTGTTGCCATGATCGCCATGCCCTTCAGGCCGCGCGGAATTGCGCGGTGTCGAAAACGCGAAGGGCGAATCGTGCGAACCGACTGGTCACAGCTTGCGCCATGGCAGAACCGCGAGAGCGGCACACCAGCGGGCTTGATCTGGACTGCCCGCTTCGCACCTCACTGTGAATGTCGATCACGAACGCATTGATAGCGGACGAGAGTGGCGGTGACAATGCAAAGCACTTCAACAGTAGCGCGCGTGCACAGCATACGCCTAATGTCTTCACTTTACATCACAGCCTGCAAGGCCCGGAAGCGACATCGATAATCTGTTCGAGGCACCAGATTATCGCCAGATCATCGAGCGCATGAACGGAGCGAGGGCTTCTACTTTACCGGATGTGTGATCCACACCAAAATTGCGGTGTCGCGTATCGTAGGTGGCGTGGCCGAACACTCGCTTCTAAAACGACATGTTCGAGCTGTTTTGGCTCGCGCGGGTTCATCTCATTGGGCGAGCGGCATCTCGGGCTGATCGCCGGCGGCGAGCCAATCACGATTTGCCAGCTCGGCGACGAGAGTGGAGCGGATAGATTGCGCTTCTGGGAGACATTGAGCGGGCATCCTGTTCCTTGCTCTTTTCTCAGAACGTGTTCGGCTGATTGCCGAAAAGGCGCGGCTAACTCAGGATTCTCTCATGCGGCCCGACCAATTCTCATCACGTTCCGTTCGATAATTGTTTCTGCGTCGCGTTCTTTCCACCTTCGGTTGATCGTTACGTTTGCGCCGGTAGCTACCCCACCTCGATTAATCCCTTTCAGTCGAATGAAGACCGACGAACGATAGGGGTGTCGCCGCTATTGAAAGTGGAAGCAGCCACCAAATTTGCAAACTCCGGCAAATGAAATACGAGCTCCTACTCCTTGTTGGACGTCTCTAAGTGTGTTCGAACAAGGCTGGTCATCCAGTGGAGCGTTCTTTCTGTCTCAGCCTGGCGGCTGGTATCCGAGACGGATAACCGGGACGGAGTTCACTTTTTCGTCTCAAGCTCGTCAGCTTCTCGAAAGCCAACCTTCCTAGCATCCGAGCCTAGTCTCTAGCTATCGACGCCGCCTGCGACTGAACCGGCCACGAATCCTGCGGGTACGTGCTCGGCGGGGTATGCAGGAAACTTTGTTCTCAAAACAGATAGGAGACGCTTTGGAGATCAATCGGATAAGCGGTATGGGCTCGCCAGGGTCCCCAACGGGAAACGTCCAAACACAGGAGGATCATGACCGATTTCGGCAGGTCGTGAATGAAGCCAAGTCGTCATCAGCTGTCGCACCAGGGTCGGCGAAAGCTCCGATTTGGAGGTCGAGCGCTCCATACGGGAGCTTTTCACGCGGTAACTACTCTTGGAACAACGACGTATGGGGGGCGGGCGCTGGGCCTCAGACGATTTCAGTGAGCGCCGTCAACCAGTGGGACGTGTGGTCGAACCAGCCTAACACTCCTGGCATCAAAAGCTATCCGCACGAGACTTTCAACGTCGGAAAGCCGCTCAGCTCCATCAAGAGTTTGACCTCGAGCTTCAACCAGCAAGTGCCTGGCGGCGGTGCTTGGGACACCGCCTATGATATTTGGGATGCCTCAAACGAGCACGAGATAATGCTCTGGACAAACTACACCGGAAATCCCGACGGTGGCGGCAACGTTAAGCCAATCTCGTATCATTACGCCCCTTCCGGGGCCGCTATTCCAGTCTACAGAAATGCCAACATAGGTGGAGCGACTTGGAACGTGTTTGAAGGCTTCAATGGTCACAAGGTCATCTCACTGCTACCCATCTCGAAGACCAACAACGGCATGGTGGACATCAAGAGTGCCCTGGAGTGGATCAAGTCGAAGGGCTACTTTGGCGACATAAAGGTTGGTAGCGTCCAATACGGTGTCGAGATTACTTCTTCACCAGGAGGAATGAACTTCAATTTCAACAACTGGGCGGTGACCTCGAAGTGAATATCCACAGGGCGAGCTGGCCTGCAGTCACGCCATTGAGCCGCGCCGACTGACGGGCTCAGCTTGCCGCTTACTGTTGAAAGGTCCGACTCCAGTGACACAGCGACCAGAGACCGCACCGCTTGACGGCAGTTACAAAAGAAGAGCCGCTTGCGTTGCCGCAAGCGACCCAAGTCTAGGGAGGAACGCCCAAGGAGGGCAGCGATAGCGGGGCGCTACCGCGCATCCTCAAAATAAGACCATCGTATCGGCGGCTCAATTGAACGTAGGGAAAGGTCGGGCATCTAAAGGGGGCATGGAATGATACGAAGGTATATGGTGCACGCTGGTGAAGCCGACCACTTCAGCACTAGGCGTGGGCTGTCATTGCCGATGCATCACATCGAGCAATGGCAAGAACTTGGTCACCGAGCTGTGGCTGACTTGCCTTGCATTATTCAAACTACATCGGTGAAAAATTCGCGATGAACTTGCCCCTGGACTTAATCCCGTTGCCTCCCGCAGGACAGCCAAGCCCGAGACTATGCTTATCCTCGTCGGTCAAAGAGCTTGCTGGACGACTGGCGTGGAATGATGCCATCGGGAGGTGACGACCAACCGATTCCTAACCGGGGCCGTCTCCTTCACCTGGACCATAGCAACATGGACCCATAGTCCCCGAGCCCGCCGCCAGATCGGGCCCTCGTCGAGATCAAGCCGATTGTACATCCATCGGAGGTCAACTCGCTTCAGGCCCCAGCGCGACCGCAAGGTGTTTCTTGCCAAGCCGGGCGGCCCAAGCAGCAGCACGTTTCGTCGTCGGCGGCGGTCAATTGGCTGTCGTTTGATTGACAGAGCTTGACAATAGCGAGAGTGCCCTCCTCCCGAGCGTCGACCGCAATTACGTCATCGTGTTCAACGGAGGCAAATTTCTTGACGCTGGTTCGATCTGTAAATCGACGTCACACCGATGACAATCGGGAGGGGGAAAGCGGTATAGAAATGCGCACGGCGAGTCATTGCCCCGAAAATGGGACATCTGATACGGAACGACGAGAGACGACAAGTGAATGATCACGTAGGTTTCCAGAGTTTCTTGCATAGTGACGCCGCCGACCTGTTGCCCGATGAGGGCGCTCGGCATCGTTTTGAGGCGATCGTGGATCGTGCCGCGGATGCGCGCTCAACGTGGTTGCCGGTTGAGGAGCAGATGCGCGCAACTCGTGCAGAGCTTCATCGCGTCGAGACCCACCGCCAACGGCTGATATTGGCCCGCAGCGCCGACCGTCGCAGCGCGGACAAGGAGGACAAGCAAATCCGTGACCTCGACAAGCAAGCCAGCGAACTGACCGAAAAGTTGCGTCGCCTCATCGCTCGAGAGGCGACCGCTGCTGCCCGCATGCGAAACTGCGAGATCCTGGCATCTCGCTGCCGGGCCTTTCTGGCTCACGGTGGCCAGCCGTCGCGCGCGCGCCTTGCCTCCGTCTCTCCAATCGCGCTGTCGGAGATTCTAGAGCGAGGCGAACGGATCATTGACGCGCTCGAGCGTCTGCGCCTGCACATCCGGGAGCTCGAAGCCGACGCCCACCAGATCCGCAGTGCGCCATTTCCCAGTGAGGCGAAGAAACGAGACGCCGCGGCGCTGATCGCAGGCCTGGCGGAACGTGGGGCGCCATCTATCTCGGCCATGATTAATGACAACACCAGCGAGATCGGATGGCCTTACACCCTCCAGGAACACAATCTGATTGCTGTCGTCCCCGATGCGAACACGCGGGTTGTGGGCACCGCATCTGGGCAGGTTCCCGATGTGATTGGGCTGCTTTGTTGGGCCCTTCGTGACACTCTGACCGAAAA
Organism: Bradyrhizobium sp. CCBAU 53421; assembly: GCF_015291625.1. Lineage (NCBI taxonomy): Bacteria > Pseudomonadati > Pseudomonadota > Alphaproteobacteria > Hyphomicrobiales > Nitrobacteraceae > Bradyrhizobium > Bradyrhizobium sp. CCBAU 53421. The sequence goes on from NZ_CP030047.1 coordinate 7,574,651, forward strand.
GGTGAACGAGCTGATCGACATGAACAGCGACGATGCCGCCGCGCTCTCCGCGGATGAGCGTGAAAAGCAGCTGGCCCAAATCGAAACCGACAAACTGATGACCGAACGCAAAGAGGCCGCCCTAGTACAGGCCGCGCAGGCTGCGGGCGAGGCCATCGAACACCGCCACGACATCAGCGCTCTGGCCGCGCTCCAGCTCGGGCTGGTCACGCAGTCACGATGAGGTCTGCGACTGCTCTCGGCAGGCATCCCGGCTGCTCGCGGCAGTCCCTCTCGGCGCAATCGTCTCCACGACCAACATCCCGACCACCAGCTTTCATTCCGAAAGTGACGGTAGAAATGGCGCTCTGCTGCGCCAGGAGAACGCTGCGCATGGAGCGAGACATTTTAAGAAGTTGATTGCGATTTTTACCGGAAGCCGGACATGAGCTTCGGTTCATCGAGGACCATCGCGACGCCTATCGATCTCAGCCTGGCGCCCTTCGTCGGCGTTGACGACCGTGCCTTTGGCGATCCCGGCCTTGATGAAAGCGGCGGCCTGCCTCTCGGAACCGAACACGGGCGGGACCGAATTGCCGCCGCGCCCGCGGATGGCGACGTTGCCCTTGCCGTTCTGGTTACGGGTAAAGCAGCGGTCAATGCGATCCTCTTGAGGTTGGCGGGCTTCACGTAGCCGAAATAGCGAGCCGCCTGCTGGGATGGCCTGCATGAACGCTCCGACATGCGCCGGATCAATCATCAGGAGGCGTACAGCCTCGACGGCGCTTGCACAATCAGGCTGAGGAGTATTTCAGCCGCCGCCGTTCACCTCAGCAAACCGCGCGTTTATCGTAAGCGTAGCGCCGAGGCCCCTTGGATTGTTTGTGCGGAGTCTTGAGAGCACCGCTAGAAGAGTCATCTTCTGCAAGGGTGCTCATAATGGACGACCATTCTGACGACATAAGACGACGGTTGTCACCACGTATCGAAGTGTATGCTGGTGCAGGTCGCAAGCGCTGGCCGGACGATTTGAAGGCGCAGATTGCCGCCGAAAGCCTCGAGCCGGGTGCGGTTGTCACGGATGTCGCCCGTCGTCATGGCTGCCGGCCCCAGCAGGTGCATGACTGGCGGCGCCGTGCGCGGTTGGGCCAGTTGGTGCTGCCGGCGTCGGCGGACACGCTGTCGTTCGTGCCGGTGGTATCGGAATCGGCGTTGCCGGCGACCGCGGAACCCTCCGGGTCGCCGGAAGTCGCCGTTGTGACGGTCGAGTTCCAAGGGGCGCGCGTAGAGGTGCGCGGGACGCCTGGCCTTGCTGTGCTGAGTGATGTGTTCCTAGCGCTCCGACGGACACGTTCATGCTGACAATGCCCGCGAGCCTCACGATTTACGTGGCGACGCAACCCGTGGACTTCAGGAAGGGTGCGGAGGGCTTGGCCCTGCTGGCGAAAGAGACGCTGGGCCATGACCCGATGAAGGGCGTAGCGGTGGTCTTCCGTGCGAAGCGCCCCGATCGAGTGAAGATTGTCGTCTGGGATGGCACCGGCCTTGCGATGTACTGGAAGCGGCTCGATGGCAGCGGCTTCAAATGGCCACCCATCGTGGCCGGCGTGATGCGGATGAATGCCGCCCAGTTGTCAGCGCTTCTGGCCGGCATGGATTGGACACGCATGCACGCGCCTCGAATCCCGCAGCCGAAAGCGCTTGCGTAAGAATACAAATCTTCGCTGCATCACGGCGCGAAGCATGGCAAGCTCGGGCCAATGAGTGATTTGCCCGATGAGCTGCCGAGCGATCCAGCCGAGTTGCGTGTCTTTGCCGCGGCTCTGCTGGATCGCTGCGCCAGGCTCGAGCGGTTACTCAAGCTTGCGAAAGATGCGCAGTTCGGTCGATCCTCGGAAAAGCTCGATGCTGATCAGCTACAGCTTGTTCTGGAGGACATCGAAGGAGCCGTCGCAGCTCTCGAAGCCACCGAAGATCGCGCCAATCCCAGAGTTTGCGAGAAGAGGACGGCCGAGCGCAGAGCCAACCGTGGTCAGCTGCCGGAGCATTTACCGCGCATCGTGGAAACCCTGATGCCGGCCGAGACCTGTTGCCCGTCTTGTGCGGGCGACCTCTTTGAGATTGGTCGGGATGAGAGCCAGAGGCTTGACGTCGTTCCGGCGCAGTATCGCGTCATCGTCACCCGCCGGCCCAAGCTCGCCTGCCGCGCCTGTCATGGCGTCGTCCTCCAGCATGCTGCTCCCGAGCGACTGATCAGGGGAGGATTGCCCACCGAGCGGCTGGTCGCGCATGTGATCGACGCGAAGTATCATTGGCATTTGCCGCTTTACCGCCAGGCGCAGATGCTGGCGACGCACGGAATAGCGCTGGACCGTTCCACGCTGGCCTTCTGGGTCGGCTATGCCGCCCAGGAACTGAAGCCGTTGTGGCATCGGCTGCGCCAGCTTCTGCTCGCCTCCTCGAAGCTCTGCGTCGATGAGACCCCGGCGCCGGTGTTGGACCCGGGTCGCGGCAGAACGAAAACCGGCTACTTCTGGGCGCTGTCGCGCGACGACAGGCCCTGGGCCGGGCCTGATCCACCTGGAGTGGTTTATGCCTATGCACCGGGCCGCGGCGCCGTTCATGGCTTGCGGCTGCTTGAGGGCTATCGCGGTATCATCCATTGCGACGGCTATCAGGCTTACAAGACCATGACCCGAGAGACGCGTGCGGACGCCCTGTCCGGGACGCTCGCCTTCTGCTGGTCGCATCTGCGGCGCCAGTTTGTGAAGATCGAGCGCGAGGCGGCACCAGCGCCAGCTCCGGTTGCCCGCGAGGCCCTCGAGCGCATCGCTCAGCTATATGCGGTCGAGAAGGCTCTCCGCGGCCGATCTGCGGACGAGCGCCGCGCCGGCAGGCACGCGCATGCCCGGCCTCTGGCTGCAGCCTTGAAGCAGTGGTTCGAGGCCAAGCTTGATCACCTTGCGCAGAAGAGCGACACGGCGAAGGCTTTGCGCTATGCGCTGCGGCATTGGGATGGCCTGACACTGTACCTTGATGACGGGCGCATCGAGATGGACACCAATGCTGTCGAGCGAGCGATGCGGCCGATCAAGCTCAACGCCAAGAACGCCCTTTTTGCCGGCTGCGACGAGGGCGCTGAGAATTGGGCATTGCTCGCTTCGCTCATTGAGACCTGCAAGCTCAATGGCGTCAGCGCCGAGCACTGGCTTGCTGACGTTCTCGCCAAGCTCGTCAATGGCTGGGCTGCGGCACGACTGGACGAACTGCTTCCCTGGGCGTCGACCTATACGATGTATACACACGATCCGAGGCTGGCGGCATGAGCCTGAACACGACCGCGGTCCGGATCAAGGTGACCCTCAAGGACGTGAAACCGGAGGTGATGCGATGCCTTGTCGTGCCGCTCACGCTGCGCCTTGATCGGCTGCATCTGACGCTTCAGGCGGCGTTTGGCTGGACGAATAGCCATCTCTTCGAGTTCCTGGCTGGCGAAGGACGTTGGGGCATCCCTGATCCCGATGGTGATTTTGGCCCCCAGCCCGTCGATGCCCGCAAGACGCGGCTCTCCAATATCGTTCAAAAGACCGGTGCGAAGACGATCCATTATCTCTATGACTTCGGCGACAGCTGGGACCATGTGATCAAGCTCGAAAAATGGTTCGAGAACACCACAACGGAGGGCCTGCCCTTCTTGCTCGAGGCCGCCGGTCGTTGTCCTCCGGAAGACGTCGGCGGTGCGCCAGGCTATGCCGAATATCTTGAGGCCATCAGCGACCCCACCCACCCGGAGCACGAACATATGCGCCTCTGGGGCCCGGAACGGTTCGATCCCAACGTCATCGACCGCAAGGCGCTTGAGGCGGCGGTCAACGCATTGTCCGACATATGGAAGCCGCGACGACGCGCTACGCGGACAAAGTAGGCGTCAAGCGTCAATCAAAAGGGCCGCAGAGCTACGCTTACCGTTTATCTCACGTGGATCGTCTTGAACGGCTAGGAAGTCAGACGTCCTGCGTTGAGGAGTCAGAAATCGCAAGGATTTGCCAACCATGGATGCTTTCAGGGCCGGCCGCTAACCAATCGAAAATCGATCCGCCTCATGTTCGCGTTTGTAAGCTGAATGGGAAATCAAACATGACAGGATCGGCAATTCTGGAAAACGTGCGTCGCTACCGCGCAATAGCTTCGCTGTGCCGTCAAGCCGCAGCATTCCGCCCACTCCAGCGAGTCTCATTGCTGACGCAGGCCGACGAATGGGAGCAGAGAGCGGTTGGTGAGATCGAAGAATACTTTGATGCCCAAGACTCTCCGATACCCGCTCAACCCTCAGGCAACGTCAATTGAGCGAGAGCTTGGTTAGAAAGCGCTTGCGCTTGGCCCACCCCTGCCCTTCAAGACAAGGCCGGACCGCTGAGGGATTTCCAGCGGTCCCATGTCTCGTTACGCCTCTTGTCTCGTTACGCCTCAAGGATCCAACGCCGAACCACTCCCGTCGATCTCCACGGCGCATACGAGCCTTCGCATTCGTTCCGGCAGTTGACTGCGGTCTCATCTTCCACGACCACCCTCGCCAAGTGCCGCGGTATCTGGCCATGCCTACATATCCGTGATGAACTCGGAGTCCTGCAAAAGACAACGAACCATATTGGCTTCGCCGGCGAGCTTCTTTTCAGCGTCGAAGAGGCCGACTGCGGTCTGCAAATTGATCCAAAACTTCGCCGAGGCGCCTTGCTCAACAGAACGGCTGTCTCGACCGTGATCGCCCCGCTTGCCGTTGATGATCTCGTTGATGCGAAACCGCGGCACGCCCATCGCCTTTGCGAGTTCGCCCTGGGGGATTTCGTACTGGGTGAGAAACTCCTCGCGGAGTTATCGCGTTGTCAATCCGCCCGTCGAGCTTGTCGGCATACGAGGCGCGTAGGCGCTGCGTCAGACGGTCGTATTCGGCCTGAAGTCGCGCCACTGCCTCGTCGTCCTCTTCTTTCGACAGCATGGTTTTGATGAAGCCCCGCAACGATCCACTGATGGACCTTCTCCGAAAAATGCGGCCGGCCCATCAGTTCGGGGAATTTCGCGGCGATGACCTCCGTGCGAACATAGGACTCGCTGCATTTACCCTTGTAGCCGGTGCAGTGATAATAGATGTAGCGCCCCTTGTGGAGCTCACCGACCAAGGCACAGCCGCAGTGTCCGCAATTCATAAGCCCTGAGAAGGGAAAGTCTCTTGGACCACGCCGAAGCTTGGTGGCATTACGCTTGTCCAGGACAGCCCGAACCCGCTCGCGAGGTTTCATCGTTCATGAAAATCCCGTGGATTTTATTGCGGCGCCTCGTTGACGACGGGAATGTCTCAACTCAACCTAAGACTGCCTGATAAGACCTCCATCCACTAACGTGGAATAAACTCGTTCCATTTCAGTGTTTGTGGAACGATGACTTGCCAAGGATCATCTCATAGGTTCACGCGTAAGCCGTTGATTTTATTGATATTGCCGAGAATATCACCATATTCTCCGCACCTTATGCGTAGAATATCATTGCGTTTGCTAGGAATAAGGTGCATATTCTCCGCATGAGTGCGGTGAATGGCGACTTATATCCACGAACTGAAAGACTGGCCGAAATTTACCTGGAACAGCTCAAAGCTGGCCCAGAAGCTGGGAGCTGTCCGTAACCGGCAGGGTCGTATCACTGGTCGCATGGAAGAGCTCGGCTTTCGGCTGCGAACCGAAGCCAATCTTGAGGCCCTTACCGAGGAAATCACCAAGTCGAGCGAGATCGAGGGCGAGGTTCTGAGCCGCGATCAGGTGCGATCATCGCTTGCGCGCCGTCTGGGTGTCGATATCGGCGCCTTGACGCCGGTCGAGCGCAATGTCGAGGGCATCGTTGAGATGATGCTGGACGCCACCGGCAGATATGACGCTCCCCTCACCTCTGACCGTCTCTTTGGCTGGCATGCCGCCTTGTTTCCGACGGGCCGCAGCGGCATGACGAAGATCGCCGTCGGGAACTGGCGCACGGACGATACGGGGCCGATGCAGGTTGTCTCGGGGCCAATCGGACGCGAGCGCGTTCACTATGAAGCTCCCAAAGCTGGTTTGCTTCCTGACGAGATGAAAGCCTTCATCGGCTGGTTCAACGGTACACAGGACATCGATCCAGTTATCAAGGCTGCCATGGCTCATCTGTGGTTCGTTACCATCCATCCGTTCGAAGATGGCAATGGTCGTATCGCTCGCGCGATTTCCGACATGGCGCTGGCGCGGTCAGAGAACAGTTCACAGCGCTTCTACAGCATGTCAGCGCAGATCCGGCAGGAGCGGAACGCCTATTACGATATGCTCGAAGCCACGCAGAAAGGCGATCTCGACATCACGGTATGGCTGGAGTGGTTTCTGGACTGTCTTGACCGGGCCTTTGATCGCGCCGACACCATCCTCGCCTCGGTTCTACGGAAAGCCCACTTCTGGAAGAAGCAAGCGAACCAGAAATTTAACGACCGACAGCGGGCGATGATTGAGCGTTTGTTCGAGGGCTTTGAAGGCAAGCTCACATCTTCGAAATGGGCACAGCTTACCAAATCATCGCAGGATACAGCCCTGCGGGACATCGATGATCTCGTTGCCAGGGGCGTTTTGGTGAAAGACGCGCCCGGCGGGCGTAGCACGAGCTATTCATTGATTGACGAAGTCTGAACACATCAGCGACCTAAGAGGATGTTCATGGCGGCCTGAAAAGCGGAAACGTGGCGCGCCAGCATCCGAGCCGAGATGGCCGAGCTCTGTCCGCTAGCAAGAGGTTCCAATGAACGTATACGCGAAACCCTCGCAGTCCGCGCTTTAAAGCCCCGGTTTGGTCAACCGAATGGCTTTCAGAACTTTCGACGCAAAGATGACAGCGATACATCATGCACTGGATTTTCAGCTAAACGCGGAGAATGCAGACGTTTACATTTGCGGCTATCTCCGAGAAGTTCATTTGATTGTCGCGGAGAAATTGACCGACCAGGAGCGGGGTAGCGGCGCGATCAAAGCTGATTTCAGTCGCGTTGCAAAAGAAAAATCAGCAATCTTCAAGAGCTTCGAAGAATACATTCTGTTCCAAAACAAATACGCCCGCGATAGCTGACGTCTGTGCCGATCTTCATGCGAGCATTTCGGATGCCCCGGCCCAGTAGACGTAATTTATCCGAGCAAAGCCGAAGCGAGTTTGGAAGAGACATAGAAATTGGCCGACGAACGATTCAAGCGGATCGAAAAGCTTTTTGGCGATTATCTGAAGATGCGGCTCCTGATGCCGATTATGGCCGGAGACCGCAACGATTAAATGCGTTTGAAATGGAATGAGCTGGGCTAGCGGTCAAGAAGGCCTTTTGCGCGTTGGCAATCGGTGACGAAATCGCAATCGCTTCAACATTCGTGGAACATGCTTGTCCCGCAACCGTTGTTCGCGTGCCGGCGCAACTGCCCCGACGGGGCACTTTTCTCCTCGAGCTCGTCAGCTTCTCGAAAGCCAACCGTCCTAGCATTCGAGCCTAGCCTCTTGGTCTCGATGCCGCCTGCGACTGAATTCGGCCAGAAGCTAGGCTACTTCGCGGCGAGTATGCAGGAGACTTTGTTCTCAAAACAGATAGGAGACGCTGTGGAGGCCAATCGGATAAGCGGTGCGGGTTCGCCAGGGTCCCGAACGGGAAACGTCCAAACACAGGAGGATCATGACCGATTTAGGCAGGCCGTGAAGGATTAGCTTGTACAAGCGGACTTTGCCTCAGCACGCTCACAACTGACACCGCACGAGCCAATCCCAACCCGGCATTACTGCTGGAACGAGGCTAGCCACATTTGTTGAACTTCTTAGGACGGAAGCCAGATTTCAATCGAGATTGGACTGGCGCGGACCGAGCGGCTGCTCGTCGGTGTGACCGACCACCTCGATGACATCCACATCGTAATCTCCAGCTCATGAAGTTCTGGCAGGAGTGGACCTCCGATCACCGCGGCAAAAGCTCAGGGGGTAGCCAGGGACGACTTCGGAACGTAGCCGGGATCCAGAACCGGGCTCATCTCCTCGATCTTGGCATCGATCTTACTGAGAACAGCGGCCGGCACGACATCCCGTTCGGGGAGCTGCCACCAATGGTCGTTCACCAACGATACAACCTCCACGACAGCCGAGATGACCGCCGGTTCGGGTAGCCGCGCGCGGTTGGCGAACTTTCGCCAGCGGTCCGGAGTAAGCGCTTTGAAGGATTTCTCTCCTCCCAAAGAGAGTGCCATATCGTCCTTCGGAAAATAAGCGGTGGTCGATAGGACGTCGTACATGGGGGCGATGGCCGGAGTGCACCCCTCACCTGGGTATATTGTCGACCAATTCTTCAAGTGCATGTCGCCGTTGCCCACGAGCGCGGCAAGTGCCAGTCGACGAACGAATTCGAGCGCGGCGTCGGTCGAAACCGCTACGTTCAGCGCGGAGGCTATGTCGTGGTATGATGCGTCATCGTACTTTTTAGATGGCTGGCGGCCAAAGATCTGAGCGAAATCTTCGATGTGAATTCGGGTACCTTTGGGTCCACGGTCGAAACGCTTCACTAGCAAGACCTTGCCGGTCGACAATGTGTTGAATTCTTCGGGAATTCCTTCGAAATCCGATTTTTCGACAAGCTCGCGTTCCGGCACATCCATTCCCAGGATTTCGGACAGCGCCAGAACGGCGAACTCGTTTTCCGACAATCCGACAAGATTGGCCGAGGGGAATTTTGCGATGTACTTACCTTGCTCGTCGCCGCTGGGCAAAGTCAGTCCGACACCCTTTCCCGTATTTTTCATCACGGAGAGCTTCATCTGAACTCCCGCCAAGGAAAACCGCGCTTTGATGTCACGAGGATTATCTTGAATGGCTATCACGGTGCTGCCGTCGCTTGGCACCACGCGCACTGCACCTGGCAGATCTTCGCCAAGCGCCGCCAGGAGGTCGAAATCGTTTCCTTGCCTCACTGCTCCGGCGTGGTGCTTTTCCATCGCCTCGCGAAGCTTGTCCTCGGGCAACAGATTCGCGAAGAACGCGGGCAGCACGTGTGCCGCGGGCTTCGGATCCTTGCGAAGCCCACCATCGGCGGAGCGGAACGAGAGGCTCAATATCGGGGGCCGCGACATGGCGCGATAGGCCGGATCAAGGCTGAAGGCGTTGAAATCGCCTGGCGTACGCACGAGCGTTCCGACCCTGAGGTCTTGAAGGAACACCTCCAGCGACTGAACGGTATTAGGGGCGCGGACCCGGGTGCTCATCATCATCCATATCGGTGGTGAACGCTGGTCGATCCTCGCCTTCGGAGGGCCGAAGGAGTGCGTTGACGCCGGCTACCATGGCCTGTGGGATCAGCATTAGCTCCATGCCGAGAGCGCGCGCGACGTTAATCAGCGTTGTCGCCCGCGCGGCGGCGTTGCCCTGCTCGATATCGCGGTAACGCGGCCGGGAAATGCCCGCGCGTTCGGCCACCTGCTCTTGAGTCAGGCCCGCTTGCTTTCTTGCATCCCGGAGGAGGCGTCCTAGCTGTTGGGTTGCTTCTGAGTTCCGCTCCATGATCCGTTTACGTATCTTTTTCTTCTAAATGATGCGCGAACATACCATTGCTTATCGCTTCTGCCAAGGCCCATAGATCCGTTTACGTATCATTGGCTAATAAAATGATCCGCGAACGTATCTTACTGGCCAGGGGCGGTTCCAATGCCTAAGGCAATCTGGACCAGCGCGGGGCGAACTACCGCGTGCGCATGGATTCCATCAAGGCCGACATCGTCATCATCGGCGTCACGCCCGGCAAGCAGCAGGCTCTGGAAGCCCTACTCAGCTTCCACATGGCGCTTACCGGCGCGCCTCGCTCGATGAGGCGGCGCAGCGCGCCAAGAATGCGGCCTCGTTCAAGGGGGGCATGCGCCTCGACGCGTGGTTGATGGACCACTTCGGCTTGCATCGGCTTTTCGGACTTACGTCCACGCTTGATCTCTTCGGATCCGCCGCGCACCGCGCGCATTACACGTCCGTCCTGCGCTATCCGGTCCTGAAGAGGTTCGGTAACTATGCCGGAGACAGCCGCGTGATCGAGGAGACCCTAGCGGATGAACTCGCCGTGCTGTCCAAGGCTTGGCTTGTGCCGTTCGGGCCGAATGCGGTGCGCGCGCTCGAATATCTCGCGGCGGCCGGGCGCATCGATGACGCGCGTATTCTAGACGGCATCTTGCATCCCGGCGGCCAGCAATGGAACCGCTACAACGTGCAGCTCGGTCTCGTGTTCGCGATGCCGCGCTTGCGGTCCCAGGCGGGCCTGAAGTTCTGCGGCGAAGCGCTGTGTGCGCTCGAAGGTCGCCGCCCTGTGTGGCGAAGGCGCGCGGCCTTAGACCGTAGCCTAATTTTCTGTCTCCAGCGGGCGGGCCGACGATCGGTTTACAAGGTGTCAATTTTACGTACTACTGCTACTTAAATCGAGCAAAACTTAAACTAGCGCTTGGTTTGAAGGCATGCTATTTTGCGTAGCATGACGACGCAATTGCCAGGAAAACTAAACCAGCTCCGCAGGGATCTTCCGGAGGGGCTGCTCGTTGACGCTGCCTGGCTGAGCAAGCACGGCTACGCCACCAGCCTCGTCAGCAAGTATGTCGCGGCCGGCTACCTCGAACGACCGGCCGGCCGCGTGTACCGAAAGCCGCGCGGCGCCCTAAGCTGGGAGCAGGCCGTCATATCCCTTCAGACGCTTCTTTACCGCACGCCGCTGGCCATCGGCGGCCGAACAGCGCTCGCGCTTCAAGGCTACGAGCATTACCTGCCTCGCGCCACGCAGCAAGTTCATCTCTACGGACCTTCCGCGCCGCCCGGTTGGCTCTCGAAGCTTCCCCTCTCCATCCGTTTCGTCTTCCACAACAGCGCTGCGCTCTTCTCGCCGGAAGCGGGCCTGCCGCCCAAAGGCGATCTCGACCGCGCCAACGCCGCGGCCGAGAAGGAAGCGGCCGAAAAGGGCTTCGTCATCCAGTCATGGGGGCAATGGCGCTGGCCGCTGGTGGTTTCATCGCCGGAGCGGGCGCTGCTCGAAGTACTCGACGAGCTTCCCGATCACGAGAGCTTCGAGACCGTGGACAAACTGGTCGAGAGCCTTTCGACCCTAAGCCCCAGGCGCATGCAGACATTGTTACAAGCCTGCCAAAGCGTGAAAGCCAAGCGGCTGCTCTTCTTCTTTGCCGATCGCCATTCGCATGCCTGGAAAAACAAGATAAATAAGGATCACGTCGATCTCGGAAGCGGCAAGCGCATGCTGGTCAAAGGCGGCGTGCTCGACCGTACCTATCAAATCACCGTGCCGAAAGGGCTCGATGCCGTTTAGCGACCAATACCGCAGACAGGTTACCCTGCTGATCCGCGTCGTCCCCCTGGTCGCGCAGGAAGACTGCTTTGCGCTCAAGGGCGGGACCGCGATCAATCTCTTCGTTCGCGACCTGCCCCGCCTGTCGGTCGATATCGACCTCACCTATCTGCCGGTGCAGCCGCGCGACCAATCGCTCAAGGAGATCGAGACCGCGCTCACGCGCATCGCCGGCCGCATCAAGGCACAAATCGGCGGGTGCCAAGTCACAGAGGGATTGACCGAAGGGCGCGTCAACAAGCTATTCGTCCAGCTCGGCGCCGCAACCGTCAAAATCGAGGTGACGCCGGTCCTTCGCGGCTGCGTCTATCCCGCCAAAAAGCAATCCGTGACCGATACCGTCGAGGACGAATTCGGCTTCGCCGAGATCCAGGTTGTCTCGCACGCGGACCTCTATGCTGGAAAGCTGGTCGCCGCGCTGGACCGCCAGCATCCGCGCGACTTTTCGACCTGCGTGATTTGCTCGCCAACGAGGGCATCACCGACGATCTGCGAAAGGCCTTCGTCGTGTACATGCTCAGCCACCACAGGCCGATGGCGGAAGTCCTCGATCCGCCGCGCCGAGCTATGAAGGAGGATTATGAACACGGTTTCGTCGGGATGACAGAAGAGCCCGTCCCGCTTACCGAACTGGAAGCAACGCGTGAGGAGATGATCAAGGCGATCGTGGCCGACATGCCGGACGCGCACCGGAAATTTCTGGTCAGCTTCGAACAAGGCGCGCCGGAGTGGGATCTGCTGGGGCTGCCCGGGGTGCCCGATCTTCCGGCCGTCAAATGGCGCCAGCTCAATCTCGACAAGCTGCCCAAAGAAAAACGCGCGGCGCTGACGGCCGCACTGAAGAAAGCGCTCGGCGTCTAGGCGGCTCGCAGCCGCCCCTGACGCTTTTTAGCTGACGTCGATCGGCGACGTGCGCCATACGTCTTTGCCAAGCGCGATCAGCATGTCCTGCCGTTGTTCGATATCGTTCGCCGACCAGTTCTCAAAGGCTTGCAACTTTTCGTTGATGCGCGTGATCGACGAATTCCTCCCGACCGGGCTCAAGGCCACGATGCTGCGCGTGAGATAATGACCCGACTTCGCGTATTCGGGCTGCTTCTCGAAGAATCCGTTGCTCGCCACGATGTTGATCGGCTTTTCCAGGAGCGTCACGTTCCCAAACTCTACTTTGTAGTCATCGTAGCGCTTACCGGGATTGGCGGCGGTGAAGGACGGGCGGAGATCGGCCTCCGGCGTGTCGGGCAGAATGTGCTCGATCTCGAGCGCGGTGAATTCGCCAAGGCCGCCGGGCCCCCTCATGCCCTTGAAGGCAATTTCAACATGCTGCGCCAGCTTGGCCAGCAAATAGCGTGCGGTACTGCTGCATCGAACCAAGTGTGTATCGTTTGAGCGTATCGCCCAGCTCGGGATCCTTACCGACCATGTTCTTTTGTAGCCGTTCTGCCACGAACTCGTTGAGCTTGGCTTTTTGCGCCTTCGCATCGGCGATTTCCGCGATCTCGCGCAGTTCGTCCGCCTATATCGAGAAATTGCGCTCAAGATCCTTTGTCGGAGTCTTGGTGAAGATGTAATAGAATAGGAAACTTTCAAGCTGCCGCACGAAGTGATCGAACAGCGCTTTGGGAAAGTTCGCGGCTGCCAGCAGCACATAGTGCAAGCTGAATGCCGCGCCGCAAAGCTGCTGAAGCGTGTCCATGGCGGTGCTGACGCGCCGTCATTACCACGGCCTTCGGTGAAGCCAATGTAGCGCTCGACGCTGCGAATGATCTTACGGACGAAGCCGAACGAATCGCTGCGGTAGCCGCACAGCTCGGCATTGTCTTTGTCGATCAGCCAGTGGTAAATCTCGTCTTCGCGCACCACACCGTCCCGGCGCTCGTTCTTCACCTTGTAATTCGCCATGATGAAATAGCGCAGGAAGCGCAGCGGCTTTTCCTTGTTGCGCTCCAATGGCCCCGTGATCTTCTTCCACTCGTCCTTAAGGTGTGTGAAACCACACTGTCTCTCTCGGGAGCCGCGCCGTCGGTGCGACGGCATCCGAAAACAACATGACCTAGCGAGAGGCGGGTGGAAACAAGATCGACGCCCCTCGCAATCGGATGGCCGCTCACAGTTCAAGCCCGCGGTCCCCAAGCACCTGGCGCATCAGCGCGCCCTTAATTTCGCGGGCGATCTCCTCGCGGATCTGGGCTCCGAAGTGCACCTCGGCCTCGCTGTCTCCGGTTAGGTGATGATCTGCGAGCCGTTGCTCAAGGCGGCTCGGAAACTCCTCGTCCATCGCCTCCCTGAGCCGGACCTGCATCTGTGCATGGGCTTCGGGGGCGATCCGGCTCACCACCGTCTCCCAAGGTTGCCAGTGAGTTGCCAGATAGTCGGCGAACCCCGCCTCCTCTTGATTGCGCACCTGCGTCTCGGCTGCGGTGAGATCGTGCTCAGTGACGTAGGAGACTTCATAGAACCGCATGTCCGGCGCGATGAGCTGCAGGTCCAGCCGATCACGTAGCTTGACCTGATAGGCGAGATAGACCTCGATCTCGTCGACGAACCGGAGTGAGTTGACCTTCTGACGGGCGATCGGATCGAGCGCGTTCAGGCGGAACAGGACCCGCGCCTGCTGGATGAGTTCACCGAGCCGATCGTCATAGGCCCCATCCTCGACATCAGCCTTCAGACGTGCGGTCTGCATGCCGTTCCAGGTCAGGGTGATGCGATCCTGGCAGGTCTCGCTCGCCCCGAAAGCCAGCTGAAAAAACTGCTGGCGCAATGGCGGCCTGGTCGCTGCCTGCCGCAGGTCCTCGGCCACCGCCTGTCTGAACTCGGGATTATCATAATTCACAGTCTTCTGCAGCTTGTCGAGGAAGAGCGCGTATGCCGGGGCACCCGCCTCGTCGGCGAAGTTCTGCCAGGCGGCGATCGCCTCCGGCTCGCCCTTCAACCAGTCCGCTACCGCCTCGGCTAGTGGCCGTTCCTGATCCACCGCCGTTCCCCCGCCCATCGAGAAGAAGACCCGCGGGCCAGCATAGTTCGGGGCATTCAGAGCTCCCGCCAAATTCGTCCGCACCTGCTCGGGCAGCGGATTGTCATCCACATAAACCATGCACCCAGAACCTAGCTGGGTTAGTAGGGTCTCCGGCAAGCCGATCAACCGGTTGTCGCGTGCCTCAAGCACCTGGAGCTCGGCCGGGAGGGTCTCGGCCAGGCTCGTCAGCCTGTTGCCGCTGACGTGGAGTCTCTGGAGCTCGGGCGGGAGTGTCTCGGGCAGACTATTCAGGTGGTTATCGCGGGCGAAGAGCAACTGGAGCTCGGCGGGGAGAGCATCGGGCAGGCTGGTCAGCCTGTTGCCATCGGCTTCGAGCTCTTGGAGGTCGGGCGGGAGGGTATCAGGCAGGCTGGTCAGCCGGTTGCCGCCGACGGCAAGCAACTGAAGTCCGCTCGGGAGGGCGTCGGGCAGGCTGGTCAGCAGGTTGCCGCGGACATCGAGGTCCTGGAGCCCGACCGGCAGGGTGTCGGGCAGGCTGGTCAGCCGGTTGCTGCTGACGGCGAGTGTCGAAAGCCCCTCCGGGAGGGTGTCGGGCAGCCCGGTCAGTTGGTTGCTGCCGATGACGAGTGACTGGAGTCCCGTCGGGAGGGCGTCGGGCAGGCGAGTCAATCGGTTGTTGCTGGCGCCGAGCGTCCGAAGTCCAGACGGGAGAGTGTCAGGCAAGTGCACCAGCTCGTTGTCGCTCACGTTGAGCGATTGGAGCCCAGGCGGAAGGGTGTCGGGCAATGTCGTCAGGCCTAAGTATTGCAGCTCCAGCCCTGCATAGACGTCGCCAGTTTCGCCCCAGGCTATTATTCGTCTTACCGCCTCTTGCCGATCCTCGCCTTCCGCCTGCCGCTCATCGCAGGCCCATTTGTCCAAGATCTGGTCGAGCCGCGATTCCCTGAGGACGGAGCCTTCGAAGTCCGCCGCACCGCCTGCAGGGCCAGAGGCCCGTGTGTCATGCAATGCTTCGGTCCACTGCGCGGCGGCCGGGGTGAGCCGGCCGCCTCCTGTTGAGGTGTTGCCATCACCTCGCAGGGGCCGTCGGCCGAGAATTGCTGCCCCGAGATTTTGCTGCCAAGGATTTGCTGGGGTCGTTGCCCACTCCGGCGCCACGTCACTGGCCTCCGCCCACGAATGCTCCTCCTGACCGGCACTATGCGTCGGCCAATCGGCAGCCGCATCCATGCAGTGCCAATAATCCGGCAAACTGAAACTGCCGGCTGGCAACTGGCCACCGCGATCCGCGGCCGTAAAAAGCACATGTTGATGGATCCCTTGTCCAGAGAAGGCTGGCGGATCCGATGGCAACCGCGAGGTGCCCTGTCCGACGCGACCCTCATGCGGCGTTCCCAAAGGATCCGCATCTCTGTTCGACACAACGTCCGCGTCGCCGAGCCTATTTGAACTGGAGGGCGGGCGCACGTGCGGATGCAACTCGTTCAGGTGCTGCGGAAACCCCGCTTCGTCCGCCTGCTGCTCTTCCAGCCCATGATAGTACGCCCGATCGACATCTGGGGCCTCGAAAGGGTTGAGCTTGTTGAACGGATCCATCCCATCTCCTTTGACAGATACGATTAGCTAATGCCGGAGCTGGATAAACACGTTATCGCTACAAGGCTTGGCTTTCGAGAAGCTGACGAGAAATCAGAATGAGCGTAACTGTCCTGCGGGACGCTTAGCGCTTGATTGCCCGCGCTGGAGTTCAACATGCCGATGCCGGACCATGTCGGAACTTCGAGAAACAGATTTCTGAGGCTCTCTCAAGAACGTCCGCGCTTGCCTTTTGAAGCCCGTCGGCGCGGCTACAAGGCATTGATCACGCGCTGAGCGTTTTCTTCTTGTCGCAAATACGGGTAGGCGATAGCTTCAACAGCTTGGCACGGCTTTTCTTGTTAATCGACCATTCAGAAAAATTGCATTCGGTAGCACTGGACGGCTTTAGCGAAAGCGGCATTCCAAATCGTTTCCGAAACTAATATTTTCCTTCTCAATCTAAGCGTGCACTGTAACGAAGTCACCAGTTATAATTCTCGTTGCGGTCTCCCGGTGGCCCCAACTCGGGGCACGCGGATAACAGGCCTTCCGGGAGATTTTTGTTGGGCCGGGACAGGCTTGGTCCTGCGAAGGAACGACTGTAAGGCACCGGAATCGGTACAGTCCCATGTATGAAAAACACCACTTTCTATGGATTTTATAACATAGCTTTGTGTTGAAAAATACCTACGTTCTGGGTATATTTATACATGATGCTTCGAGGACGCCGAACTCTCGCTTCCTATCTAACGGATCTGCTCGCCGGTGGACGGATCTCGTTTACGCGGGACGAAGCGATCGCCGAACTGGAGGTAACTTCGCGGGGCTTCCTGGCCGCCGCCAAACGCCTGCAGAAGAAAGGGCAGCTTCTTAATCCGCGGCACGGCTTTTACGTCGTCGTCCCTCCACAGTACCTGGTGCGCGGTGCTCCACCGCCGCAGTGGTATATCGACGATCTTATGGAACACGAGGGGCACCCATATTATGTCGGATTGCTCAAGGCGGCTGAGATACACGGCGCGTCCCACCAGGCGGTCATGCAATTCCAAATCGTAACCGACAAACGGATGCCCAAAATCCGCGCCGGCCGCTCGATCCTTTCCTTCTTCTATCGAAAAGAAATAGGCGCTCTTTCGGGAGCGATCGTTGACCACAAGACCGATACTGGCCGCTTCAAGCTATCGTCGCCCGAACTCACTGGGCTCGACCTGCTGCGCTATATGCATGTGACCGGAACGATAGACAGCATTGCCACTGTCCTTTCTGATCTCGGGGCTAAAATGAAGGCGCACGAACTCCAGAAATTGGCACCCGCCTTTGAGCGGTCCGTTATCCAGCGCCTCGGATACCTGCTCGACTACGTCAAACACAGCCAGGCAGCTGAGTCACTTCACGCCTACCTGCAAAACGAAAAACTGCTGCCCTGGGTCGAACTCGATCCTTCCAAGCGTAGTAGCAAGACCCGCAAGCCGCCGGAACGTGACACACGCTGGAACGTGCTGGTCCATCGCCGTCCGGAGCTCGATCAATGATTCCAGCCATGAACATCATTGCATGGAGTCAAAAAGCTCCATGGCCCGAAGATCGACAGGTCGAGCAAGACCTCATCATATCCAGGGCACTCGTTGAAATCTTCAAGGATGATTATCTGAAGAAAGAGCTGCGGTTCCGCGGAGGCACCGCTCTAAACAAGCTGCACTTCCCAAGCGCCTATCGGTACTCGGAAGACATAGATCTCACGCGCACGACGGAAGGCCCCGTGGGCCCAATTCTGGACCATCTCCGGGCTGTCCTGGAGCCATGGATGGGGCGGGCGCATTACGACCTCGGAGAGATAGGGCCTCGGCTTACTTTCACTATCAAGCCCGAAGATGAAAACGCCTCTCAGCCGATCCGCGTCAAAGTCGAGATCGCCACACGAGAGCGCATCGCTTATGACGGGCAAAGTCGTTTCCGTTCGAGGTCAAGAATCCCTGGTTCAATGACAAGGCGGACATTGCATCATTCAGCCGGGAGGAAATCCTGGCAACGAAGCTCCGCGCGCTTCTCCAACGTGACAAGGGCCGGGACCTCGTCGACCTTGCCAAAGCTGTTGCGTTGTTCGACGGACTGGGCTCCGCACGCATCGTGGAGCTGTTCGGCAAATATCTAGGTGCTTCCGGCCAAGCTATTTCTCGCGCCGAGGCCGAGGAACGCATGTGGGCGAAGCTGGAAGATCCATCGTTTTTGGCCGACGTGCGTCCGCTACTTACCGCGGACGACGCCGAGGATTTTGATGCCGAAGCCGAGCGCGCCGCGTTCGTTACGGTCTTTACGGAGTTTGTAAAACGTATCCCCGGCCACGCCTGGGCGGAGACGTCCGCCATGGCGAAGAAGTTCGAAATGCCTGAGCTGGCCAGCACCTGACCCTATGACTCGTCCCAGCGTCCCAGTGCACCGACCGCCTTTGCTGCTCCGGCCACATACGAACTTCATTCGTTAGGCTCGAAGGCGTTTCAGCAGTTGTGCGTTAAGCCGCTCTGGATAGGCGCCCTACATGCCAGCAGGTCAGCGCGATCTCGGTTTCTGGCTGACCAACGCGCCGTTCGTAATTGGCGGCCAACTGCAACAAGCGCTTTTTGATGAACGGGTCAGCTTGCTCAGCAAGCTCCCGGACGGTTCGCGCCCTCTCTCTACAAAACTCGTCGTCCATAGTACCCCACCGAAACTGCCTTTCGGATAATACCCGTGAAGAAGTGGGGCTGCATATGACCCAGGTTACACTGCAAGATATTTTCCGCAGTTTTGATCGATGCCGCGCGAGATCGATAGCACTTTTGCCAAGGTCAGCTGCTGTGCGCGCCTCGCACCTGGTCGGGCTCCCGCTTCATGCTGTGCGTCGATTGAATCCACCTTTCCTGCGGCGTCGCCGCGGCCTCTGACGGCGACTGCGGGGAGTAAGTGATTTTTCCGCATCTGTGACCGCTTGCGCAGCGACTTCGCTGCGCGAGGGGGCGATCGTTGATCGAGGTGTCTCTCTTTGATCGGCGACGGCCCTTTCGAGCGCAGAGAGGAATTGCCGGCCGTCTTCCGTAATTTCCCAGCCGAACGCATCGCGAACGACAAACTTCGCCGAAAAGATATTCAGGTCCGGCGCATGTTCGGCCAACCGCTTCATGCGATCGGTCCAGTCACGGCCGCTGTTCATCAGTATCTCCACGGCGCGTCGGACTTCGGCAACAGAAGCTCGCCCGCCAGGCTGGCCGGCCAATACTTTCAGGACGGTCAGCTGGAAGGACACTTGCCGTGTCTCCGATGGCTGTGGGTGTGCAGTTCCCCTGCAATGGATCAATGTCAGGGGCGGATCGTCAACAGCACGACGCCGTTAACCTCAACTATATTGGCTAATCCCGCGGGGCCAGCTCCTGGGATTTGACCTCGCCCTCGCTCAAGCTAATGCACGACTTTTCATCGAGGGCCGGTCCGTCAGCGTAGCAGGACACACCCGCAGCCGGAGCGTCGCGCGCCCATTGTCCATAACGGACAGAACTCCACTGTGGGAGCTCCTCCATACGCTACAGCATCGCTCTTCGATCGTGAGCGCCGGTCGGCGCATCGTGACTTCGGGTGATACATGCACCTCTCGACCTGTCGAGCACGAGCGTACGGTTCGGACCAATCATGGCTACCGACGATTTCACCCCGCGCTCACACCTGCACGAGGAGGGAAAAAATCTGGAACTGCTCCGGCATTGGCGATCGACGGCTTAAATCAAGCCTTCAGGCGGTATTGCGGCATAGCCTTGGTTGGAGACGACAGTCGCACGACAAGCGTCCGGTGCACCGGTGACGAGACATCGCCAGACGGGGGTACGAGAATCCGCCTAGCAGGCAGACGCTTCCGGAGGCGAACTGGATCAGCCAACCCTTAGATCCTCGGCTGACATTTTGCCCTAACGGCCTGCCTTGAGCTCGTAACTTACCCGGGCTCCCTCTTCGAGGGTGGTGTAACCGGCCTTTTCGACGGCGCTGATGTGCACGAAGACATCGGCACTTCCGTCCTCCGGCCGAATAAAGCCATAACCTTTGGTCGAATTGAACCACTTCACAATACCCATTGCCACGGCGGCATCTCCATAAGTGAACCGTTGTGATCTAGCGAAGAGTATCGCAGCCATCAAGGTGGACAAAGAGACGCTGGTTCAGCGGCGCAGGTCACGTCCGCGACCTATTTGTCTTATAGCCCACGCGGACGCTCAGCACGGGCGGGCAGCATGACCTGATGCCGAAGCCAGTTCGCTTCAGGGCTTAGATCCACACGATGCCTGAAACTGCGGCTCATTCATCGCGCGTGACCGCGTTACAGGAGAGTTGTAGAGCGGAGATCATGGCACGCTCATCCGCAGCCGAGCTGGAGCGAATGGTCGGGTCGCCTTTACAGACCCAGGCGGCCGTAAACTCCTTCGCACAGCCCGGAGCAGGATCACCTAT
This sequence comes from Bradyrhizobium sp. CCBAU 53421, assembly GCF_015291625.1. NCBI lineage: Bacteria > Pseudomonadati > Pseudomonadota > Alphaproteobacteria > Hyphomicrobiales > Nitrobacteraceae > Bradyrhizobium > Bradyrhizobium sp. CCBAU 53421. The sequence goes on from NZ_CP030047.1 coordinate 7,595,071, forward strand.
TCGCGCCATGCTTGCGAAAGTGCATGCGTCCTTGCCGTTACAGGCTGCTGCAAGCGCACTCGTGGCGTTGCCGCGCGCGGAGATCCAGCGGCAATTACCGCCATACGTTGCAGAAACGACCGAAATACCCGATTGCGTGACGGCATCCCCGGCCGCATCCCGCAGCGCATACGTTGCGGCCGCACCGACGAGAGTGGCAAGGCCAACGCTTCCAAATCGAACCAGACGCTTGCGCTGTTCCGGCGAGGCCATCTGATGCCAGCTGCGAATTCGCCTTCGGGCCGGCATCTCCAAGCCAAAATGCAGCATGATCGCGACGCAGGTGGCCAGAGTGAAAGCAAGCGCGAGCGCGCCGAGATGGCCAAGCAGTTGGCCTGCGGTTTCCCAACGTGCCAGCGGAAAACGCTGGTAGATGATGATGTGTGTAAGATAAAAGGCAAAGCTGGCCTCTCCGAGGAAGACAAGCCACCTTGCCGACAACAGCCGTCCTGCACGGCTGACGGGCTGGGCCGCCGCGACAAGGATGAGCGCAACCGGTGCCGCCAGAGCGATATTGTTGCGTGCAATATCGAACAGGCTCATGGTCGCCCCAAATGGCGTCTTGTGGGCGGTAAACCAGAACACCCAGCCTATCGCGCCGACACCAACAATTGCGGCGATATCGAGCAGAGCTCGAGGCGGCCTGAAATCCTGGGCCGACCACACGTCATGGAGCTTCGCCAAGCAACAGCCGAGCACGAATTCCCATATCCTGCAAAAGGGCGAAAAGTAGACGATCCAGAGGAGAAGCGTGTTCTTCCAGTTCGGCAGAGCCGCACCCGTCCCGTAGGCATGAAGCGCAAACAGATTGATGCGGTCCTGAAGCATGAGCACCGCAAGGTCGATGCCAAGCTCTATTGTGACCGCTCCAATCGCGCACAGGATCGCCGCAGGCACAGTTCTGATCCGCGCAAGTAACGGGCAAACGAGCGGAAAAACCAGATAGAAGAACCATTCGGTACTGACTGACCAGGAGACGATGCCGATCTCTTCGTACTGCCAGACGGGGGCAACACCGGCTACATTTGCGAAGAACCAGGTTTGAATCATCCCGAGTTGAAACGGGACAATGTGCCACGAAAATCCCTCGGCCGGAGCGTCAGTTCCGAGAAGCCAGGGCCAGACTATCGGTCCGGTCAAGAGTTCAACGAGAAAGAGAACAACAAACAGAGGATAGATTCGCGCTATGCGCGCCACGAGAAATTCCGGGATCGCCTTGCGTGGACTGCCGGCAATCGAACCGCCATAGTTATATTGAATGACAAAGCCACTCAGCGTGAAGAAGACGGACATTCCGAACAGGCCCAGCGTCCCGATGCTGATATCGAGTGCAAGACTGGTACCCTCCAGGAACTGGCTTCCACCGTGAGACAATGCCACTGCTGCTGCCGCGACAAACCGGATGCCGGTCAGCGCGGGTATCGGCTTAGCCATCGGTGTCGCTCGTCATTTGCGCGGTGGGTACAAAACCTGGCGATCGATGGCACAAGCGCAGTCTGCTGGAGAGGAATGCATAGAAACAAGGAGGGCCGATCGCATCGCGCGAGCGTGCCACGCGATCAGCGAAGCTCCTTCGGTAGCTCAAACCCAATCAGAGCGACCGCCGCACCTTATTGGCAAGCCCGCTAACGCTGAAACTCTACCTTCTGGTAGGGGGCCGGATTCGAAGCTCATGTTCCGCGCTCGACCGGCTCTGGCGCTGAGCATTTTTCTTGACCAGACACCGACGTAGAGCTGAGCCCGTGCATTCTCCCGGAGCGTTTCCGAAAACGACGGCCCATTGCAGCCAATTTGCATCGCTGCGCGATGCGGAGGTTTGGCCGCCGAAGGTGCCCGGTGCAAGTCCAGCTCAGAGCAGAGCAAGGAACCGCGTTGGCGACGCACGACCAAGCCCACCTCCAGGCACGGCGAATCCAAGCGCCAGATCGGGTCCTTGTGCCAGTTTGAGCCGCGCTTTCAATTTCTTTGATAGCGACGGTCAAGGAATCTCGCTGCGGATTGGCGCAGCAACTAAGTATTCTTTCCCCGCACGACTGGCCGCGCTTTCGCGTGGTCTGGCGTGCCAGAGAAGGAAAGGAAACGTGATGACAAAGAAGATCGCTGAGATCAAGACCACCATCCGCACCACCACCCCGTACACGGGTACGCTCTAGGGTTGGTTCGACGGGTGCCTTGAATGCATCCAGCTGATGAGAGCATAGCGGCATCGGAGGGTGGTCCTTGCGACCCCCCTCCTTTGTGAGACGTCTCGGGAGAGTAAAATGGTTGATTTGATCCAGCAGCGCATCGCTCCGGCCATATTGTCATCCGTCGAGATCAATCCGATCACGATCTTGAAGACGGAGCCTGGCATGGCACCGGTGCCGACGATCAAATCGGCACTCGCGAGCTCTAGTTCCGACCTTTCCGTCGTTGACGGCGACTGGCGGATCGGCGGCTATCTTGCCGGCATGCAAGAGCTGATCGACGCCGAACTGCGGTGGGCCGATGAGAATAGGCCAAAACTGGTTGAGACGGCACAGCAATCCTTGAAGCGGCTGTTTCCTCTCTTGGTCAGCGATGCCTTTATCGTGCCGAAGGATCTCACCAATACCTCAAGTAGGGAAGAGCGCACACGCTTCTATCATCATGAGTACCAAAATAAGCTCCTGGTTGGATTAGCCGAATTCCTGATCCGGTGCGCCCAAGAGCGCAACGAGCGTCACATCATCGTCATCGACCGGGCGGCCGCCCTGTCCGCCCCGGCGAAGAACCTGATCAAGCTGCTCGTCAGGCTGGACGACAATGCGCGCTTGTTTCGCTTTGTCCTGATCGACTACGAACAACGCCTCTATTTCCAGGGCGCCAGCGAAGTTCAATTCGGCAGATATAGCTTGCAGGAACTGGGGCCAATCCTCGATCGGAATCTCACTACGGAGAAACAGCGGCAGATCCATGAGGCAAGTGGCGGAAATCCGCTGATTGCGGAGGCTTTAAGCAAATGCCTAGCAGGCGGATTGCCGATCATCGGCTATCTCGACCCCGTCGCGATCGTGGACCTTTATCTCGCCAGCCTCAACACCGGGGAACGGCACAGCCTTCTCAAATCGTACATTGAATCCGACTGCTCGACGCCTGATCTCATCGCACAGCGAAACTATGCAACCTTCGATCAGACGACTGCAGATCATCTGCATGAGCAATCGCACCGCGCTTGCCTCGACCTCTATCTGGCGGGCGAGGCGCCGCTCGTCATGCTTCATGCGCTATCGATACGGGACAAATACAAGCGCTTGGAGTTGCTTGCAGAACCGAGTCAGATCCTGCAAAGCATCGGCCTGTATGATCTCTGGTTTGGCTACTTCGGTGAAATTTTCGCCGATCCCTCGCTTCGCACCTACGGCCCGGGAGATGCTCCGGTAAACGCTGCCTTCATCAACGCGGCCTTTGTGCTGTATTCGCTCGGCTGCGGCCGGGTGTCGGTTCCATATCTCGATGAATTCTACAAGGCATTCCCGAAGAGCCGATACACGCCAACGGTTCTGTATGCCCAATCAATGACGTATGGACGCTATCAGCAGCCGGTCAACCTCACGGTGGCCGAAGAGTACGCGTTGCGGAATCTGGAGACCATCGAGCGGGATTTCAAGGATCACGACAAGTACGATTATATCAAGGTGTTTGCAGAGAACGCATATGCCTATATCAAGGCCAAGCAAGAGAAATATGACGAAGCCCTCACCCTTTGTGCAGAAGGCCATGGCAAGATGCTTAAGGCCTATGGCGGGGAGCGTTTCAAGCTTCACCAGTCGATTCTGATCTACAACACGAGTCAGGTCTATGAACTCGTCGACGATCTTCCTCGAGCAGAAAAGCAGCTGCGTGAGGCGATTGCCTACGATCCCTATTACGGCGAGTATCACAATGACCTGGGCAACCTGCTTTCGAAAGTACCCGGAAGGGAAGCTGAGGCTCTACAGGCATATGCGCGCGCCATTGAGCTGTGTCCCCCCTATTACGAAGCGCACCTGAACAGGGCTGCACTTCGCAACAGAATGGGATATGCCGCGGGCGCCCTGGCCGATCTCGACAGAACGCTTGCCATCAAGCCAAACGAATGGCGAGCTCACTTCCAGAAGGGTAACATCTTGATGCGACAAGATAGTCCGGAAGCTGCTCTGGAGTCCTACTTAGCGGCAGCCGATATCGATCCCAAGAACCCCGATTTACAGAGCAACCTCGGCCTTGCCTATTCCGAGCTTGGCAAGGCGAGCGAGAGCATCGAGCACTATCTTCGAGCCCTTGAACTCAATCCCCGGCATGCGCTCACGCACAACAATCTCGCCATCGAGTACTTCAACGAGGGTCGGCCGGGCATATCACTGAACCACGCCACAGTCGCTGTCGAGATTGGGGGAGATCCAGACTACCACCTCACTCGTGAGCACATCCAGGCAAGTCTGCAAGCTGACCTGACTTCGCGGCGGGATCGAGCTTCTACGTCTTCCGCCAAGCCCTCATGAGATTGCGGCTCATGGCATTGCTTGCCGTCGAAGCCGAGCGGCGTACAGCAGGGTCGGCAGGTAATAGTAGCTACGCCTGAACAGCTCTGCGCAGGGTCTTGCGGAATTTGTTGCGCGACAAGCGATGCAAATTCGACATATCTGACCAGACAAGGTGAACTGCGTTGGCCGGCCATTCATCTTCGCTTCCGCATCGTGCGATATCCACTCGATCAAGAGTTCGATGAGCTAGGTCACAGATGACTGGTTCGAGCACACGGCAGTTCGTTTATCTGTCACATTTGATCATTCAGATCGGTGGCTGGGCGTTTCGAATCGGCATTTTGATTGGCCTTCTTCAATCCGGCATGAGCGCCGCGGGTCTCGGCGTCGCTGTCAGTTTTGCGCCT